>DAHUYG010000011.1 GCA_027315315.1 Acidimicrobiaceae bacterium | reverse complement strand
CGATGCTCGGGCACTACCGAAGCATCGCCGAGGGGTGTCTCGAACGCGGCATCACACCGGTCGTCACCCTGAACCATTTCACCGTCCCCCTGTGGTTCGCGAAGTCCGGAGGCTGGCTGAGCTCCGAGGCGCCGACCGATTTCGCCCGGTTCGTGCGGTCCGTCCTGCCGGTGCTCGACGGTGTCGAGTGGGTCTGCACGCTGAACGAGCCGAATATCGTGGCCATCACCTCGGCCCTCCGTGCGCACAAGATGACCCTCGAGATGCTCACCTCGCTCGACGACGTCCCGGTCCTGCCGCCCGAGTTGCTGGCAAGCGTCGCCAACGTGGCTCGGGCGATACCGAAGGCTCACGAGGCAGCGCAGGAGGTCCTCGGCAACCTGTCCGCCGTCCGATCCGGATGGACGGTCGCCCATCTCCTCTTCGAGGGGGTCGAGGGGGCCCAGGAGCGGGCCGATGCCCTGAACGACACGCTGGTCGACCACTTCCTGCGGGTGTCAGCGCCCGACGGGTTCGTCGGCGTCCAGGCCTACTCGCGCTTCGTGGTGGGACGCGACGAGGAGACGGCTCGCAACCTCCGGAGGACCCAGATGGGATACGAGTTCCTCCCCGATGCGATCGGCCGGGCGGTCCGGGCCACCGCCGCGGTGATCCCCGGGGTCCCGGTCCTGGTCACCGAGAACGGGATCGCCACCGAGGACGACGACGAGCGCGTCGAGTACCTGGACGGCGCGCTCGTCGCCCTCCACGACCAGATCGAGGCCGGGGTCGACGTGCGCGGCTATCTGCACTGGTCGCTGCTCGACAACTACGAGTGGGGCTCATATCGGCCGAAGTTCGGCCTCGTGAGCGTCGAGCGCGAGTCCTTCGAGCGCACCGTGAAGCCGAGTGCGCACCACCTCGGGGCGATCGCCAGGGCCAACGCCATCGCCCGGTGAGCGACCGCCACGCGGCCTAGGTTCGCCGGAGACAACAAGGAGGGGGCATGAACGACTTGTCGAGGGCGGCCCGTCGGCTCGCCGCCGCGCTGGAACCGGTCGCCGGCCAGGTGTACTTCTCGCCCGAGGCCCACGAGGGCTACCAGCGGCTGGGCTTCGGGCCGAGCCCCGGGGACTTCGCCGGCGTCGCCGCGCCGGAGATGGCCGCCTACTTCACGTCCCGCGGATCGGTCATGGGTCAGGTGTCCGGGGAGGTGGTGGCCGCCGCCTTCGGGGTGTTCCAGCCGAGCGTCGTCGTGAGCTCGGTCGCCCGCGGATGGTCGTTCACCGATGCGGCAACCATCCGAGTCGCCCGGGACCGCGGGGCGATCGACCAGCTGGTGCGGGTGCTCGGCGAGCGCCCCGAGGGTCTCGACCGGGCGAACGAGCTTTTGGCGCGGGCCGTCGAGCCGCTCCGCCCGGAGGGTCGGCCGCTCTACGCCGGCCTCTCGTCATTGGAGCTTCCAGACCATGGGTTGGGTGCAATGTGGCGGCGCGCCGACATGGCGCGCGAGTACCGGGGCGACTCCCACATCAACGCCTGGACCTCGGCGGGCCTCGATGCCTGCGAGATGTGCCTGCTCACCGAGCCCTACTGGGGCCTCCCACTGCGTTCCTACAGTCGCACGCGGGGGTGGAGCGACGCCGAGTTCGACGGCGCCGAGGCGCGGCTCGTGGAGCGGGGATGGCTCTCCTCGGGCGGGTTCACCGATGCGGGCCGGGCCGAACGTGAGCGCATCGAGGTCGCGACCGACCTGCAGTGCAGAGCGCTCGTCGACGCCGTCGGCGAGGACCTCGACGAGCTCGTCGGGATCCTCTCCGCCTGGGGTGGGGCCATCCGGGCCGCCAAGGGCTACCCGGCGTCGGGACCCCAGGAGCTGGCCGACGCGGTCTTGTCGGGCCGTTAGCGACGCACCACCGGGCCCGGGCGCTACTCGCGGCGGGCGAGCTCGCTCAGCAGGTCGCGGGTCCGCCGACGGGAGCCCGAGCGGTCCTCGCCGACCGGGAACGGGGCCGCCCAGACGTCGGTCGCCCCGGCGCTGAACAGGTCCTCGATCTGCTCGGCCACCTCGTCCTCGGGACCCACGATGGCCGCATCGGCCGGCGACGCCACCCCGCCGTGGGCGAGGATCCGCTGATAGTTGGGCAGCGTGCCGTAGCCGGCGAACTGCTCGCCCGCCGCGGCTCGGGCCTCGTCGACGTCGTCGTGCACGGCCACCGGCAACCCGGCAACGATCCGGGGTGCGCGACGATCGGCGGCGCTCGCCGCGTCGGAGATCCGGGGCGCAACGTGTGAGCGCACGGCCTGGGCGTTCGCCATCCACAGGATCGTGCCGTCGGCGAGTCGACCGGCGATCTCGAGCAGCTTGGGTCCGAGCGCGGCGACGAGGACCGGGATCTCGCCACCGAGCGGCTCGCTCAGCGCGCCGACGTACTCCTCGACGTGGTGTCCCACGTGCTCGTAGGAGTAGCCGAGCCGCTCGACCACCATCTGGTGGGACGGTCCGATCCCGAGGGTGACCGGGCGGCCGACCGCCGAGGCGACGGCCTTGATGCGGTTCGCCTGGAGCATCGGATGACAGGGATAGGTCTGCAGGACCGACGTGCCGAGCTCGATGGACGTGGTCGCCCGACCGGCCAATGCCATGAGCACGAGGGGATCACCCCCGATCGCCCCTGCGTACCAGAGGCTCGAGAAGCCCGCCGACTCGGCCTCCACCGCCTGCTCGACCGCCCTCTCGACCGTGTTGCCGCCACCGCTGATCCCGATCCGCATCGCTATCTCCTTCGTGAAGCCGCCCGAGCCTACCGACGCACGCCCCCGGCGTCCCGAGTCGTGCCCGGCGGGCAAGCCCGGTTGGATCCGACCCGGCTCGCCGTGCCGCGCCGTAGTGTCGGGGTTCGCCGTCCCGATTCGGGCGCGCCGTCCCGGTACTATGCCGAGCAGGGTGGTGCGCGAGCAGTGACGACCGAACAGGTGGACGACTGGGCGTCGGACTTCGATGTCCTCGACCCCTCGTATGTGGAGAACCCCTTCCCGATCTGGGCCGATCTGCGGCAGCGCTGCCCGATCGCGCACACCGAGCGCCGGGCGCCCACCTGGATGCCGACCCGCTACGAGGACGTCACCGCCATGGCGCACGACGTGGAGCACTTCAGCTCCCAGCGCGTGGCGGTCATCCCGCTCCAGGTCAACGAGGGGAACGAGGCCGCCGGTCAGGTCGGCGAGGACGGGCCGTCGCTCGAGTACGGGCTGCCGCCGATCTCCGCCGACCCGCCGCTGCACACCTGGACCCGGCGCCTGCTCCTGCCGTGGTTCTCGCACCGCAAGGTCGCCGAGTACACCCCCTTCACGCGGGAGCTCTGCCAACGACTGCTCGACGGCTTCGACGGGGCCGACGAGGTGGACGCCGCCGTCGACTACGCGCAGCAGATCCCCGTCCGGGTCATCGCCCACATCCTCGGCGTCCCGCTCGAGATGGCGGACACCTTCACCGGCTGGGTGCGCGAGGTGCTCGAGTTCGCCGACGACATCGAGCGCCGCGAGCACGGCATTCTCTCGATCGTCGAGTTCCTCTCGAGCGAGATGCAGCGGCGGCGAGAGGACCCCGGCGAAGACCTGCTCTCCGTCCTCCTCCAGAGCGAGGTCGACGGGGCCCCGCTGGACGACGCCGTGGTGCTGGGCATGGCGGTCCTGCTCCTGATCGCCGGCATCGACACGACGTGGAGCGCGATCGGCTCGTCGATCTGGCACCTGGCGACGCATCCCGAAGACCGGGACCGCCTCGTGCGCGAGCCCGAGCTCATGACGCTCGCCGTCGAGGAGCTGCTGCGGGCCTACTCGCCGGTCACGATGGCCCGCATGGTCACCCAGGATCTCGAGTACAAGGGCTGTCCCATGCGCCTCGAGGACAAGCTCCTCATGAACTTCCCGGCCGCCAACCGCGACCCCGAGTTCTTCGAGGACCCCGACACGGTGCACCTCGATCGGGAGAACAACCGGCACGTCGCGTTCGGCTCGGGGATCCACCGCTGCGCCGGGTCGAACCTGGCGCGCATGGAGCTCCGGGTGGCCCTTGAGGAGTGGCTGGCCCGCTACGCCAAGTTCGGGCTCGTCGAGGGGGCGACCGTGAAGTGGGCGGGCGGACAGGTCCGAGGGCCGAGGGTGCTGCGGGTCCGACTCGGGTGAGCACCCCGCGACGGTGGGAACGATGAGGATCCGGGTCGATCCCGAGAAGTGCCAGGGCCACGCCCGCTGCATCGGTGTCGCCCCCGAGCTCTTCGAGGTCGACGACTACGGGCTGTCCTCGGTGACGATCGACCCGGTGCCCGAGGCGCTCGAGGGCAAGGCCCGCCTCGCGGTGGCCAACTGCCCCGAGTACGCGGTCGAGGTCGTCGAGGACGTGGGCGGGTCCGGCTAAAGCTCGAGACCGGTCGGGACCCCCGGGGTCTCGACGGTCTGAATGCGCGCCATGAGCTCGGAGGACCGCTCCCGATCGGCATCGCTCCGGACCGGCAATGCGATCGTCATCCGCGACGCATACTCCCGGTGCTCGGCGAGGAACCCCGGCAGGTCGTCGTAGCGGCAGACCTGCGCGAGCTCGGCGACCGCCTCGATCGGCACGGCCTCTCGCATCTCGTCCCAGCGGCCCTGGAGCGAGAGCGAGTGGAGCTTCTGGCCGAGCTCCTCCAGGCCGTGGACCTCGAGCACCGCGTGGTAGGTCCTGGTCGACCCGTAGAAGGAGAGCGCCTGGCGCATCGCGAGCAACTTGTGCTCGATCTCCTTTTCGTCGTCATAGAGCACGAGATAGCCGCTCGCGGCGATCTCGACGTCGGACCAGGTCCGGCCGCTCGCCACGAGCCCCCTGCGGACCGCCGGCAGGAGGACCTCGCGCATGTAGCGGTCCGACATGATGCCGCCGTGGGGCATGATCACGTCGGCCCGCTCCCCACCGACCCTGGCCATCCCGGCGCCGACCATCGCGAGCCCAATCTTTGGAAAGCGGTGGCCGATCGGGCCCGGATCGAAGTTCGGGCTCATCAGGGTGTAGCGGTACTCGTTGCCGACGAAGGCCGGCGCGCTGCGGTGCTCCCAGGAGTCCCAGACCGCCCGCATCATGTCGATGTACTCGCGGATTCGGGGGGCCGGCGCCGACCACGTCCCACCGAATCGTCGCTCGTTGTGCCCCTTCACCTGGGTCCCGAGCCCGATGCTGAATCGCCCCCCCGAGAGCTGTTGGATGTCCCAGGCCTCCATGGCGAGCACCATGGGACTCCGGGGGAACGCGATCGTCACCGAGGTCTGCAGCTCGACGCGCTCGGTCGTCGTGGCCGCGAGCGCCATCGTCAGCATCGAGTCGTGAGCGAGCTCCCCGCAGGTCACGATGTCGTAGCCGAGCTCCTCGGCCCTCCGGGCCGCCTCGGGCGCATCACCCGGCCAGCCGCCGATGCCGGTCGTGAGCCTCACGCCACGACCTCCTCCCACACCATGCGCTCGGCTTCCATCGGGGCGTCCTCGACGTGCGTCGTCGGGCCGAACACCATCGTCGAGCGCTTCTCCTCGTCGTAGCGCGGCCAGCCGGGGATCCCGGCATGACCCGGCGACCCGGACCGGGCGAACCCGATCCACGCGTCCATCATCTGCGCGCTGAGCGCCTCGGCGTCGGGCCCATGGCCGGCGAACCGGTCCATGCCAGGTGCCCCCAGGTTGCCGAACACGAAGGGGATCTCGAGGGCGTGGCACGCCCCGAGCGCGCCGCCCATGGCCGGGGACTCCTGCGTGAACAGGTAGCAGAAGGTTTCGGGCTGGTGACGGGCGTGCGCCGATGCGGCCCGCAGCGTGCCAAGTCGGAACATCCGGTCGCTCTCGATCGCCGACCACAGGGCACGGGGGTCGGTGGGCTCGCCCCGGGCCGCACGCGCCCGTCGGTAGGCGTCGAGAATGGCCCCGGGGCTCCGGTCGATGCCGTCGAAGGCGAGGCCGCCCTCGATGCGCCGAAGAACCAGGTCCTCGTCGGGGTCGCGGTTCTTCGGATCGGCCACCATGAACAGCTTCGCCTCGTCGCGGTTGGTGCCGACCATGAAGGGGACCCGTGCCGCCGAGCCCTCGGCGAAGGCGTCCAGGGGGGCGATCGGCAAGCTCGTCCCGTCGACGACGGGGACGAGCACGAGCCCCTCGCCGGCTCGCGAGGTGAGGACGGTGCCCTGCGCCTCGAGCAGGGCGTCGAGCGCAACCTCCCGCAGGCCAGCGGGATCGCTGAGTCCGAACTGCGCGAGCAGCTTGGCCGCACGTTCCTCGGCGCGGGCCATGGGCATCCCAGAAGGCGGCCCGCTCTGGGCGATGGCCCTGCGAAAGAGCCCGTGCGCGCTCGGCATGCACAGGAGGTCGGTGACCGACATGCCCCCGGCCGACTCCCCGAAGATCGTCACGTTGTCGGGGTCACCACCGAACGCGGCGATGTTGTCGCGGACCCATTCGAGCGCTGTCACCTGGTCGAGGAGCCCCCAGTTGCCCTGCGCACCGCCCGCCTCGTCGTCGGCCAGGTCGGGGTGTGCGAGGAAGCCCAGGATCCCGAGGCGGTAGTTGAGCGTCACGACCACGACGTCCCCGCGCTCGGCCAGATGGCCGCCGCGATAAAGGGGCGACGCGCCCGAGCCGCCGGTGAACCCACCGCCGTGGATCCACACCATGACGGGCCGACGCGCATCGTCGAGGCCGGGGGTCCACACATTGAGGGTGAGGCAGTCCTCGTCCTGGGCTCCCGGCGCATCGCCGGTCAAGGCGCTGGCCGGTGCGCGCTGGGGCGCCCAGGGCCCGAACCGGGTCGCGTCGCGCACCCCCGGCCACGGACGCGGAGGGCGCGGGGCACGCAGTCGCAGCTCGCCGACCGGCGGCTGCGCATAGGGGATGCCCAAGAAGATCGCGAGGGGTCCCTCCCGCCGCACCTCCAACGTTCCGAAGTTGGTCGCAACCCTGGCCACCACGCGCTCTCCCGCCCTCGAGGCGCCCCACCCTACGGGGAAGGGCCCGGGTCCGTCCTCCGGGGGACCGGCGTCACTCCGAGCAGCAAGACTGGACCCATGAAGAGTGAGGTGCGAAAGATCGACGCGAGCGAGGTCGAGGCCTGGATCCACGCGCTCCACATGCCGTTCCTCGGACAGGCCGACGAGGAGTCCTACCGCCGCTGGCCCCGCCACCTCGAGCCCGATCGCACATGGGTTGCGCTCGAGGGTGACCGGTTCGTCGGGACGAGCTGTGTCTTTTCGCGCGACGTGACGCTCCCGGGCGCGGACGGCGAACCGGCACCGGCGGTGCCGTTCAGCGCGATCAGCGGTGTGGGGGTCCACAGCACCCATCACCGCCGGGGATTGCTTCGCCAGATGATGGGGCGGATGCTGCACGACGGCCTCGAGCGCGGTGAGGCCATCGCCGGACTGATCGCCTCGGAGGCGACCATCTACGGAAGATTCGGCTTCGGCTGGGCCACCACGACGCACGACCTCACGCTCCCCCGCCGGACCAGCCGCTTGCGGGCGCCGGTTCCCGAGCTCGATCTGGTCCTCTGTGGCGCCGACGAGGCCTCAAAGACCGTCCCGGCGCTCTTCGACCGGCTGCGCCGGGCCCGTCCGGGCCAGGTCAACCGCAACGACGCCTGGTGGGGCGAGGCCTGGGAGGACCCCAGGTCCAGCCGGGGCGGCCTCTCAAAGCGCTTCTATGTGATCGACGCGGACGGGTACGTCACTTACCGCGCCAAGAACAGCTGGAACCCCGCCGAAGCCAACGTGCTGCAGGTGAACGACCTCTTCGGGGCGACCCCCGACGTCGAGGCCGGACTGTGGCAGCACCTGCTCGGCGTGGACCTCGTGGACACGATCACCGCGGCGCGCCCGGTCGACGAGTCGCTCCGATGGCGGCTCGAGGATCCCCGCGCCCTCTCGGTGACCGGGGCCCGGGACATGCTGTGGATCCGGGTGCTCGACGTTCCGGCCGCCCTGACCGCTCGGCGATACCGCCTCCCCGGCCGCCTCGTCCTCGAGGTGGAGGCCGCGCCGACCTGGACCGACAAGGAGGGGCGGCCCGGCGCCGACCCCGCGCAGGGCCGGTGGGTGCTCGATGCGGGCCCGGATGGCTCAACCTGCCGACCGGCCACGAGGGCCGAGCCCACCGAGCTGCGTCTCGGGGTGGCCGAGCTCGGCGGGGTGCTCCTCGGCGGCCAGGACCTGGCCTCGAGGGCGCGCGCGGGCCTCGTCTCCGAGCTGGTCCCCGGCGCCCTCGAGCGCGCCGACGCCCTGTTCGGCTGTCGACCGGCCCCCTTCAGCTCGACCGGGTTCTGATCCGGCCGGCGCGCGGTCAGTCCCCGAGTTCGGGGGTCGCCACCGGCCGACCATAGGCGGTCACCGAGAGGAACTCGACCGGGAGCTCGTGCAGGCGGAGCGGCCCGTGGGGCACGTTCCCGTCGAACTGCAGGGAGTCACCGGGGCGCATCTCGTAGGTCGCGCCACCGCATCCGTAGTCCATGTGTCCGACGAGCATGTAGAGGAACTCGGTCCCGGGATGCTGGTAGAGCGGAAACACCTCCCGCTCGCTCGTCAGCGTCACGAGCATCGGCTCCATCCGCTTCGCCGGGCCCCGCATCGACCCGAGCAGCTGATAGCGGTGCCCGGTGCCCGTGCCCGGGCGTCCGAGCTCGGGCCCCGCGCCAGATCGGGTGAAGAGGGCGTCGCGTTCCTCGTCCAAGCCCTGGAAGAGCGACGTCACCGGCATGTCGAGCGCCGAGGCGAGCTTCGAGATCGTGCCCAGGCTCGCGGAGACCTGGGCGTTCTCGATCTTCGAGATCATGGCGCGCGAGAGACCAACGCGCTTTGCCAGCTCGGCCGAGCTCAAGCCGAGTTCACGCGAGCGGCTCCGGACGTTCCACCCGATCACGGCCTCCAGCTGCGCGCTCGGCGCCGGCACCAGCTCCTCGCCGTGTGCTTCCTCGCACCCCTCGTCGAAGGACGGCGCGTGGTGCGGCCGGGTCACGCGGCGGGAGTGCTGAAGGAGAGCGTCGCAGCGAAGGAACCCTCGAGGTCGTCGTCCCGTGCGAGCCGGTTCGTGGCATCCGCGTCGTCCGCGACGAACACCCGGCGGCGCCCCAACTGGTGCGCGATCGGGGCACGCAGCGTGAGCACGCCGTTCCCGATCGACGCCCGCAGACCGTCGAGGTCCCAACGCTCCCCCAAGAAGAGCCGCCTCGCGAAGGTGCCGTGTTGGCGTCCGGCCACGACGACGTCCACCCCGTTGCGTTGCACGAGCCCGCGCGAGACCTCGACCACGAGCGAGCGGTCCTCCACTGCGACATGCACATCGTGGGCCGGGACTCCCGGGACGTCGAACTCGAGAACGAGTGCATCCCCCGAGCGATAGACGTCGTACGCGAGGACCGTCCCTGTCTGTCGTCCCCCATTGTTGCTCGCCAGCTCGGCGAGCTCCTCCTCGGGGATCGGTCGGAGCTGGCGGAGCGGATCGACATGGTCAGACATCCTCCGGCCTCCTTCTCTGGCTTTTCTACTCTCAGTGTAGGATGGTGATCGTCAGTTGACAACCCCTTCGGACTCTCGGCAGGCACGCCGGCCCCTGTTTCGCCGGCTCGCATCAAGGGACGGGACCCGGCACGGGCGGAGCGACGAGCCGTCGTTAAACGGCCCCCATGGGCCAGGGACGGGCCCGCGATCGGCATTTTGCGTCCGACCACCGGCTCGCCATCGCGAGCGTCAGCGGACTGCGTCCGACCCCGGCCGAGCGATGCGGGAGCGGGCGACGTTGGAGGAACCAGCCGAGCGAGCGCCTACTTCAGGTGTGTCGAATCCACATGCCGCCGTCGACGACGAGCACCGCGCCGTTCGTGAAGCTGGCCGCCGGCAGCGCGAGGGACAACGTCATGTGCGCCACCTCCTCGGGTGTGCCGTACCTTCGGAGGGCCACCCTGCGGCGGGCGTATTCGTCCCTTGCCTCGGTCGGGATGCCGCTCGTCATGTCGGTGAGGATCGGACCCGGACACACGCAGTTCACCGTGATTCCGCTCCGGCCGAGCTCGACGGCGAGGCTCTTCGTGAGCCCGATCACCCCGTGCTTGGTGGCCGTGTATGCGGGGAGCCCGGCGGTGGCCACGATGCCCTCGGTGGAGGCGATGTTCACCACCCGTCCGTCGCCACCGGCCCGTAGGTGCGGGAGGGCCGCTCGAACCATCCTGATGTGCGCGCTGAGATTGACGTCGATCGTCCGTCCCCAGCCCGCCTCGAATTCCTCGTCGCTCGCCACCGCAGGCGTGGGCAAGGCGATCCCGGCGTTGTTGATCAGGATGTCGATCCCGCCGAACCCGGTAGCCACCTCGTCGACGACGCGCTTGACCTCTGAGGGCTTGGCCACATCCAGCACCCAGCCACGTGCGGTTGCGCCGGCCGCAACGATCTCGCCGACGACCGCTTCGACCCTCGCCGCGACGAGGTCGGTCACGGCGACGTGCGCCCCTTCGTCGGCGAACAGGTGCGCAGTGGCTCGACCCATCCCGCTGCCCGCACCGGTGATCAGCACGACCTTGTCGCGCACCGAGCGCGACAAGGTCGTCAACCGGGCCACTGTCGGGCCAGCTCAGCTCGAGAAGTGGGAGGCCAGGCGGTCGGCGAGCTCCTCGTGGAGCGCGACGGGCAGGTCGTGCCCCACCCCTTCGAGCATCCAGAGCGACGCGCCCGGGATGGCGTCGGCGGTGGCCCGGCCGCCGCTCGGATCGACCAGGGTGTCGGCGTCGCCGTGGATGACGAGGGTGGGCATCGTGAGCTTGCGCAACTCGGGCGTGCGATCGGGCGAGGCGAGGATCGCGACCAGCTGCCTGGCGGTGCCCTCCGGGTGGAACGCCCGATTGAAGGCCGCCGAGATGTTGGCGCGCATCCGCTCCTCGTCGAAGGGGTACCCGGGCGATCCGGTCACGGTCCAGCCCTTCTTCGCTGCCTCGATGACGCCCTCGAGGTCGGTCGGCACCGGCCCGACCAGTAGCGCCATGGCCTCTTCGTGGGGCATGCCCACGGAGCGATCGCCGGTCGTCGACATGATCGAGGTGAGCGTCCGCGCCTTCTCGGGATGCCTGATCGCAATGCTCTGGGCAATCATCCCCCCCATCGAGGCCCCGACCACATGGGCCGATTCGATGCCCAATGCGTCCAGCAGACCGGCCGCGTCGTCCGCCATGTCGGGGAGGAGATACGCGGCCGGAGCCTCGCCGGTCATCGCGGCGGCCACGTCGGGCACCCCGGCCTCGTCGAACCACGTCGACAGGCCGACGTCGCGGTTGTCGTAACGGATGACGTGATAACCCCGCTCGGCGAGCAGCGCGACGAAGTCGTCGTCCCAGGCGATCAACTGGGCACCAAGGCCCATCACGAGGAGGACCGGGGGATCGGCAGGATCCCCGGTGAGGTCGTACTCGATGGTGATCCCGTTCGCTTTGACAGAAGGCATGTGGCCGAATCTAGACCGCTGTCCGCCGAGGCGACCGGCCAAGAGCTGGCCGGGCTGCCCGAACCGCCGGCCGAGCGGCCGAGCGACGGCCCGCCTGCCCGGGCATTCGCGGCGTCGCGGGCCCTGCAATCGGCTCGATCGTGACGGGCGCGGCTCGCCGTGGGCACGTGCCCCTGTGCACCACTTGTCGGGTGCGCACCATCTCCCGGAGCGTTGGTGACCCGGCAGTAGCATCGGGAACCGAGATTCTGCGTGTCGGAGGGACATGGAAAACCGGGTCCCATACCGGGATCCGCTGCACCTCATGCAGCGCGTGACCGAGCTGGCGTTGAGCCTCGTCGACTCCGCTGATGGGGTCCTCATCGCGCTCGTCGACTGGGAGGGCGTCCTCACCTACGTCTGTGGGGCCGGCATGCTCAGGCCCTACGTCGGATTCCGCCTTGAGATCGAGGGCAGCCTGAGCGGCGCGACGATCCAGAGCGGGCGGGTGCTCATCTGCGAGGACACGGCGAGCGATCCGCGCGTCGACAGGTTGGCCTGCCAGCGGATGGGGGTCGGCTCGTCGGTGTGCATTCCGCTCACTCGCGACGGGTACTCCTTCGGGGTGCTCAACGTCTCCTCGGCGAGCAAGGCCGCCTTCGGCACCGAGGACGGTGCGGCTCTGTCGGAGCTCGCCGAGTTCCTGAGCGTGGTCGTCGCCTCGGCGGCCGACCTCGACCGGGTCGCAAGACACATTCTCGAGGCCACAGCGAGCGAGCGTCTGGGTGGCGAGCCCTTCGCGCGCACAACACAGTTCGTCACCAACGTGCTCAGCCCGCTCGCGACCGAACAGGTGATCGCTCGGCAGCGCATCGAGCGGGTGCTACGGCAGGGGACCATGTCGATGGTGTTCCAACCGATGGTCCAGCTGAGCAGCGGCGCGCTGATCGGCTATGAGGCGCTGGCCCGCTTCGGCGGCCACCTCCGGCGGACGCCGGACGTCTGGTTCAAGGAGGCGGCGGCGGTTGGTCTCGGCGTCGAGCTCGAGCTTGCCGCGGTGAACCTCGCCCTCTCGTACCAAGGGCGATTCGGGCCCCACACGGTGATGGCGATCAACGTCGGGCCGGCCGCCCTGATGAGCCCGAGGCTCGTCGAGCTGCTCGAGGAGGTCGACGGCTCCCGGATCGTGATCGAGCTGGCCGAGCACTTCGAGATGCCCGACTACGAGGCGCTCGCCCGGGCGATCGACCGGCTGCGGGTCACCGGCGCTCGGCTCACGATCGACGACACCGGCTCGGGCCTGGCCAGCCTGGCCCACATCTCCCGTCTCGGCCCCGAGTTCATCAAGCTCGACCGCGAGGTGACGATCGGGATCGATCGTGATCCCGCGCGACGGGCGCTCGCGTCGGCGCTGGTCGCCTTCGCGGCCGAAACGGGGCCGGTCGTGATCGCCGAGGGCATCGAGCGCCCAGAGGAGCTCCGGGTCCTCGAGTCCCTGGGGATCGCGATCGGCCAGGGGTACCACTTCGGGGCTCCGGCGCCCTTCGAGGAACTGCGCCGCATGCAACGCCAACTCACCGAGTCACACCCCGGGCGGGCGCGGTAGCTTCTCTGGCTCGCGGCCTCGTCGGGATGCCGACCGGGACCAACCTGTGGAAGGGCGATGCATGACCGGGCAGGACTCGAGGTCGGCACCCGTGACGAGTAGCGAACCTGCGTCGACACCCTCAGAAGACGAGCTACGCCTGTTCGCCTTCCAGGTCTGGAGCTACAAGCAGGGCGAGCTGGTCTCGCTCCTCATCCACCTGGGCACCCGGCTCGGGCTCTTCGCCGAGCTTCGCGACGGGCGTCCCCTCGACGCTGCCGAGCTCGCCGGGCGCACCGGGCTCGACGAGCGTTGGGTCCTCGAGTGGTTGCGCGCCATGGGTGCGGCCCGCCTGCTCGAGTGGGGCGACAGCGGACTCTTCGCCCTGACCCCGGCCGGCGCCGCCGTGCTGGCCGACGGAGAGGGCAGCCTCTTCTTCGCCGCCGGCGCGTTCGGCCCGCCCCCCGACCCGGCCTATGTCGAGGACCTGGCCGGCGCGTTCCGAACTGGTCGGGGGTTCCCCTACGACCGTCGGGGTCCCGAGGGCGCGCACACGACCGAGCGCATGCTCGGCCCCTGGACCCGCCTCGCACTCGTGCCGCGGATCCTGCCCGCGCTCGGCGGCGTGGTGGAGCGGCTCGAGTCCGGAGGAGCGGTGGCCGACATCGGTTGTGGGGCCGGCGTGGCGCTGCTCGCCCTCGCGCGTGCCTTTCCCGGTTCGTCGTTCCGCGGGTATGACATCTCGCGGCACGCGATCGAGCGGGCGAGCCAGCTGATCGGCGAGAGCGGGCTCTCGAACGTCGAGCTACACCAGGCGGGGGCCGAGGTACTCCCCGACGAGCCCACGTTCGACCTCGTCCTCACGCTCGACTGCCTGCACGACATGACACGCCCCGAGGCGACCGCCGCGGCCATCCGGCGCTCGCTCAAGCCCGACGGCACGTGGCTGGTGAAGGACATCCGCTGCACCGCTGAGCCGAGGGACAATCTCTTGAACCCGATGGCCGCGCTCATGTACGGGTTCTCCATCACTTCGTGCATGGCCTCGGCTCTATCCGAACCGGGCGGTGCCGGTCTCGGGACCCTCGGTCTGCACCCCGAACTCCTGGAGGAGATGACGAAGCGGGCGGGGTTCACCCGCTTCACCATCCACGACTTCGACGAGCCGGCCAACCTCTACTACGAGGTGCAGCCCTAGCGGGAGTTTCCGGGATAACCCGTGAGGGGTCGACGGTCTCCCAGTTCAATGGTGGTATTTCGCGAGGCGCCGCGTGGTACCTAACTCACCTCTTCGGGGCGTAGTCCTCGAAGCCGAACAGGGCGTAGAGGCGGGCCTGCACGGGGTCCATCTCGGTGAGCATGCGCCGGGCCCGCGGTCGGCCGCGCTCGCCTTGGAACAGGATCACCGACTCCTCGATCCCCGCCAGCGTCGAGACGAGCTCGCGCACGCTCATGTGCATTTCGGCATGGTCCGGCTCGCGCACCAT
This sequence comes from Acidimicrobiaceae bacterium, assembly GCA_027315315.1. GTDB lineage: Bacteria > Actinomycetota > Acidimicrobiia > Acidimicrobiales > RAAP-2 > Palsa-461. Next base: position 37,647 of record DAHUYG010000011.1, on the reverse strand, counting down.
GAGGCGTGCCGTCATGAGTGCCAGCACGCAGTGAGCGACGTGCACGCGGATCTTCTGGTCGGTCCAGTGGAACATCGGCGAGAACGACACCAGCTTCGGGTCCTTCATCTGGCAGAAGTCGGCTTCGGCGCCTGTCAACCCTTGAGAGACAGAAAGTTCGGGTGATCACTGGGCTGTCGTGGTCGCCTCCTCGGGTCGATTGATCCACGCCACGGTCGGCAGCTCTGGCGACGTGGGGGCCTTGCGGACGAACCGCTCGGGGTGGGCGTCGCAGGCGGCATCGAGCACGAGGCCGCGCTGTTCCCGAATCCGCTCCGCTCTGCCGTAGTGGACGTCGGCCGGGGTGTGGAACGCAATGCCCGAGTGCCGGTGGTCGTCGTGGTACCAGGTGAAGAACCGGGTGCAGTGGGCGTGGGCATCCTCAAACGAATGGGTCCCTGTGAGATGAGCGAAAGCCGGTCACGGGAGGGAACTGATGCAAGGACAACACGGGCACTTGACCAGGGAACAGAAGCAGTTGGCGTTCCAGATGCGCTCCAAGGGGTGGCGCTTGGTGGACATCGCGACGGAGATCGGGTGGACGGCGCCCATGGTCGGAATCATGGTGCGCGACGAAAGGCGCCGCGATGCCCAGCCTTTCGGCTGGGACTCGGCCTGGATCCCTCACGATCGCCGACCGTGAGCAGATCCTGCTCGGGATCGGTCGGAGCGAGTCGCCGACCTGCATCGACCGGCAACTCGGCGGCTCCGTCGACCGTCACCCGCGAGATGAAGGCGAACGGGGGTCGCGAGCGCGACTCGGCCCGGGCTGCCCACGAGCGTGCCCGTGGTCAAGCTCCTCGACCGAAGCCTTGCAAACTGCGCCGTGGTCGCCTGCTTCGGGAGGTGACCCGGCGCCTCGAGTAACTCTGGTCGCCCCAGGAGATCGCCCGCGCATACCGTTGGAGTTCCCCGACGATCGGGAGATGCGGGTGAGCCACGAGACGATCTACCAGTCGCGCTTCGCGCAGGGCCGAGCGAACTGCGCCGGGAGCTGGCGACGGGATCCTGACTACGGTCTGGTGCCATGAACGACTCCCCCCCTTCCAGCGCGCCTAGCGCGCCCTCGAAAGGCGCCGAGCGCCAGCTCATGGCCCGCACCGAGCACGCCCTGCTCGAGGAGCGCCGGCGCCTCGGGCCCGACGAGCTCGCCGCACTCGCGGCGCTCCCCGAGGACCGGGTTGTCAGCCTGGCCGCTCTCGCCCACGAGGTCCGCCTGGCCTGGTCCGGCCCGACGGTCGAGGTCGAGGGCATCCTCTCGGTGAAGACAGGCGGATGCCCCGAGGACTGCCACTTCTGCGCGCAGTCGTCGCGATTCGAGACGCCGGTCAAGGCGACGCCGTTCCTCGACACCGACGAGGTGCTCGGGGCGGCCCGGGAGACGGCGCGCCTCGGCGCGAGCGAGTTCTGCATCGTGCTCGCCGTCCGGGGACCCGATGCGCGCACCCTCGAGCGCCTCGAGGCGCTGGTCCCGCTCGTCGCCGCCGAGACCGGGCTGCAGGTGGCGGTCAGCGCCGGCATCCTCACCGAGGAGCAGGCCGTGCGGCTCGCGGCGGCCGGCGTCCACCGCTACAACCACAACATCGAGACCGCTCGCTCGTTCTTCCCCTCGATCGTGACCACCCACACCTGGGAGGAGCGGGCCGAGACCTGCGCGCTGGTGCGGCGACACGGGATGGAGCTGTGCTGTGGCGTCCTTCTCGGCATGGGCGAGTCCGACGCGCAGCGCCTCGAGCTCTTGGGCCAGCTCCAGGAGCTCGATCCCTGCGAGGTCCCGGTCAATTTCCTGAACCCCCGACCGGGCACCCCCCTCCAGCTTCGCCGGCCCCTCGGCGCGTGGGAGGCCATCCGATGGATCTCGCTCCTTCGCCTCGCGCTGCCCTCAGCCATCCTCCGCTACGCCGGTGGACGCGAGGTCACCCTGCGCGACCTCCAAGCGATGGGCATGACCGCGGGGATCAACGCCCTCATCATCGGCAACTACCTGACCACCCTCGGCCGGGCCCCCGAGGAGGACCTGCGGATGCTCGACGACCTCCGCATGCCCATCGGCGCCCTCTCGGCAGCGATCTGAATGGGCGGGGTCGCCCCCTACTGCGCCCGGTGCGGCCGCCCGGCCGGCGAGTGCGCCGGGTGCACCGGGCCCCTCGAGCCGCCGCGGTTCTGCGAGGCGTGCGGAAGGCGCATGGCGGTCGCGGTCACACCCACGTCGTGGACGGCCCGATGCCGGGAGCACGGGAGCCTGCGTGCGAGCTCCGAGGGAGGCGGGTCCCCGGTCGGTTGAGTCTTCAGTTCGCCCCGGCGAGCGCGCCCTCCGGCGCAGGTGCCGGCAGCGCGACGATGTGGTTGGACTCGTCGACGTGCTCGATCGTCGGCACGAAGCCCCGGAGTTCGGTGTCCTCGTAGTCCCCATAGGTGAGGAGGATCACCCGGTCGCCGGGTTGGACGAGGCGAGCGGCAGCGCCGTTCAGGCACACCTCGCTCGGCTGGCCCTCGATCGCGTAGGTCTCGAACCGCGCCCCGTTGTCGATGTCGAGCACCGTCACCTGCTCAAAGGGGTAGATGTCGGCCGCCCTCAGCAACTCGGGGCCCAGGCTGATCGACCCCACGTAGTGGAGGTTCGCATCGGTCACCGTGGCGCGGTGGATCTTGGACTTCAGCATTCGACGACGCACGATTTCCTCTCGATCCAGCCCGCTCGAAGGTGCCGGTCGTGGCCCATTCTAGGGAGCGAGGTGCCGGACTTAGAGCCTGCTCTGGGCGAGCGCCACCAGGTGCTTGGACAGGGAGGTCGGGAACGTCCTCGAGTACGAGTTGAAGGAGAGTTGCCGGCCGAGCTTGCCCTTGATGAAGGTGACCTCGATCAGCTGGGCCCTGACGTTGGTGCCCTGGTAGGTGATCGGGATGCTCATCTCGATGGCCGAGGTGCCCCGGCCGAAGTTGGGAACGCCGGCCTTGGTGACGGCGATGGTCCCGATCACGGCGCCCTCGCCGGTCGAGGAGGCGAGCTCGGACTTGACGCTGGCCGAGTTCATGATCGTCCCGAGGCACGACGGCGTCTTGGAGTTCGCGATGACCGAGTACTCGGCCTTGGCGTTGCTGACCGAAGGGAAGACCGTGATCGAGTCCTGCACCTCGAGCGATCCAGCCTGGTTCTGGAAGTAGGGGCTGTAGATCTCGGGCGGGTTGGCGTTGATGAGGCGGGACGAGACACCGAGGCAGCTGGCCAGCTGGGCCGCGCCGGGGAAGTTGCTCGAGCCGTTCGAACCTCCGGTCCCAGGCTCGGTCTTCCACCCCTTGGGCATGTCGGACAGCTTGAGGAGGTGCCCCTTCTCCTGTGAAAGAGACGAGGCACCGGCCGCACCGGCGAGCGGCATCGATGCGATCAGCGCTCCCAGCGCGAATCCCACGCAACTTACGGCGCGTGACGCGGCGCGGCCTGTCGGTATACGAAACAACATTTGGACCCTCCAGGGTCTGGGCCCCTCGACGAGGGTCGCCTCACCCGGGGCACACCCTAGGAGAGGAGGAACCGGCGGGTGGACACGCTCGGGCAGTCGGGCCGCTCCCGAGCTGGCCCCGGGGCTTGAACAGCAACAACAGGAGCACGAGGGCCAGGACCTCGGTGGCGATGGCGAGGAAGTAGGCGGCGCGCTTTTCGGGGCGCGCGGTCATCACACGAGAAGCTCTGGCCGAAGAGCCAGGTGAGGAAGCTGAGCGGCACGAATACCGTCGCGATGATGGTCCGCTGCTTCATGACGACCTTGAGGCGGTTCGTGACCATCGACAGATTGCGCCGCTGATCAGATCCCGGTAGCTGTCATCGGGTCGGTGACGCCGACCAGGCAACTACCCGAACAAGCGACGGCGGCAAATCCCGGACCGCGAACGGCGGGAGACGCTGACCGGCGTCGGGGCTCAGGCCTTCGAGCGATACCGGACCTGGAGCTCGGTGAAGCCCTCGTAGCCCCAGACGCCGTTCTCCACGCCGATCCCGCTCCATTTGGAGCCGCCGAAGGGCTGATGCGGGGCGAGCGCCAGGTGGGAGTTGACCCACGCCGTGCCGCACTCCAGCTGGGCCGCCACCGATGCGGCCCGGTCGACGTCGGTGCCCCATACCGAGCCGGACAGCCCGAAATGGGTGGCATTGGCGCGCTCGAGCGCGTCGTCCAGGTCCGAGTAGGCGATCACCGGGAGCGCCGGCCCGAACTGCTCCTCGTCGACGATCCGGGTGCCGTCGGAGAGGTCGGCCAGGATCGTGGGTTCGAAGAAGTACCCCGGGCCGTCCATGGGCCGGCCACCGGTGGCGACCCTGGCGCCCCCGGAGATCGCGTCGGCCACGAGCTCGGAGACCCGCTCGAACTGGGGCTTGTTGTTGATCGGACCGAGCTGGGCGCCCTCCGAGGTCCCCTCCCCGACCTTGACCGCGCGGGCGCGCTCCGCCAGCGCGTCGACCACCGGCTCGTAGAGGCGCTCGGGAACGTACACGCGCTTGATCGCCGAGCAGATCTGGCCGTTGTTGGAGAACGCCCCCCAGAAGAGGCGATCGGCGACGGCCGCCGGATCGACGTCGTCGAGCACGATGGCCGGGTCGTTTCCGCCGAGCTCGAGGGTGACCCGCTTGAGGTCGGGGGCGGCCGAGGCTGCGACGTGCTTGCCGGTGGCGACCGACCCGGTGAAGCTGATCTTGCGCGGCACCGGGTGCGACGTCATCCATGCCCCGAGCTCGTCTCCGCCCGAGACGACGTTCAAAACGCCCGGCGGGAGCACCGAGGAGAGAAGTTGACCCATCTTCAAGGTGGCGAGCGGGGTGTAGGGCGAGGGCTTGAGCACCATGGTGTTGCCCGCCAGCAACGCGGGCGCGATCTTCCAGGCGGCGAGCACGATCGGGAAGTTCCACGGCGTGATGGCGGCGACGACCCCGAGGGGGCGCCGGACCACCTCGGAGTACGCGTTGTCGTCGTCCTGAATGACTTCGGTCGGGATCTCGAGGCCGGCGAAGTACTTGAACCAGATCCCAGCGGCGAACGCCTCCCCGCCGGCCTCCCCGAGCGGTTTGCCCTGCTCGGCGGTGAGCACCGGACCGATCTCGGCGCCGGCGCCGAAGAGGAGGTCGGCGGCCTTGCCGAGCGCCTCGCGTCGGGCCGCCTCGTCCTTGCGCCACTCCTTGTAGGCGTCGGCGGCCGAGGCGAAGGCCTCGTCCAGCTGCTCGCGCGTGCACTCTGGGGCCTCGGCAAAGTGCTCGCCGGTGGCCGGGTTGATGACCGGGAAGGTCCCCTTGGTGGGCGCCCCGACGCCCCCGATCGTCATGACGTGGTCGCCCATCTCGAACCTCCCCAGTCCGGCTGCCTCGGCCCTCCGAGCGTAGGACAACCGCCGGCGTCCCGGCCCCCCAATCAGCCCTTGGGCTCCCGGCGCATCGTCCACAACGGCGGCCCATGACGGACCGGGCGGAGCTCCTTCACGAGCTCGTAGCCGAAGCGCCGGTAGTAGGCGAGGTTCTCTTCCTTCTGGGTCTCGAGGTAGCTCGGGAGCTGCTCGGCGTCGGCCTCTGCGTACACCTGGGCCTGGAGCGCCCCGCCGTGACCCCGTCGCTGGGCGTCGGGATGCACGGCGAGCAGCTCGAGGTACCAATGGCGCTCGCGCGGGTGCGCCCGGTCCATCGCGAGCAGGAACATCGACCCGTGCACCAGCGCAAGCGGTCGGGGGGCGAGCCCCCAGAACGCCGAGGCCGTCTGGCGGAGCTGGACCCCGACCGGCAGCGGGTACCCCCCGGGGCGGACGAAGGCGGCGATGCCGACCAACCGGCCGTCGTGTCGAGCGCCGAGGAGATGGCCCCGCTCGCCGAGATGGGCGACCCCGGCGCGGAAGTAGATCCGAAGGCCCCGGCGCCGGATCCGCTCGTTCGGGCTCAAGAAGCAGAAGAACGGGTCGTCGACGAATGCCTCGGTCGCGACCAGCGCGGCCTCGTCGAGCGTGGAGGGGTCGGGAATGAGTCGCTCTATCTCGGTCCCGCCCCGATTCGTTGCTGGGTCCATGGAGACACACTGTCGTCGGCCCGGGGTCTTCGTTCAACCCGGCGAGTCCGGGTCGCTCTCGGTTGACGACCGGCCGAGCCACGCTGCGCTAGCTCGAGCCGTCTCCGATCGGGTCTCGATCGTCTTCGAGCAGAAGCGTCATGCAGATGCTGTAAGGGTTGACCCCATACGAGCCGAATGGCTCGCAGGGGGCGAAGCCGGCCCTGGCGTAGAGCGCGCGAGCAGGGGCGAAGGCGTCCATCGTCCCGGTCTCCAGGCTCACCCTTCGGTACCCGCTGCTCCTGGCGTGGTCCAGCAGGTGTTCGACGAGCGCTCCACCCACCCCGCGGCCCCGCACCTCCTCGGCCGTGTGCATCGACTTCAACTCGCCGTGCCCGCCGTCCAGTCGCTTCAGCGCGCCGACCCCCACGACCTCGCCGTCGAGCCGGGCGCTGACGAACCACACCGCCGGATCGAGCAGATCTTCCACCTCGAGGGCGTGGACGTGGTCGGGCGGGGTGGTGTCGCGGGTGAACGCGAGGTGTCGTTCGAGGAGCGCCCGGACCCCGGGGGCTCGCGGATCGTCCGGCGCGACGACCAGCTCCACTATCCCGTCCCGATGACGCCGCCGAGCAGGATGGCCAGGTATCGCGCGCTCTGAAGCCCCCGTCCCGGCGCCTCCTCGCTGACGACGCACCCGTAGCGCAGCGTCACCGCCTGGCCGCGCTGCGCGAGCGTGAAGCTGTAGGACGCCCACGCGACCGGCGGGGTCAGGGTCCCGAGCACCGCCGTGCCCTGGCGCACCTCGATCCGCTGCGGCGCGCCGCTCGCACAGGGGATCGGGGCCAGCCGGAGCGTCAGGCGGCGCCATCCCGGTGCCGGCAGGATCGTCGAACGGCCACCTGCCGAGTAGTTGATGGCGATGTAGGGGGCCCGGTCGGCGGCCGTGGGCGTGAACGGGTCGACCTCGAGGGGATACCAGCCGCGACCGAGAAACCGCTGGTACTGGGCCCCCCGGGCCTCGACCGAGCCGGACTGTTCCGCCGCCCCGAGGCCGTGGAAGAACACGACGAGCACGGCGAGCACCAGCCACGCCGTGATCACGACGAAGACGGCCCTCCGCCAGCGCTGCCCGGTCGAGGCCCGGGGGGCCGTCGCTTCCATTAGTCCGTGAAGAGCCGCTGGGCGAGGACCGTGATCCAGTAGCAGCTGATCGCGAGGCACCCGAGGTACGGGATCGTCCAGGTGACCCGGTCCATGAGCCCCCGGACCCGGGGATGCATCGGCAGCACGATGAAAAACGGGTACGCCAGTCGGATCACGCTGAATGGGTAGCCGGCCTTGGCCGAGTTGTAGAGCACAAGCGCGGCGCCCCCCGCGAGGAGCCAGGTCTCGATCCCGTGACGACCCGACAGCATCCACAGGGCGACGACGACCACCAACAGCAAGAAGGGCGCGTCGAGGGCATGGCTGAGGTTCGCCTCCTGTCGCTGGGCGATATAGCCGAGGACGCCGTTCGGGACCGGCGACAGCGTCACGGCGTGCCAAAGGACGCTCCAGATGCTCGTGTTGCCCGTCCAGGCCCGCTGGTCGGCGATCGACGCGAGCGGGTCGCCGAAACGCCCTGCCAGATAGGACATGAACCCGATCAGGCCGGCGAACCCGAGGAGGACCCGCCCAACGCCGGGGAGCGAGAGGATCGAACGTGCACCGCGGGTGCGGATCTCCGCCACGATCAGCGCGACGGGGACGGCGAGCCCGGTGTAGTAGAGCCCAGTCGCTGCGCCGGCGCACGCGAACGCGACGTTGCGATGGCCGCGTCGATACGCGAGCAGCGCTCCGACCACGCACAGACCGAGCATGGTCGTGCCGAATCCGGTCACCGCGAAGAGAGCCGCCGGGTAGAAGAGCGCGAATCCGATCGCCCAACGGACCTGGCGGCGGGTCGCGCCCGACTCGGTCAAAAGACGCCCGAGCAGCACGAGCGTCGCCGCCTGGCAAAGAACGCTGACCAGGAACGACGCACCATTCCACCCGAGACCGAACGCGTGGAGCGCTCCCACCACGAGCGGGTAGAGCGGGAGGAACGCGACGTCGCTCGAGACGTTCGCGTTGCCGCTCCACTGGTATCCAAGCACGTTGATCTCGCGGAGCCAGCCGGCGTCGCTGTTGACGACGACAGTCCGGAACCCGTCATGGATCGACAGCCGCGGCTCGAGCACGTGGAGGGCGACGAAGAGCCCCACGAGCACGAGCACGAGCCACGCCGCGAGCACCGCGAGAATCCACGCGTCGAGCGGGGTCCAAAGGCGACGAAGCCACGTCCAGGCGCTCGTCGCGGTGCGCAGGTTGCGTTCGCGTACGGGAACCACCCGGCCGCCGGCGACCTCCCCTCGACCGACGCTCGCCACCCGCTCACGATACGACCACGCCGGCGGTCGGCTCCGGCGCACTCCATGGCCCCCACTTGCTGGCGACCCCACCATGGCCTAGGAATCATCGGATGCGCTTTGGGATCTGGCCCTCGCCCCAGCGATCCTGGGAGGAAATCCTCGAGCTCGCGTCGCACTGCGAGGCGAGCGGCTGGGACGGCGTGTACTTCGCCGACCACTTCATGCCCAACGGGCCGGACTCGACCCCGCTCGACGGCGACACGATCGAGTGCTGGTCGGTGATCGCGGCGCTTGCCGCAACGGTGCCACGGGTGACCCTGAGCCCGCTCGTCACGAGCGTCACCTACCGTCACCCCGCCGTCCTCGCGAAGATCGCCTCGGCCATCGACCGGATCAGCGGAGGCCGGCTGGTGCTTGGGCTCGGGGCGGGCTGGCAGGAGAACGAGCACGCCGCCTACGGGATCGACCTCGGCACGGTGAAGGAGCGCCTGGACCGCTTCGAGGAGGCCGTGCAGATCCTCGAGTCCATGCTCCACGAGCCGAGGACGACCTTCGAGGGCGAGTACTTCTCGGTGTCCGACGCCCCCAACCAGCCGGTCCCGGTCCAGAACCGCCTGCCGATCCTGATCGGAGGGGGCGGTGAGCGGCGAACCATGCGGGTGGCCGCCCGCTACGCGGACCAGTGGAACTCCTGGACGACCCCCGAGGTCCTCACGCACAAGGTCAAGGTGCTCCACGAGCGCTGCGACGAGGCGAAGCGGGACCCGGCCGAGATCCACGTCTCCACCCAGGCCCTCTTGTTCTTGTCGACCGACCAGTCGTGGCTGGCCGAGCGCCGGGCGCAGGGGATGGGTCAGGCGGCCATCGTCGGCACCCCGGCCGAGGTGACCGACATCGTCGGTCGCTATGCCGAAGCTGGCGCCGACGAGCTGATCGTCCCGGACTTCACCCTCGGTCCCCGCCAGCGCCGGCTGGAGACCTGCGACCTGTTCATGGAGGAGGTCGCGGCGAACTTCCGCTGAATCAGCCGGGGCGCCGGTCGGTCGGCTGCCTCCCGGCCATGGAATCGGCGGCGCCCCGGGTGCGCAGCACGCCGCGTGACTCGAGGGCGTCGATCTCTTCCTCGTCTAGGCCAACCTCGGCCAGCACCTCGCGGTTGTGCTGCCCGATGAGCGGCGCGTCGCTCCGCACGGTCGCCGGGCTGCGGCCGAAGCGCACAGGCGGCGGGATCACCTTGTAGGGACCGGCGGCGGGGTGCTCGCGCTCGGGCAGCGCGTCGATCACGTCGTCGATGTCGACGGCCTCGGCCGCCGGGATGCCCTCGGCCCGGCAGAACTCGAGCCACTCGGCCGTCGACCGCATGGCGACGATCGACTCGAGGGTCTCGTAGGCGAAGGCCGAGTGCGCCTGCCGGCCCTCCCTGGTCAGTCGGGGGTCGCCCACCAGATCGTCGCGCCCGCCGGCCACCAGGAGCGTCGTGAAGTGCTCGTCCAGGTAGGGGAAGATCGCGATCCACGAGTCCCTCGTGCGCTGGGGCCGCCGGAACGGCGTGAGGATCCGCTGGTACCCGGTCGTCCGCTCGGCCCGAGGCTCGCCGCTCATCGCCCCCGCCGAGTGCTCCACCAAGACGAACGACCGCACCGCGTCGAGCATCGGGACCTCGACCTGCTGACCTTCGCCGGTGCGCTCGCGATGCACGAGCGCGGCCAGGATGGCGTAGGCGAGGACGAGGCCCGAGACCTTGTCGGCGAGCAGGATGGGTGCCATCGCTGGTGTGCCGTGAGCGCGCCGGACCACGTCGGGGATCCCGCTCGCGGCCTGGATGATGTCGTCGTAGGCGGGCTCGTCGGCCTCGGGGCTGTCGGTCGGGAAGCCCTGGGCCCGACAAAACACGATGTCGGGCCGCACCGCGACGAGCGCGTCATAGTCGAGCCCGAGGCGGGCCAGGGGCCCCGGACGCAGGTTGGTGACGAAGACGTCGCAGGTGGCCGCGATCTTGAACAGCGCGGCGCGACCGGCCGGGTCCTTCACATCCAGAGCGACGTTGCGTTTGTTGCGGAGCAGGTTGAGCGAGACGTCCGAGAGCTGGCGGGCCGGGCCGGGTCCCATTCCCCGGTTGGTGTCGCCTCGTGCGCTCTCGATGGCGATGACGTCGGCGCCGAGGTCGCCCAGGATCTGGGTGGCGAGCGGTCCCATGACCACCGAGGTCAGATCGAGAACCCTGATGCCCGAGAGCGGGCCGGGTTGTCCCTCCCTCACCGGTGTCTCCCCCTCCCCCATCGCGTGCGCAGTCTGCCACGGAGGCGGACCGGCCCCGGGGGCCACGTCTTTGGACCGGGCGGGCGCGGCGGCGAGCCTCGGCCCCGTGGCCGGGGACCCTGGGTAACCTTCATCTGTGGGCGACCGCCGAGCCTGGCAGGAGGCGTACGAGCGCTCGACGCTGCGTGAGGTCCCCTTCGAGACGATGTCGGGCGTGGCGCTCGAGCCGGTGTACGGACCAGACGGCGGGGAGTTCCCCGGTCAGTGGCCCTACACGAGGGGCCCGTACGCGTCGATGTACCGTTCTCGGCTCTGGACCATGCGCCAGTTCGCGGGGTTCGGCACCGCCGAGGACACCAACCGCCGCTTCAAGGACCTCCTGGCGTCGGGCGGCAACGGCCTCTCCACCGCCTTCGACATGCCCACCCTCCTCGGGCGCGACTCGGACGACCCGCTCGCAAAGGGCGAGGTGGGGAGGGCCGGGGTGGCCATCGACACCCAGCGCGACATGGAGGTGCTTTTCGAGGGCATCCCGCTCGGATCGGTCAGCACGTCGATGACCATCAACTCCGCAGCTCCCGTCGTGATGGCGATGTACATCGGGGTGGGCGACGGCCAGGGCGTCGCCCGCGCCGCGCTCAGCGGCACCATCCAGAACGACATCTTGAAGGAGTACCAAGCCCAGAAGGAGTACGTCTTCCCGCCGCGGCCCTCGGTCAGGCTGGTCACCGACCTCGTGCGCTTCGCCACCGCCGAGCTCCCCCGGTGGCACCCGGTCTCGATCTCGGGCTACCACATCCGGGAGGCCGGTTCGACGGCGGCCCAGGAGCTCGCGTTCACACTCGCCAACGGCTTCGCCTACGTCGAGGCCGCATTGGCGGCCGGCCTGCAGGTCGACGCGTTCGGCCCGCGTCTCAGCTTCTTCTTCAACGCGCACATCGACTTCTTCGAGGAGATCGCGAAGTACCGAGCCGCCCGGCGCATCTGGGCCCGCTGGATGCGCGAGCGATACGGGGCGCGCGACGCCCGCTCCCTCGCCCTTCGGTTCCACACCCAGACCGCGGGGGTCTCGCTCACTGCCCAGCAGCCCGAGGTGAACCTGGCCCGGGTCGCCCTCGAGGCGCTGGCCGGGGTGCTGGGGGGGACCCAGAGCCTCCACACCGACGCGTTCGACGAGGCGCTCGCCCTACCCACCGAGCGAGCGGCGCGCCTCGCGCTGCGCACCCAGCAGGTGATCGCCGAGGAGACCGGCGTCACCCACGTCGCCGATCCCCTGGGTGGGTCGTGGTTCGTCGAGTCGCTCACCGACGAACTCGAACGGCAGGCCGAGGCGATCTTCGCCCACCTGGAGGAGGAGGGGTCCGGTTCCATGCTCGACGGCGTCGTCGAGTGCATCGATAACGGATGGTTCGGCCTCCAGATCGCGGATGCCGCCTACCGCTTCCAGGAGAAGCTGGCCAAGGGCGAGTGGATCATGGTCGGGGTGAACGGGTACGCCGAGGGAGACGACCACGAGGTGTCCACCCTCTACATCGACCCGGCCGTCGAGGAGCGCCAGCTCGACCGGCTCGCGCAGGTGAAGCGCGAGCGCGACGACGATGCCGTGCGCCGCTCCCTCGGCCGCCTCGAGTCCGAGGCTGGCGATCCCACGATCAACCTCATGCCGGCGCTCATCGAGGCGGCGGCCAATCAGGTGACCGTCGGCGAGTCGATGCAGGCGCTCGGCAACGTGTTCGGCACCTGGTTCGAGCGTCCGCTCGCGTAGTGAGAGCGCGTCCGCTACGGGTCCTGCTGGCCAAGGTGGGGCTCGACGGGCACGACCGGGGCCTGCGGGTCGTCGCCCGGATCCTGCGCGACGGGGGCCTCGAGGTCATCTACGCCGGCCTTCGCCAGACGCCCGAGACCATCGCGGCCGCAGCGACCCAGGAGGACGTGGACGTCGTCGGCGTCTCGATGCACAACGGGGCGCACCTGACCCTGGCGCCGGCGGTGGTCGCAGCGCTGCGATCGGTCGGGCTCGACACCCCAGTCGTGGTCGGCGGCATCGTGCCGGAGGTGGACCTGCCGGCCATGCGTGCGGCCGGCGTCGCTGCCGTCCTCGGCCCAGGGGCCTCGAACGAAGAGGTGGTCGAGGCGGTGCGCGCCGCGGCCGGGGGCGCCTGAGGGCGGGTTTGCGCGCCGAGGGGCGCGGGTAGGCCGACGTGCGAGGTCAACACCGTGGACGCATCCACCTCTTCTCCTTCTCCCGTCACACAATCCGCGCTCCGGCGTCACCCGATCGCCTCAATCGTCCGGGTCCTGCGGTGCGCGTTCGGCTGGGCGCCGCCGATCGCACGGAGCGCTGCCCGCTCGACCAAGGTCCTCGCTCGGCGGGCGTTGCACTGGCTGCAGGGCGAGCCCGGGCACTTCGTCGCCGCACCGAGCAGGCGCCTGGAGAAGGGCCGATCGACTCGTTGCGAGCGCCGCCTCGTGAGCGAGTGCGAGGCCTTCCTGGCCGGCCGCTACCACAAGCAGCTGCCCCGCCACGCTCGGTGGGACTGGGCGTGGGTCAACGCACTCGCCCACGGTGAGCGGACCGAGATCGAGGCCCTCGCCCGAGCCCGCGGCAGGCGGGCTCGGGCCGCGGCGTTTGCCGCCGCCGAGGTCCTCGCGACGGGTGACCGCCACGGCCTGGAGCTCACCTGGCTTCAGGCCCGCTACCTGGTCCCCGTCGAGGTCTCCTGCATGCGGAGCGGCTCGCTCAGCCCGGCCGCCGCAACCCACCGAGTGCTCGCCGCGCTGCGTCGCGCGCTTGGTGAGGCGGGGCCCGGAGCACCCGAGCACGGCGCCTGACCCGGCGACCCGTCCCTCAGCTCACCCGGCGCTCGCGACCCGCCCAGTAGGGCTCGCGTAGCTCGCGCTTCAGGATCTTCCCCGAGGGGTTCCTCGGCAACTCCTCGATGAAATCGACCGAGGTCGGGCACTTGAAGTGCGCGATCCGATCGCGGCAGAAGGCGATCAGTTCGGCCGGCTCGGCGCTCGCTCCGGGCGCCAGCACCACGATCGCCTTCACGGTCTCGCCCCAGCGCTCGTCGGGCACACCGATGACCCCCACGTCGGCCACGGCCGGGTGCGCCGCCAGCACGTTCTCCACCTCGATCGGGTACACGTTCTCGCCACCCGAGACGATCATGTCCTTCACCCGGTCGGTGAGGAACAGGTACCCCTCGGCGTCGATGTAGCCGGCGTCCCCGGTGCGCAGCCAACCGTCCTCGGTGATGGTCTGCCGGGTGGCCTCGGGGTTGTGCCAGTAGCCGAGCATGTTCTGCTGCGAGCGGGTCCACAGCTCGCCGATCTCGCCGGGCGGCCGGTCCTCGCCGGTCTCGGCGTCGACGATGCGCATCTCCACCCATCCGAACGGGCGGCCCGCCGAGCGCAGCAGGTGGGAGCGGGGGCCGTCGGGGTCGTGGTCCTCCGCAGCGAGCTGGGTGATCGCCCCGGTGGTCTCGGTCATCCCGTAGACCTGGACGAACCCGCACCCGAAGGTCCCCATGGCCAGCTTCAGGCTCTCCTCGGTGATGGGCGACGCCCCGTAGATGATCGAGCGCAGGGCGCCGTAGTCACCGTCGGCGGCGCCGGGGAAGGCCGAGAGCGCCGCCAGCATTGCCGGAACGAAGAACGCGTTCGTGACCCGGTGCCGCTGCATGGCCTCGAGGACCGCAGCCGGATCGAAGTCGCGAAGCAGGATCGTGTGACAGCCCTGCGCCATGCCGACGAGCGCGTAGCCCGAGCCGGCGATGTGGAAGGTGGGCAGCACGACGATGTTGATCGACTCGTCGTCGATCCCGAACATGTCCTGTGCCGCGCCGTTCAGCAGGTGCATGTTGGCGTTGGTGAGCATGGCCCCTTTCGGGAGCCCGGTCGTCCCCGAGGTGTAGAGCTGGAGCGCGATCCCCTCGGGTCCGGCGAGGTGCCCGGGATCGGTGCCCCCCGCGGCGAGCCACTCCTCGTAGGGCGCCGTTCCCTCAAAGCCCTCCGCCGAGCTGCCGAACATCACCACCTGCTTGAGGGGGCCGAGCGCGTCACGCACGGCGTCGAGCGAGGGAGCGAACTCGGCGTCGAGGACGAGCACGCCGGCCCCCGAGTCACGCACGATGGAGGCCATCTCGCCCGGGCTCAGGCGCCAGTTGACCGCCACGAGGACGGCTCCGAGCTTGGCCGCGCCGAACAGCAGCTCGAAGTACTCGCGGCCGTTCTTGCCGACGAAGGCGACCCGGTCCTTGGCCCCGAGGCCGCCCGACGCGAGCGAGACGCCGGCCCGGCTCGACCGCTCGTCGAGCTCGGCCCAGGTGATGATGCTTCGGGCACAGGTCAGCGCGGGCGCGTCGGGACGCTCGCGCCCGTGGCGACGGACGATCTCGGCCAGGCCCCACTGCGTCTCGGTCATGTCGCCCCCCACGGCTCGTGCACCGACCTCGGGACAAGGGTCGATCGTGCACCCTAGAACTCGCCGCCGGGGCCGTGCCCGGCGGTGTGGGTATGGTCAGGGCGGTGGCGAGCGAGTCGCACTGGCAACGGTGGCATCGCGCCTACGAGGACCCACGCTCCGCCCTGAGCCGCCGCCTCGCGGTCGTCCAACGGCAGATCGCGGGAGCGCTCGACGCCGCACCGCCTGGCACCGTCAGGCTGGTCAGCCTGTGCGCCGGCCAGGGGCGGGACGTGATCGGAGCGCTTCGCGACCATCCCCGCCGCCACGAGGTGGTCGCCCGCCTGGTCGAGCTCGACCCCGCGCTCGCGCAAGACGGGCGGGTCGCCGCGCACGCGGCCGGGCTCCCGGGTGTCGACGTGGTCACCGGGGACGCGTCGGACACCTCGGCCTACGAAGGGGCGGTGCCGGCGCAGGTGATCGTTGCCTGCGGGATCTTCGGCAACATCGCCGCCCGCGAGATCCGTTCCATGGTGCCCGAGTTCGGGAGCCTCGCCGCCCCCGGCGCCGTGGTGATCTGGACCCGGCACCGGCGGTCACCGGACCTCACCCCGTCGGTGCGCACCTGGTTCGCCGAGGACGGATTCGAGGAGGTGGCCTTCGACGGCGACGAGAGTCGCGCCTTCGGCGTCGGGGTCCACCGGCTCGTGGCCGACCCGCTCCCCTTCCGCCCGGGACGGCGGATGTTCGAGTTCCGAGGGGACGGGGTAAGCGCCGCCCTCGCCCCTGAGTCACGCACAGTGAGTATCCGTCACCCTAAGTAGCCAGACCTGGCAGGATTCCCTTCTCGACCGGGTTCGGGGGGATGGAGGCGAGGTCATGCAGCACACGAAACGGCTCGCGACGGGCCTGGCCGCCGGCGCGATCGCGGCGCTGGTCCCCGACACCCTGGCCGACGCCGCCAGAACGGGGGGCCAGCCGGGGTCAGTCGGAGCCCCGGGCCCGGCCAGCATCACCAAGTCGCTCAACATCACCCCCCACGACCTGCGTCTCATCGAGGCCGGGCTCGCCATCGTCGTGCTGCTCGCGGTGGTGCTCGTGCTCCGGATCCGGCGGCGCCGGCGCGCCGAGAAGACGGCCGATCCGCGGCCCGAGACCCACGCCTTCCCGACGACCAACGAGGCGTGGCGTGGCTCGGGAATGGTCGAGGAATCGACGCAGCGGCTTCCCGCTTTCCAGGCCGGTGAGGTGGTGGCGCCGACCATGGGTCCGGGATGGCACCCGATTCAGGGCGACCGGCTGAAGCTGGGCTACTGGGACGGGGTGCGATGGACGGCCCACCTCGAGTGGGATGGTCGGCAGTGGGTCGACCCCAAGGCGGTCAACGTCTGAGGTAGGCCCATCGGGACAGCGGTCGGGGGTCAGGCGTTAGGTTCTTCGACGTGCCCGAGGCGGCCTCCGACGCAGCGCTCCTGGCTGTCCAGCGCGCCTACTACCGTCTCGGGGCGCCCGAGCACGACGAGTGGTGGCAGCGGCGCGGCCGCTACGACCAGGCCGACGCGCAGCACCGCGTGCTCAACGACGGCTCCGAGCACCGCCTTGTCAAGATCTTCTCCGAGCCCGGCGAGCTCGCAGCCAGGGACGTGGACGCCCACATCGACGCCACGTCGCTCTTCGTGTTCGGTTGGGCGCCACCGCGTGGTTGAGGACCTCGTCGACCCGAGGCGCGAGGAGCCGGGACCACTCCAGGGCGAGCGGGACATGCTCGAGTCGTGGCTGGAGTTCCACCGCACCACGCTCCTGTTGAAGTGCGAGGGCCTCGACGACGCAGCTCGCAAGGCGCGACCGGTCGGCACCTCCAAGCTCTCGCTGCACGGCCTGGTCCGCCACATGGCCGAGGTCGAGCGGGGCTGGTTCCAGCGCACCTTGCTGTCACGACCCGAGACCCCGACGATCTGGAGCGACTCCGCGGTCGATGACAGCGAGCTCGTCCCCCTGGACCTGGCCGACTGGGAAGCCGACCTGGCGGCCTGGCAGGCCGAGTGCGAGGCGAGCCGCAAGACCGCCCGAGTGCACTCGCTCGAGGACGCCGGGCGCCGGCACGGCGTCGCCTACTCGCTTCGGTGGATCTACGTGCACATGATCGAGGAGTACGCGCGCCACAACGGGCACGCCGACCTCATCCGCGAGCTGGTCGACGGCAGCGTCGGCTGGTAGTCAACCGAGACGCGCTCGGCGGGGCGCCGCTGGTTGAAGTGGATCGCTCCGGGCGAGAGTGCCGAGTGTGCGTCAGGCTCTGGCGTCCGGACCGAACCCCGATCCGGCTGTGGTGCCGAGGAGCCTGATCGTCAGCCCGCCGCCGACGCCAGCGCGACCTCGTCGACCGGGCCGGCGGCGTCGTTCCTGCCCCGCAGACCGGCGAGGACGGCCGAGATCCCGGCCATCACCCCAAGGAAGATCCCCGCCCGTTGGAAGCCGCCGCCCACGCCCGTCGACGACATGCCAGCGACGGACCCGAACAGGAGGCCGGTGAGCGCCAGGCCGAGCGAGGTCCCAAGGCCGCGGGTCATGTTCAGCACGCCGCTCGCCAGACCGGCGTGCTCTCGGGGCGCTGACGCCATGATCGCCGCGTTGTTGGCCGGGGTAAACAGCCCCTGGCCGGCCCCGACGACCGCGAGCAGCACCGCGAGCAGGACGACTCCCGGCCGGAGCAGGGCGGCGGCGAAGAGCCCGGCGGCGCTCAGGGCGGCGCCGAGCATGGTGACCGCCCGCACCTCGATGTGGTCGGCAAGCCGTCCGGCGAAGGGTGCCACCACCCCGAGGGTGAGCGGGAGCGCGCTGAGCACGAGCCCGGCCTCGCTGGCGCTGACCCGGCTCCCGCGTTCGAGGAAGTACGGGACCGCGAACATCGTGCCGAAGAGCACCAGATAGGAGAGCATCCCGCTCAGGATCCCGGCCGTGAAGGCGAGACGCCGGAAGAGCGAAGGCTCGACCATCGGTGTGTCGACCCGTCGCTCGCGCCGTACGAAGGCGACGGCCAAAAGGACGGCAGCCCCGAGGGGGACGAGGGACGCTGGGGTGAGCCAGCCCCACTCCTTGGCGAAGGTGACGACGACGAGCACCGCGGCCACCGCCGGGATGAACATGGCCAGCCCCGGCCAGTCGTAGCGCACGCGCGCTTGGAGCTCCCGGCTCCGCGGCACGAAGACCCAGGCGGCCGCGGAGCCGATGATCCCGGCCGGCACGTTCACGAGGAAGATGAGCCGCCATCCCCCCGCCGCGAGCAGGAACCCACCCACCGTCGGCCCGAGGGCGAGGCCGAGCGCCTGGGCCGCACCCTGGATCCCGATCCCGCGCACGAGGCGCTCGGGCGGCATGGCCAGGTAGATGATCGCCACGCTGTTTGCCTGCAGCATCACCGCGCCGAGACCCTGGAGTACCCGGAACGCGTCGAGCGTGACCAGGTTGGGGGCGACGGCGCACAGTCCGGAGCCCACGATGAAGATGAGGAAGCCGTAGGTGTAGAGGAGCTTTCGCCCCACCATGTCGGCGAGCCGCCCGACCGCGGTCACCCCGGCGACCAGCACGATGAGATAGCTGAGCCCGACCCACGTCACCGCACCGACGGTCGCGCCGAACACCCGCTCGAAGGTCGGGAAAGCGACCGTCACGATGCTCGCGTCCAGCTGGCCCATGAAGGCGCCGATGCATACGGCGCCGAGCGCGTAGTAGGGGGCATTGGGCCGCGCTCGGACCCACGCGGGCCGGGCGGGCTCCGCAAGCAGGCGCCCAGGTGACACGCCCAATGGTGCCCCACCGCTTCCCAGAAGTCAAAGAAGTAGGTTGTTGATTATGCATAAGCATTCACATATGGACAGCCGGCGGCTCGAGATCTTCCTCGCCGTCGTCGCCGAGGGCGGGTTCACCGCCGCGGGCGCCGCGCTCCAGATCTCCCAGCCGGCGGTCTCCCAGGCGATCGGGGAGCTCGAGGCCGACCTTGGAGCGGAGCTGTTCCACCGCATCGGGCGCGGCGTGCGGCTGACGCCGGCCGGCCAGGCGCTCGTCCTGCCCGCCCGCCAGGCCCAGCACGACCTCCGCACCGGCCGGCGGGCCGTCGAAGAGGTGGCCGGCCTTGCGGCAGGGCGCCTCGAGCTGGCGTGCCTCCCGACGCTGGCCGTCGCCCCCCTGGCCCCCCTGATCGGTGCGTTCCGCGCCGAGCACCCGGGGGTGGCGGTCACCCTCTCGGACCCCACCGACTCGGCAGAGGTCCTCGAGTTCGTGCGATCCGGACTCTGTGAGCTCGGCCTCCTCGAGCCGGTGCGACCCGAGGGGCTCGTCACGATCCCCCTCGCCCGCCAGGAGTTCCTCGTCGTTCTCCCCCCCGGCTCTCGGGCCGAGACTCCGTTCCGGCTGCGCGACCTGGCCAAGCTCCCGCTCGTGGCGACGCCCCGGGGCAGCTCGGCCCGAGGGCTGCTCGACGACGCCCTCGCCCGGACCTCCGCCCCGGTCACGATTGCGGTCGAGGCGGCCCAGCGAGAGGCCCTCCTCCCACTCATCGTGGCCGGGGCGGGCGCCGGGCTGTTGCCGCGGCCCCTCGCCGAGGTGGCGAGCGCGCTCGGCTGCGTCGTGGTGGAGCCGAGCCCGGCGGTGTCACGCTCGGTGGCCCTCGTGCACCGTGAGGGGCCGCTCACGCCGGCCGCCGGCCGCTTCGTGGAGCTGGCAGTCGAGCGGGCCCGGGCCGAAAGTCCTTAGGCAATCGAATAGTTCGACCGGCTACAGTTCAGGTCCGGAATGCAATCGATCGCCGACGACCGGGTCGCCGCCCCAGCGGGCGGCGAGGACGTCCCGATCCCGGCCGCCCCCGAGACCGGCGGCACCCGCCCACTCGGGCCCGACGCCGGGGGTTGGATCAAGCGGCTCTCGCCGCTGTGGTGGTCGCACCGCCGGGTCGTGTCGATCGCGCTGGTCGCGTCGGTGGTCTCGTCGGGCACCCTCGCCGTCTCTCCGTACCTGCAGAAGATCGTCATCGACGGCGCAATCCTGCACCGCACATATGCGATCGGGCCGCTGCTCGCGATCATGGGCGGCGTCTTCGCCCTCCAGTTCGTCTTCAGCGGGATCCGCCGGTTCTCGGCGGGCCGGGTCAGCTGGGACATCGACTACGACCTGCGCACCACGGTCTTCGGGCACCTCCAGGGACTGGACTTCGCGCGCCACGACGAGCTCCAGACGGGCCAGCTCGTCTCGCGGACGAACTCGGACCTGGTGCTCATCCGCTCCCTCCTCGCCCAGCTTCCCCTGGTGCTCGCGAACCTCCTGCAGTTCCTGGTGGCGGCGGCCCTCATGATCTACCTCTCCCCCCTGCTCACGGTCGTCGTCGTGCCCCTGATGCCGATCATGTTCCTGCTTGCGTTCCGGATGCGCCGGGTCGTCTACCCCTCGAGCTGGGAGATGCAGGCCCGCATGGCCGAGATGGTGGGGGCGGTCGACGACGCGGTCAGCGGCGTACGGGTCGTGAAGGGCTTCGGCCAGGAGGATCGCGAGCTCTCGCGCGTGCAGCGTGCGCTCGGGGTGCTCTACGGGTCTCGCATGCGCAACTGGCGCCTGCGCTCCCGACGGACCTCGACGCTCCAGACGGTGCCCGCACTCGGTCAGGTGGCCGTGCTCGGGCTGGGCGGTTGGCTCGTGTTCGAGGGCCGGCTCTCGGTCGGCACGCTCGTCGCCTTCTTCGCCTACCTGACCCAGCTCGTCTCGCCGGCGCGCCAGATGGCCGGCGTGCTCGTCGTGGCCCAACAGGCCAGGGCCGGCGCCGAACGCGTCCTCGAGCTCCTCGACTCGCTTCCCGACGTCACCGAGCGCCCCGACGCGATCGAGCTGTCCTCGATCGACGGCGCAATCGCCTTCCGCGACGTCTCCTTCGGCTACCTGCGCTCTGAGCCCGTCTTGGACGGCCTCGACCTCGAGATCGCCCCGGGGGAGACGGTCGCGCTCGTCGGCACCTCGGGGTCCGGGAAGTCCACGGTTGGCCTGCTCCTCCCCCGCTTCTATGACGTCCAGCGCGGTGCGGTCACCGTGGACGGGATCGACGTGCGCGACGTCTCCTTCGACTCGCTGCGCCACCAGATCGGCGTGGTCTTCGAGGACGCCTTCTTGTTCTCCGACACCGTGCGGGCGAACATCGCCTACGGGCGGCCCGGCGCCACCCACGCCGAGGTCGAGGCGGCGGCGCGCGCAGCGGAGGCGCACTCGTTCATCATGCAGCTCCCCGACGGATACGACACCATCGTGGGCGAACGCGGGCTCCTGCTCTCGGGGGGACAGCGCCAGCGGATCACGCTCGCCAGGGCGCTCATCACCGATCCCCGCGTGCTACTGCTCGACGACGCCACCTCCTCGATCGACAGCCGGATCGAAGAGGAGATCCACGCGACGCTGCGCCGCCTCATGGTCGGGAGGACGACCATCCTCGTGGCTCACCGCCGCTCGACCCTGCGGCTGGCCGACCGAATCGTGGTCCTGGAGGACGGTCGGGCCGTGGACTCGGGGACCCACGAGGAGCTCTTCGCGCGCTGCGCCCTGTACCGCGACCTGCTTTCGGGTCCTGGCGAGGACGCCGAGGGCGAAGGGGTCGAGCTCCGACGTCACGACCCGCCAGCCTCCGAGGTCACAGCGGCGGCGTGGGAACACAGGTCGACCGATGCGACTGCGCCTGGACTGGCGCTCGCCGGGTTGGCCTCGGGCCGCGGGATGGGCGGCGGCATGGGCGGGGGCATTGGCGGCGGCATGCGGGCCGGGCTGAACGCTCCGCCGACGCCCGAGCTCATCGAGGCGATCGACGCCCTGCCGCCGGTGATGGACGAGCCCGAGCCCGAGCTCGCCCAAAAGAACATCGAGCTGCGCCAGCCCTTCCGGTTCCTCTCCTTTTTGCGCCCCTTCGTCCCCCAGCTCGCGGTCGGCGTGCTGCTGGTCGTCATCGACGCCGGAGCCGGACTGGTCGGGCCCGGGTTCACCGGGACCTCGGTGAACAGCGTGTTCCTGCACCGTCAGGAGACCGTGCTCTGGGTGCTTACCGGGCTGTTCTTCGCGGTGGCGATGATCGACTGGGCCGACATGTGGGCCGAGACCTTCTGGACCGGCCGCACCGCCGAGCGGATGCTCTACTCGATGCGCCTGCGCATCTTCGCCCACCTTCAGCGGCTCGGGATGGAGTTCTACGACCACGAGATGACCGGCCGGATCCTGACCCGGATGACCTCGGACGTCGACACGCTGTCCTCGCTCCTCCAGTCGGGGCTCTTGAACGCGCTGGTCTACGTCGTGCAGTTCCTGGGCGTGATCGTGATCCTCTCGACGCGCAACACGCACCTGACCCTGCTGGTGCTGACCGTCGTCCCGCCGCTCGCCATCGCGACGGTCTGGTACCGGCTCCAGGCCTCGCGCGCCTACGACTTCCAGCGCGACCGAATCGCCGCCGTGAACGCCGATCTCCAGGAGAACATCTCGGGGGTCCGGGTGACCAAGGCCTTCCGGCGCGAGACCCACAACAAGGGGACCTTCTCGGGCCTCGCGGCGGGCTACCGAGACGCCGGGCTGCGGGGGCTCAAGGTCTCCTCCATCTACTTCAGCTTCGCCGCGTTCCTCGGCAGCGCGGCGATCCTCATCGTCCTCGGTGTCGGCAGCCAGGAGATCCACTCGGGCACCCTCACCATCGGCGCGCTCACCGCCTTTCTGCTCTACCTCACGCTCCTGTTCGCTCCGGTCCAGCAACTCTCACAGGTCTTCGACACCTACCAGCAGGCAACCGCCGGGCTGCGCAAGATCAGCGGGGTCCTCAACACGCCGATCGACACGCCGCTGGCCGAGCACCCGGTCGTCCCGGGCCGGCTCAGCGGGCGGGTCACTCTCAGCGACGTCCGGTTCCGCTACTCGGGCGCGCGCAACGACGCGCTCTGCGGTGTCGACCTCGATATCGCCCCGGGCGAGACGGTCGCCCTCGTCGGCGAGACCGGCGCAGGCAAGTCGACGGTCATGAAGCTCATCGCGCGCTTCTATGATCCCGGCGCCGGCCTGATCGCGCTCGACGGGGTCGAGCTCGCGCAGCTCGACCCCGGCGCCTATCGCCGTCAGCTCGGCTACGTGCCCCAGGAGCCATTTCTCTTCCGGGGCACCATCCGGGACAACATCGCCTACGGGCGACCCGAGGCCTCCGACGCCGAGGTCGAGGCGGCGGCCCGCGCGGTGGGCGCCCACGACTTCATCGTCTCGGTGGGCGGCTACCTGAAGGTGGTGGCCGAGCGGGGCCGCTCGCTCTCGATCGGCCAGCGCCAGCTCCTGTGCCTGGCCCGGGCCCAGCTGGTCGACCCGGCGATCCTGCTGCTCGACGAGGCGACGTCCAACCTCGACCTCTCGACCGAGGCCAAGGTCAACCGGGCGATGGGCGTGGTCTCGAGCGGGCGAACCACCGTGCTCATCGCCCACCGCCTCCAGACCGCCAAACGCGCCGACCGGATCGTCGTCATGGACGCTGGCCGGGTCGTCGAGGTGGGCACCCATGACCAGCTGGTGGCGGCCGGCGGCCGCTACGCCACGATGTGGCGCGCCTTCGACCTCGAGCCCGAGGTGGCCTGACTCACCGCCTCGCCGTCGCGAGCAGCCCGCGGTCGCGCGCTCGCCTGCGTCCGTAGGGCTCGACCGACACCTCGAGCAGTCCGACCGACACCAGCAGCGCCTCGAGCTCGTCCCGCTCCCAGCACGAGAAGTAGCGACCCGAGAAGTCGTCGCCCGGCAGGTCCCTTCCCTCGTAGCCGCCCTCGATCATGGTCATGAAGACCAGTCCGCCGGGCCACAGCACCCGGCGGAGCTCGCCGACGGCCCCAGCAAGCCGGTCCTTGGGGAGATGCAGATAGGAGTTCCGGGCGAATCCCCCGGCGATTGTCCCGGACGCGAACGGGAGCGCCTCGAGGTCACCCGACGCGAGAGGCCGACCCGAGCGGGCGGCCAACTCGAGCATGGACCTGCTGGCGTCCACTCCCACCACCGGCACACCGATCTCGGCCAGGTAGCGGCCGGCACCACAGCCGAGGTCGACCACCGGCCCGGGACCAGCCAGCTCGCGGAAGCGTCGGCCGAGGCCGTCGGTGGCCTCGCCGCGGCGCGCGATCCACTCACTCGCGCTGCGGTCGTAGACCTCGACCGTCGGGGTGTCCATGTCTTGACCCTAGGTGCGCCCGGGACCGAGGCTCGTCGCAGCGAAATCATCGTCCACTCGGGACGACCACATGATCTCGGTGGCCGCTTCATCGTCCGTGCCCGCATTACTCATCGGCCACCCCACAGTTTCCGCAGCGATGGTCGGCGCCTCAGATCCGTCCCCTCAGGGACTGCGCGCGATGAGGGTGGCCACCGGGAGCTCCTCGAGCACCTCACGGACCACGAGCGCGCCTCGCGTCGTGCGCACCTCGGCGCCACGCAGTGCGTCGATGAACACCCTCGGGGCGCCATCGGGGAGCAACACTCGAGTGGCACCCCATGCCTCGCCCAGTGCGAAGCGACGCGGCCCGGCGAGCCCGATCACGCGGCGGGGCACGATCGTGACGGCCCACTCGCGCCCCGCGCGGCGCGCGAACGCGACGACCCGATCCCGCTCGGGCCCTCGAGCCTCAAGGGCCACATATCGCCCGCGGGCAAAGACCCCCGGATGGGCACGCCGCAAGCCGAGCACCGCGGCGGTCACCTTCAGCTTGATCCGCCCGTCGACCCAGCGGCCGACCAGGTCGGCTGGTTCGGTCGGTTCTGCCAACTGGGCCGCCGCCAGCCCGTGGTCGACCGGCCGTCGGTTGTCGGGGTCCATGAGCGCCAGATGCCAACACTCGCTCCCCTGGTACACGTCGGGCACGCCCGGGGCGGTCGCGGCCAGCACCGTCATCGCCAGCGAGTAGGTCGCCGCCGCCGGACCCAGCCGGGCGGCGATCCGGCCGAGATCGTCGGCGAACCCGGCGTCTGCGAGCGCCCGGTCCACGAATCCCTCGAGCACCGCCTCGTAGGCGGGATCGGGGTCCCGCCAGCTCGTCGAGCGCTTGGCCTCGCGGGCCGCCTTGGTCATCGCCGCCTTGAGCCGTTCACCCAGTTCCCCGCTGGGCGCAGCGTCGCCGAGCGGCCAGAGCACAAGGGCGCTCTGGTAGAAGAACAGTTCGTCGAAGGGATCGGGCCCTGCGCCCGTCGGCTGGGCGAGCCGCCGATGCCAGCGACGCACCAGGCGGCACCACTCCTCGGGCACCTCTGAGAGCGCGGCCAGACGGGCCCTCGCGTCGGCGCTGCGCTTCGTGTCGTGGGTCGAGAGCGCGTTGAGCGCGTCCGGGCTGCGCTTGGCCCGCAGCGCGAGCTCGGCGTGGAACCCGTCGATGTCGATCGCCGGGCGCGACGGCGACGCGCCGACCTCGGCCGCCGCGAGCAGCCCGGGATAGCGGTAGCACGCGGTGTCCTCGACCCCCTTGGCCGCCACCGCGCTGCTCAGCTGCTCGAGCGCGATGGCGACCGGCTCGCTGGGCTCGTCAAAGAGCATCTTCGCCAGCGCGTCGAGGGCGCGGGCGCCCTCGACGTCCAGGTCCTGGCGGGCCTCGGGGGCCTCGTGCTCGATACGCCGTCGGTCCTCGGGTCGGGCCTTGCCGTCGAGGTACGTGCGGTACACGTCGAGATGCGCGACCAAGGCGCCGATGGCGCGTCGCACGGCGTCGAAGGTGAGGTCGCAGCCGGGGTGGCGGCGCCATAGGGCGGCGTGGGCCCGTTCGGCCAGGCGGTCCGCCGGCCCCGGAAAGAGGGAGAGGAGCACCTCGCGGCGGGCCTGGCGCGCGATCTCGTCGAAGTCCCGCCGTTCGCCGGTGAGCTCGGCCCCGAGCCGCGCCAGCGACCGCGCGCCGTCCGGATCGACGAAGAGCCGGGTCGTGAGCGCCGCGAACTCGTAGCCGGTGGTGCCCTGGACCGCCCAGCCTGCGGGCAGCGACTCGCCGGCACCCAGGATCTTCTCGACGAGGATCTGCGCCGGCTCCTCGCGCGTCGCGTCGAGGTCGTCGCGCAGGCGCCGCAGGTAGCCGGCCGGATCCGCGAGGCCGTCGACATGGTCGACCCGCAGGCCCGCCACCCGGCCGTCGGCCGCGACCTGGACCACGAACGCATGGGTCGCCCGGTAGACCTCGGGGTCCTCGACGCGCACCCCGATCAGCTGGTCGATGTCGAAGAACCGGCGGTAGTTGACCTCGCGGGGCCCGACCCGCCAATAGGCGAGGCGGTAGTGCTGGCGCTCGAGCACCTCGGCCGGTTCGCCTGCGGGCTCGAACGTCGCCGGATCGATGGGATAGGCAGCGCCGCCCGCCGAGAGGGTCCCGGCGGCCGGGTCGACGACGACCGCTCCCTCGGCGAGGAGCTCGTCGAGCGGGGCGCCGAGGACCGCGAGGACCACCTTGTGCCCGGCCCGCGCCCAGTCGATGTCGAAGAAGGGCGCACTCGACGCCTCCTCGCCGCGCTCGAGCACGCCCCACCACCAGTGGTTCTCCGGGGCGGTGGCCATATGGTTGGGGACGACGTCGATGAGGAGCCGCATGTCGCGGGACCCGAGCTCGTCGAGGAGCGCCGCGAACTCCTCGGGCGAACCGAGGGCGGGGTCGAGCCGGGCGGGATCCACCACGTCGTAGCCGTGGGTGCTCCCCGGCACCGCGGCCAGGATTGGGGAGACGTAGAGCGTCTCGACACCGAGGTCGTGCAGATAGCCGACGATGCGCCGCGCGCCCTCGAACCCAATGCCGTGCAGCTGCAGGCGGTAGGTCGAGCCGAGCGGTCGGGGCCGCGCGCTCAAGGCTCGGGTCGCTCGGTGTGTCGGAGCAGGAGGCTCGATTGGGCGCCGAGGTTGACGGCGGCGGCGCGCACCGGACGCGGGAACGAGCCCATCGGTCGCAGCGTGCTGAGCAGCTCCTCCCAACGGCCCGGCCAGTCGATCGTGGGCAACGTGTACGGGCGCGAGGTGTGCCCGGCGTTCAGCAGCACGAGCAGCGTCTCACCGCGCTCGGAGCGACCGAGCGAATCGACCTCGTCGGCCGCCCGGCCGAGCAGGAGCATGCCGATCGTGCGGTTCTCGGGGTTGGACCACTCGGCGTCGGTCATCTCCTGTCCGTCGGGTCGGAGCCAGGTGACGTCCTTGGTGCTCCCGCCGGCCACCGGCTCGCCGGTGAAGAAGTTCCTGCGCCTGAGGATGGGGTTGCGGGCCATGATCTGGATCAGGTCGTGGACGAAGTTGGTGAAGTCCCGGCCGGTGGTGCCGACGACCCAGTCGAGCCAGCTGATCTCGTTGTCCTGACAGTAGGCGTTGTTGTTGCCGAACTGGGTCCGGCCGATCTCGTCGCCGCCGAGGAGCATGGGCACGCCCTGGGACAACAAGAGGGTGGTGAGCAGGTTGCGCTTCATCCTGTCCCGGACCCGCTGGGTGCGCACCGACTCGGTGATCCCCTCGACCCCCCAGTTGCGGCTGAAGTTCTCCTCGGTGCCGTCGGTGTTGTCGTCGCCGTTGGCCTCGTTGTGCTTGTGGTCGTAGCTGACGAGGTCGGTGAGGGTGAACCCGTCGTGGCAGGTCACGAAGTTGACGCTGGCATACGTGCGGCGCCCGTTCGGGGCGAAGATCTCACGCGAGCCGGTGAGCCGCGACGCGAGCTCGGGGACCTGCCCGGCGTCGCCCCGCCAGAACCGCCGCACGCAGTCGCGGAAGGCGCCGTTCCATTCCGACCA
This sequence comes from Acidimicrobiaceae bacterium, assembly GCA_027315315.1. Taxonomy (GTDB): domain Bacteria; phylum Actinomycetota; class Acidimicrobiia; order Acidimicrobiales; family RAAP-2; genus Palsa-461. The sequence goes on along the minus strand of DAHUYG010000011.1, from coordinate 9,763 downwards.
GCCCGCAGGGAACCGCCCCAGCTGGTAGCCGTCGGGCCCGGCGTCCCAGGGCTCGGCGATCAGCTTCACCGTCGAGAGCACCGGGTCCTGCTGGATGATCTCGAAGAAGGCGCTCGGAGGGCCGCCCTCGTAGCCGCGCACGAGCACCGGCGCGAGGTCGAACCGGAAGCCGTCGACGTGCATATCGGTCACCCAGTACCGGAGGCTGTCGGTGATGAGGCCCATCGTCCTCGGGTGCAAGATGTTGAGGCTGTTCCCGGTCCCGGTGAAGTCCAGGTAGTAGCGGGGCTCATCGGCCATGAGCCGGTAGTACGACGCATTGTCGATCCCCCGCAGCGAGAGGGTGGGGCCCATGTGGTTGCCCTCGCCGGTGTGGTTGAAGACCACGTCCAAGATGACCTCGAGACCGGCGCGGTGCAGGACCCGGACCATCGACTTGAACTCGCTCACCTGCTGGCCGAGGCCCCCGGTGGCGTAGCCATCGTGGGGCGCGAGGAAGCCGATCGAGTTGTAGCCCCAGTAGTTGGTGAGCCCCCGTTCCACCAGGTGGCGGTCGGCCGCGAACTGGTGCACCGGCATGAGCTCGACCGCGGTGACCCCGAGGTAGAGGAGATGGTCGATGACGGCGTCCGACGCCATGCCGAGGTAGGTGCCCCGTAGGTGCTCGGGCACCCCGGGGTGGCGCATGGTCATGCCGCGCACGTGGGCCTCGTAGACGACGGTGCGGTTCCACGGCGTGTGGGGCGGCCGGTCGTCGCCCCAGCTGAACGCGGGGTCGATGACCTGGCCCTTGGGCATGTTCGCCGCGGAGTCGCGCGGGTCGAAGGAGAGGTCGGCCGCCGGGTCGCCGATCGTGTAGCCGAAGAGCTCGTCGGACCACTGGATCGACCCCGTGACCGCCTTGGCGTAGGGGTCGATGAGCAGCTTGTTGCGGTTGAAGCGATGCCCCTGCCCGGGTTCGTAGGGCCCGTCGACCCGGTAGCCGTAGAGCGCGCCCGGCTGCACGTCTGGCAGGTACGCGTGCCAGACCCGGTCGGTCGACTCCGGCAGGAGGACCGTGGCCGTCGGCTCAGCCGCGAGCGGGTCGTCGAAGAGGCACAGCTCGACGGAGGTCGCGTGCTGCGAGAACAGGGCGAAGTTGACCCCCCCACCGTCCCAGGTGGCGCCGAGCGGGTGCGGGCTCCCCGGCCAGACCCTCACGGCTCACCGGCCGGGCGGGCCGGGGCGCTGCCGTAGACGCAGAAGGCGAAGGGGGCGAGCGAGAGCGGGTCCCCCGGGGAGGCCTCGGCGGGCTGGAGCGCCCCACCGCCGCCCACCTCGGGCTCGGCCGAGTCGAACAGGCGATGCCACCTCGTCGTGCCCGCCGGGCCGGCGCCAGCGACGAGCGACGGCGCGAGCGCGACGGCGCGCTCGGTGCCCACGTTGAAGAGCGCCACCACCGATCCCGACGGGTCGCGCCGGGTGAGGGTCAGCACCGCGCCGTGCACCGAGGCCGAGACGTCGACCCTCCTCGAGCGGGCGAGCGCCGGATGGGCCTGGCGCAGCGAGATCAGCCGCCGATGCAGGGCGAGCACCTCGCGGTGGCCGGAGGCCTCTCGTCTCTTCGGGTCCAAGACGGCGGCGCAGAACGTCGACTCGGCCGCCTCGTCCATGGGCTCCTCGTCGAAGCCCATCGAGCGCAGCGTGGCGTGCCGGCCCTCGTGCACCTTCTCGTTGAGCCCGGGGTCGGGGTGGTCGACGAAGTACGCGAAGGGCGCCGTCTCGCCGTACTCGTCGCCCATGAAGAGGAGCGGGATCCCCGGGCTGAGGAGCACCAGGCCCGCGGCCAGGCACAGCGCGTCCGGCGACACCAGGACCGACAGTCGCTCGCCGCGGGGCCGGTTGCCGACCTGGTCGTGGTTCTGGGCGAACACCACGAAGCGCTCGGGCTCGAGCGCCCCGGAGGGCGCACCGTGGTGGCGGCGGCGGTACTCGGAGTACTCGCCCTGGAGCACGAAGCCGTCGTTGATCGCCCTCGCGAGGTCCTCCACCCGGCCGTAGTCGGCGTAGTACGCGATCTGCTCCGAGGTGAGGGCGACGTGGAGGGCGTGATGGAAGTCGTCGTTCCACTGGGCGTCCATGCCGAGGCCCGAGGACGCCCGCGGGGTCACCACCCGCGGGTCGTTGTCGGCGCTCTCGGCGATGAGGATGCAGGGCCTCCCGAGGCGCTCGCTCAGGTGGGCTGCGAGGTCGCTGAGCTCGGCCAGGTACGGGGTGGCGGTCATGTCGAGGATCGAGTGGATGGCGTCCAGGCGCAGGGCGTCGATGTGGTAGTCGACGAACCACTGGGTCACGCTCTCCAAGAAGTAGGCCCGCACGTGGTCCGACTCGGCCCCGTCGAAGTTGAGGGCCGGCCCCCAGGGGGTGCTGTAGCGGTCGGTGAAGTAGGGACCGAATGCTCCGAGCACGTTGCCGACCGGGCCGATGTGGTTGTGCACGACGTCGAGGATCACCGCCAGGCCGCGGCCATGACACGCGTCGACGAGGCGCTGGAGCCCCGCCGGGCCGCCGTAGGTGGACTGGACCGAGAACGGGAAGACGCCGTCGTAGCCCCAGTTGCGTGCGCCGGGGAACTCGGCGACCGGCATGATCTCGACCGCCCCGAACCCGACCTCGGCGAGCGGATCGAGCGCGTCGATCGCCGAGTCGAAGGTGCCGCCGGCGCTGAGGGTCCCGATGTGCACCTCGGTGATCACCTGCTCCCACAGCGGCGCAGCGCGGTACCCGGCGTCGGCCCAACGGTGTGCCCCGAGATCGACGACCGCCGAGGGGCCGAGCACCCCCTCGGGCTGGTGGCGGGAGGCCGGGTCGGCCAGCTCGTCGCCGCCGTCGAGGCAGTAGCGGTAGGTCGCCCCCGGCCTGCAGTCCGGGGCGATGCCGGCGTGGTAGCCCTGCTCGGCCGGGTCGAGGTCGAAGGAGCGGCCGTCGCCCAGGCGGACCTGGACCCGCACCGCCGTCGGCGCCCACACGACGAACCGGGTCCGCCCGTCGGGGAGGGGCGTGGCGCCGAGCGCCGGAGCACCGCCGGCGAGGCGCGCGGCAAGGCCGCTCTCGATGACCACGGGAAGCGACACCTAGAAGCTCGACCCACTCACTCCGGCGAGAGGAACAGGCAGCCGAGGGGCGGGACGCTGAGGGTCAACAGGCGGGGGCGGCCGTGCCAGGGCACCGGTTGGGCCTCGACCCCGCCGAAGTTCCCCTGGCCGCTCCCCCCGTACTCGTGGGCGTCGCTGTTGATGCGCTCGACCCACCGGCCCGGCTCGGGGACCCCGACGTGCACGTTGTGGCGGGACACCGGGGTGAAGTTACAGACCACGAGCACCACACCGACATTCGAGCGCCTGAGGAAGCTGACGATGCTGGTCTCGGCGTCGTCGTGTTGGACCCATTCGAAGCCCGAGGGATCGCTGTCTCGCTCGTGGAGCGCCGGCAGCTCCCGGTAGAGCCGGTTCAGGTCGGCGAGGTAGCGGGCGACCCCGGCATGGGCCGGGTCCTCGAGGAGGCCCCAGTCGAGGCCGCTCTCGTGGTCCCATTCGCGCCCGGTCGCGAGCTCCGCCCCCATGAAGAGGAGCTTCTTTCCCGGCACCCCGTACTGGTACCCGTAGAGCAGCCGGAGGTTGGCCAGCTTCTGCCAGGCGTCGCCGGGCATCTTGTTCACGAGCGAGCCCTTGCCGTGGACCACCTCGTCGTGGGAGAGCGGCAGGACGAAGTGCTCGTCGAAGGCGTAGACGGAGCGGAAGGTCAGCTCGCCGTGGTGGTAGCGGCGGTGGATCGGATCGTGCGCGAGGTAGCCCAGGGTGTCGTGCATCCAGCCCATGTCCCACTTGAGCCCGAACCCGAGGCCCCCCGCGTCGACCGGGCGGGAGACCCCCGGCCAGGCGGTCGACTCCTCGGCGATCACCTGCACGTCGGGATGGTCGAGGTAGATGCCCGAGTTCAGCTGCCGGAGGAACCCGACCGCGTCGAGGTCCTCGCGTCCGCCGTACACGTTCGGAGACCATTCCCCTTCCTTGCGCGAGTAGTCCAGGTAGAGCATGGAGGCCACCCCGTCGACCCGCAACGCGTCGGCGTGGTACCGGGCGAGCCAATGCTCGGCCGAGGAGGCGAGGAAGCTGCGCACCTCGTGGCGGGCGTAGTTGAAGACATAGCTGTTCCAGTCGGGGTGGATCCCGCGCACCGGATCCGCGTGCTCGTAGAGGTGCGTGCCGTCGAAGCGCCCGAGGGAGAACGCGTCGGTGGCGAAGTGCGAGGGCACCCAGTCGAAGATCACCCCGATCCCCGCCTGGTGCAGGTCGTCGACGAGCGCCATCAGCTCCTGGGGCGTCCCGTATCGGCTGCTCGGTGCGAAGAACCCGGTGACCTGGTAGCCCCACGATCCATAGAAGGGATGCTCCATGAGCGGCAGGAACTCCACGTGGGTGAAGCCGAGCTCGGTCACGTGCTCGATGAGCCGGGGCGCGAGCTCCCGGTAGCCGGGCAGCCGAGCCGGGGCTCCCCACTCCCGCCACCAGCTGCCGAGGTGGACCTCGTAGATGCTGATGGGGCTGGGGAGGCCGGCCCGCGCGCCCCGCCCGCGCATCCACTCGTCGTCGCGCCACTCGTAGGCGAGGTCCCAGAGCACCGAGCCCGTCCTCGGGGGCACCTCACAGAACGTCGCGAGGGGGTCGGCCTTCTCGAGAAGCGTGCCGTCCGCGGCCCGCACGGCGAACTTGTAGACGTCGCCGTGGCGCGCCGCCGGCACGCCGCCCTCCCAGATCCCCGACGAGCCGCGAGCCTCGAGCGGGGCGGCCGCCGGGTCCCATCCGTTGAAGTCGCCAATGACCGCCACGCCCCGGGCGGCCGGCGCCCACACCGCGAAGGTCGCACCGTCCTCGGGCCGCTCGCCCAGGTGCGCGCCGAGCTTGGAGGCCAGGTTGCGGTGGGTCCCCTCGTTGAAGAGGAAGAGGTCCTGCTCGCCGATCCGGCTCACGCCCCATGGTGCCGGTGGCCGTCGGGCGCTCACGAGACGCACGCCCCCCTCGGGGCCCGAAGGGCCCGGCCGCCCTCGACGAGCGAGCACAGCGCGCCCACCTGTGGATCGGTCTCCAGCTGGTCCAGGTCGAGCCGGCTCCGGTGGCGCCAGTTGGCGGCCTCCGGCCCGGTGCCGGGGCGATTCTCCTGCTCGATCTCGCCCCACAGGTCCTGGAGGTCGACGAGCACGAGGGGGGCGGGGCTCGCCGTCAGCTGCCCGAGAATCCCCTGGAGGGCCAGCCGCTCGGACTCCGGGGTGGCCGCCGCCGCGGCGTCGACGTCGAGGCCGAGGGATGCCGCGAGCGACCGGCGCCACGCCGTCCGCTCGCGGGCCCGATCGGCGTCGATGCGCCCCGCCAGGAGGTCCTCGGTGTCGTTGGGCTCGCCGGGATCGGCGCCGCGCCAGAAGGCGGCGAAGCGGGGCACGTCGTGGCTCCCGACCGAGGCGATGCATTCGGCCGGCGGCTCGGGCAAGGGCTCCGCCGACGAGGTCTTAAATTCGAAGACCCAGGTGCGAAGCATGCGATCCGCAGCCATCGCCTCGCGGACCGACGCGTCGACGGTGCCGAGATCCTCGCCGACAACGACCGCGCCGGCGCGATGGGCCTCGAGGGCGACGACCGCCCGCAGCTCGTCGGCGCGATAGGACACATACGCGCCGTGGCGGGCGTCGTGACCATCGGGGATCCAGTACATGCGGTGCAGCCCCATGACGTGATCCACCCGGATGGTCCTCAGATGGGCGAAGGCGCTGCGCAGCACGGCGATCAGGTGCCGGTAGCGCTGGGTCCGGATCCCCTCGGGGTGCAGCGGCGGGAGCGCCCAGGCCTGGCCGCCCGCGTAGAAGCCGTCGGGCGGGGCTCCGCCCTGGGCGCCGGTCGCGAAGGCCCCGGGCTCGAAGTACGGGTCGAAGCCGAGCGGATGGACCCCGACGGGCAGGTCGCCGTAGAGGTCGGCCGCCTCGGCTGCCTCGGCGAGTTGGCGATGGGCGAGCCACTGGGCGCACAGGTGGTAGCGGACGACGGGATCGGCGAGCGGGGCCTCCCGGGCGCCGTCGGCAGCCCCGGCGGGCCACGAACGCCAGTCGCGCCCGTGGCGCTCCCCGCTCGCTCGGAACCGCGCGTAGGCGAGCATGTCGGGCCGGCGCTCGGCGAAACCCACCAACTCGGCTTCCCCGCGGCCGCTCGCGAGGAGCTCCCGGGCGATCGCCTCGATGGCCTCGCGCCGCAGGCAGGTCAGCTCCTCGTAGGGCACCGATTCGGATTGCCGCGCCCCCGCCACCCGGGCGAGGAAATCCGCCGAGCCGAGGAGCGCCCGGGCCGCCGGGGCCGACTCGAGCTCGGGGACCGAGGTGGGATCCACGTAGAGCTCGTTCACCCCGAGGCGCGTCACCGGCAGGTACGGGCTCGGATCGCACGGCGGGTCCAAGAAGGCCGGGTACAGCGGCAGCATGCCGACGAACGCGCCGCCCACCGAGCGGGTCCAACGCCCGAGCGCCCCGAGATCGGGATAGCTCCCCGAACCCCAGTCCGAGCCGGTGCGCAGGGCGTAGAGGGGCATGAACACCCCCCAACCGCGCCGGGGCTCGGGGCACCTCGGCGCCGCGACGAGTAGGGCGCGTTCGACGAGGCCCGGCCCCTCGAGGGCGACCTCGTGGTAGCCGGGGGCGATGGCCTCGCCCCCGGGGGTCGGCAGCCGCGCCAGGGGGCCCTCGCTCGAGCCCGCGACCAGGAGATCGGCGAGCCGCCCCCGCCCGCTGCGACCGTCCTCGCAGGTGAGCGTCATGGACCAGCCCGCCGGATCGGCGGCGGCCGCGCTCGGGATCGACGCCGTCGCCTCGCCGCCGCGCTGGACGAGCACCGGCTCGAGCAAGCGCGCGCTCCGGGCCATGCGGGCCTCGGCGAGGACTGGGGCTACGTCCTCGACCCGCGACACCGGCAGGCCGAGCGCGCTCAACACCCCGAGCACGGTCTCGGGGTCGACCCTCACGATCTGTCCGCTGTGGGCGCGGTACTCGGTCTGCACGCCGGCGAGGCGCGCGAGGGCCTCGAGGTCGCTCGGGATCGCTCGCCCGCTCACGGCGGGGTCTCCAACATGTCGAGCAGCCCGAGGGCCGGGACCTCCACCCAGTCGGGTCGGCTGTTGGCCTCGTAGCTGAGCTCGTAGATCGCCTTCTCGATCAGGAAGAAGTCGAGCAGCCCGGCGAGCTGATCCCGGTCCTCGGGCAGGAAGGCGGCGTCGGCGGAGTGCTCGAGATACGAGGCCAGGTAGGTCCCCGCCACCCACCGGTACCACAGCGTCAGCCAGGACTCGAGGCGCGACGGCTCGACGGAGGCGACCGAGCCGGGCAGCTCCCGGGTCACCTGCAGGGCCGCCACACGCGAGGCGTAGTGCAGCGAGCGGATCATGCCGGCCAGGTCGGCCGCGGCCGGCCGCTTCAGCCGCCGCTGGCCGATCGAGCGGGTCGGTTCGCCCTCGAAGTCGATGATCATGAAGTCCTTCCCGGTCCAGAGCACCTGGCCCAGGTGGAAGTCGCCGTGGCAGCGGATCCGTTCGGCCTCGAGCGGGAGCGACACGATCGAGCGGAGGCGCCCCACGATCTCGGCCTCGCGGCCGAGGACCTCGTTCACGAGCGCCGAGCGCTCCCGCAGCCCGGCCGCCTGGCGCAGGGCGCGCCGCACGAGCACGCGGGCACCGTGGAACATCGCCTGACGGTCCATCGCGGTGAGCGGTTCGGGGGCGAAATCGGGGTCGGATGGGTCCGATGCGAGGGTGTGGTGCAGTTCCGCCGTGCGGCGACCGAGCAGCGACGCCCACTCGACGTGCGGCCCGACGAGGGGATGGCCCGGCGCGAGATCCCTCCCGCGCACCGCCAGCAGGCTCGGCGGGGTCTCGTCCGCCGGGACCTCGCCGTGGGAGGTCGCGAGGAAGTCCTCGAGGCCGTGGACGAGCGCGTCGACGAGATAGCTCCACCCGTCGCCCTCGTTGGGGACGAATTCCTCGAGCACCGCCACGGTCGACGCCGCCGCGCCGACACCCGAAGGCTGGTACTCGATGCTCCCGATCACCCTGGGCGAGCGGGAGAAGTGGGCCCGCTCGCCGAGGAAGCGGCCCAGCTCGACTCCGGGGTTGACCCCGGGCTCGAATCGCCGGATCAGCTTGAAGATGGCCCGGTCGGCCAGGTTGACCGAGCTGTTCGACTGCTCGGCGGTGAGCGGGGTGACCGGGGTGTCCGGATCGATGCGCCCGGCGAGCCGCCGGAACGGCGTGGGCACCCCGACGATGCGACCGGCGCCCGACAGCGTCCGACGGTTGATCATGAGTTCGACCATCGTCCTCGTGAAGTCCTTCTCGAAGATTGCGTCGTAGAGCACGCCCCGGACCCCGCCCGCGTGCAGCTCGGCCAGCACCGACTCGGGATGCCAGCGACACAGCTCGTCGCCGTCCTCGCCGGGTGCGAAGCCGAGCGGCAACGCGTAGTGCTCGGACTCCCCAAAGTCGAGCTCGACCCGCACGACCACGAACTGGGCGAGGGCCGGCCCACCGCGGCTGCGCGCCGCGCCGACCGGGACCGTGTCGACCACGGTGGCCGAGGTGATCTTGCGCGTCTTGTGGGCGAACCACCGGCGCTCGGCGATGTAGCGGGGCAAGAACGCCTGGAGCTGGCGCCGGGCCCGTCCGGAGAAGAGCGTCTGCCACTCCCCCGGGACGCTGAAGACCGGCAGGGGCGACTCAGACTCCATCCGCTCGCGCTCGAGGGAGAACCAATAGAAGCCATGGGGCCCGAGCGTGATGAAGTACGGGAGGTCGCCGATTGCCGGGAACGGCTGGTTCCCGAAGAGCTCGACGGGGATCTTGCCGCGGTACTTGGACAGGTCGAGCTCGACGCACTGCGCGAAGCGCGACAGGTTCACCACCACGAGCACCTGCTCGTCGCCGAGCAGGCGGAGGTAGGAGAACACCTTGCGATTGTCCGAGCGCAGCACCTCGAGCGCGCCCTCGCCGAATACCCGGTAGCGCTGGCGGAGCCCGATCATCCGCTTCATCCACCAGAGCAGGGAGTTGGGGTTCTCCTGCTGGGCCGCCACGTTGATCGCCTGTGCGTGGTACTCCGGATCGATGATCACCGGCAGGTACAGGCGCTGGGGATTGGCGCTCGAGAACCCCGCGTTGCGGTCGCTGTCCCACTGCATGGGCGTGCGCACGGCGTTGCGGTCGCCCAAATAGATGTTGTCGCCCATCCCGATCTCGTCGCCGTAGTACATGACGGGCGAGCCCGGCAGCGACAGCAGCAGCGCGGTGAACAGCTCGAGCTGGTTCCTGTCGTTCTCCAGCAGCGGGGCCAGGCGGCGCCGGATCCCGATGTTGGCCTTCATCCGGGGATCCTTGGCGTACTCGGCGTACATGTAGTCGCGCTCGTCGTCGGTGACCATCTCCAGCGTCAGCTCGTCGTGGTTGCGCAGGAAGATGCCCCACTGGCAGCTGGCCGGGATGGCCGGGGTCTGGGCCAGGATCTCCGAGATCGGGTAGCGCTGCTCGCGCCGCACCGCCATGAAGATCCGCGGCATCAGCGGGAAGTGGAACGCCATGTGGCACTCGTTGCCGCCGGTCTCGGCGTCGCCGAAGTACTCGACCACGTCGGCGGGCCACTGGTTGGCCTCGGCGAGCAGCACGCGGTCCGGGTAGGCCTCGTCGACCTCGGCCCGGACGCGCT
>DAHUYG010000022.1 GCA_027315315.1 Acidimicrobiaceae bacterium | reverse complement strand
GCGTCGCCGAAGAGGAACACCCGCACCTCGACGCCGTCGCGCTTGGAGAGCGCGCCGGCGAGGCGCAGGCCGTTGTAGGACCGTTCGGTGCCATAGGGCGGGTCGTTCAAGACGACGAGGATCTTCATCGGGGCGTTCCTTTGCTTGTGCCGGATCTGGTCGGTGACGGCTGAGCGGCGACAAGGGCCCCATGGGCGCCGGCGAGCAGCTCGACGGCCGCTTCGACGTCGGCCCGGGTGGTGCCGCGACCGAGCGAGAGCCGCACCGCGCCGAGGGCGACGTCGGAGGCGACGCCCATGGCGAGGAGCGTCGCGTTCGGTGTGTGCTCGCCGGCGTGGCAGGCGGAGCCCGTGGACGCCGCGATCTGCGGGACCCGGGCAAGGACGTCGGCGCCGAGGACGCCGGGGAACGACACCAGCAGCGTGTTCGGTAGGCAGGCGTCGTCGGGGGTGTGGCGTAGGGTCCCGTCCACCCTCGCCGACAGTGCCGTCCACAGCTCGTCTCGGAGCTGGGCGATCCCAGCGGCGTCGGCCTCGAGGTGGTCCAAGGCGAGGCGGGCGGCTGCGCCGAGGCCGACGATGCCCGCCACGTTCTCGGTCCCGGGACGCAGGCCGCCCTCCTGGCCGGCCCCGACGACAAGTGGTGAGAGTGGCGTGCCCCGCCGGACGTAGAGGGCGCCGACGCCCTTTGGGCCGTAGCACTTGTGGGCGGCGATCGACAGCAGGTCCACACCCAGGTCGTCGACCGAGACGGGGATCTTGCCGACCGCCTGGGCGGCGTCGGTGTGGACGACCGCCCCGTGACCCCGGGCGCCGGCAGCCAGCTCGGCGACAGGCACGAGGGCACCGGTCTCGTTCTGGGCGAGCATCACGGTGACGAGCGCCACGTCGTGTCCGAGCCCGGCGAGCGCGAAGTCGAGGTCGAGCACCCCCGAGGCGGCGACGGCTGCTCGGGCCTCGTCGACCGCTTGGCGGGCGCGCCGTCCGAGCGCGTGCTCGCTCGAGGGATTGCCGAGCTCGGCGCCGCGGTACGGTTCCATGGCCTCGGCCACCTCTGGCGCGAGCGGCGTGGTCGCGTTGTGGTCGAGGTAGATGACGGGCGAGCTCTCGCTCGTCATGACGGCCCCCCGACCGCCGGCGATCGCCGGGCGCGGTGGTCCCGGCGAGGGCTGCGGTGCTCGTTCCGGCCGCTCGATCCGCCGTTGTGAACGATGCCCGCTTCGACCGGGAGGCCGGCCTGGCGCCACTCGGGCAGGCCGTCCTCCAGACAGCGCGCCCTTCGCCCCCGGCCCCGAAGCAGCGCGACGGCCTCCGGGGCGAGGAGGCACAGCGGCCCGCGGCAGTAGGCGACGACCTCGACGGCCGGGTCGAGCTCGTTGAGGCGGGCTTCGAGGTGCTCCAGGGGGAACGAGCGGGCACCAGGGATGTGCCCGGCCGAGTACTCCTCTGCGGGCCGCACGTCGAGCACCACGACCTCCCCGGCACGCGCTCGCGCCAAGAGCTCGTCCCGGCTGACCCGCTCGGTGCCCGCCGCGTCGGCGCCGAGCGAGCGCAGGATCTGGTCGACCTCCGCGAGGCGGGCCCGGGCGAGGTCGCCCAGCGCGCCGACGAAGCGGCAGACCTCCTCGCCCGCGGCGCGGTAGAAGACGCGGGTCCCCTCCCGGCGGGTCTCGACGAGGCGTGCCTGGCGCATCACCTGCAGGTGCGCCGAGGCCGTCGTCAGCTTGAGCCCGGTCGCCTCGGCGAGCGCCTCCACGCTGCGCTCGGCCTGGCAGAGCAGGTCGAGCAGCTCGATCCGCTTTGGGTGCACGACCACCTTGCCGATGCGCGCCAGCTGCTCGTAGAGATCGGCACGGCGCCCCGGATCATGATCCATAGATCCATAGAATAGTAGGCGCTGACGGACCGAGCGCGGAGCGGGAGCCGACCATGGGGAGGACCGGCGTGCGGGCCAAAGCCAACCCCAGCGCACAGGCCCTCGAGGACCTCGCGGAGCGCTACGACGCCTGGCACGACACGGAGTCCCGACGGGTGCTGTTCGACCTCGAGCTCGGCGCCCTGCGGCCACTGCTCGCCGGCGCGGCCGGCCCACGACGGAATCACCGAAATGCGCAGAAGGACCGGGCCGCCGACGTGGCCGAGTTCCTCGACGCGGTCGAGCGGGTGGTAGCCGGCGGCTCGGCCATCGACCCCGAAGTGGTCCGCCAGCTCCTCGCCCGCACCCACAAGGCCGATCCGCTGGCAAGGCTCACCCCCAGGGAGAACGAGGTGCTCGGCCTCATGGCCGAAGGCCACTCGAACCGCTCCATCGCCGAGCGGCTCGTCGTGTCTTCGGGCGCCGTCGAAAAGCACGTGTCGAACATCTTCATGAAGCTCGATCTCCCAGCAGACGACGAGCGCCACCAGCGAAGGGTGATGGCCGTGGTGCGCTACCTCGACAGCTGAGCTCACGAGAGAGGCCCTCCGGTGTCGCCTGTGGGCGCCGAGAACCCGGCCGCCCAGGCCCTTCCGACCATCCGGTTCTCGTCGATGAGGCCACCCAGACGGTCGGCTCCTCGTAGCCCGGCGCGGTCGCGGTACCCGCGGCGCGAGCAGGAATCGAGAAGTCCGGGGTCGGCCCTTGACTTCAAGCGCTCGAGGTCTGGTTTGCTGTCCTCATGGCAGATCTGAGCATCCAGGATGCGGCGTTGCGCAGCGGTCTCACCGAGCCGAC
>DAHUYG010000063.1 GCA_027315315.1 Acidimicrobiaceae bacterium | reverse complement strand
CAAGGGGGACCAGGAGGACCACCGGCGCATGGTCGACCAGCAGCTCGCCGAGCTCGAGCGGGCCGGCGCCGGCCTCTCGGGCGCACTCAGCGGCTGAGGACCGCTCAATAGTTCCCGGCCAGGTCGCGCCGGCCGGCCTGGCTGGCGAGGGCAGCGTGGCGGAGGATGTTGCGGGCCATCGAGGATTCCTGCTCGGCCGCCCGCTCCTCGTAGATCCTCGCCCGGGCGGCGTGGACCTCGGAGGATCCGGGTTCGACGATGACGGCCGCCTCGACGAGATGGCAGGCGAGGCGGTGGTCTCCGGCGTCGGCCAACTCGAGCGCCCTCGCGACGACGACGCCGATCCCGCCGGCGAGGGTCACCCAGGCGTGCGCCTGCTCGGCGCGCGGCGCGGGCAACAGGTTGTCGGGTTCCCCGTCATACCAACCCCCGTAGCGCCGCCAGACGTTGCGAACCAGGAACTGGGGATGGTCGTAGACGGGGCGGAGGTACGGCTTGTCGAGGAGGTGCCGGGGCACCTCGACCTCATGGATCGCCCGGTCGAGGGTGCAGCCCTGGTTCATGAGCGCGAGGGTCTGGTCCTCGATCGAGTCGAGCAGCTCGGCGGTGTCGGTGAGCGCCGCCTCGATGCGCTCGGCTCCGAAGATGGGCAGCCCGTGCCCGGACACCATCACCTCGGCACCGAGCGCCGCCATCGTGCGGAGTGCGACCGCCCAGTCGCTCAGGTATCGCTGCACCTTCTGGGGGTTGCCGGCGTTCGGGACGGCATAGATGAACAGGTCGCCCGGATGGAGCAGGCCGAGCTCGGGGACGTAGGTCCACGTCGCATCGTCTGTCTCCCCGCGCCCGTGGTGCATCTCGACGGTGACCCCTCCTTGGGAGACGGTGATGGCATCGGCGTAGGTGACGTCGGGCCGCCGGTAGCCGGTGGGCCACGAGAAGGTGTCGATCGGCAGCGCGAACTGGCGCTTGTTGATCGCCGTGTTCCATCCGAGGGTGCGCTCGTAGCGGTCGAAGTTCGCCGGCATCGCCTCATGGGCGTAGACGACGGGCGGCGTCCAACCACGTTCGCGCGCCTCGGCTTCGAAGCGGCGCGTCCCAAACACGTGGTCGATGTGGTGGTGGGAGAAGACCGCCAGTGCGAGCCGGTCGTCGGGGCGCCAGCGCCGCACCCCCTGGAACACGATGTCCGCGTCGTAGGGACCGCCGGTGTCGAGGCACAGGAGTCCGTCGCCGGTGTCGACGGCGGTGACCGACGCGACGCTCTTCAGATAGAGCACTCCGTCGAGGATCTCCTCGGCCTCACGCTGGGCCACCGGCGTCACCGGGTGGTGCTCGAACTGCAGGTCGCCCTCGCCCCGCCAGTGGCGTTCGGCGAGCTCGCGGATGGATGGGTTCGGCACGGGTGCTCCTCGGGATCTGGGCGGCGCCCAGAAGGTTGCTACACGGGCAGGGCGCGCCGCCATCTGCCCGAATGACCGCAAGATCGCGACCTCCGGGCAGTTCTCCTCTTCGATGGGACGCTTCGGGGGATCGCTCCTCTCTCGAGCCTTCGGCCCCCTCCGGAAGAGGGCTGCGCCGGTGCTTGAGCGACCGGCGCGCCTGGTCGGCCGGGCCTACCGCTCGGATTGGGGCCAGCGCCTGCGTTGGCCACTCGGCGTCCTCGGGCTCGGAGCCCTGGTGGCGGTCGTCGTCGGGCCGGTCATGTCGGGCTCGGCGCCCCAGGCGCCCCCCGACCACAGCTTCGCGGCCTCGGCGTGGCCGGGGCTGACCCACCGCCCGTCGTCGTCGGCCGCCCCCACGCTCTCGACGACCCCGAACGCCATGGTCCCCGCATGCGCCGGGTCCGGCCCGCTCCAGCAGGCGGCGGGGGCGTTCGCCGAGCGCCGCACGGTCGTGCTCACCGGCCTGCTCTCCTCGGTGGCGCCGACGATCACGGGGGTGACGCCCACCTACGGGCCGGTCACGGGCAGCACCCCGGTCACGATCACCGGCTCGGGGTTCACCGGGACCACGGCGGTCACCTTCGGGGTGGTCCCCGCGCTCGGGTTCTCGGTGGTCTCCGACGATGAGATCACCGCCACCTCGCCACCGGGCGTCGGGACGGTCGACATCCACGTCCTGGTCCTGCCGTCGCTCAGCGCCAGCACCTCGGCCGACCAGTACACCTACACCGTTCCTGCGTTGCCGAGCCTCCCCTCCCTACCGGTGCCCGGCCTGCCGACCGCACCCTCGGTGCCGGGCACGGGGGGCTCTGGCAGCACCGGCAACGGCGCCACCTCCGGGACCGGCGGGTCGGCGAGCTCCGGGGGCACCACGTCGGGGAGCACCCCCACCACCGGCGTGCCCTCGACGACGACCCCCGTCCCGCCGGCCACCAGCCTTTCGGGCGGCGGTGTTATCCCCAATTACGGCTACGGCATCAGCGGCCAGCTCGGCTGTGACCTCATCGACAACCAGACCGGCCAGGCGGTGAGCGGTGAGACGCTTTCCCAGCAGCGTGCCGTCCAGCTTGCGCTCTCCTACATCGGCACCCCGTATGTCTGGGGTGGCGAGTCGACCCACGGCTTCGACTGCTCGGGGCTCGTCCAGTTCGTCTACGACGCCGTCGGGATCCAGCTGCCGAGGACGGCCCAGGAGCAGTACGACGCAGGTCCGGCGGTGGCCCCGGGCCAGGCCGTCGTGCCCGGTGACCTGGTCTTCTTCGGCACCGGGCCCCACGACGTCAGCCACGTCGGGATCTTCGTCGGCAACGGGGTGATGGTCGACGCACCCCACACCGGGGCCGATGTCCGCTTGGACCAGGTCAACGGGTTCGAGCCCATCGTGGGGGTCACCGACCCGGGCCAGTAGAGGGGTCCCGTCAAGGGGCCACCGGCGGGCAGGGTGGCAAGCCTTCGGGTTCGGGATGTGGCAGGCCTTTGGGTTCGGGATTCAGCCTGCGACGGCCTGCTTGCCGTTGGCGGCGTGATTGGCGGTCGAGAGCCAGTCGTCGCTGCTGTCGGACATCTCGTCCATCCCGATGGGCCCGTCGGGCCGCCCCGCGAGGAACTGGGTGATCACTGGGTTGTCGGTCGCCAGCATCTCCTCCTTGCTGGCGAACCGGACGAGGTGGGACCGGAAGAGCACCCCGAGGTAGTCGGCGACCCGCATCACCGACTCGATGTTGTGGGTGATGATGAAGAAGGTCGCCTGGGACTCGTGCTGCATCGAGAGGATGAGCTCGGAGAGGTAGGCCACCCGGACCGGGTCCAGGCCCGAGTCGGGCTCGTCGAACAGGACGATCTCGGGATCGAGGACCATCGCCCGTGCGAGGCCGGCCCGCTTCTTCATCCCACCGGAGACCTCCCCGGGGAGCTTCTTCAGGTGGTCCATGAGGCCGACCATCTCGGCGTTCTTGTGGACGATCTCGGTGATCTGCTTCTCCGAGCGGTTCGTGTGCTCCCGGAGCGGGAACGCGATGTTGTCGTAGAGATTGAGCGAACCGAAGAGGGCCCCGTCCTGGAAGAGGACGCCGAACTTGCGGCGCACACGGTAGATGTCCCGCTCCTCCATGCCGGTGATCTTCTCGCCGTCGACCCAGATCTCACCGCGGTCGGGCTTGAGGAGACCGACGATGTGCTTCAAGAGCACCGACTTCCCGGTGCCCGAGGGACCGAGGATCGCGGTGATCTTGCACTTGGGCACGTCGAAGGTGATGTCCTCCAAGACGGTGTGCTGCCCGAAGCTCTTGGTCACCCCCCGTAGGGAGATGATCGGGCCTCCGGGGTCGATGTGTGGAAAGTCGGCAGGGTCCCGCTGCATGCCTTGGGAACGGCCGTGGACCCAGGTCCTTGCGGTGCCGGGGAGCCTCAGTTGCCCGCCAGGCCGGACAGCCCGTTCACGACGTTGGTGACCGGCGCCGGAACGGTGACCGGCGGCGCCGGCAGCGATCCGGTGACGCCGGCGGCCGCCTGGTTCACGTCGTTCGGAAGCTGGCTCAGGTTGGAGGCGACCGTGCTCACGATGCTCGGCACCTGAGAGGCGAGCTGGGGGGGAAGCTGCCCGCCCACCTGCGCCACGTTCTGGGCCGCTGATCCGACGCCCCCGATCGCCCCCGGGGTGGTCGTGGCCCCGGTGCGGGTCGAACCCGTGCTCGGTGCCCCCGACCCCGTCGAGGGGGACGTCGGCGGGGTGGTCGGGGTGACCGGGGCGCCTGTCGTGGGGGTCGTGCTCGCAAAGAGGGTGCCGGTCGGCGAATAGCTGGCGGCCCCGGGCGCCGCCAGCGTGGTCGCGGTGAGGCTCGGGGGTCCACCGTGGTGGGTCACCTGGGTGACGGCGACCCCGGCGAGCGCGACGGTCACCACGCCGGCGGCTGCGATGCCCTTGCCGTTGACCCGCGAGAGCGCATCGGCCACCCGCATCGCCCGACGGGTCGCTCGCTCGAGCAAGCGACGAAGGGCGCCACCGGCGATCAGGGCGCCGCCGAGCACGCGCACGCCGGCCAGCTGGGCGTACTCCCTCTTGAGCGCCTGGCGGGCTCGCCAAAGCAGGGTCTCGACCGTCGAGATCTCGACGCCCTCCGCCCGGGCGATCTCCTGGTAGGACAGGCCCCGCTCCTCGCGCAACGCAAGGACGTTGCGGTGCCGGTCGGAGAGTCGGGTGAGGGCCTGGGCCGCCAGCTGACCGTCGAAGGCGGCCATGACCGCCTCCTCCGAGGAGAGTGCCATCGAAGAGGGGTCCGAGCGCATGACGTCGTGCGCAGGTTGGCGGTCCAGATCCTCGACGGTGCCATAACGCGCTCGGCGTCGGATCGCGTCGGTGCACAGGTTCTTCGCGATCACCGTCAGCCATGGGTAGAAGCGCATCTCGCCCGAGAACGTCGGAAGGGCACGCCAGGCACGGAGGAACGCCTCCTGGGTGACCTCGTCGGCTTCGTCGCGATTCAGCAGCCGGCGCAGGCAGAACCGGTGAAGGCGGTCGTGGTACTGGGTGTACAGCTCGGCGAACGCGGCCCCCTCACCCTCCTGGCACCGCCGCACGAGCGCCCGGTCCCTATCGAGATCGACGTCGCCTGCACGCGCGCTCGGCGGGTCACGCCGAAGCCTGTCCTCTGCCATCTCAGGGTCCCCCGACGAGATGTTGCCCACTTTTGGTGGCATACCGGTACCCCCGCCTCCCTACACCCAAACCCCATAATGATGGCTCCGGTTCCGGGCGAGCCAGTGAAATCCGTCCGCCAGGTTCATCGGGATCGGCCGTTCCACTCCCGTGAGCGGTGGATCGGTGACCGGCCCGACCCCAATCGCCAGGCTCGCAGCCCCGGCGAAGATCGGAACCCGCGCGCTGCCGGTCCCCCAAATGGGTGGCCGCGGTCGATCTCTCCGGGGCTGCACCCCTGATCATCCCGCTCTTTTCGCCCCGGTGTCGTGGCGCGGCCGCCCCCCGGCGGGGGCCGGGGCAGGTGCGAAGCGCAAGTTCGAGTCGATTCGGGCGTTCCCGAGGCACACGGACTGGATCGCGACGTCGGGTATCGCTCCGGTCCCAAGGCGAGGGAACCCTCAGGCAGTGGGGACGGCCGAGAGGATGATGAGACACACCGAGACCGGCTGTCGCTGGTGGGCGACATGAGCATCTGGAGCCATGCGCTTCGGGGCAACGGCCAGGGCCGCGCGGTGCGCCCGGTGAGTCCCACGCCGCCCCGTGTGCGGGGGAGGGTCTCGCAGACCTGGCCGTTCGACCGTCTCCTCGACCTCGTCCAGGAGACCGGGAACATGTTCGCGATCGGACTCGACGCCGTGCGACAGCTCCTGCGGCGTGGGCTTCCCGTCTCTGAGTTCTTCGACCAGTGCTGGTTCCTCGCCCGGGTGACGACGCTGCCGCTCATCTTGGTCTCGATTCCCTTCGGGATGGTCATCGCGCTCGAGGTGGGCTCTCTCCTCCAGCAGATCGGCGCCCAGTCCCAGCTCGGCGCCGCCATGGTCCTCGCCGTGGTGCGCGAGCAGGCGCCGGTCGCCACTGCCCTCCTCATCGCCGGGGCCGGGGGTTCGGCGATGTGCGCCGACCTCGGGTCCAGGCGAACACGCGACGAGATCGCCGCCATGGAGGTCATGGGCATCAACCCGGTGCACCGCCTGGTGCTCCCCCGGCTGGTCGCGGCGACGGTGGTGGCGGTGCTGCTCGACGGTGTGGTGAGCGTCGCCGGCATCGCCGGGGGGCTCTTCTTCGGCGAGCACTCGGTCCACGTCACCCAGAGCAGCTTCTTCGCCAGCTTCGACGAGCTCGCACAGCTCGCCGACCTCGGCATCGCCTTGTTCAAGGCGGCCGTCTTCGGGTTCCTGGCCGCGATGGTCGCCTGTTACAAGGGCATGTTCGCGAAGGGCGGACCCAAGGGAGTCGGTGACGCCGTGAACCAGGCCGTCGTCATCACTTTCGTCCTGGCCTTCTTCGTCAACTTCGTCCTCACGATCTTCTACTTCAACTTCATCCCGCAGAAGGCGCTGTGAGATGACGATCACCGCCCGGTCGTTGCAATCCCAGGTGCAGGCGTCGGCGCGCTCCACCCTGTCGTCGTTCGACGGGTTCTTCTGGCAGCTGCACTTCTATCAGCGGATCCTGCGGGCCATGCCCCGTGCCTTGCGCTACCGCAAGGAGATCGCCGTGCTGATGGCCGACATCACCATAGGGCCCGGAGCGCTCGTGGTGGGCGGCGGGATGTTCTTCGTGGTGGTCTCCATCGCGTTCTTCACCGGGACCGAGGTCGGCCTCGAAGGGTTCACCGGCCTCGCGCAGATCGGCGCCCAGGCCTTCACCGGTGTGGTGTCATCGCTCGCCAACACCCGCGAGATCACGCCGCTGGTGGCCGGCATCGCGCTGGCCGCCCAGGTCGGGGCGGGATTCACGGCACAGCTCGGCGCGATGCGGATCTCAGAGGAGGTCGACGCGCTCGAGGTCATGGGGATCAACAGCGTCGTCTACCTCGTGGCGACCCGGGTGTGGGCGGCGCTCATCACGATGATCCCCCTCTACCTGGCCGCCCTCTTCTCCAGCTACATCGCCACCGAGCTCATCGTGACCAAGTTCTTCGGGCTGTCTACCGGCACGTACCAGCACTACTTCCAGCTCTTCCTCCCGCCGATCGACATCTTCTACTCATTCTTGAAGGCGATCGTCTTCGCCATCCTGGTCGCGCTCATCCACTGCTTCTACGGCTACAACGTGCGCGGGGGCCCCGCCGAGGTGGGCGTGGCGGTCGGGCGGGCGATCCGCCTCTCGATCATCTTGATCGTGCTCGTCAACCTCCTCATGTCGCTCGTGCTCTTCGGCGGCATCAACGTCACCGCGAAGTTGGTCGGATGAACCCGCTCCGCCGCCTCGTCGTCGCCCTCCTGGCGCTCGCGGTCATCGCCGCCACCTGCGTCGTGCTCGTACGCTGGTCCAACGGTGACTTCTCCGATCGCTACGCGCTCGCCGGCTACTTCAACGGTGCCGGACAGGGGTTGCATCCGGGATCCGAGGTGGTCTTTCGCGGTGTCCAGGTGGGGGAGGTGTCCACCATGGCGCTCGCCGGGACCAGGGCCAAGGTCACCATGCTGTTCGACCCATCGTTCCGCGTACCGAGCGATGCCACCGCGACCATCGGGCCGATCAATCTCTTCGGGGCCGACCAGGTCTCGATCACCACGCCGAGGAACTCGGTCGCTCCGCCGTACCTCTCGCCCGGCTCGACGATCGCCCGGACGGCTGACTCCGACAACCTCGGCGAGCTGTTCGCGGCGGCCGACCCGCTGCTCCGCCAGATCAACACGACCGACCTCGGCACCGTGGTCTCCGAGCTCGCTCAGGCGTCGGCGGGTGAGGGCCCGCAGATCGCCGCCTCCTTCGGCGAGGGGGCCAAGCTCGCCGCGCTCTTGGACTCCACGCTCCAGTCCCAGCTCGCCGCGCTCGACTCGTTCTCCCGGTTCGTCGGCGCGCTGGTCCCGACGACCGGCGCGCTGAACGGTCTCTCGGCACAGGAGAACGTGGCGCTCCCGGCGTTCAACGCCGACGCCGCTGACTACGCGAGGCTCCTCGCAGCGCTGACGCCGTTCTCCGAGCACCTCACGACGCTGCTCAGCGACTATCACCCGGACATAGCGGCGCTGATCGCGAACGGGGACAACGTGGCCCGGGTCTTCATGGCGCACGCCTCCGACGTCGGATCGATGATCCAGGGGCTCTACGAGTACGTCTACAAGATCGGCCACGCCGTCAGCCCGGTGGCGCTCCCCGACGGGTCACGCTTCGGCTACTTCAACACGTTCATCCTCTTCTCGGACGTCAACCAGCTGGTCTGCAGCCTGATCGCACCCGCTGGGTCCAACCTCGCATTCCTCGAGCCCCTCCAGCAGGCGCTCGCCGGGTCGGGTTCCGCCTTCAACTGCTCGTCGCAGTTCGCGCAGTTCGACGCGCTGCAGGGCTCCTCGACGACGCCCGCGACCCCGAGCCCCCAGGCGAGCGCCCAGGCCCGCCAGGCGCTGCAGTCGATCGACAACCAGGTCTACGGGCTCCTCGGCGCGCCGTCGAACCCGACCACACAGGACATCAGCGGGTACATCGACTCGCTGCTCGGGGGCGGGTCATGAAGCGCTGGGGCCGCTCGGCCATCAAGTTCGCAGCCTTCGGCGTCGTGTGCCTGGTGCTTCTCGCTCTGCTCGGCATCAAGATCGGCAACCTCTCGTTCTTCTCCTCCCGCCACACCTACTACGCGCAGGTCTCCGACGTGACCGGGCTCAACACCGGTGACGACGTGGACATCGCCGGCGTGCCGGTCGGCCAGGTCTCGGGCATCGCCGTTCAGCGGGCGCACGCCCTCGTGACCCTGAGCGTCCAGAACCAGGTGAAGCTGCGCTCGGCGTCCGACTTCGGGGTGCGCTGGCGCAACGTGATCGGCCAGAAGGTCATGTACCTGTATCCGAGCGCGCACGGCCGACAACTCCCGCCGGGTTCAACGCTCCCGCTCAGCCACGACGTCTCGGACGCCAGCGTGAACGCGCTCTTGAACTCGCTCGGGCCGTTCCTCCAGTCCATCAACCCGAGCGAGGGCAACGCCTTCGTGCGTGGCGTGTCGGGCGCCATCGAGGGGGACACCGCCCAGATCAACCAGCTGCTCGACAGCGGCGCCGCGGTATCCAAGACCGTCGGCGACATGAACACCCAGGTCGGGGCGATCATCGGCAACCTCGATCAGGTGATGACCGCCATCGCATCGCGCAGCGGTGACCTGGGCACCCTCGTGTCGAACCTGCAGGTGCTCTCCCAGTCGCTCGCCTCGCACAACACCCTGCTCGACGACGTCGTGGGGAACCTCTCGCAGGTCTCGAGCGACCTCGCCAGCCTGCTCGGTGCAAACCAGGGCAATCTCTCGTCGAGCATCTCGAGCCTCGACGCCGTGCTCTCGACGCTCAACCAGAACCAACAGAACCTGTCCCAGGGCCTGAGCGGGCTCGGCGAGGGCCTGGCTCCCTACACCGAGATCTCGGCGTGGGGCCAGTGGTTCCAGATCCAGACCGTCTACACCTGCCTCGCCAACGAGACGGCCTGCACCTACTACCAGCCGACCAACCCACCCACCGGATCGGGCGTGGGTGGGGCGCCCACCGGGACCTCGCCCCAGGCGCCCTCACTGCCGGGGTCGTCCTCGCCGTCGTCTGGGACCTCGAGCATCCCCAACATCCTCGGTGCGGTCGGGGGCAGCGGGACCGGGAACTCGGGGACCGGACAATGAAGGCGTTCGGCGACCGCAACCCGCGCAAGCTGGGCGCGGTGGCGCTCATCGTGATGGCGCTGATCGTCGGTGCCGTCATCGTGTTAAACCGCGGCCTGTTCGAGTCGAGCTACTCGATCGAGGCGCGCTTTTCGAACGCGGCGGGGATCTCGAAGGGGACCAAGGTCCTGTTGGCCGGCGTCAGCGTGGGCTCGGTCGCCAACGTGCGGCTCGCCGGGAACTCCGTCATCGCCACCCTGGACGTGAACAACGGGACGGTCCTCCCCCACGACACGGCTGCGGCGGTCGAGGTGCAGACCCTCCTCGGCCTCGAGGACGTCACGCTCGAACCCCTGGGCGGCTGGTCGCATCCACTGCGTTCGGGGGCGCTGATCAACAACACCCAGGTGCCGGTCCAGATCTATCAGCTGCAGAACGCTGCCGGCCGCCTGCTCACCGAGACGAACGCCAAGGCGCTCAACTCCCTCGTCGAGCAGCTGGGCACCATCACCAAGGGCAAGCAGACCCAGGTGAAGGAGATCATCGATGGCCTCGGTGCCCTCACGACGACGGTCGACCAGCGATCGGGCCAGGTCTCCCAGCTGATCGACTCGGCGCAGCAGGTGTCCTCGACCCTCGCCGACCACGACCAGGCCCTGGTGTCGCTCATCGACAACCTGAACACCGTCGAGGCGGGGCTCGCCGCCCACAGCGGCCAACTCGGGAGCCTCATCGACAACATCGAGCAGATGGCCTCGCAGACCTCCTCGCTCGTCGGAGGCAACCAGTCGCAGCTGAACTCGCTGCTCCAGAACCTGCACTCGGTCCTCGGCATCGTGTCGCAGCACCAACTGGACCTGGCCGAGGGGCTCTCCTATCTCGCCTCGGGGGTGAAGGGGTTCGCGTCGGTCGGCTACTCGGGCCCGAACGACTACCCCAACACGTGGGCCAACATGTTCACGAACCCGGTCACGCTCGGCGGGGCCTTCGGCGTGCTCGGGCCCTGCGGCGCCCTGGACCAGGCGCTCAACCTGGTGCTCGGCCCCGACCCGCTGTCCTGCAGCGCGCAGACCGGGCCGCTCCCGGGCGCAAGCTCACCGGCCCCGGGGGCCTCGTCGGGGCCGGTGACGGGTGGGTCGACCGGTGGGTCGTCGTCGGGCTCGTCCTCCTCTGCGGGGGGATCGAGCGGCCCGGCGGCGCCGAGCTCGG
The DNA here is from genome assembly GCA_027315315.1 of Acidimicrobiaceae bacterium. GTDB lineage: Bacteria > Actinomycetota > Acidimicrobiia > Acidimicrobiales > RAAP-2 > Palsa-461. Next base: position 27,623 of record DAHUYG010000063.1, on the reverse strand, counting down.
GGGTGGGTGGGCTCCAGCAACTCATCGACCCCCTGATCGGAGGTGGCTGATGAGCACCGCGGTCTCGCCGTCGACCCGGAAGCTCCCGGTCGTCCCGCCGATCCGGCTCCGGCCCGAGACCGGGCACACCGGTGGGCACCGCTCCCCCTGGGTGATCCTTCTTGCCCTCGTGCTCATCGTGGGGGCGTTGGCGGGCTACGAGGTGACGAGCGGGACGCCGACGTACCCGGTCACCGCGGTGTTCGCCAAGACCCCGGGGCTGTTCCCCGGCGCCGCCGTCAACCTGCTCGGCGTGCGCGTCGGCACGGTCACGTCGGTGCGCAACGTGGCCGACGCCGTGGTCGTGGGCATGCGGGTGGACCGGGCCGACTCGATCCCGGCCCGTGCGATCGCCTCGTTCGAGTCCCCGACGCTCCTCGGGCAGCCCGACATCGAAATCTCGCCCGGTTACCCAGGGGGCCCGCGTCTCGCGACCGGCGCGGTCATCCCCGAGTCGCGCACGACCGAGCCGGTCTCGACCGACCAGGTCCTGAAGGACCTCGCGAAGACCCTGAACCAGCTGAACCCCCACGCGGTCGGGGAGCTCGTCGCGAACCTCGCGACCGACCTGAACGGCGAGGGCGCGAGCCTGCACCAGCTCATCACGGGCGCCGCCGGGACGCTCCGACTCCTCGCCGCGAAGGGCGACAACCTCGGGCAGCTGAACGGGTCGCTCGCGCAGCTCACCGGGTCGCTCGATTCACAGAGCTCGCAGATCCAGTCCCTCATCAGCGACTACGACACGGTGTCGACCGTCGTCGCCGGCCACAGCGGCCAGCTGGGCGACGCGATCACCCAGCTGACCAACGCCACGACCGACCTCGTCAACCTGCTCACCCCGAACCTGGCGGCGCTCCAACAGGACGTCGGCACGATCACGACGGCCGGAAGGACCATCGACCGGAACATCCCCTCGATCGACGAGGGGCTCACCCAGGCGGTGCGCCTCTTCGCGGCGGCCGGGCGGAGCTACGACCCCACCTACAACTGGCTCAACCTCAACAACCAGCTCCCCCCCGGGGTGACCGGTGACTACGTCGCCGGCCTCGTGCGCGACCGCCTCGCCGGCGTGTGCCGCAGGATCCTCGCCAACCACTCCACCGGCCTCACCACGACCGAGATCACGACGCTCCAGTCCTGCGGCAACCCGGACTCGGGCTTCTTCAACCCGATCCTCGGCAACGTCGCGGTGGTGCTCAACGCGCTCGCCAACGGCCAGGCGCCGCCGACGACCTCGCCCATGTCGCTGTTCGCCCAGGGCCTCGCGGAGATCCCCGGGGTCAGCTCGGCCACCGGCGGATCCACCACCGGTCCGTTGTCGGGCGGCTCGACCCAGCCGACCAGCTCCTCGGGCTCGGCATCCTCGGGTGGCTCGACAGCACCGGGGTCGCCGAGTTCCCCGTCGAGCGGCTCGGCGGGATCGAGCTCGGGCTCCTCGGGGGGCACGGGGGCGACCTGTCAGCTGCTGATCATCTGCCAGCCCAACTCGTCGGCCGCGAACCAGAGCGCACAGACCACCGCCTACAGCGCACCCTCGCTCACGGCGCCGGCGGCCCGCCTGTTGCCCCCCATACCCGGCGCCAGGCACGCGGGCAGGCCCCGCAAGCATCCCCATGCCATCCGCGGGCGCCAACGTCACCACACTCCGGCCGCGCTGCACCGCGGGCCGAGGCGGGTTGGTTCGTGAGGCCCTGGACCGAGCGACGCGTCGTGCGGGTCGCGGCGGTGCCGCTCGTCATGGCGACGGTGGCGCTCGGGCTGAGCGGCTGTCTCGGCTCGGGCGGGCCGGCCACCGACCTCACCGCGTTCGCCGAGTTCTCCGACGTCAACCAGCTGGTCGGTGGCGCGCCGGTCGACATGGCCGACATCCCGGTCGGGCGCGTCGACACCATCTCGCTCGACGGGAACCGGGCGCGGGTGGAGATGACGATCGAGCGCTCGGCGCGCGTGCCCGCCGCGGTGAAGGCCGAGCTCGAGCAGACCTCGGTCCTCGGTGATTACTTCGTCCAGCTGGTGCCGACCCGCGGCGGGCCGGCGGGTCGTCTCGCCAACGACGCGCTGATCGTCGACACCGGGGTGCAGCCGGAGGTCGAGCAGCTGGTCAAGTCCGCAAGCCAGGTGTTCGGCGCCATCCCGGACACGGAGCTGGCCGAGATCGTCCAGGCCGGTGGCCAGGGCTTCGGGGGCCAGTCGTCCAACATCCGCCAGCTCCTGAACGACCTGTCGAGCGTGACCGCCGGGTACGCGTCGCGCGACGGCGAGATCCAATCGCTCATCGGCAACCTGAACCAGCTCGGCAGCGGGCTCGCCCCCTCGGCGCAGACCGACGCCCAGGCGATCTCCAACCTCTCCGACACGGTGCGGGTCCTGCAGACCCAATCGACCCAGTTCATCAACCTGCTGCAGGCCCTCGACAACCTGTCGATCCAGGGCCACAGCCTGCTCGGGGACTCGCTCTCGCAGATCGACGACGAGCTACGGTCGCTCTCGGCGGTCGCCGGCTCGTTGGCGGCGCACCAACAGGACATCGCCCTGTTGGTCCAGAACCTCCCCTATTACAACCAGGCCGCGAACGGCGCCACGATGCACGACTTCATCCAGGTCTTCGAGGACATCATCGTCTGCGGGATCCCCGGCGGGGGCGAAAACGACTCGAGTGCCGCGACGACGTGCGCCCCGAACGGAGGCGGTTGATGATCCACAAGCGGCTGCTCATCAACCTCGTCGTTTTCTTCGCGCTGAGCGTCGCGCTCGTGCTCTACGGGATCACGAGCCTCATCGGCGATCCGCTTCGCTCCCCGACCACCATCTCGAGCGTCTTCGCCGACGCCTCGGGCATCAATCCGCACTTCGGCGTCGAGCTGAACGGAGTGGACGTTGGAAGCGTCACGAACGTGCGCCTCGTTCGCCACGGCGCGCTCGTCCAGATGGCCATCAACCCCGGGGTCGCGGTCCCGAGCAACGTCTCCGCGTCCATCGACGTCGCAAACGATCTCGGCGAGCAGATCGTCGAGCTGACGCCGGGGGTCCGCCCGGCACCGCCGATCCGCTCGGGAGCCAACGTCCCCTCGACGGGGAACGTCCCGGTCAACGTCGGCCGGGTGGTGACGGCGGCGGTCAGGCTGTTGAAGGCCATCCCGGCCGGTGACCTCAACTCGCTGCTCGGCTCGCTCTCGACCGGGCTCGCCGGCGAGGGCAACAACCTGCGCACGATCGTCTCCTCGTCGACCGAGTTCTCCAAGGAGTTCCTCCAGTACCAGGACAACTTCAAGGCACTGCTCGCGAACGCCCCGCCGGTCATGGACGCCGTCAGCGCGGTCGGCCCGCAGCTCCAACAGGACCTGTCCAACACCGAGGTGCTGATGGCCGTGCTCGCCCAGGATCGCAACGAGCTCGACCCCCTGTTCCGGCAGAGCACGGCGGCGGCCGGCATCCTCGATCAGCTCGTCGTCTCCCAGGGTCCCAACATCGCCTGTCTCTTCCACGACGCGGCCCAGGTCGTGACCAACATCGACCAGGCCCCGAACCTCTCGAACCTCTCGACCGCCCTCGGCACGAACCAGCTGTTCTTCGGCGCGATCAACTCGGCCATCGTGCCGGGCGCCACCAAGCAGGTCGTGAGCGGGATCCCCGCGTCGTCGAATCAGCTCATCGCCCGGAGCCGGCTCCTCATCCCGCCACAGCTGCCGATGGCGAGCGCGTACAGCACGCCCAACACGCTGCCCGACATCCTGCCGGGTGCGGGCTGCTCGACCGAGCTCGGGCAGGGGGTCGGACCGGCGACCCAGGCCGGGTTCGTGCCGGGCGGCCAGGATGCGAGTCCCTCCCAGGTGGTCGAGCCGAGCGCCCAGGACGCCCAGGTGCCGGGAGCCGGAGCGGCCACCTCGGTGCCGGCCACGCAGGCCGCCGCCTACGACGTCGGGGGAGCGTCGTGGCTCCTCGCCCCGATGAGCCTCGGGGTGCTGGTGATGCTGGGGCTGGCCTTCGCTCGACGTTCTCCTAGGTCAAGACGCCCTTCAGGCCGCTGAGGTTCGGCCGCAAGGCCGGCCCGCCCCGGTCGTTCTCCCTAACAGCGGGCGGAAGCGTGCCGAGATGGAGGGCACGTGGGTCCGCCCACCCGACGAAAGGGGACATCGTGGGGAGCGGAGTGAAGGTGGTCGGAGCGCCCGGGGCGCGACGACGTGACGAGGTCAACGAGACCGACGACGCGAGCGAGGAGGCCGCGCTCGACGGCGGCGGCCGGCGGAGCGCCAAGGCGGGCCGGCCCCCGGTGGTCCCGGGCCGGACGACCAGGATCGTGCTCGCCGTCCTCGCGGTGGCCGGGATCGCCGGGACCATCATCTTCGAGCGGGCCTGGTCGAACCTGAACGGGCAGAACGCCATGGCCTCGCAGGCGAGGTCGGCCGCCACGACCTTCCTGGACGACCTGACCAACTTCAGCGCGAAGACGGTCGACAGCGACTTCGCCAGGCTGACGGCGATGGCGACCGGAGACTTCGCCACGCAGGCGAACCGCTTTTTCAACTCGAGCATCCGCCAGCAGCTCGAGACGGCGCTCGCGTCCTCGAGAGGCCAGGTCCGCGACATGTACGTGCAGAACGTGACCGGCAATCAGGCCCAGGTGTACGCCGTCATCGACCAGCTCTACGTGAACAGGACGCTCAGCGCGCCCCAGTCGGACGTCTTGCGGGTCGTCGTCCAGATGGTCGACAACGGAGGCACCCAGAAGGTGTCCGACGTGACGGTCCTCGAGGGGCCGTCGCTCGCCTCGCCCTCTCCCTCTGGTGGCTGAGCGAGCAGCGCGAGATTTCTGGTGACTGACGGCGCCTCCGGGCGCCGTCAGTCGCGTCTGGCACTTAGCCGGCCGCCGCCTCCATCAGCGGCGCGACCTCATCGGGCCCCCCCGGGGCGCGAGGGTCGTCCCAGACGCCCATGACCCGCCAGAGCAGCGAGTAGGGAAAGCGGGTGAGCCCGAGCTCGACGCAGAGCCTGCGGGGGCCGGCCGCGACCTCGCTGAGGAGCCGGCGGCCGCTCGGCGATCGGAGCGCCCGGCGCAGGTCCGGTCGCGGCACCCCGAAGGTGCGGGCGGTGTGCGGCGAGGGGAAGGCCATCAGACGCGCCATGGTCCCAAAGATGATCGGTGCCATGACCGCGAGCTGGCGCCGACGCAGCCCGTGCAGCGCGGGAACCTGACGCCGCAGATAGTGACGGGCAAAGGCGATGTGGCGGGCCTCCTCGGTCACGTGGATCCGCATGATCCGCTCGGTCGCCGGGTGCGACCCGCCCTCCTTCAGCTGCTTGCGCTGGATGTAGTCGACGGGATCCTCCCCGGCGAGCACGAACATGAAGAAGGCGGCGGGGAAGGTGCGAGACAGCAGGACCACCATGCGGCTTGCGAGCTTCATGTGACGGGGCATGCCCCGGATGTCCATGCCGGTCCGGTTGGCGAACTCCTGGAACATCAACATGTGCTGGCACTCCTCGGCGATCTCGTGCATGAGGTAGCGCAGCTCGGGCTGGCGTCCGTCCATCCAGTAGGCGTGCTCGAGCAGGCCCCGCTGGAGCACGTTCTCGAACTCCCATCCGATCCGCATGGCCGTGGCGACCCGGTGCAACGCGATCCGCGAACGCACCTCTGCGGGCTGACGGGCGTACCAGTCGGTGCGCCGGAGCGGGTCGTCCAGCCACAGCTCGAAGCGGGGATCCTCGGGATCGATGGCCATCTCTGGGTCGTCCCATGCCACGTCGCGGTAGGCGTCGAAGTGCCGGTCGACCGACACCTTGCTCAGTCGCTCCACGGCCGTGGCGAAGTCCGTGGGCTGGCGCTCCTTGGTGGTGGTCATCGCCGGCTCCCTTCTCGATTCTCGGCACCGGGGCGCGGCCCCGTGACAACCTGGGCCGGCTGGGCGGCGTCGGCCCGAGGTGTACATTATGCCATTGGACACTGATAATGACAAGTGAGAATGTACCAGTGGAGGATGTAAGATCGACCGGGGGAGGGTACCGGATCGACGAGCTGGCCCGCCTGGCCGGCACGACGGTCAGGAACATCCGCGCCTACCAGGACCGAGGACTCATCCCCCCTCCCAGGCGCGAGGGCCGGGTCGGGGTCTACTCCGAGTCGCACCTCGCCCGCCTGCGCCTCATCGGCCAGATGCTCGGGCGGGGCTACAGCCTGGCCAACATCGGGGAGCTGCTCGAGGCCTGGGAGGGCGGCCAGGAACTCGGCGACCTCCTCGGGCTTGAAGCGGCGCTCACCGAGCCGTGGGCCCAGCACACGCCGATCGTGGTGTCGCTCGAGGAGCTGGCCGAGCTCTTCGGCGTGAGCGACGACCTCGGGGCCGCCGCCAACATCTTGTCGGTGGCCCTCGAGGAGGGGCTGATCCGCTCGGAGGACGACCGCTATGTCGTCGACAACCCGGGACTGCTGCGGGTGGGGGCCGAGCTCGTCGCGGCCGGGGTTCCTGCGGGGGCGGTCCTCGAGCGACGGCGGGCGCTCGTCGCCGAGCTCGACGTGGTCGCGGCCGGCTTCGTCGATCTCGTCGCCAACCACGTCTTCGAACCGCTGGGCGAGCCCATCCCCGCGGCCGACGTCCCGAGGCTTGCCGACCTGGTCCGCCGCCTCCGTCCGCTCGCCGGCGAGGCCGTCGCGATCGAGCTCGCCGAGGCCATGGACCGTCAGGTGCAGGCCAGGCTGAGCGAGTTCATGACGCGGATCCTCGAGCACGCCGGGCCGCCGGCGCGGACGGCGGACGGGCGGTCGTGACGTGGGCTGGCTGAGCGACCGGCTCGGACTCGAGGTGCCGATCGTCGCCGCGCCGATGGCCGGCGTGTCGGGGGGCCGCCTCGCAGCCGCCGTCTCGGCCGCCGGCGGGCTCGGGATGATCGGGGTCGGTCAGGCGACGACGGCACAGTGGATCGCCGAGCAGGCCGAGGTGGCGCGATCGGGCGGCCGGCCCTTTGGGATCGGCCTGTTCGCCTGGGCGCTCCCGGGGAACCCCGAACAGCTGGAGGCGGCGCTCGCGGCGCGCCCGGCGCTCGTGTCCATCTGCTTCGGCGCGTACCGCGAGTACGTCGAGCCCGTGCGGGCGGCCGGCGTCCTCGTGGCGACGCAGGCCGGGACCCTCGAGGAGGCAAGGGCGGCCCGGGCCGCCGGCGTCGACCTGATCGTCGCCCGGGGCCTCGAGGGCGGCGGCCACGGGCGCAACGACGTCGGCACGCTCACGTTGCTGCAGGCGGTCCTCGACGAGGTGAGCGTGCCGGTGATGGCGGCCGGTGGCATCACCCGTCCGAGCGGCGTCGCCGCCGTGCTGGCCGCCGGGGCCGTGGGGGCGTGGGTCGGCACGGCGTTCATCGCCTGCCCGGAGGCCGAGACGAGCGACGAGGCGCGGGCGCTGATCCTCGCCGCCCGGGACACCGACACCGTCTACGGGCGGGTGTTCGACATCGGCCAGCGTCTTGACTGGCCGCCCGAGTACGGCGGGCGGTCGCTGCGCAACGCCTTCTTCGAGCGCTGGCGCGGCCGGGAGGACGAGCTGGCGGCCGACGACGCGGCGGCCGAGTCGCTGCGCACCGCCCGGCGCCGGCGGGACTTCGCGCTCGCCCCGATCTACGCCGGCCAGGGGGTCGGCATGGTGGGCGCCGCCCGGCCCGCGGCGGCGGTCGTGGCGGATCTGGCCCGGGGCCTGGGTGCCAATCACGGTGGTGCGCTTCAATGAGCGCCTCACCGGCGACGCCGAGGCGATGGACGGGCTCGAATGTGGCGCTTGGCGCCCCGAGCGTCGTCGTGGTGGTCTCGCTCTTCTTGCCCTGGTTCGGGGTCTCGTTGGGACCGGTCGGGCTGAGCGTCGACGGGCTGTCGGCCCGCCGGTTCCTCTTCGTGGCGCTCGTGCTCGCGCTCTTGGAGCTCGCCTACCTCTCGGCGAGCTCCCTGCGCTCCGGTTTGGGCGGCCGATTGTCGGGCTCGGGCGCGACGCTGCTCGTGACGAGCAGCGTCCTCGAGGCGGTGCTGGTGGTCGCCGCGTTCGCCGATGGCCCCGCCGGGGAGCGGCTCGTCGGTGCCTATCTCGGGTTGTTCGGCGCGGCGTGCGCCTGTGCGCTCACCCTCGCCGCTCGGCGATCGCTCGGCGCGAACCGCTAGGGGGTCGGTCGCTCACGCCCCCCTCGGGTGCCCCGGGAGGACCGCCTCGACGAGGCTCGGCCCCGGGGTGGCGAGGGCCTCGGCCAGATGGGCCCCGAACTCCTCTGCGCTCTTCGAGCGCCACGCGCTGAGGCCGAAGCTCCGGGCCAGGCCGGCGTAGTCGATGTCTGGCGGCGAGAGATCCAGCATGTGGCGGGCCCGCTCGCCGACCCCCTCGGTCCCGACCCGCGCGAGCTCCATGTGCAAGATCGCGTACGAGTGGTTGTTGAAGAGCACCGTCGTCACGTCGAGCCCCTCGCGGGCCATGGTCCACCACGACTGGAGCGTGTAGAGCGAGCTGCCGTCGGCCTGGAGCGCCAGCACGGGCCGGTCCGGGCAGGCCGCGGCGGCGCCGAGGGCGAGGGGGAGGCCCTGGCCGATGGCCCCGCCGGTCAGGTACAGCCAGTCGTGGGGCGGGCAGCCGGCCGTCGCCTGCGCTGCGAACAGCCCGGAGGTGTTCGACTCGTCCGAGACGATGGCGTGCTCGGGCATCAGGGCACCGATCGCCTCGGCCACGGCGCCGGCCGTGAGCTCCCCGGTCGGGAGCCCCGGGCGCCCCGGCTCGGCTGCACCGCCCGGCGCGGGCCCCGCCCCGAGCTCCGCGACGAGCGCCTCGAGCGTGGCCGGCGTGTCGTCGGAGGGACCACTGAGCACGTGCACCTCGCATCCCTCCGGCGCGAGCCAGCTCGGTCGGCCCGGGTAGGCGAAGAAGCTCACGGGTGGCTTCGAGTCGACGAGGACGAGGTGCCGGAGCCCCTCGAGCTGAGCCGTCGCCATCTCCCCCAGGTAGGCGATCCGCTCCACCGCAGGGATCCCGACGCCCCGTCGGACCCGGGCCGGGAAGGTCTCGCTGAAGAGGCGGGCCCCGGTCGCGGCGGCGACCCGGTTCGCTCGCTCGATGCCGGTGGCGTCGAGCGCCGCGCTGCCGAGGAGCAGCGCCGCCGGCTCGCCCGAGCGGAGCGCGTCGCCCACCATGGTGACCCGGGCGACGTCAACCGGGGCCCGGCCGGCGAGGAACGGCGGGGCCGCCGCGACCCCCCCGGGTCCCCACGAGACGTCGGCCGGCACCACGAGGGTCGCCACCTGGCCGGGCGGACCCATCGCGGCGCGATAGGCCTCGACGGTGTCGGCCCCGAGAGTCCCCGAGGCGGTGCCCCAACGGACGAAGCCCGGGGAGACGCTTCGGGCGATCGCCTCGATGTCCGACTCGAGCGGAGCGTCGAACTTCTTGTGGTACGTGGCGTGGTCGCCCACGACGTTGACGATCGGCGTGCGGGCACGCCGGGCGTTGTGGAGGTTGGCCAGCCCGTTGCCGAGTCCCGGCCCCAGGTGGAGCAGGGTGGCCGCCGGCCGTCCGGCCATGCGGCCGTAGCCGTCGGCGGCACCGGTGGCGACGCCCTCGAAGAGCGTGAGCACGCCGCGCATCTCGGGAACGGCGTCGAGGGTCGCGACGAAGTGCATCTCGGAGGTGCCCGGGTTCATGAAGCACACGTCGACGCCGCACCCGACGAGCGTCCTCACGAGGGACTGGGCACCGTTCATCGCTGCTCCCCTTCCTGGCGGTGGCCCATCCTCCCAGGGATCGCCCGCCCCGACGACCTCAGCGGCCCGTCGTTCAAGAGCCGGTTGGATGCAGCGCAGCGCGCAGCGCCGTGGCCGCCTCGTCGATGGCCTGACCGGCCTGCGGGAGGATCGCATCCATGTTGAAGAAGGCATGGATCATCCCCGGGTAGCGGGTCGCCGTGGCGGGGACACCGGCGGAGCGCAACCGCTTGGCGTAGGCCTCGCCCTCGTCGCGCAGCGGGTCGAACTCGGCCGTGATGATGAGGGCCGGCGGCAGGCCCGAGACATCCTCGGCGAAGTGTGGAGACGCGTCGGGACGCTTGCGATCGCCCTCGTCGATGTAGTGATCCAAGAACCACGCGATGGCGTCGCTCGTGAGGAGGTACCCCTGGGCGTTCTCGGCGTGGCTCGGGAACGAGCAGGTGAGGTCGGTGGCCGGGTAGACGAGGAGCTGGAACGCAAGCCGTGGCCCGCCCTCGTCCCGGCATCGGAGGGCCACGAGGGCGGACAAGTTGCCCCCGGCGCTGTCACCCGCCACCGCCATGCGGTGGCGGTCACCACCGAGCCCTTGGGCGTGCTCGTCGACCCAGCGGGTGGCCGCCATGCAGTCCTCGAGCGCGGCGGGATAGCGATGCTCGGGGGCCAGCCGATAGTCGACGCTCACGACGATCGCCGGCACCCTCGTGGCGAGCTGCTGGCACACGGCGTCGTGCGACTCGATGTCCCCGATGACCCAGCCGCCCCCGTGGAGGAAGACCACGATCGGCAGCGTCTCGTCGGACGCCGGCCGGTAGATGCGCACCGGGATCTCGCCGGCGGGTCCCGGGACCCGACGGTCCTCGGTCGCGGCGGGCTCCGCCGGGTAGGTGCCGAGCGCCGCCGTGGCCTGCCGGTTGGCGCGGGCCTCCTCGGGGCGAAGCTCGTGGATCGGCGGCTGACCGAGGGCCGCCATCTGGTCCAGCATCGCCCGGACCCGCTCGTCGAGTGGCACGTCGCACCTCCTGGCGAGGCACGGTACCCGCGCCGGCTGGGCCCCGCCCGCACCCGTCGAGCAGGAGGCCGGGACGGATCTCCCCCGGCCGCCGATGGTCCCTCAGCCCCCGAATCGGCTAGGTGGCGAGGGCGTCGGGGGTGTGGAGCGAACGGTGGAGCGGGACCGGTGGCTTCCCCCTCCAGTGCTCGACGAGGTGGGCGAAGGCCTCGCCGGGGACCGGCTCGGAGTAGACGTAGCCCTGGGCGACGTCGACGCCGAGCTTGCCGAGCAGCCGCACCGCCTCGGCGGTCTCGACCCCCTCGGCGACCACCGAGAGGCCGAGGTGGTGGCCGATGTTGACCACCGAGCGGAGCACGAAGCTGTCGGCGTCCAGGCTGCTCGTGAAGCCCCGGTCGAGCTTCACCTCGTCGAGCGGCAACTCCGAGAGGTAGGCGAGCGAGGAATAGCCCGAGCCGAAGTCGTCGAGGCTGATCCGGATCCCGTGACCCCGGAGCTCCGAGAGGCTCCGAGTGCCCCTTTCGCGGTCCGCGATCGCCGAGGCCTCGGTGAGCTCGAGCACGAGGGAGCTCGATGGGATGCCGGACCGCTCCAACCACGACAGCACCTGGGCGACGAAGTTCTCGTCGGCCAGGTCGTGGGCCGACAGGTTGACGGCGACGGACAGGCCCCAGCCACGCACCCGCCAGCTCGCGAGCTCTGCGAGCGCGGTCGGCAGGACCCAGGCCGTGATGTCCCGGATCAGCCCGCTCGCCTCGGCCACGGGCAGGAAGGTCGCCGGGGGGAGCAGGCCGAGACGCGGGTGGTTCCAGCGGACGAGCGCCTCGGCTCCGAGAATCGTGCCCGTCGCGAGCGAGACCTTTGGCTGGAAGCACAAGAACAGCTCGCCGGCGGCGATGGCGTGACGGAGATGACCGAGCACGCCGGGCAGCGTGCCGGCCATCGCCTCCATCTCCTCGTCGAACAGCGCCACCCCGATGCCGGTGCGCTTCGCCTCGTACATCGCCCGGTCGGCCCGCTGCACCAGCTGATCGGCGTCGGTGCCGTGCAGTGTCGAGCAGCTCACCCCGATGTCGGCCCGGAGCCAGTGGGGCCGACCGGCGAGCACCATCGGCTCGCTGATGGCAGTCAGGACCCGGCGGGCAGCACTGGCGGCCCCGTCGGGATCGCCCCCGGTGGCGAGGACAGCAGCGAACTCGTCGCCCCCGAGGCGCGCGACCACATCGGCGGCCCGCAACGTCTTTTCGAGGCGTCGCGCGATCTCGACGAGCAGCTCGTCGCCGACGGCGTGTCCGAGGGTGTCGTTGACCTCCTTGAACCCCTGGAGGTCGAGGACGAGCACCGAGACCGGGGCGCCGGTCCGACCCGCGATGGCGAGGCAGACCTGGAGGCGCTCGTAGAAGGCGACACGGTTCGCGAGGTTCGTGAGCGGATCGTGGGTGGCCTGATGGGTGAGCGCCGTGGCGGCCTCGACCCGGTCCGTGACATCGTGGAGGTTCGCGACGAGGCTGCCCGGGCGGGCGTCCTCGAGCGAGGTCAGGCTGACCTCGAAGACGCGCCATTCGCCGTCGGCCCTTGCGATGCGGGTCATGACCTTGGCGGTCGAGTTCCCCGAGGCGGCCTGGCGAGTCGCCTCCCGGAGGCTCCCGACGTCGTCGGGGTGCACGATGACCGAGGTGTCGATCGGCTTTGCGACCTCGAGGGCGTATCCGAGGATGTCCTCGAACGCCGGCGAGGCGAACTCGACCGTGCGTCGGTCGTCGAAGACCACGATCGGGTCGCTCGTGCGGTCGACGAGCGCGCGCCACCATGCTTCTTGCGCCTTGATGACGCCGGTGAGATGGTCCGCCCGTTCGCGGGCCTGGTCGTGGTTCGCCGTCTCGCGGCGAAGCTCCCACGCCGGGAAGCTCGCGAGGGCGCACGAGGCTGCGAGCATGACCATGCGCCACGCGAACCTCGGGCCCGAGGCGATCCCCCCGGCGGCGTCGCAGGCGAGCACGTAGGCGCCGACGCTCGCGGCGAGCAGGAACGCCTGACCTCCGAGGGGGTAGCCCACCGCAAAGAAGATGGTGGTGAGCAGCAAGAGCACCCAGAACCACGATCGAGCGCCGCCCGTCGAGGCGACGACGACGCCGACCACACCGATGTCGACGAGCGACCAGAGGTAGAGGGCGGCCTGACCCGAACGGCGGTTCCCGAGCGCGGTCCACGGCAGGCAGAGGGCCGCGACGGCGCCGCCGCCGGCCACGCCGAGTGCGATCAGGACGGGCGGCCAGGCGACCTCGAGATGGGCCACGCCGACGGTGATCGGCACGGCGAGCATCATCGACACGGTTGCGGCGAGCGCGACGTACACGTAGTGCTGGTACAGCGCGTGGGGCGCGCCCCGCCGTGGTCTTCCGCTCGATGCCGACATACCCACCGTCTGGGTTTCAATCTTGCGGGAGCGTGCTCCCGGCCCCGAAAGCCTACCGACGGTGTTCGCCCAGGTCGGGGACCATTCCCGGGCCGGGGTGAACGAGCTCGGTGCTCGTCGTGGCGAACTGGCCAGGAGCCGCTTTAGGGGTCATATGCTCGGCGGCGAACCCCCATATCAAGGAGATCACATGGCGATTTCGGTCGGCGACTCGATTCCCGACGTGCAACTGCGGACGATGACAAGCGAGGGTCCGAAGCCGGTCAGCTCGAGCGAGGCGCTCGGCAAGGGCAAGGTCGTGCTCTTCGCGGTTCCCGGGGCCTTCACGCCAACCTGCTCCGATCACCACCTTCCGGGCTTCGTCGTGCGGGCCGACGAGATCCGCGCCAAGGGTGTGGCGACGATCGCCTGCGTCTCGGTCAACGACCCCTTCGTCATGGGCGCCTGGGGCGAGGACCGGGGAGTCGGCGACAGCGTGTTGATGCTGGCCGACGGAAACGGGGACTTCACCAAGGCCATGGGCCTCGAGATGGACGGCTCGGGCTTCGGGCTCGGCGTCCGCTCACAGCGCTACGCAGCGATCCTGGAGGACGGCGTCGTGAAGTCCCTCTTCGTCGAGCCGAACCCGGGCCTCGACGTCAGTTCGGCCGAAGCGGTGCTTGCGGCGCTTTAGTAGCGTTCACCGGGCGGACCGCGGTCAGCTGCGGCCGCCCGGGGTACCCCGGGCTGACGAACCGAGCAACATCTCGATGGCGCGAATGTCCTCGGAGCGAATGGAGTCGGAGCCCTCGTTGCGCCGTTGGGCCTGGATCATCCGCACGAACCTGTGGAGCAGTTCGCGTTCGGGACCGCTGATCGCATCGAGTTGGACGCCAGCCTCGCCCGATTGGCCGCGGGAGGAGGCCGCGTCCGCCTGGGGTTTGCGATCGGTCCCGGGTAGCAAGAGGTCGACCGGCATGTCGTAGAGCCTGGCCAGCCGCTGAAGCCGGGGCACCGAGATCGATCTCTCGCCGCGTTCGTAGGCACCGAGGACCGACGCCTTGAACTCCTTTTGGGACATCGTCTCGACCGCTTGGAGTGACAACCGCAACTGCTGACGCGCTCGGCGAAGACAGGCCCCGACCGCCCGCGCATACGCAGCGCTACCAGCGTCGTCGTCTTGGCTATCCGTGCCTATTCGTTCAGCCATATGACCTCGCGATTCCGAACGTTCACATTGTTGCGCGCGATGGGTGGTCATGTCATCCGCGCATGAATCGGGACGAGGTGGGATCCGTCCCGTTGGGACGGATCCCACCTCGCGCCGTGCTGGCGGCGCTTGTCCCTAATGCATCAGCTGATGTTGATCAACGGCACCATGCTCGTCGCGCCACCCGACGAAGGGGCCGACCCTGAAGTCGTTGCGGTGAGGGGCTGGTTGACATTGATCAAGGGCGCTCCGTTGGAGCTCGCTGTTCCGAGACCGCTCTGGCCCACGTTGATGAGGGATCCTGCCGGCGAGTTGCTCGTGGGCAGCGTCTGACCAGCGGTGCTCGCGGGCGAGCTCGGAGTCTCCGATGGGTTGGCACTGAGCCCGGAGGCGCTCACAGAAGTGTCCACCGCCACGAGCGAGCCGTTGGCGTTGGGGTTTGTGCTCTGCCAATGATGACAGTCGCCGGCGTCGCCGCGGTCGTGTCCGAATTCGGATTGGCCGTCTGAAGAACGCCGTGGACCGGAGCGCGCACGGTGACGAGCGGGTTGCTGCCGGCCGTCGTCAGCGGTGAGACCTGCGAACCTTGGCCAACCGTGACCGTCGAAGGCGACGTGGTCGTCGAGCCCGAACCGAGAGGCAAACCCGATGTGGTGGTCGTGATCGGTGCCGTAATCGAGATCAGCGGACCAACTGTGGTCCCGGTCCCGGTGCCGGTCGTCCCGGTGGCGCTACCGGCCCCGTGCTCACTGAACCCCTGGGGCTCGCCGTGGAGCCCGCGGTCGTGGACCCCGAACCGCTGTTCGCGTTCGGCGATGCGGATCCGGATCCCGACGGGGCCACTAGGCAGTTGGTCGATTGCGCTTGCGCGGCAAGTGGTCCGATGGCAAGGAACAATCCTCCGATAGAGGCTGTCACCCCGATTCCAAGCCCCACGAGTGCGCGACGAATAAAGGTACGCATGTGAACCGTGTTCTCCTTTGCGAGTGCTCGATCGAGCTACCCGGGCGGGGAGAACCTCAGGTCGAATCGGAGCCTCGGGCGTCTCAGGTGCTCGAGTAGCACTCCGCCCACGGCGAGCAATGCCAGCACCAAGGCCGCCGGGGGGAGTGCGTCGAGGGCGCCGTTATGGACACCCAAGGCCGAAGAGGCACCCATTGCGTTCGGAGGCAGTTCGGGCACGCCCGGATGACGGGGTACCGGCACCGGTGTGAGTGGCGCCGTGTCGCCGCCCGCCGGGCGCGACGTCCTCGGAATCGCAGGGGAGAAGAGTCCCGCACTGCCCGTGGCGCCGAGGACCACGCCGGGGGTCGTTACCGACGGCGACCCGCCCGGTGGAGTTGCTGTGGTCTGTGGGCCCTGGTTCACCACGTCGCCCAGCACGCGCGGTGCAGGCGGGGGCGCCACGGGCAATGCGGAGATCGGAAGAGCCGAGGCCAGCCCCGGGAGGGGGGTCGAGGCCGCTGCCGGAGAGAGGGGACCGGCGGCCGAGAGCACTTGGCCGAGGCTCGTGGCGAGCGGAGCCGTCACCGGATCGGGCGAACTGAGCGCTGCGCCAACCTCGGCCGCGGGCGAGGCGAGGTCGCCGAGAGTCGTGCTCACGCTCGGGACCGGGTTCGAGAGCTCGGGCAGCGTCGCAGCGCCCGCTGACCGAGCCGATAGGAGGAGGAGGATCGCGCCAGCGATGACCGCGGCCCACCGCGATGAGTGGCCGGGAGAGTCGAAGGGATGGAGTGGGCTGGGTTTCGAACATGGGGTGGCGGGGCGGTCGAACGCTCCGCAGACTCTACCCACTAAGAGTAGTCATCAACCACTACTAGTGGTTTACCCAGCTCAGGACGTGATCAGGTCAGCTGCACCTCGGGATGGGCGTCGGGCTGGTCGGGGACCGGGGCGACCTCGGCGAGCCCCTCCTCCAGCCCGACCGAGATGAACGCCCGGTCGCGCAGGGGTACCTCGGGGATGAGCCAGCACAGCAGGAAAGCGAGGACGGCGAAGGGGACCCCGACGAGGAATACGAACGTCAAAGAGTGCCCGAACGCCTCGACGAACCCGTGGTGGATGTGGGGAGGAAGGGCGTTCAGCTGGGCCGGGTTGCTGGCGATCGTGTCGCCCGAGACGGCCCTCATTGCCTTGAGCACGCGCTCTGGGAGGTACTTGGGTAGCTCGACAAAGAGTCGGCTGGTGAAGATGGCCCCGAACACGGCGACTCCGAAGGAGCCGCCGATCGACCGGAAGAAGGTCGCGCTGGAGGTGGCCGTCCCCAGGTGCTCCTGGGGCGCCGCGTTCATGACGATGACCACGATGATCTGCATCACGAAGCCGACGCCGAGGCCGATCAGCAGCATGTAGCAGCTCGAGATGAGGAGCGGGGTGTTGACCTGCATGGTGGAGAGGAGGGTGAGGCCGACGGCGATGAGGGCACACCCGAGGATCGGGAACACCTTGTACTTGCCTCGTCGCGAGGTCAGCTGGCCGCTGATGTTGAACGCGATCAGCATCCCGATGATCACCGGCAGCATCTGCAGCCCGGAACTCGTCGGGCTTGCCCCGTGGACCGTCTGGAAGTAGAGGGGCAGGTAGATCATCGCCCCGAACATCACGACGCCGATGATGAAGCCCACGATGCTCGCCAGGTTGAAGACCCTCGACTTGAAGAGGCTCGGTGGCATGAGCGGCTCGGGGACCCGGCGCTCGAGCCAGATGAAGATGGCCACGCTCACTACGGTCAGCGCACCGAGCGCCCAGATGGGTGCCGAGTTCCACGAGTAGGTGGTGCCCCCCCAGGTCGTCAAGAGGATGATGGCGGTGACGGCCACGCCGAGGAGTGCGGTTCCGAGGTAGTCGACCTTGTGCTGCACCTTGTGCTTCGGCAGATGGAGCACCGAGGCGATCACGAAGAGGGCCACGATGCCGAGCGGGATGTTGACGTAGAACACCCATCGCCAGGACAGGTGCTCGGTGAACAGGCCCCCGAGCAGCGGGCCGAGAATGCTCGAGACGCCGAAGACGGCACCGAAGAACCCCATGTAACGCCCGCGTTCGCGGGGCGACACGAGATCCCCCATGACTGCCTGGGAACCCACCATCAGGCCGCCGGCCCCGACCCCCTGCACCGCGCGAAAAGAGATCAGCTCCAGCATGTTGTGAGAGAGGCCGGACAGCATCGAGCCCACGAGGAAAATCGCGATCGAGGCCTGGTAGAACGCCTTGCGGCCGTAGAGGTCGCCCAGCTTGCCCCACAGCGGCGTCGTGATCGTCGAGGCGAGCAGGTACGCGGTCACCACCCACGAGAGGTGGTTGAGCCCGTGGAGGTCGCCCGCGATCGTCGGGAGCGCCGTGGAGACGATGGTCTGGTCGAGTGCGCTCAGGAACATCCCGAGCATGAGCGCGCCGAGGACGATGTACAGGCGTCGCTTATCGGCCTTCGTCTTCGCGTCGGCCGTGGCCTCGGGGGACAACGAGGGGGCGTCGGTCAGTTGCTGGGCGTCAGTGACCATGGCACTCAAGGGTCCTGTAGCAGTCATCGGTGAAGCGGGCGAGGAGTTCGGCCAGACGGTCGCGGTCGGAGGCCTTCCAGTCGGCGAGCACGGTCTCGAGCCAGTCGTGGAAGGCATGCATCGCCCGTTCGATCATGCGGGTGCCGCCGGGGGTCAGCTGCACGAGCTGCGCGCGGCCGTCCAGGGGGTCGGCGGTCCGCCGAACGAGGCCCCGGGTCTCTAGGTGTTGGACCCGGCGCGTGACGGTCGGGGCGTCGACGGCGAGGCGATCCGCGAGGTCGCCCGGCCGAACGCCTCCGTGGGCCTCGATCAGGATCTTCAACAGGCCGAAGTCGGCCCGGCTGAGATCGATCCGGGTTCGCCTGAGCACCGACTCGAGGACGCGACCCTGGGCCACCATGCGGCCGAAGGCCTGCATGCTGGTGCCGAGTGCGTCGATCGGAGCCTCGACGGTGGTGGGAGGGGTCATGACGGAACCCATCTTAGTTGCTTGCGGCAAGTAACCAGCGCGCTCCAGCGGATCCCTCTGGCTCACTCGGCCCGCGCGCGGGCCCGGGTCACCGCCCGAAGACCACCTCGGCGGCCCGGCTCAGCGCGGCGATGTGCTGTTCGACGGACCCGAATCCGAGGCGCATCGTGTCCATCGAGACGTGACTGGCGCCGATCTCCCGCCAGCCCGCGAGGTGCTTCTCGACCTTGTCGGCGTCGGCCGTCAGCTGGATCCGGCCCTCGAAGGGGAGTGGTGGCCGCCCCGCGGCCCTTGCGCTGTCCTGGACGATTGTCAGCGCCCCTTCGAGCTCGGGGCCGAAGCGCACGAGCGGGAACCACCCGTCGGCCAGGCGACCGATCCGTCGGAGCGCGCTCGGGGCGATCCCCCCGAACCAGATCGGGATGGGGCGCTGGACGGGCATCGGGAGGAGCCCGACACCGAGCGTCTGCTCGTAGGTCCCCTCGAAGGTGACGCTCTCCTCGGTCCACAGGCGCCGCATCAGTTCCACCTGCTCCTCGACGCGAGTGGCCCGGTTCGAGAATTCCTTGCCCAACGCCTCGTACTCGAGGGCATTCCATCCGATGCCGATACCGAGCCGCAGGCGACCACCGCTCAAAACATCGACCTCGGCGGCTTGCTTCGCGAGGAGCACGGTCTGGCGTTGGGGGGCGATGATGATCCCCGAGACCAGCTCCAGCTCGGTGATGCCGGCCAGGAAGCCGAAGAGGACCATCGGCTCATGGAAGGGGTCGACGATGCTGTAGGGCCCGCTCCACCCCCGGTGGACGGCCGGATCGGCGCCCACGACGTGGTCGTAGGCGAGCAGGTGATGGAATCCGAGCCCGTTGACGGCCTCGGCGTAGGCGCGCACCGCGCCCCGATCCGACCCGAGCTCGATCTGTGGGAAGACGACGCCGACGTGCATGGGGCCCGTCCTACCAGGTCCGTCGCTGGGGCGCCTAGGGCACCTTCCCGCCGGGGACGGTCGGTCGGGCGTGCTTCGGCGCCCGGGGCGTCACCGGCAGCGAGATCCTCGTGAGCACGTCCCCGCCGGCCGCAACGCATCGGTCGACGACCGGACACGACACCGAGAACATGCCGACCGGGACGTAGCGGAGCTCCGCCGCCCGCCACTCGGTGCCCCCGTCGATGGTCGACACGATGCCACCCCGGGGGATCGGCTGGGTCTTGCCGACCCAGTTCGTGCCGACGACGACGCAGACCTCGGTGTTCGGGCAGGCGACCCCGTAGGCGTCCTCGGTCGGGGCCCAACCGGTGGAGATCGACCAGGTCGCGCCGCCGTCGCTGCTCGTGAGGAGCTGGCCCGCACCCGGGACGTACCCGGTGGTCGCCGCCGAAGAGGTGCCCGCAGCGAGGCAGCTGGCCCCGGCGCACGCGATCGAGCGGAGGATGCCGACGCCGGCCGGCAGCGACACCGCCGTCCACGTCGAGCCTGCGTCTGGGGTCTTGGCGACGACGCCGGCACCCTTGCCCGGCGCGTCGGGTGTGTAACCGGCGGCGAGGCACGACGACGGCGTAGGGCAGCTGAGCGCGTTCGAGATCATCCCGGCGGGAAGGTCGCCCCCCCGCACCCAGGAGGTGCCGAGGTTCGAGGTGACCGAGGTCCACTCGGTGGTGCCGTCGGTCTCGAGCGAGAGGCACCGGGAGGGGCCGGTGCAAGCGACGGCGGTCACGTCGGCCGCTCCGGGCGGCACTGGCGCCAGGTTCCAGGCCTTGCCCCCGTCGGCGGTCACGAGGACGGCTCCGCCGCCTGCGGAGGCGCCGACGGCCATGCAGTGCTTCTTGTCGAAGCAGGAGACCCCGGAGAGCGCGGTGACCGTGCTCGGCACGCTCTGGGGACGCCACTTCGTCCCACCGTCGGTGGTGGCGGCGATGGCGGCGGTCGGCCCGTCCCCCGATCCGACCGCCCAGCAGTCGCTGGGGGTGGCACAGGACACCGCCGTCGCGCCGTTCATCGAGCCAGGCGCCGGTTGGCCGATCGCCATCACCGGCGGCGGGTGGTGCCTGGATTCGGCGCCCTGCGCGGCGGAGGCCGGGAGCACGACGACGAGGACGACACCGAGGGAGCACATGAACGTACGCGCACCCACCTGGAGCCGTGGCCGGGGTGCCGCGCTGTCCATCATTCCCCTCCACGGGTGCATGACCGCGTTCGGTCGACACCTTAGTTTGCGGACGTGTTGCAATGGCCGTCGGGGGGCGGGGATTCCCGTCGGTTACCCTCGTCGCACAGTGGATTGGGTCGACCTGGTGCTCCTGGTCGCGGTCGTCGCCGCGGGCGTGCACGGGCTCCGGCTCGGGGCGCTCATCCAGCTGTTCACCTTCGGCGGCTTCTGGCTGGGGCTCGTCTTGGGGACCCTCCTGTCGATCGC
Organism: Acidimicrobiaceae bacterium; assembly: GCA_027315315.1. Lineage (GTDB taxonomy): Bacteria > Actinomycetota > Acidimicrobiia > Acidimicrobiales > RAAP-2 > Palsa-461. The sequence continues at coordinate 6,863 of DAHUYG010000063.1, read as the reverse complement.
CCTCGTCTCTTCCCTCCGTCCGGGTCCCGCCAAGTCGATCGTCACGCTCGTGGTGGTGTTGGTCGCCGCGAGCGGGCTCGGCGTTGCCGGCCGGGTGGTCGGCGGCTGGAGCAACGTCGCGATGCGCAGGCACCACCTGGGCGGGCTCGATGCGGGCCTTGGCGTCGCCGTCGCGGTCGTCGCCGTGCTCCTGTCCGCATGGTTGTTCGGCAGTGTGCTGTCCCAGTCCCGATACACCTGGCTCGGCAGCGCGATCGAGCGCTCCGACGTGCTGCGGGCGGTCGACAACGTCATGCCTCCGGTGCCGTCGGTGTTTGCCCACGTCCAGGCCTTCCTGAGCGCACAGGGCGTCCCCCCGGTCTTCGCCGAGTTGCCGCCACAGCTGGCCGCACCGGTGGCCGTCCCTTCGCAGGCCGACGCCGACGCGATCGCCGCCGGCGCTGAGGGGTCGACGGTCAAGGTCATTGGCGGCGCGTGCGGCGTCACCCAGGAGGGCACCGCATTCGAGGTGAAGGCGGGCGTCGTTGTCACCAACGCCCACGTCATCGCCGGGGAGCGGAACCCCCAGATCGACGTCGGGGGAGAGCTCTACCAGGCGACGCCGATCTTCTTCGATCCGCAGTACGACCTGGCGCTCCTGCGGACCGCGGCCCCCCTCGGACGGCCTCTCGAGATCGATCCCGACAACGCCCCCCGCGGCACGCAGGCCGCCATCGTGGGATACCCGCTCAACGGATCGCTGACGGTGACGCCGGCCGGCGTGGCCAGCCGCCTGCTCGCGACTTCGCGCAACATCTACAACCAGGGCCTCGTCAACAAGGAGGTCTACGAGGTCACCGGCTCGGTCGAACCGGGCAACTCGGGGAGCCCCCTCGTCGCTTCCGACGGGCGTGTGATCGGGATGATCTTCTCCCGGTCCACGACCAGCAACGATGTGGGCTACGCCCTGACCTCGCCGGGTGTGCTCTCCGAGGTCCTGGCGGCCGAAAACCGGACGGCGGCGGTCTCCACCCAGAGCTGTTCGCCCGATTGACCGGCCGGCGGGACACGGGACCCGCCGGCTCCGGTAACAATGGAGTCCTGGTGGGCCTGCCGATCGAGGACTACGCCGTGATCGGCGACCTGCACACGACCGCCCTCGTCGGGCGGGACGGGTCGATCGACTGGCTCTGCCTGCCGCGATTCTCCTCGGACGCGTGCTTCGCCAAGCTGCTCGGGACCGAGGAGCACGGATTCTGGCGCATCGCCCCGGTGGGCAAGGTGACCAAGAGCGAGCGTCGCTACCGCGAGGGCACCCTCGTGCTCGAGACGGAGCTCGAGACCGAGACCGGGCGGGTACGCATCACCGACTGCATGCCGATCCGGGAGGACCACCCCCAGGTCGTCCGGATCGCCGAGGGCCTGGAAGGGACCGTCGACATGCGGATGGTCCTGTGCATCCGCTTTGGCTACGGACAGGTGCTCCCGTGGGTGACCCGGTGCGAGAACCTCCTGACGGCGACGGCGGGTCCCGACTCGGTCGCGCTCTACACGTTGAGCGAAACCCACGGTGAGGACATGCGCACGGTCTCGGAGTTCACGCTGACCGAGGGCCAGCACGTCCCCTTCATCCTCACCTGGTACGTCTCCCACGAGCTCCCACCCCGGCCGATCGACCCGTGGTACTCGGTCGAGTCCACCTCGAAGTGGTGGAGCGCCTGGTCCTCGGGGTGTTCCTTCGAGGGTGAGCACCGCGAGGCGGTGCTCCGCTCGCTCATCACGCTGAAGGCCCTCACCTACGAGCCGACGGGCGGCATCGTGGCCGCGGCAACGACGTCGTTACCCGAGGCCATCGGCGGCAACCGCAACTGGGACTACCGCTACTGCTGGTTGCGCGACGCCACGCTCACCCTCGAGTCGCTCATGCGGGGCGGGTACCACGAGGAGGCGATGGCCTGGCGGGACTGGCTGCTGCGGGCGGCGTCGGGAGACGTGACGCGCCTGCAGATCATGTACGGCACCGCCGGCGAGCGCCGGTTGGAGGAATGGGAGGTCGACTGGCTCCCCGGCTACGAGGGCTCGGCCCCGGTGCGGGTCGGCAACGCCGCCTCGGGCCAATACCAGCTCGACGTCTACGGCGAGGTCATGTCGGCCCTGTTCACCGCCTGCCAGTTCGACGGGGTCACCAGCCGGGCCATGTGGGACCTGCAGCGCAACATGGTCGAGTTCATCGAGCGGGGCTGGAAGGAGCCCGATGACGGGATCTGGGAGGTGCGCGGCCCGAGGCGCCACTTCACCCACTCGAAGGTGATGGCGTGGGTCGCGGTCGACCGGGCGGTACAGACGCTCGAGGCGTGGCCCTCGCTCGAGGGCCCGCTCGACCGGTGGCGAACGCTCCGTGACGAGATCCATGCCGAGGTCTGCGACAAGGGATTCAACAAGGAGAAGGACGCCTTCACCCAGTACTACGGGTCCGACGAGCTCGACGCCAGCATCCTCATGATGCCGCTCGTCGGCTTCCTCCCGCCGAGCGACCCGAGGGTGGTCTCGACCATCGAGGCGATCGAACGGGAGTTGATGGAGGACGGGTTCGTCCTGCGCTACCGGACGAGCGACAACGGCGAGGTGGACGGGCTCACCGGGCGCGAGGGGGCCTTCCTCGCGTGTTCGTTCTGGATGGTCGACTGCCTGCACATGATCGGTCGGGTCGAGGACGCCGACAAGCTCTTCGGGCGGCTGTTGTCGCTGCGCAACGACGTGGGGCTCCTGAGCGAGGAGTACGACGCCGTCTTGAAGCGCCAGGTCGGAAACTTCCCGCAGGCCTTCTCCCACGTCTCGCTCGTCAACTCGGCCTGCCGGCTGAGCGGGCATGACGTGAGCCCGGTCGAAGGCGCGGAGGACGGCGCCCGGCGGGCCACCGTGGCTGCGCTCGGTGCGCCCCTCGTCGCGCTCGGCAAGGCGACCCGTCACCCCTGGCGCATGTGGGGCGCGGGGCGGATCGCCGCCGACCGGGACCACCCCGACGGCCAGCGCCTGCACGTCCGCCCGACCGCCCGGGGGCGTGGCGACGATCCGAATGGTGTCGAGGGCTAGAGGAGGAATTGATGAAGGCACTCACGGTGATCCCGTTGCAGAAGGGCACAGCCCAGCTCTCCGACGTCGACGAGCCGCCCGAGTCCGACGGCCCGGTGCTGGTCGAGACAATCGCGGTGGGGATCTGCGGCACCGACGCCGAGATCCTCTCGGGCGCCTACGGCTGGGCGCCGCCCGGCAAGGAGCGGCTCGTCCTCGGTCACGAGTCGCTCGGGCGCGTGGTCGAGGCACCCGCCGGATCGAACCTGGCCAAGGACGACCTCGTCGTGGGCATCGTGCGTCGACCCGACCCGGTGCCCTGCTCCAACTGCGCGGTGGGGGAGTGGGACTTCTGCCGCAATGGGCAGTACACCGAGCGAGGCATCAAGCAGCACGACGGCTACCTCTCGGAGCGCTACCGCATCACGCCCGAGTTCGTGGTGAAGGTCGACCCAGCGCTCGGCGAGCTGGGCGTGCTGCTGGAGCCGACGAGTGTGGTGGCCAAAGCCTGGGAGCAGGTCGAGCGCATTGGTGGCCGAGCGCACTGGGAGCCGAAGACGGCGGTGGTGACCGGCGCCGGCCCGGTCGGGCTCCTGGCTGCCTTGCTCGGCATCCAGCGCGGCCTCGAGGTGCACGTGATCGACCAGATGGAGACCGGGCTGAAGCCCGACCTCGTCCGGGCGCTCGGTGGCCACTACCACACGGGCCACATTTCCGACGCCTGCCCCTCCCCAGACATCATCGTGGAGTGCACGGGGGTGGGCCCGCTCGTCTTCGATGCGATTGAGCACATCGGCCCCGGGGGCGTCGTCTGCCTGACCGGCGTGTCCTCGGGCGGCCGCGCCCTCGATGTCGACGCCGGGACGCTCAACCGCAACATGGTCCTTGAGAACGAGTCGGTGGCCGGCTCGGTGAACGCCAACCGTCGCCACTACGAGGCCGGGGCCGACGCGCTGGCCAAGGCGGATCGGTCCTGGCTCGAGCGGCTCATCACCCGCCGCGTCAAGATCGCGGACTGGTCGTCGGCCCTGGAGCGCCAGGCCGACGACGTGAAGGTGGTCGTCGGGGTCGGGTCTTGAGCCACGCTCCACCCCGCTCGATCGGCCCGGGGGTCGTCGAGATCGACACGCTCCTCGGCGGCTGGCAGCGGGTCACCGCTGGGTACCTGATCGAAGGCCCGGCGCCGGTGCTCGTCGAGACCGGCAGCCAGACCTCGGTCCCGGTGGTACTCGAGGCCCTGGCGGGGCTCGGGCTCGGCCCAGAGGACCTGGCGGGCGTCGTGGTGACCCACATCCATCTCGACCACGCGGGAGGCGTGGGCAACGTGGCCGACGCGTTCCCCCGGGCCACCGTCTACGTGCACGAGAAGGGTGCACGGCACCTCGCCGACCCGTCTCGGCTGGTCGACTCGGCCGCCCGTGTCTACGGTCCGCTCCTCGACTCCCTCTACGGTCGGCTGGACCCCACCCCCGTCGAGCGCATCCACGTGCTCGACGACGGCGAGGAGATCGAGATCGGGCCGGGCCGCTCGCTCACCGCCGTCGACTCGCCCGGCCACGCCAAGCACCACGTCGGCCTGCACGACTCGGAGTCGGGGATCCTCTTCGTCGGGGACGCGGTCGGCGTGCGCCTGCCCGACGTCGGTGTGCTGCGTCCGTCGACCCCGCCGCCCGACTTCGATCTCGATCAGGCGTTGCATTCCCTGCAGCGCTTCGCCGAACGCAGCCCCTCAGGGCTCGCCCTCGCGCACTACGGGCTGTTGGCCGATCCCGCCGACGTGCTGGGAGAGGCCGAGGGGACGCTGCGCCAGTGGGCCGAGACCGCCGAGGCCGCATACCGGGCTGGCGAGGACATCGCCGAGGTCTTGGCCAGGCGTTTCGATCCGGGACCCGGTGTGGTGGCCCACGAGCATCTCGAGAAGTTCGAGGTCATGAACGGCGTGCACTCGAACGCGGCCGGACTGCACCGCTGGCTCGAGACCCGCGACCGCCCCAAGGCGGGCTGAACCGAAGCTCAGTCGACCCGAAGGCGAGAGCGCAGGTCGGCCTGTCGCACCTCGAAGTCGTCGAGAGAGATGCGCCCCTCCTCGAGGTCCTCGTGGAGTCGCGCGAACTCTTCGAGCAGCTTGCTCTGGTCCTCCTGCACCCCGGACTGGGCCGGGACGTCCGGGGCCTCGGCGCGCTCGGAGCGCCTCGCCTGGCGGTCCTCTTGCTTGGCCTTGGCCTTGGCCCGCTTGGCCTGGTCACGCTGGAGCTTGCCCACGGTTGAGCGCGAAGGTGCCATCTCCAACTCCTCTCAAGGCTGGCCGACCACTACGACCTTGTGCGAGTCGCTGGCCGGTGAGCAACCCGTCCTCGCCCATCCCATCGAGATGCCTGCGGGCTCGCGCGGTGGGTTCACGCTACCACCGGGTCGGAATTCGACGTACGGCGGGGTGCCCGGCGCGACCGACGATCGACGCCGCGGCGCGCGGCGTGCTGCGCCACGCCTCGGCTCCGGCATGGGACCCGCGTCGGTCTCGGCGCGACGGCGGCCCCTCCCGATCGGAAGAGGCCACTCTTTGCGGGGTGGTTGACGGAACCGCATCGTTCCAGGTGGTGGTCCTACGGCACGCCTGGGGCCGTGGGGTCTGCACACGATCCCGGGGGGCGTGCACACGCTCACCGACCACGAAGGGTGTGACCCGACCAGCTCTGTGCATCGAACCGAACCAGGCTGGCGTCCGCTCACTCGGGGGGCGCCCTTCCCCCCGTGCCTCCGCCGGTCACCCACCCCCGTTCGTTCGGTGCGCTTCGCCCTACGACCACCGAGGCGCTGCTCGCTGGCCCGACGCCGATTCGATCAGTCGGGGTACTCGCCGTCCCCTCGGTTCGGGCCGGCTTGCCCGTTGTAGTCGCGGGCCTCGATGATTCGGCCGTCGCGCACGCGGGTCACCCAGATGCACGGCGTGTACAGCGTCTGGTCGCCAACGTTCGTCTCGTACTTGAACTCGGTGATCACGACCTCGGGGTCCGACGTTGTGTGGACCGTGAGATCGACGGGTCGCCGAGCGTCGGCGGCCGACGCGGCCTGCTGGCTCACCGCCGCCCAGTGGCGCAGGAAGTGATCGCGGGTCCGTACCGCCGGCAGCTCGGGGCGCATCGGGTGGAGCACGTAGGTCGGGTCTGCGTACAGGGCGTCGAGGTCGGCCAGCGCAGTGGTATCGCCCACCGAGGAGCGGCACACGCAGTCGATGACCGCCCGCACCACGTCCTCCGGCGAGCGAACGGCGCGGGGCGGCTGCGGACCCGAGCCGTTGGGTCTCGTCGCCATGTTGAGGCACGAGGCTAACCCCGAGTCACGCTTCCCTTCGGTTGACGGCTGCGCCGTGGATATCCCGAAACGGGATGGCTCTTGCGCCCGACGGCGGCCGCCGAGTTGGGACCCGCGGGGGTGGCCGGCGGTGATCACGAAGCTCCAAGCGATCCGGCCACACGCGAACCGTCCGGTTCCGCCCTTCCATGGATCCTGAAGCCTCGAGCAGGGGCCGTGCCTGACCCTCCCCGTCACGCCGCTTAACGCCGGCGGGCTCGACCTTCATCCCGGCCCGCCCCCAAACACCCCGGACGGCGCCAGCCAGCAGGCACAGGCCCGCCGAGCACCTCCAGAGGCATGCAGCCGGGCCCTTCGGGGCCCCCCGACCGGGGGCCCCGAAGGGGCCTCCGGTCGGGGGTTTCCGTAGCTCGGGGGCCCCTCCCTTCGGGAAGGACCCCTTTGCGGAGGGAGTGGGATTCGAACCCACGGTGCCCTAAAGGACACAACGGTTTTCGAGA
>DAHUYG010000058.1 GCA_027315315.1 Acidimicrobiaceae bacterium | reverse complement strand
GCTCGACCGTCGGCACCATCACCGAGGTCTACGACTACCTGCGCCTCCTGTATGCCCGCATCGGCCATCCCCACTGCCCTGTCTGCGGCCGGCCCGTGGCGCGCCAGACCCCCCAGCAGATCGTCGACCGGGTCCTCGAGCTGCCCGAGGGGACGCGGTTCCAGGTACTCGCCCCGGTCATCCGGGGCCGCAAGGGGGAGTACAGCTCGCTCCTCGAGGACCTGGCCAGACAGGGATTCGCCCGGGTCCGGGTCGACGGCGTGCCCCTCGAGCTGGCCGAGCGCGGCGAGCTCACGCTGGCCCGCTATGAGCAGCACACGATCGAGGTGGTCGTCGACCGCCTGGTGCGTCGCGACGGCATCCGCGACCGCCTGACCGAGTCCATCGAGACGGCCCTGGAGCTGACCGGGGGCACGGCGGAGGTGCTCGTCTCGACGCCGGCCGGCAAGGCCATGGGCACCGCCGAGACCGAAGCACCGGAGGCCACCGAAGAGGGCATCACCTTCAGCCAGCATCTGGCCTGCACGCACTGCGGGTTGAGCTTCGAAGAGCCCGCGCCGAGGAATTTCTCGTTCAACTCACCCTATGGGGCATGCCCGGGCTGCGCCGGCCTCGGGACCCGCTTCGAGGTGGATGCCGAGCTCGTGGTCCCGGATCCGGCGCTCTCGATCGAGGGGGGGGCGATCGCACCGTGGGCCGCGACCCGCAGCGAGTACTTCTCGGGGATCCTCCACGGGTTGGCCGATATGGGCGGGTTCTCGATCGAGACCCCCTGGAAGCGCCTCCGGGCCAAGGACAAGAGGCTGGTCCTCTACGGTTCGGGCGGCAAGCCGGTGCACGTCCAGTACAAGAATCGCTTCGGCCGGCGGCGCTCGTACACCGCGCAGTTCGAGGGCGTCGTGCCCTGGCTCACCCGGCGCCACTCCGATGCCGAGTCGGATTGGTCGCGCGAGCAGATCGAGCAGTACATGCGCGAAGTGGCCTGCCCGGACTGCAAGGGGGCGCGGCTCAAGCCCGAATCGCTGGCCGTGACCATCGGCGGGATGAACATCTACGAGCTCTGTTCGCTGTCGATCGCCGGTGCGCTCAAGGCGGTCGGGGAGCTCGACCTGAGCGAGCGGGACCACATGATCGCCGACCGGGTGCTGAAGGAGGTCCGCGAGCGGATGCAGTTCCTGCTCGACGTCGGCCTCGAGTACCTCTCCCTCGCCCGGTCGGCCGGCACGCTGTCTGGGGGTGAGGCCCAGCGCATCAGGCTCGCGAGTCAGATCGGCAGCGGGCTGGTGGGCGTCCTCTACGTGCTCGACGAGCCGTCGATCGGCCTCCACCAGCGGGACAACCAACGCCTGATCGGGACGCTCCTCAGGCTGCGCGACCTCGGGAACACCGTCATCGTCGTCGAGCACGACGAGGAGACGATCCGCACGGCCGACTACGTGGTCGACATCGGTCCGGGAGCGGGCGAGCACGGCGGCAAGATCATCCACGCCGGGACGGTCACCGGCGCCAAGGGCCTGGTGCACAACAAGAAGTCGATCACCGGCAACTACCTCTCGGGCCGCCGCTCCATTCCGGTTCCCGACCGCCGGCGACCCGGCACCGGGGAGACCGTCGTCGTCCGGGGGGCCCGGGAGCACAATCTCGCCGACATCGACGTGTCCTTCCCGCTCGGCTGCCTTGTCGCGGTGACCGGCGTCTCGGGGTCGGGCAAGTCCACGCTCGTCAACGACATCCTCCTGCGCTCGCTCGCCCATCAGCTCCACCGGGCCAAGGCGATCCCGGGACGCCACGACAAGGTGACCGGCATCGAGCACCTGGACAAGGTGGTCGATGTCGACCAGGCCCCGATCGGTCGGACCCCGCGTTCGAACCCGGCCACCTATACCGGCGTCTTCGACCACGTCCGGCGGCTCTTCAGCCAGACCCCCGAGGCGAAGGTCCGCGGGTACCAGCCCGGGCGGTTCTCCTTCAACGTCCGCGGCGGTCGATGCGAGGCGTGCGCCGGCGACGGGACGATCAAGATCGAGATGCACTTCCTTCCCGACGTCTACGTCCCCTGCGAGATCTGCCACGGGGCCCGCTACAACCGCGACACCCTGGACGTCACCTTCCGGGGCAAGACCATCGCGGACGTGCTCGACCTGTCCTGCGAGGAGGCGCTCGGCTTCTTCGCCAACCAGCCACCGATCGCCCGTCACATGCAGACGCTCGTCGACGTCGGCCTCGGCTACATTCGGCTGGGTCAGCCGGCGCCGACGCTGTCGGGCGGCGAGGCCCAGCGGGTCAAGCTCGCGAGCGAGCTCTCGAGGCGGCCGACCGGCCACACCTTCTACGTGCTCGACGAGCCGACGACGGGCCTCCACTTCGAGGACACGAGACGGCTGCTGCACGTCCTCGAGCGCCTGGTCGACCAGGGCAACACCGTGGTGGTGATCGAGCACAACCTCGACGTCGTGAAGACGGCGGACTGGATCATCGACCTGGGGCCCGAGGGCGGCGACCGCGGCGGGCGGATCGTCGCCGAGGGGACCCCCGAGCAGGTGGCCAAGACGAATGGCAGCTACACGGGCGAGGTGCTCCGCCCCCTCCTCAGGAGCTGAGCGGGCTCAGGCCGGGTAGCCCGCCTTGGCCCGGGCGGCGGTCACCACGAGCTCGGCACAGGCGGCGAGCGGGATCGTGGTCGCGTCGATCACGATGTCGTAGAGCGACGGGTCGTCCTGACGGGCCCGGTAGAAGAGCTTGAGGTAGTGGTCCCGCGCGCCGTCGGTGTCGTGCTGGAGCGCCCGGACCTCCTCGGGGTCCCTGCCCTCGTGTTCGGCGAACCGGGCGATGCGGGCCTTGATCGGCCCGTCGAGCCGGACCCGCAGGACGTCGGGACGGTTGCCGAGGACGATCATCGCGCCCCGTCCGAGGAGGACCCCCCCGGTGGTGTCGGCGATTTCGCGCAGAATGCGTTCGGTCTCGGCCCTGAACTGTTCGGGTTCACGCTGGGGCTCGAGGTTCTGGGGCGCCATCGGGACCGCCACATTGGCGAACGAGCGGGCCAGCCGCTCCCAGGTCGAAGGCGCCTTCTCGTCGTGGGCGGCGGCATCGTCGAGCGGGATCGCGAGGCGCCCCGCCACGGCGGCCGGGATGGCCCGATCGAAGAAGGGAATTGCGAGCCGCTCGGCGACGGCCCGCCCAACGGTGTTGCCACCGGCTCCAAACGACGAGGAGATGGTCACGGTCTGTGGCACGGGTCTCGATTCCACCACGCCCGCGCCCGGTGCGCGGCGTCTCTAGGGATACCCAGGCCCGGGCGTGGCGATCCTCAATCGGTGCGCCGAGGGCCTCGGCGCGGGCGACCGGGGCGTCAGGTGATGGCGAGCATCCGCTCGAGGGCGACCCGGGCGAGGGTGGCGGCCGCTTCGTCAACCACGATCCGGTTGCGCACCTCGCCCTCCACCAGGCCCTCGAGGATCCAGGCCAGGTGGGCGGCGTCGATGCGGAACATCGTCGAGCACGGGCACACCAGCGGATCGAGGCACGTGACGTGCTTGTCCGGGTGCTCGTCGGCGAGCCGCTTGACGAGGTGGATCTCCGTGGCGATCCCGATCGTCGATCCCGGTGCCGCCGCCTCGACCTCCCGGATGATGGCGTCGGTCGACCCGACCCGGTCGGCCAGCACGACGACCTCGTGCGCGCACTCCGGGTGGACGAGCACGATCCCCTCGGGATGCTCGGCCCGGAATGCCTCGACGTGCTCAGGCCGGAAGCGCTGGTGGACCGAGCAGTGTCCCTTCCAGAGCAAGAGGGTCGCCTGCTTCACCGCGGCGTCCTCGAGCCCGCCCATGTCGAGGCGGGGATTCCACACCGCCATGTCGGAGGCGTCGTAGCCGAGTTCGAAGCCGGTGTTGCGCCCGAGGTGCTGGTCGGGGAAGAAGAGCACCTTCTCTCCGACGGCCACCCCGCTGCCGGCGGGGTCGAGCGCCCAGCTAAGCACGGCGCGCGCATTGGACGACGTGCACACGGCGCCCCCGTGGTCTCCGACGAAGGCCTTCAGCGCCGCCGAGGAGTTCATGTAGGTGATCGGGACGATGCGCTCCACATCGGTGACCCGTCCGAGGGCGTCCCATGCCTCCTCCACCGCATCGATGTCGGCCATGTCGGCCATCGAGCAGCCGGCGTTCAGGTCGGGCAGGAGGACCTGCTGGTGGGGCGCGGTCAACACGTCGGCCGACTCGGCCATGAAGTGCACGCCGCAGAACACCACGAACTCGGCGTCGCGCTTCGACGCTGCGATGCGCGAGAGTCCAAAGGAGTCGCCGCGGGCGTCCGCCCAGGCCATGACCTCGTCGCGCTGGTAGTGGTGCCCGAGGATCAGCAAGCGTTCGCCAAGCGAACGCTTGGCCGCGCCGATCCACGCCGCGAGCTCTTCGGGCGACGCGTCGGTGTAACGCTCGGGGAGAGCGCCCTGGAGTCGGATCATCGTGGTACCCCCTGTGGGGAAGCTCCGATGTGACCGGCGGGGACAGCCTGGTCGCCCATCCGCGGGGTTGTCGGCCTCGGAAGCTGGTGTGTCGCCGGGATGCCAGGCCGGCGTGCCTCCCAGTGTACTTGTCCGCCCCTGGCCTGGGCGTTCGGCGCTTGCGAAGCGGGCTCGGCTGACGCATCGAGGGCGGGTGCCTCCCGGCGGCCCGTCCATCACTGGCCGAGCGCGTCCACCGCTCGACGCGTCAGTGCCGGGCGCGAGAGTGGGGTGGTGAAGTCGCGCCCACCCACGAGCTCGATCCCCGACGCCCCGGGTTCCTACCAGTTCTTCGATGCGCACGGCCAGGTGCTCTACGTGGGGAAGGCGAAGTCGCTCCGGCACCGGCTCTCCAACTACTGGGCTGACCCGGCCGGTCTCCCCCCGAGGACCGCCCAGATGGTGGCCCAGGCCGACCACGTCGAGTGGGGCGTGGTCGACACCGAGGTCGACGCACTCATCCTCGAGCACTCGCTCATTCAGGCCCACAAGCCGCGCTACAACGCCCGGTTGAAGGACGACAAGAGCTACCCGTGGCTTGCGGTGACCGTGAGCGAGCCGTGGCCCCGCCCGGTTGTCTTCCGGGGTCGCAAGCGACGGGGGGTGCGCTACTTCGGTCCCTACGGTCACGTCGGCGCGCTGCGCGAGACGCTCGACCTCCTCCTGCGCAGCTTCCCGCTCCGCACCTGCTCGGATGCGAAGTTCAAGCGTCACGAGCGCCTCGGGCGGCCCTGCCTGCTATACGACATCGAGCGGTGCTCGGGGCCCTGTGTCGGCGCGGTGGACCACGAGCGCTACGACCAGATGGTCGAGGACCTGATGCGCTTCTTGTCCGGCGAGACGGCGCCAGTCCTCCGTCGGCTGCGGGCCGAGATGGAGGAGGCCTCCGAGGCTCTCGAGTTCGAGCGGGCCGCCCGCCTGCGCGACCGGCTGATCGCGGTGCAGAAGGCCGCCGAGAGCCAGCAGATGGTGTCCAACCAGGCCGAGGACCTCGACCTGGTTGGCATCGCGGAGGACGAGCTCGAGGCGGCGATCCAGGTGTTCCACGTGCGTCGGGGTCGGGTCGTCGGGCGCAGCGGATCGGTCGCCGACAAGGTCGAGGACCTCGACCCGGCCCAGTTCATGGGGCGTGTGCTCCAGGAGCTCTACGGCGCGCCGGGCGCCGAGGTGCCGAGGCGGGTGCTCGTCCCGGTCCTGCCCGATTCGCCCGAGGTGATGACCGACTGGTTGGAGACGCTCCGGGGCGGCCCGGTCGAGCTCCACGTGCCCCAGCGGGGCGACAAGCGGGCGCTGCACGAGACGGTCACCCGCAACGCCGCCGAGGACCTCACCCGGCACCGACTGCGGCGTTCGGCCGACCACAACGCTCGGTCGCGTGCGCTCACCGAGCTCGAAGAGGCGCTCGGGCTCCGCCAGTCGCCGCTTCGCATCGAGTGCTACGACATGAGCCACCTGCAGGGGAGCGACTACGTCGGCTCGATGGTCGTCTTCGAGGATGGCCTCGCCAAGAAGTCGGACTACCGCCGCTTCATCGTCCGGGGCGTCGCGGGCAACGACGACTACGCGGCGATGGAGGAGGTCCTCACCCGCCGGCTGACCAATCTGCTCACCGAGCGGGCCGAGGCCGAGGAGCGCCGAGCGGCCGCCAACCCCGAGGATCTCGGCGAACGCCGCGTCGCGGCGCGCAAGCGCTTCGCCTACCCGCCCCAGCTCCTGCTGCTCGACGGCGGCAAGGGCCAGCTCGGGGTCGGCGTCCGGGTGCTCGAGAGGCTCGGGCTGAGCGACGAGATCGACATCGCCTCGCTGGCCAAGCAGTTCGAAGAGGTCTTCCGGCCCGGCTCGGGCGAGCCGGTCCGGATCCCGAGGGGGTCCGAGGCCCTCTACCTGCTCCAGCGGGTCCGGGACGAGGCGCACCGATTCGCCATCACCTTCCACCGCGAACGCCGGGGGCGCCGGATGACCAGGAGCGTCCTCGACGGGGTGCCGGGGCTCGGGCCGGCCCGCAAGAAGCGGCTGCTCTCGACCTTCGGGAGCGTGAAGGCGCTCCGGGCCGCCACCCCCGAGGAGCTGGCGGCCCTCCCGTGGCTGCCCGACGCGGTGGCGGTGGCGCTGCTCGAGCTACTGCAGGGGATCCCGGCCGGCCGGGCGGGGGGCTGACGCCCATCCGCCCGAGGCGCCGCCGATCGACCAGACTGGTGGCCCGCATGGGCGAATTCCTCGTCGTGACCGGGATGTCGGGAGCGGGCCGCTCGACGGTGGGGGCCGCGCTCGAGGACCTCGGCTGGTTCGTCATCGACAACCTGCCCCCGGCGCTGATCACCCGGGTCGCCGACCTCGCCGGGCGGCCCGGGGCCGAGGGGGATCACATCGCCCTCGTGATCGGCCGCGCCGGGGCCGAGCCCTACGAGGACATCCCGCCGATCCTCGATTCGCTCCGTCGTTCCCGGCACCGGGTGCGGGTGCTCTTCCTCGATGCCCCCGACGAGGTGCTCGTGCGGCGGTTCGAGGGCACCCGCCGGCGTCACCCGCTGGCCGCCCGCGGCGTCGAGGAGTCGATCGCCGACGAGCGACGACGGCTCGAGCCGCTGCGCGCCGAGGCCGACGTGGTCATCGAGACGGGCGAGCTCAACGTCAACCAGCTGCGGGCGAGGATCTTGGAGCTCTTCGGCGACGAGCCGGGGGTCCAGTCGATGCAGACCTCGATCGTCTCTTTCGGCTACAAGCACGGCATCCCCCTCGACGTGGACCTCCTCTTCGACTGCCGCTTCCTGCCGAACCCCTACTGGGTCGAGAGCCTCCGCGCGTTGAGCGGGGTCGACGACGCGGTCCGCGAGTACGTGCTGGCCCAGCCCGAGACCCAGGGCTTCTTGAACAAGGTGGTCGATCTGCTGCTCAGCCTGGAGCCGGCCTTCGTGCGGGAGGGCAAGTCGTACCTCACGATCGCCTTCGGGTGCACCGGCGGGCGGCACCGCTCGGTGGTCATGGGCGAGGCGCTGCGCGAGCGGCTCGCCGAGGGCGGCGTCGAGGCCACGGTCTTCCACCGGGACATCGACCGATGAGCACGCCCGGTCCGAGGGTGGTGGCGATCGGCGGTGGCCACGGCACGGCGGTGACGCTGCGGGCGGCCACCCGCTACGCGAGCGAGGTGACCGCCGTCGTCTCTGTCGCCGACGACGGCGGCTCGAGCGGGCGCCTTCGCGAGCTGCTCGACGTTGTGGCGCTGGGTGACATGCGCAAGTGCCTGGTCGCGTTGGCCAACCCCGAGGCCCCGCTCGCCCGGGCCTTCGAGCATCGCTTCGAGGAGGGCGAGCTCGCCGGGCACGCGCTCGGCAACCTGATCCTGGCCGGGCTGCTCGGGGCGACGGGGGACCTCGTCGCTGCGGTGGACGAGGCGGCCCGGCTGCTCGGCGCCCTTGGGCGGGTCCTGCCTGCGACCACCGAACCGGTCGTCTTGAAGGCCGACGCGCTCGGGGGCGAGGTCGAGGGCCAGGTGGCGGTGTCCAAGGCCGGGCGGATCCGTTCGATCTCGATCGTGCCGGGCGACGCCGGTCCCCCGGCGTGTGCCCTGGAGGCGATCGCCCATGCCGACCAGGTGGTGATCGGTCCGGGGTCGCTGTTCACGAGCGTGCTTGCTGCCGCGGCGGTGCCGGCGGTCGCAGGCGCCATCTCGGCGAGCCGGGCCCAGCGGGTGTTCGTTTGCAACCTGCGCCCCCAGATCCCCGAGACCCAGGGGTACGACGTCGGCCGTCACGTCTCGGCCCTCGGGGCCCACGGGGTCCCCGTCGACCGGGTGCTGTGCGACACCTCGGCCGGGATGGTCCTGGGGGAGGTGGGAATTCCCCTCGTCGACACGGTCCTCACGGATCCCGCCGGACGGGTGCACGATCCTGGCAGACTGGCGGAAGCATTGGCGGGTCTGCTCGGATGAGCACCCGTGCGGGTGATGACACACAGTCGCAGGGGGTTCCAGCGACGATGAGCGAGCCGGGTCGGGGGTCGATGCCGTGACCGTCCGCGTGGGGGTGAACGGGTTCGGACGGATCGGTCGGAACTTCCTTCGCGCCGTGCTCGACACGGGCGCCGGGATCGAGGTCGTCGCGGTGAACGACGTCACCTCTGCCAAGGCCCACGCGCAGCTCCTCAAGTACGACTCGACCCGGGGCGCGCTCGGGGTGCCGGTCGCCGTCGAGGGTGAGGACCTGGTGGTCGACGGCCTACGTGTCATCGTGCTGTCCGAACGCGAGCCGGCCGAGCTGCCCTGGGAGCGTCTCGGCGTGGAGGTGGTGGTCGAGTCGACCGGCATCTTCACCTCGCGCTCGCAGGCGGGCGTCCACCTGAAGGCCGGCGCGTCGAAGGTGATCGTGACGGCCCCCTCGCCAGACTCCGACGCCACGCTCGTCATGGGGGTGAACGACACCACCTATGACCCAGCGCTCCACCACGTGGTGTCCAACGCGTCGTGCACCACGAACTGCTTCGTCCCGATGGTGAAGGTGATCGAGGACGCCTTCGGGATCGAGGGCGGCCTCATGACGACCGTCCACGCCTACACGAACGACCAGAACCTGCTCGACCTCGCCCACCGGGACCCGAGGCGGGCCCGGGCGGCCGCGATCAACATCGTCCCGAACTCGACCGGTGCTGCGCGCTCGACCAAGCTGGTGCTGCCCGAGATGGCCGGGCGCCTCGATGGGCAGGCCTTCCGGGTGCCCGTCGCCTGCGGCTCGATCACCGACTTCACGGTGCTCGTGGGCAGGACGGTCACGGTCGACGAGGTGAACGCCGCGTTCAGGGCCGCCTCCGAGGACGGGCCGCTCGCGGCCGTCCTCGACTACACCGAGGACCCAATCGTCTCCTCGGACGTCCTCGGCAACCCGGCCTCGTGCATCTTCGATTCGACCCTGACCAAGGTGCAGGCGATCGGCGACCGGACCCTCGTCAAGGCCAACGGTTGGTACGACAACGAATGGGGGTATTCCAACCGCCTAGTGGACCTGGTGCTCCTCGTATCGAAGGCACAATGAGGCCGTACCGCTCGCGCGCGCCGGAGGCCTGCGGGCGGTGAGAACGCCCAAGCACAGCGCACTGAGCGGGGTCCCGGTCCTGGGCGACCTCGGGGACGTGGCCTCGAAGCGGGTGCTCGTCCGGACGGACTTCAACGTGCCCCTCGAACAGGGTCCCGGCGGCCCGGTGGTGGCCGACGACTTCCGGATCCGGGCAGCGATCGGGACCCTGCGCTGGCTTCAGGACCGGGGAGCCGCGGTCACCTGCTGCTCGCACCTCGGCAGGCCCGACGGCGCCGTCGACGAACGCTGGTCCATGGCGCCGGTGGCCGACCGGCTCGAGGAGCTCTGCCCGGGGGTGGAGCTCCTCGACAACCTGCGCTTCGACCCGGGTGAGAAGGCCAACTCACCCGCCCTCGTGGATCGGCTCGTCGAGGGCTTCGACGCCTACGTGAACGAGGCCTTCGGCGTCGCCCACCGGGCCCACGCGTCGGTCGTGGGCCCGCCCGAGCGCCTCCCGAGCGCTGCGGGACTGCGCCTGGCCAAGGAGGTCGAGGTGCTCGACGGCCTCCTCGGCTCGCCGAAGCGCCCATTCGTCGTCGTCCTGGGCGGGGCCAAGGTGCGCGACAAGCTCGGTGTGCTGCGGGCCCTCGCGGCCAAGGCCGACGTAGTGGCGGTCGGGGGGGCCATGGCCTTCACCTTCCTCACCGCCCTCGGCTGCGACGTGGGCGGCTCCATCGTCGACCTCGACCACGTCGAGGAGTGCCGCCGGCTCATCGCGATGAAGAAGACCAAGCTCATGTTGCCCCTCGACGTCGTGGCGCTCGAACCAGGCGGGCGCGGCCTCGGGGCACCGCCGAGCGTCGTCGGCGACGTCGCCGACACCAAGGTGCTCGGCGCACACATCCCCGACGGCTGGCAGGGACTCGACATCGGGCCAGAGACCGCCGCCGCCTTCGCCGATGTCATCGCCGGGGCTGGGACCGTGTTCTGGAACGGCCCCCTCGGGGCCTTCGAGGACGACCGCTTCGCCGCCGGGACCGCTGCCGTGGCCCGGGCCGTCGCCGCCTGTCCCGGCTGCACGGTGGTCGGGGGTGGCGACAGCGTGCGGGCCATCGACCAGCTGGGGTTGGCCGACGAGATCGACTTCGTGTCGACCGGGGGCGGGGCCTCGCTCTCGCTGCTCGAGCACGGCGACCTTCCGGCACTGGCCGCGCTGCGCCGAGCCCCCAACGCCCCCGGCGCCTGAAGCCCGATGACCTCCGCGGAGCCCACGAAGGCCGGCGCGCGCCCCAAGCGCTCGACCCGAAAGCCGCTCGTGAGCGCCAACTGGAAGATGCACCACGACCACACCGTGGCGCTCCACACCGTGCGTGACCTCGGGATGCGACTGCGCCCAGAGGACACCGGCCTGGTCGAGGTCTCGGTGCACCCGCCCTTCACCGACCTGCGCACCGTGCAGGTCCTGGTCGAGGGGGAGTCGCTGCCGATCGCCCTCGGGGCCCAGCACTGCCACGCCGAGGACGAGGGGGCGTTCACCGGCGAGGTCTCCGCCCCGATGCTGGCCCGGCTCGGCGTCCGCTACGTCATCGTCGGGCACTCGGAGCGCCGCACGCTCTTCGGGATGACCGACGAGCTGGTCGCCGCCACCCTCCGGGCGGTCCACCGCCACGCCATGCAACCGATCCTCTGCGTCGGGGAGAGCGCGCAGGAGCGTGACGCCGGGAAGACCGAGTCCCGGCTGGCGGCCCAGCTCGAGAGCGCCCTCGGCGCCCTCGCACCCGAGCAGATGGCGTCGCTCGTCGTCGCCTACGAGCCGATCTGGGCCATCGGCACCGGCCGGGCTGCGAGCGCCGTGGACGCGGCCGACGCCGCCTCGTTCATCCGCCTCACCGTGGCCGAGCGGGGGGGACCGGCGGCGGGGGAGGGGGTCCGGGTCCAGTACGGGGGATCGGTGAACCCCGAGAACGCGGCGGACTTCCTGGCCGAGCCGGACATCGACGGACTCCTGGTCGGAGGGGCCAGCCTCCAGGCGCCGGGGTTTGCCGAAGTCATCCGGGCCGTCGGGTCCTGCTACCGTTCTCCTGCCACCTGAAGCGTGACTGCGCCGCGGTCACGGCCGGCCTGAAGGAGCGAGCGGTGCTCACCGTGGTGTATATCGTCGTCGAGATCATCTCAGCGTTCGCGCTGGTGTTCTTGATCCTGATGCACAGCGGCAAGGGTGGCGGGCTCTCCGACATGTTCGGGGGCAGCGTCGGGGCGGCCGCCCAGGGTTCGACCGTCGTCGAGCGCAACCTCGACCGCATCACCGTGACCGTCGCCGTCGTCTTCGCGCTCACCTCGCTCACCTTGGACCTTCGGCTGCAGTGAACCACCGGGTGCGTCACCCGCTCGGGTGGCGCCGGGTGGTCCTCGGTCCCGTCTTGCTCGCCGTGTCCTGGGCGCTCGCCGCCTGTGGTTCGGGCGGCCCGCCGAGCTCGACGCCCGTGACCTACCTGCCGGGGACCGGCGGCCTCATCACCGTCGGCATCGACCAGGCCCCGACCGGCTGCAATCCCAACACGGCGACGGGAAGCACCTACGCCGACCGGCTGGTCCTGAGCGCGGTGCTCCCGAGCGCGTTCTCCGTCGACGGGAGCGGGCAGTCCGAGTACGACCCGGCGCTCATCGATTCGGCGGAGCTCCAGTCGACAAGCCCAGAGACGGTCGTCTACACGCTCAACCCGAAGGCGATCTGGTCCGACGGGGTGCCGATCACCGCCGAGGACTTCATGTACGCATGGGAGCACCAGCGCTCGGTCCCGATCAACACGACCGGGGGGGACGCCAACGTCTTGACCACCGCCGGCTACGACGACATCGCCACCATGACCCCGTCGAACAAGGGCCGGACCCTGACCGTGGTGTTCTCGACACCCTATGCGGACTGGCAGGGGCTCTTCGACTACCTCCTGCCCGCCCACGTCCTCGACCGGACGGGGTGGAGCCCCACGTGTGACGACGTCGATCCGAAGGTCGACCTCTCGGGCGGCCCCTTCGAGATCTCCACGGTGGCCAAGACGTCGATCATGTTGGTGCGGAACCCGCACTGGTGGGGCCAGCAACCGAAGATCGATCGCCTCAGGATCCGGATCGCTGGGGGTCCATCGCAGCTCGCCCAGTGGCTCCACGAGGGGAAGATCGACATCGCTGCGCCGACCTACTTCACCTCGAGCTTCCTCGCCGCGGTGAGCTCGCTCCCGACCATCAGGAGTAGCGTGGACATCTCCAACGCGTTCCTCGAGCTCGAGTTCGCCACTGCGGGCCAGTTGACCTCCGATCCGCTGATCCGGGACGCGGTCGCGTACGCAGTCGATCGCCAGGAGCTCGTCGATCGAGTGGTGGGGTGGGCGGACGTGAACATCGCGCCGGCCTCCAGCCACCTCTACTCGCAGGCTGACACCGGGTATCCGACGACACCGGCGCCTGTCCCGGTGAACTCCACGACGACCACGACGACCACCACGCCGACGACGACCTCGGGAACGATATCGGCGAAGACGTTCCCGGCCGGAGCCGACCCCAACGAGGTGGTCGACGACCTCGTGAGCGCTGGCTACTCCAGAAGTGCCGCAGGTACCTGGGTGAGTCTGACGGGGCACCCGCTGGTGCTCAAACTGGGGGTCGACGCGAGCGACGGATGGGCGGCGCAGGCGGCGCCCATCCTGATCGAACAGTTGCGCGAGCAGGGGATCACTGTCCAGGCTCTCGACGAGCCCAATGCCACCGTCGCCGGCGAGCAGCTCCAGTCGGGAACGGTCGACATGGCCCTCATTTCGTTGCACACGACCGCCTTTCCAAGCTCCACCAGCGCCTGGTACTCGCCGGTCCTCGATTTCAGCGGCGGAACCGGTGCACAGGACTGGAGCAACTACAACTCCACCAAGGTCAACAACCTGTTCTCACGGGCGGCACAGGAGCTGGACCCGGTCACCGCCCAGCCGCTCTACAACCAGATCGATGCCCAGCTCTGGTCCGACATGGCCGCCCTTCCGCTCTTTGCTGAACCAGACGCGCTCGCTTGGAGCTCCTTCGTGACCGGCGTGACGCTGGGGACGTATCCCCAGGGCCTCTTCTCGACGGTGCTCGACTGGGCCCGCCTCGTGAAGGTGCCCTCGACGTTCAACGGGACCCCCACCGTTCCCTCCGGCGGGAGCTGACTCTCGGGAACGATTTCCTGTGTCGACTAGAGTCGTCGGACACCTCGGCAGTCGTGTTCCGAGTGCGTCGGAGTGGCGGAATAGGCAGACGCGCCAGCTTGAGGGGCTGGTGCCCGCAAGGGCGTGGGGGTTCAAGTCCCCCCTCCGACACTGACTTTCGCCCACGGCCTCGCCACTCCGCGCGCCTGGAGTTGGGCCGCCGCTTGGCCGCGGACCTCGTGGGAGCGGGCTGTTGCTGTCGGGGTTGAGGTGTGACTCGACGGTCACCACCCGGCGTGCTGGGTCGTATGTGAGCCGGAGCCCGAGGCGGCGGTAGGCCTCGGCCTTGTCCTCCGGAGCGGCGCTGGCGAGCACGTCGAGCAGGTTGCCGAGGCCGGTCACGAGCGCGGCGAGCTGATCGCGAGACAGGCGGCTCCGCTGTCCGGTTGCCCGGCCAAGCTCGACCTCGGCGGCGAGCCGCTCGGCTTGGACCTCGGCGATCCAGGCGCTGACGACCGCCGGGTCGGTGCCGGCCTCGAGCGCAGCGCGGTAGCGGGCGAGGCGGGTGTCGCACTCGCTCAACCGCCGCCTCGCCGCCTGGGCCTTGGCCTGGCCGGCGTCGTCGGTCGATGAGGCGGCGGCCTCCAGCGCGTCGAGGGTGGTGTCGAGCTGGCCGGGGTCGAAGACTTGGGCGAGCCAGCCGTCGAGAGGTCCGAGGATCTGGTCCTCACGCACGTAGACGTTCCTCGGGTGGTCGAGCTCGTTGGCCATCTCCGGAGTCTCGTTGCCACGGGAGCCTGACGAGGGACCGGTCTGGATCGTGGACCCTCCGCGCTGATCAACTTCAAGACCCTCATCGGCGCGTCGGACCAGTGGGACGCTTTCAAGCTGCTGGAACAGCTGGTCGAGCAGGGTCGGGTCGCCATGCCTCGGCAGGTTGTGAACGAAGCCAGCGAGATCGCCCACCCCGATCTGCCCGGAGCGTGGGCTCCCGGGGTCCGGAGCAGGCTGCGCTACCCGCTCGACGTCGACTACGAGCCATCCAGCGGGTGATGCGCGAAGCGGGAGACGTCGTCGACCCGAACAAGTCCAGCGAAGACGCCGATCCCTACGTGCTCGCCCAGGCTGTGCAGCTGCGAGCCCAACGCCTCGTCGAAGGGGTCTGACCGGACCCCAATAGCTGATCCACCTGACCTGGTCCCCCAATTCTGGTCCGCGATCCCCGAGTCCTTGCGCGACCGGTACGGGTTCCCTCCTGGCACGAAAGTCGTGTGGCTGGAGCGCAACGGCGACCTGATCCCCAAGCCCCTCCTCTCCGTCAAACAGCTTCGTGGTCGCTTCAAGGGGGACATGCTGACGGCCATCCTGCTGGAGGAGCGCGCCCGGGACCGCACGCACGAGGATGGCTGATCGCGTCGCCCTCCAGACCCGGTGCTACCGGCGACCCGGAGTTCCGGGTGGCCGAGGAGCTCGGCGTGATGGTCCGCTGGCTCGGGTTTCCGGCGAGCGGTAGTTATACTATCTGGTATGACTCAACGAGTTGGAGCGAAAGGGCAGGTTGTGATCCCCAAAGACCTTCGTGATCGGCTCGGGATCGTCCCCGGGGACGAGGTCGAGTTCGCTCTCGAAGAGAGCGGCGACGCGGTGCGCGTGGAACCGGTGCGGGACCACCCGACGCTGCGGGGGTCGCTGGCCGGGCTGGGGCTCGTGGCTGAGCTGGAGGCCGACCACCGGTCCGAAGCCCGTCGTTGACCGAGTCGCTCGACTCCTGGGCTATCCTGCGCTGGCTCGATGGCGACGAGCCGGCGGCAGCTCGGGTGGAGGCCGCGATGCCGTCCCGCCCGGTCATGAGCTGGATCAACCTCGGTGAGGTGGCATACATCGTCGAGCGCTGCGCCGGTGTTGCTCGGGCCCGCCGCGTCGTGCGCGAGCTTCGCCCGCGCCTCACGTTGGACCTGCCAAGCGAAGCTCGCGTCCTCGAGGCGGCTCACCTCAAGGCGGGGTACGCCATGGCGTACGCAGACGCCTTCGCCGTCGCCACGGCGATTGCTCATGGCGCGACCCTCCTGACCGGTGACCCCGAGATCCTGGACGGCGATCCAGCGTGGCCGGTCGAAGACCTACGCTCCTGACCTTCCGGGACCGTCACCTCGCCAGCACCAGCTCCGTGCGCAGCACCAGCGTGGGCGTCGAGTACGGATCGGCCCTCCGACACGGTCAAAACCCGACTCCTTGGGTCCAACCAGCGGAGGCGCTCCGTGCACAGTTACGTCTATAAGTACGACAGGTCGATCTTCTCGGTGAAGGAGTGCAACGCGACTCCGGCCCGACCGAAACGGTCGGCCAGCATGATCAGGTCGTTCCGGTTCCTCGACAATCGATCGGAGCCGCCATGTGAGCACGTTGGCCACGTGGTCCTCGGCCACCATGTGCAGGAGCTGTTGGAGCCCAGGTCCCTCGAGGTTCTTGCCCGAGAGTCCCGGATCGGCGATCACGTCCTCGGGCGGCCTCACCGATTGTCCCCGCGGCAGGCTTCCGGGCCCGTCAAGGAGACCCCTCCGGGCGGCGGCGCCGGCCTTGACCTGCCCTGTGATGCGGGGTTCTCTCTGTACGTCATTTGACGTACAATAAGACCTATGGCATCGAAGACCGAGCGACTGAGCCTACGGCTGACCCCCGAACAGGATGCCGTCCTGCGGCGGGCGGCGAATGCTCGAGGGGAGTCGGCGAACGACTTCGTCGTACGCAATGCCGTGGAGGCGGCCGAGATGGAGCTCGCTGACCGGAGGGTCTTCGTGGTCGACGACTCGGCGTGGGAAGAACTCCAAGAGCTCTTGTCGCGTCCGCCGGCGCTCCCGCCTGCGATGGTCAAGCTCCTGTCCAACCCGTCGGTTCTCGAGCGTCCCGTCTAGTGACCTACGCCGGTCCGGTGATCCTGACCGGCGACCATGTCCTCGAGAGGTTCGATTGCGGCAAGCCTGCTCTCGACGAGTGGCTTCGCAATCGGGCCCTGGCGAACCAGGCGTCGGGCGCGAGCAGGACGTGGGTCGTTGTCGAAGAGAGCTCGTCCGACGTCGTCGCCTACTACGCCTCATCGACCGCATCTATTATGCGTTCGGCGGTGCCGACTCGCGTCCGAAAGAACCAACCGGAGCACATCCCCGCCATCCTCCTGGCTCACATGGCCGTGGATCAGCGGCACACAGGTAAGGGGCTCGGCGCCGGACTTCTGAAACACTTCATGCTTAAAACCCTTGAGGTAGCGCAATCGGTCGGGGTACGCGTGCTCCTCATCCACGCCAAGGACGACGAAGCCAAGGACTTCTACAGCCACTACGGATTCGTCGAATCTCCCTTTGATCCGCTCTCCTTGGTGATGCTTCTGCGGGATCTCTGACGAACAGTGGGTGGGGGTCGGGGGCTAACAGCAGCAAGCGGGTAGTCAGAATTCGAGGAGAAAGGCTTTATCACCCCCAGACCTGCGGGAAGGTCGAGCGCTTCCACCAGACGCTCAAGAAGTTCGTGGCCAAGCAGGACCCGGCCTTGACCAAGAAGCAGCTGCAGCGACAGCTCGATGACTTCGTCACCTACCACAACGAGGTGCGTCCGCACCGCGCCATCGGCCGGCGTCGCCCCATCGAGGCGTTCGGTGCCCGGGAGAAGGCGCACCCGATCGGAGCGATGATCGATACCGTCGGCTACCGCGTGCGACACGACAAGATCGACCGCTCCGGTCGGGTGACGCTGCGCTACAAGGGCAAGCTCCACCACGTCGGGGTGGGCAACGCCTATGCCGGCTGGTGGGTGGTGGTGCTGGTGGCTGGCCTCGACATCAGGATCTTCGGACTCGACGGGTCGCCCCTGCGCCACCTCACCTTGGACGACGGTCGACTACCAGCGTATCCCCAGCTCTACGATGTCTCGCGACATCACACTCCGATGTCTTGAGACATCACATCGCGGAGGTGGACGGGAATCGAACCCGCCTGACGGGGAGCACCCGTCACTCCCGCTTTG
>DAHUYG010000044.1 GCA_027315315.1 Acidimicrobiaceae bacterium | reverse complement strand
CAGCGTCCCCATCGCCGAGTTCGTCCTGCGGGCGACCCTCGACCACTTCCAAGAGCCGGAGCGCTGGGCGGCGGCGCAGGCGGCCAGGCGCTGGGAGCCCCACGAGTTCGCTGAGGTGGACGGCTCGAGCTGGGTGGTCGTCGGCCTCGGGTCGATCGGCCGCCGGGTGGCCGAGCTGGCACTCGCGTTCGGCGCGAGCGTCGTCGGTGTCCGGCGCCATCCCGATCCCGACGAGACCCTGGTCCCGGTGGTCACGCCCGATGGGCTCCCCGAGGTCCTGGGCGACGCCGACGTGGTGGTCATCTGCGCCCCATCGAACGGCTCGACCACCCATCTCGTCGACGCCCGGTTCCTGGAGGCGATGGCGCCGAGCGCGCTGCTGATCAACATCGGACGCGGGTCGATCGTCGACGAGGCCGCGCTACTCGAGGCGCTGGACGCAGGCTCGATCGCCGGCGCCGCCCTCGACGTCTTCTCGACCGAGCCCCTCCCCGGGGACAGCCCGCTGTGGGCCCACCCGAGGGTCCGGGTCACGCCCCACAGCTCCTCGGACGGGCTCGGCCGCGCCGATCGGCAGGCCGCGTTGTTCGACGAGAACCTCGGCCGCTACCTGCGCGGCGAGCCGTTGCGCAACGTGGTGACGGTGGCCGACCTCGACCCCTGAAGGTTCACCCGACCGGGGCCAGACGGTCGATCCCGAGCGCCGCCTCGAGTGCCGCGGCGGTCCGCAGCACCACCAGGTCGCCGTGGGCCGGGCCCACCAGCTGGAGCCCGACCGGGAGTCCGGCCTCGGTGAACCCGGCGCACACGGTGGCGGCCGGTGAACCGCTCATGTTGAACGGGTAGGTGAAGGAGACCCAGGCCTGCGTCTCCTCGCCGTTCACGAG
Organism: Acidimicrobiaceae bacterium; assembly: GCA_027315315.1. Taxonomy (GTDB): domain Bacteria; phylum Actinomycetota; class Acidimicrobiia; order Acidimicrobiales; family RAAP-2; genus Palsa-461. The sequence goes on along the minus strand of DAHUYG010000044.1, from coordinate 1,528 downwards.
GCCGAGCCCGCCGAGGGCGATGGGCGGGGCGGCCCCCGCGCAGGTCGGGGTGACCAGGATCCGGGCGTCGCCGAAGAGCTGCACCAGGCGGTGGTTGACCCGATGGCACTCGTCGAGGGCCCGCGCCACCCTCGTCCCGCTCAGCTCCCGGGCCCGCTCGAGCATGAGGGCGAGCAACGGATCGAGGTCGCCCCAGCGCTCCTTCGGGGCCCGGTCCTCGAAGGCCCGCAGCAGGTAGGTGGCGGTCAGCGTGAGCCAGGGGGTGACCGGGTCCTCGTCGAACACCGAGTCGACGACGGTCACCTCGGTGCCGAGCGACTCGAGGACGCCGATCGCACGTTCGCAGATCGCGAGCACCTCGGCGTCGACGGTCCCATACCCGAGGGTGGGCGACCACATTGCCCGGGCCGGGGGGTGTGGGTCCTCGAGGGCTGCGAGCCACGAGGCCTCGGGGCGGGGGAGCGATCGCAGGTCGGTGGGTTCGGGCGCCACGACCACGTCGAGCGCCCGCACGGTGTCCTCGATGCGCCGGGTCATCGGGCCCTTGGAAGACAGCCCGGGCCAGCCCGGCGGCTCCGGGCCGCCGCTCGGCACCCTACCGAGCGAGGGCTTCATGCCCGAGAGCCCGCAGCAGTGCGCCGGGATCCTGATCGACCCGCCACCGTCGGATCCCGTGGCGAGCGGGACCATCCCCGAGGCAAGCGCCGCTGCGGTCCCTCCCGATGAGCCGCCCGGGGTGTGCTCGAGGTTCCACGGGTTCCTCGTCACGCCGAACAGCGCGTTCTCGGTCTTGGCGGTCCAGCCGAGGGTGGGCGTGTTGGTCTTTCCCACCACCACGCAACCGGCCGCTCGAAGCCGCGCAACGAGGACCGAGTCGCGCTCGGCCGGCGGCTCGTCGGCCCACATCTCCGAGCCGTGGGTCGTCCGGAAGCCCGCCGCGTCCTCGAGGTCCTTCACGCCGATCGGGATCCCGGCCAGGGGCCCCGGGTCGCCACCGCTCTGGACGATCTGGTCGACGGCGGCCGCCTGCCCGAGCGTCCGCTCGGCGTCGATCGCCACGAAGGCGTTCACGGTCGGGTTCAGCCGCTCTATGCGCTCGAGGGCGGCGGTCGCCAGCTCCTTGGCCGACGCCTCCTTGGCCCGCACCATCGCGGCCAGGTGAGCGAGGGAGTCGTTCCGGAAGTCGAAGTCCACCCTTCGTGGTTAGCACGAAACCGGTGTTCGGGCACCCCACTGGAAGCGGGCGTCGGATCGGCGCACCGAGGCGGCGTTCCGCTCGCCTGTGACCTTCGCTCGTGTGGCCTCCATGCAAGAAGGGCGCGAACCGAGTCACGCGCCGACGGGTTGCTTGCAAGGACGCGCGGGAGCATGTCGCGCCATCTGTGCCGGACCAGCGTCAATGTCGGTTGCGCTGCACCGTTTGTCGGTCTCCTGACCCCTATACTCAGCACAAGACCTGACGGAACTCCGTCGGCATGCCCTGTCGAGGCAGAGAGGTGTTCGTGGGTTCCCAACACGGCAGTCGTCA
>DAHUYG010000021.1 GCA_027315315.1 Acidimicrobiaceae bacterium | reverse complement strand
CTTCACCCTCGGCCGGTCCTGGGGGCGTCTCAGCGACGACGAGTTCTTCTGGGAGCCGTTCCCGACGGCCTGGAGCATTCGTCGTCGCGACGAGTGCAGGACGCCGGACCCCTTCGGGGCGGGAGAGTGGGTGGCCGACTTCGCGATCCCCGAGCCGGACCCGGTCCCGATAACCACCATCGCCTGGCTCTACTGGCACATCGGATCGGTGCCGGCCCGCCTCTGTGACATCGACTTCCTGGGCGGGACGCGGACGATGGCCAGCGGTTGGACCTCCCCCTACCTGGCGGATCACCCGATGTTCACCGGGGCGGCCGAGGCCGTCGCCGCGTTGCGCGATGGATGGCAGAAACTCCGCGGCGCGCTCGAGCGGGCCGATGACGACCAGCTCGAGACGACGAGCGCCGAGTACACATATGCGCCGACGCCGCCGAGAGACGGACTTTGCGTGGTCGGCCCGCCGGGTCCCGCCCGCGCTGGGTCGCACTTCATCGCCGGTGCGCTCAACGAGGTGTCGCATCACGGTGCCCAGATCGGCGCGTTGCGCGATGTGTACGCATGGAGCCGTTCGGTCGCGCCCGACCGGGAGACCTGACCGGTCACCGACGTCGTCGCTCGCGCTGCTCGGCGGGGCAAGACGAGCACCCCTACAGTGGCGCCGGTGCCCGATGACGCCGCCGATGCGGCCGACCTTGACGTGGTCGAGCTCGTTGCGCTGCTCGGCGATCGAACGGTCTCCTCGCGCGAGGTCATCGAGGCGTGCCTCGCTCGGATCGAGGATCGCGACGGGCGCCGCAGCTTCGAGGGTGACCGCCAGTCGATCAATGCGTGGGTCCGGGTCTACCCCGACGAGGCGCTCGCCGCGGCGGCCGCCGCCGACGAGCGGCGCTCGGAACGGGTGGAGCGTGACGCCGGCCCGGCGCCCGCGCTGTGCGGCGTGCCGATCGGGCTGAAGGACCTCTACGCGGCGGCGGGCGTCCCGCTCACCGCCTCGAGTCGCGCCTTAGAAGGGGTGCCGGCGACCGACGCCCGGGTATGGCGGCCGCTAAGGCGGGCCGGCATGGTGTTGCTCGGCCACACCCACACCCACGAGTTCGCGTGGGGCGCCACCACCGACCAGGTCGGCAACCCCTGGGACCTCGACCGCAGCCCCGGCGGCTCGAGCGGCGGCTCGGCGGCGGCGTTGGCGGCCCGGATGGTCCCGGCCGCGACGGGGTCGGACACCGCCGGATCGCTCCGCATCCCCTCGGCCGCTTGTGGGACCTCGACCATCAAGCCGACCCGGGGCCTGTTGCCGCTCGACGGGATCGTCCCGTTGGCCTCGACGCTCGACCACCCCGGGCCGATGGCGCGCACGGTGGCCGGCTGCGCCCTCCTCCTCGAGGCCATGACCGGCGTCGAGCACGGCTCGGTGCGGGTCTCGGATCGCCCGCTCGCCGGTCGGACCATCGCCCGCTCGCCGCGCACCGCATCGGCTGCGCTCGATCGGGATGTCGCGGCGGGGCTCGAGGGTGCGATGCGGGCCTGCGAGGCGCTGGGTGCGACCGTCGTCGACCCACCCGAGCTGGGCCACCTGCTCGACGCGTCCGGCGACTTCGCCACGGTCTTCAGCGCCGATGTCCTCCCGTTCCACCGGGGACTCGAGCCGATGCGGGACAGGTACCGGGCGTCGGTGGCGGCCAAGGTGGGCGGCGCCGAGGGGGCGGGCCTCAGCGCCGAGGCCTACGTGGCGGCCCAGATGCGGAGGGCCGAGTGCACCGCTCGGTGGCTGGACTGGTTCGAGGAATCGGGGGTGTTCGCGCTGATCGAGCCGACGATCCCGATCGTCGCGCCCGTCCGCGGGGAGGGCGACTCGCTCGAGGGCTCCTCGGACGCTCCGCTGATCTCGCTCACCTGGTACTGGAACTGGACCGGCTTCCCGGTGGTGGCGCTGCCGGCGGGGGTCGGGACAGAGAGCGCACTCCCGGTCGGGGTGTCGCTGATCGGCCCGAGCGGCGCCGACTGGGTGCTGGCGGACGCCGGTGCCGCCCTGCAGGGCGAGCTCGGCGTGCCGCGGCCGCCCGGCTACTGAGCTATCCCGCCGCCGGGGCAAGCCCCCGGATCGCCGTCTCGAGGTCGATGCCGACCGGGATGACCATCGGCGCGGTGATCGTCACCCCGTTCTCCGCGTATCGCTCGATCCTCTCGCGGCACGCCTCGAGCGGGCCGTGGACGATCAGGTCGTCCACCACCTCGTCGGGGATCGCCTCGAGCGCGCCCTTGCGGTCGCCCTCGGACCACTTGTCCCACATCCCCTGGAGCTGCGGGCCACGCCCGAGCCAGCGTTGGAACTCCGCGTAGGCGGTCACGTTCATGTAGGCCGCGATCATGCGCCGGCCGATCCCCCGGGCGACCTTCGCGTCGGGCGAGGGGATCACGAAGATTCGGCACACGACCTCCTTGTGCCCCTCGCCGCCGATCTCGGCCACGGCCTGCTTCACGTCCTCGGGACCGAGCCAGTTCAAGATGGCGCCGTCGGCCTCCCCTCCGGCGAGCGCCAGCATTCCCGGCCTGAGGGCGGCCAGGTAGATGGGGGGCGTGGGGTCGGGTACCCGGGCCAGGCGGAACCCGCTGCTCTTGAAGGTCGAGAACGTGCCTTCGACCTTCTCGCCCGTCAGCGCAGCCTTCACGAAGCGCAGGATGTCCCGGGCCTTCTTGTAGGGGTCGGTGAAGTCGATGCCGTTCCAGCGCCCCACGATCACCTCCGAGGAGGACCCGATGCCGAGGGCGAAGCGCCCGGGCGCCGCGTCGGCCATCGCCGCGGCGGTCTGGGCCATGAGGGCGGGACCGCGTGTGTAGACGGGGGCGATGGCGATGCCCAGATTGAGCGTCGGGGCCCAGGCCGCCGCGAGCGCGAGGGGGGTGAACCCGTCCCCCCCGTCGACCTCCGACGACCAGACGTCGGTGTAGCCGAGGTCGACCAGGAGCTCGAACCAGCGGCGGTGCTCGTGGAGCGGGACGTCGAAGGGGATGGTGATCCCGCGGCGGGGCGAGCCGGAGGCCTGGGGTGCGGTGGTCATGGACCCACTGTTGCACCCGGGGACACCGGCCCGCCTCCTCGACCGGCTGGCCGGGACCCGACCGCCAACGGCGTCTTGGTCGCGACCGGGTCCTAGCTTCGTTGCCGAACAGGAGGAGCCCCATGACCCCAACCGGGCAGGACCCGACGTCCCTCTTCTACGACTCGATGCCCTTCGTCCGCACCCTCGGCATCCACGCCGGCCCGATGGCGCCCGCCGAGGTCAGGGCCCGGCTCGAGTGGTCCGAGGATCGCTGCACGAGCGCCGGGGTGCTCCACGGGGGTGCGCTCATGGCGCTGGCCGACAGCACCGGGGGGATGTGCGCCTTCTTGAACCTGCCCGAGGACGCCACCGGCACGACCACGGTCGAGTCCAAGACCAACTTCTTCCGCGCCATCCGTTCCGGGCACGTCGAGGCCGTGTCGCGGCCCGTCCACAAGGGACGCAGCGTCGTGGTCGTCGAGACCGAGTTGCGCGACGCCGAGGGGAAGCTCGCGGCGAAGGTCACCCAGTCCCAGCTCGTGCTCCGCGCCTGATCCGGGACGCGAAGGCCGCCCCGACCAGTTGGGAGGCTCCGGGACCGGTTGGCCCGTGCCCCGGGGGGTGCCGTCGCGCCGAGGGGCCGGGATGCGGCGCGCCGGGACCGGGGGTGCAAGGGTCGGGCCATGCTTCGCCGCTTCTTGCTCTGGGACATCGACGGGACCCTGCTCACAAGCGGGTCGATCGGGCGCCTGGCGCTCGAGCGGGGGACCATGCTGGCGGCCTCGCTCGACGCGGTTCCAAGCGTCACGATGAGCGGCAAGACCGATCCGCAGATCGTCCGGGACATCCTCGAGGCGGCGGGCGTGCCGGAAGCGGAGGCGAGCCGGCTGGCCGGCGTGGCCCTGGCCGAGGCCGAGCGCGTCCTCGCCGCGCAGAGCGGGCGGATGTTGGCCGAGGGCAAGGCCCACTCCGGCGTGCGGGACCTGCTCGAGGCCCTCTCGGTGACCGAGGGCGTCTCCCAGAGCCTCCTCACGGGCAACACGCGCCCCAACGCCCTCGTGAAGGTGCGCACCTTCGGCCTCGACGCGTACTTCGACCTCGACACCGGCGCCTACGGCTCGGACCACCCCGACCGTGACCGCCTGGTCCCGATCGCGTTGGAGCGGGCACGCGAGCTGCGCGGACTGGACTTCCAGCTGGACGAGGTCTGGGTCATCGGCGACACCCCGCGGGACCTGCGCTGCGCCAGGGCCGCCGGCGTGCGCTGCCTGATCGTCGGGACGAACAGGCACCTCTTCGATGCGGTACGCGACCTCGCCGCGGATGCCTTCGTCTCCGACCTCTCGAACACCGCGCAGGTCCGTCGCATCCTGCTCTCCTAACCCCGGCGGCGACGCAACGAGATCGAGGGCCGGGTCAAGATCGACCGAGAATCCCCAGCCAAGGGTGGTCGGCTGGGAGGTGGTCCCTCAGCCATCGGCGCCTCTCGGGCGCGAGGAGCGGGATGACGGTCTCGGCATCGAGATCGTCCTTGGCACGCAGGCCCTTGGACTTGAAGAGGAGCTGGATCTCGGGCGCCAGGTAGGGGACCGCGTCGGCGCTGTGCAGCACGGCGTCGTCCCAGTCCCGCCGAACGCCGGGGTCACGCCGATACCTCCACTCGCGCTCGTCGCCGTCGCCGACCGCGACGTCGAGCCACCACGCCCCCCCCCTCCTCCCGCTTCACCCAGAGGTTGTTCTCGGAGTGCGCGCCCGAGAGCGGCCCACCGTCCCAGGGGCGGAGTCGTCCGTCTGCGGCGACGTAGGGGTGCATGTCCGACAGCAGGTCGTGGAGCGCCGGGGCGTCCACCCGGCAGATCCCGACATCGGCATCGGCATGCGCCCGCCATGAGCGACCGGTGTGCAGTTCGAGCGCCACCCCGCCGGTGATCCACCACCGGAACCTGGCCCCGGCGAAGACATCGACGAGCTCCGGCGTGGTCGCAGGCGTCCAGGGGCCGTAGTCGCGATCGGTCACGGTGCGAGGACAGTAGCGAGCCGTCGGTGGCTGGATCGCAGGCCCCCACGAGTGGGTCCAACCCGTCGGGCGCGCCGCCCGGGGTGTTCCCCTGTCAGCCGACAGGGAGGTGGCGCCTCAGCCGGCGACGAGGTGGAAGACTCCGCTCCCGGCGCTCTTGTCGTTGCCGCTCCCGACGATCACCAGGCCGCCCGCCTGCTGGATCGGTGTCTCGTCGCCGTAGAGGTAGAGCGGGCGTCCGTGGTAGGTCACCTGCAAAGAGCCGTCGGAGAGGCGGCGGGTGCCGATCGCCGGCGCGATCCCCGCAGCGACCCCGGGCTGGCCGCCCGTCAGGAGCGGTGGCCACACGAGCGCGCACGACCCGGTGCACCCCTTTGCGGCGGAGTCGGTGTAGACGGGCACCGCCTGCCACCCCCCTCCCGTCAGCATCGAGACGGTCAGCACCTTCTTGCCGCTCGCAAGCGATGCGGAGTTCAGCATTGGGGTCCAAACGACTGGCACGCCCTTGGGCGAAACCGCGTACCAGACCCCGTGCCACGGCGGAAGACCCGGCTCGTCCCAACCCTCGCCGTTCAGCTGATGCGGAGCGGAGTCGAACAAGTACAGCGGGTGGCCGGCGTAGGTCACCTGCTCGCCGATCCCCGGCCGAACGACGGTGCCGAGGAGGCGCTGCTCGACCCCCTTCCCGGCGACCGGCGCTCCGGTGGTGGTCGCCGCGGGCCACTCCGCGGTCTGGTCCCCTTCGGGTCCCGTGCACGAGCCGGGGCCCGGGAACCCCGGAAGCGGCTGCACGGTGGTCGTGCAGCCGTAGTTCGGGGGGGCGTCGCTCGTGATCGTGTAGACGCTGTACCCAGCGTACTGTCCCGATCCGACGACCAGAATCGTGCCGAAGGGACTCGGCGCGGTTGCGATCACCGTCCCCGGAGATGTGGCCGCATCGGCGTTCCCCGCCGGTGCGGCGGTGACCAGCATGGTCGACGCCCAAAGAACCAATGCACCGATGGCGCTGAGCTTGCGCAATTTGTGCCCCTTCAAAGTCAGCCTGATGGGGACACGGTAAGGAGGCGGTGCCCGGCTCTCAATGGTGCGCTCACCCGTTCCCCGGTGGTGCCAGCACGCTCGACGCCGCAAGCCCCTGCGGCTGGGCACCGGTCGCCGATCGATGGTGGGGGGTGGAGAGAAGCTGCCAAGATCTACCCGCTGCCTCGCGCAGCACCGAGAGGAGGTCGGTGATGAGCACCCACGACCTGATCATCCGCGGGGGGACCATCGTCGAGGGCACCGGCGGGTCACCGTTCAGCGGTGACCTCGCCATCACCGGCGGCCGCATCAGTGCCGTCGGATCGGTCGACGGGACCGCCGATCGGATCATCGATGCCGACGGGGCGCTCGTGACCCCCGGGGTGGTCGACGTCCACTCCCACTACGACGGCCAGGCGACCTGGGACAAACAGCTCGTGCCCTCCGCGTGGCACGGCGTCACGACGGTCGTCATGGGGAACTGCGGGGTCGGCTTCGCCCCGGTGCACGACGAGGACCACGAGCGGCTGATCGAGCTCATGGAGGGCGTGGAGGACATCCCTGGCTCCGCCCTGCACGAGGGGTTGGATTGGAGCTGGAACAGCTTTCCCGAGTACCTCGACGCGCTGGAACGGCGCCCGCACGACATCGACTTCGCGGCGCAGGTACCCCACGGCGCGCTTCGCCTCTTCGTGATGGGGGAGCGGGGCGCCGCCCGCGAGGAGGCGACCGACGACGACATCGCCGAGATGGGGCGCCTCGCCCGCCAGGGCGTCGAGGCGGGCGCGATCGGCTTCTCAACATCGAGGACCCGCAACCATCGCACGAGCACCGGTGACTGGACCCCGACGCTCACCGCGGCCGCCGAGGAGCTGGCCGGCATCGCGGCCGGCATGGGGGCCTCGGGCAAGGGCGTCCTCCAGGTGGTCTCGGACTTCGCCGACTTCGACCAGGAGATGGCCACCATCGTGGGCATGGCCGAGGCGTCCGGGCGACCGCTCTCGATCTCGGTCGTGCAGTCCTACCAACGGCCCGAGGAATGGCGGCGCTGGCTCGGGGCGATCGGGGAAGCGAACGCCAAGGGGATGCGCGTCAGCGCCCAGGTGGCGGCGCGCCCGGTCGGGATCCTGCTCGGGCTCCAGGCCACCATCGACCCCACCCGGGGATCGCCGACGGCTCAGGCGCTGACGTCGCTCCCTCATGCCGAGCGCGTCGCGCGCCTGCGGGACCCCGACGTGCGGGAGGCCGTCGCCCGCGAGATGAGCGCCTCGAACTCGGGCTTCTCGTGGGACCGGGTCTTCCCCCTCGGGGACCCGCCGGACTACGAGCCCGCCCCCGAGGACAGCATCGAGGCCGAGGCCCGACGCCTCGGGGTGCCGCCCGCGGTGGTCGCCCTGGACCACCTGCTCGACGACGAGGGTCGCGCCTTTCTCTATGTCCCCTTCCTCAACTACGCGGACGGGAACCTCGACGCGGTGCGCTCGATGCTCGAGGACGCCCATTCGGTGGTCGGCTTGGGTGACGGCGGGGCCCACGTGGGCACCATCTGCGACGGAAGCTTCCCGACGACGATGCTCACGCACTGGGTGCGCGACCGGACGCGCGGCGAGCGACTCGACCTCGCCACCGTGATCGCCAAGCAGACCTCGGCCACCGCCCGGATGGTCGGCATGCTCGACCGCGGCGTGCTGGCCGAGGGGATGAAGGCCGACGTCAACGTGATCGACCTCGACGGATTGACCCTGCACCGCCCGACGATGGCCTTCGACCTGCCGGCGGGGGGCAAGCGGCTGCTCCAGCGGGCCGAGGGCTATCTCCACACGATCGTCTCGGGTCGGGAGGTCTACGCCGGGGGCGAGCACACCGGTGAGCTGCCCGGACGTCTCGTGCGGGGCGCCCAGCCGGCACCCGCCCGATAGGCGGCCGCCCCGGGCGACGGCCCCGGCGGGACCGAGGTGTGCTCGGGGGCGAGCCACCGGCACCGGCCGAGACCCACCCGGGCGCGTCGGGTCTCGATGCGACCACCTGGGCGATCGGGCGAACGGAGGCCTCTTACCCGATTGCTATCCGGCGTTGATGGAACGCTTATCTGGCGCTGGTAAATGGAAGACCGTGCCATTGGGCCGCGGCGGACCGCAGCGAATCGAGGACGCGCTCGGGAGCAACGAAAGGCACCGCACGCTGGTCGTTGAAACAGTTCTCCGAGAACCGAAAGAGCCGAAGCGATGAGCGAACTTCCCCCGACGTTGACCTGCCCGACCGGGCATACCTTTCCCTCCACACAGCTGACCCTCCGCGAGGGCCTGGCGGTGTGCCCGGTCTGCGAGGGTGCCGGGTGGGCGAGGCCCCGCCCGGCGTGGTCCCGCGGGCTCCTGGCGAACCCTCTGTTCCTGTTGGCCGGGGCGGCGCTGATGTTCCTCGTCGAGCTGATCAGCAGCATCGGTCTCGGCGTCGAGTACGAACATGTGCGCGTCGCGGGCGCCGGCTGGCTCGTCGCCGGGTCGTCGGTCGCGGTGGTCGGCGCGGCGGTCGTCATCGCGGGGATCGTCCGCCTGGCCACGGTGCTCCGGTCGAGGGCCTGGACCCGGTCGCTCCTCGCGGTTCCCCTGGTCGTCGTGGCGGTCGGGACCGCGCTCTTGACCGTGGCGGACCTGCTCGACCTCGGCCTCAACATCACGTTCTTGAACGCTTCGGATCCGGGCGCCGGATGGCAGCTCACCGGGCAGGTGTTCGACATCCTGTTCTACGCCGGGATCACCGGGGCGCTCCTCTGGGCGTCCGGCCTCACTCGTCGGAGCGACCCGACCGACCAGCCGACGACGCCGGCACCCGCAACGGTGGCCGAGCCGGTCGGCGCCGGCCTGCCGCCGACGGCCCTCTGAGCCGGCGGGCCGCGGCGCACGTCCCCCTCGCCGTCGCCGGGTCTCCGGATCGCCTGGCCCGAGCTGCGCCCGAGCTGCCTGAGCCCGGGCCCCGCCGTTGGTCAGGCGACCCGGCGCAGCGCGGCGCTCGTCGCCCGGGCCACCGCGGCCGGGGCGCCGGCCACGACGATGTACTCGTGGTTGCGCAGGTGTGAAACGGTGCCCACCCGTTCGCCCCTGGGGTTGTGGATGCCGATGCGTGCCCCGACGTATCGGGCCGAGTCGAAGCTGAGGGTCTCGACGGCCTCGTGGTGCGCGCACATCGCGACGAGCTCGTCGAGGGTCAGCCAGGACTCGTCGTTGTAGGAGAGCAGCAACAGCTCGCAGTCCACATCGGCCACGACCCGGGCGAGGGCGCCGGCCATCGACCGCTTCGAGTTGAAGGCGCTCTTGGTTCCCTCGTCGCGCGCGTCGGCGCGCTTGCAGGCCACCCCGTAGTGCTCGGGGGCGTCCCAGGCGACCACCGTCTCCCACACGTGGTAGTTGGTGAAGTACCGGTGCTGGTTGTAGGGGGGGTCGAGGTAGGCCACGTCGAAGTGGCCGAGCAGCGGCGCGAGGGCGCACGCGTCGCCGCGCAGCGCGTGGCCCGGCCCGGGCAGGAGATCCGGCACGCGCAGCTCGAGTCGGTTGAACGAGCGGGGCGCCCAGCGCTTCACGTAGGCCATCTGCACGCCGGTCGTCGAGTCGACCCGGTCGGCCGCCTCGATCAGGCTCGTGAGAAGGACGGGGTAGAGGGGGTGTCCGGCGAAGTCCCGCTCGATGCCGTCGCGGATCGCGTCGATCCGCTCACCGTTGAAGGGCTGGAAGAAGCGCGAGCGCCGGCAGAACGTCTCGGTCACGTACCCCTCGACCGGGGGCAGCCCCTCGAGATGTTCGATCGCGAGGCGGAGCTCCCTCGCGTCCAGCGTGCTCGCGTCGCTCTCCACGTAGCAGCGGGCGAACACCTCCGAGTAGCGGGCCGAGTCGACCGCGGTGACCTCCATCCCGAGCGTCTTCATCGCCTGGGCCACCCGCGTGGTCCCGGTGAACAGGTCGAGCGCGCTCCGAGCCCCCGTTGCCCCGATCATCTCGCTCAGCACCGGCACGAGACGCCGCTTGGAGCCGAGGTACTTGATCATGCCGAGAGCGAGGTCGGGATGGACTGGTCGAAGTGGAAGAAGTCGTCGGGGTCGACCGACGCCTTCACGGAGACGAGCCGGGGGAGGTTCGACCCGTAATAGGCCTGCTGCCAGTTCTCGAGCGTCGGGTCAACGTAGTTCTGGTAGGCGCCGGTGGTGTAGGGCCCGAGCGCGGCGGCCGCCGAGGCGAGCCATTGCGTCGCCGCGGTCGGCTCGGTGCCCGATCTCCAAGAGGCGCTCATCTGGATCCCGGCGATGGCGTCGCGGTGCACGAAGGCGGTGGCCGACGGCGCGACCGCGTTGATCCTCCCGCCATAGGAGTCGAAGGCGATCGCCGCGCCGAGCCCGGGCGCGAGCTGTTGGGCCGATGCGAGCGCATCGGCGGTGGCCGAGAGCCCGGCTGCGGGCATCGGCTGGGTGATGAAGGACGATTTCGACGCGTACGCCGCGCGCTCGAGCGTCCCCTCGGGGTTCTGGGAGGAGAGGTGGCACTCGCCGAGAGTCTTCCCCTCGCAGCCGGCCTCGATGAACATCGCGTTCAGGTAGCTGTCGGGGCCGACGAAGCGGTAGGTCGGCGAGGGCCCGACCGCGGCCTCGAGGGGCGAGAGGAGCGACCCAAGCGAGCCGGCGGTGCCCACGAACACCCCGCTCACCCGCACCTCGAGCGACGAGCCGGTCGCCAACAGCTGGCAGTTCGACCAGAGCCCGTCGGGGATGGAGGGAAGCCACGACAGCCAGGCGCCGAGGACGTCGGTGGCGGCGGACCACGGCCAGTCCAAGGTGAAGAGGGCGATCTCGCTCGGGACCGGGTGGACGTCGAACTCGAAGGAGGTGGCGATGCCGAAGTTGCCCCCGCCGCCGCCCCGACACGCCCAGAAGAGGTCGGGCTCCGAGGCCTCCGAGGCGGTCACGAGGCTCCCGTCGGCGAGGACCAACCGGACGGAGCGCAGGTTGTCGCAGGTGAGCCCGTAGAGGCGGTCGAGGACCCCGATGCCGCCGCCGAGGGTCAGACCGGCGATGCCGACCGTCGGGCACGACCCCCCGGGCAGCACGAGACCGGCGTTGCCGAGCGTGTCGTAGATGTCGATGAGGCGGGCGCCCGTACCGATGCGGGCGCCCGAGGCGCCGGGGGAGACGGTCGCCATCGATGCAACGTCGATCACCAGCCCGGTGCTGAGCGAGTAGCCGCCGTAGCTGTGTCCCCCCGATCGTGCCGCCACCGGCACGGCGAACCGGCGGGCGAAGTCGACGCAGCGCTGGACGTCGCTCACCGAGGCGCACATCGCGATGGCGGCCGGGTCAATGCCGTCGAACTGCTCGTTGTAGAGGAGCTTGGCGCTCGGGTAGGCGGGACTGGACGGCAGCACGAGGTTGCCCTGGATCGACCCGGAGAGCTCCGCCCAGTCGGGCGGCGCTCCGGTGGTCGTGGGTGGGCGACTCGAGGTGCTCGAGCTCGTCGCCGGGCTCGAGCGCGGTGTGCTCGAGCACGAGGCCCCGAGCAGCGCGCTTGAGGTCAGTGCGGCCCCGAGGGTACCGGTCCGCCTCAGGAACTGGCGGCGGTCTATCGCCCCTCCCATGTTCGCTCACGCTAAGTGCCGTGGCCCGCCGGATCGAAGATGCTTGACCCAAGCGAACGTTCGGGTGGTAGAACTTCGACGTGACCCAGACGCGAGCCCGCAGCGCATCGGCGCAAACCGAGGCGTTCGGACTGGGCGAGCTCGCGTCGCGCAGCGGCGTCCCGATCCCGACCATCCACCACTACCGACGCCTCGGGCTTCTGCCTGCGCCCCGGCAGCTCTCCCCCAACCGCTTCGCCTACGACGAGCGGCACGTCTCCGCCCTGGCCGCGATCCGCGCGCTGCGCGCCCACCAGGTGCCATTGGAGACCATCCGGGGGGTGCTGCCCGCCCTCCTCGAGGACGCCGCTCCGGAGTTGGACGAGGCCGGATGGGAGCGACTGGCGGCCGCGCAGGGAATCGTCGATCCCTGTGTGGCGCGGCTGCTCCAGGCGGCCCGCGAGGCCTTCGCCCGTCACGGCTACGACGGGGTCTCGGTAGGCGAGATCTGCGACGCCGCAGGGATCGCAAAAGGGTCGTTTTACAGGTATTTCGATTCCAAAGAGGCGATCTTCGTGGCGGCCGCCCGCTCCACGGTCGATGCCGTCGGAGAGGCCCTCGAGAGAGGTGGCCGCAGGCTGAGCGAGTCCGAGGCGACCGGCGAGCTGCAGTCGTTGCTCGCCCCGCTCGCACCCCTCTTGTTGGAGGCGGCCACCCGCGAGCTGCGCGACGAGCCGCGCTCGTCGGGCATCGTCGCGTCGGTCGCCCGGGACCTCGAGACCCGACTCGGGCCGCGCCTACGCGCGCCGGGCTCACGCGCGATCCCGGCGGCCCGCAAGGTCGTCGAAACGGTGATCTTGGGTTTGGTCCGTCCGGCGCTCGGCGTCCGATCGCAGTACTGACCGGCCGAATCGGGCGCTTTTAGCCCGCCCGCCCGACGGGTGGGCATCTCGTCGCGCGTCGAGCTCCTTGACTGCGCCCTCCCGCACGTATAACAAGGGTGGACGACTGGTCACCGGCGCTATACGTGAGGAGCTTGGGGGTGGCATCACCAGCGACAGGGCACCCGAGCTTTTCGGTGTCCGATGTCATGGGCCAGGCCCGGTCCGAGAACTTCCCGGTCGCGTCGCGGGTCTTGCCGAGAAAGACCCGGCCCCATCTGCTCGCCGTGTACGGGTTCGCCCGCCTCGTCGACGACATCGGGGACGAGGCCGAGGGTGACCGCCTGGCCCAGCTCGACTGGGCCGAGCGCGAGCTCGAACGCGCGTCGCTCGGCACTGCGGTGCACCCCGTGTTCACGATGCTGGCCGGGACGCTCGGCGAGCTCGACCTCCCCCTCGAGCCCTTCGTCGACCTGATCGAGGCCAACCGGCGCGACCAGGTCGTGACCCGGTACGCGACCTTCGACGAGCTGACCGGGTACTCCATGCGCTCGGCGGCGCCGGTGGGTCGCCTCGTGCTCCTCGTCCTCGGTTGCTCGACGCCGGCGCGCGTGGCGCGCTCGGACCGGGTCTGCGTCGGCCTGCAGCTGGTCGAGCACCTCCAGGACGTCGCCGAGGACCATGCGATGGGCCGCATCTATCTCCCCACCGACGACCTCGCGGCGGCCGGGTGTGACCCCGAGCGGCTCCTCGACGACGAGCAGCGCCCCGCCCTGTGCGCGACGGTGGCTCGGGAGGTCGCACGGGCCCGGGAGCTGCTGGCCGAGGGCGGGCCACTCGCGGCTTCGCTCCCGCTGCGGGCCCGGCTGGCGGTGGCGGCGTTCAGCGCCGGCGGGGCGGCGGCACTCGATGCCATCGAGCGGGCCTCCTACGACGTGGTCGCCCATCGGTGCCGACCCCGGCCGAGCCGGCTCCTCCTTCGCTGGGTCTCGCTGCTCGCGGCGGGCGGGAGGAACAAGCCGTGAACCTGCAGGCCGCCTACGACGAGTGCGAGGCCATCACGAGGCGCGAGGCGAAGAACTTCGCCTACGGGATCCGCCTACTCCGCCGGCCCGAACGCCGCGCGCTGTCTGCGGTCTACGCCCTGGCGCGGCGGATCGACGACATCGGGGACGGCGAGGGGAGCGCCGAGGAGAAGCTGAGCGGGCTGCGCAGCGTCCGCAAGGACATCGAGGCCAGGGGGGAGAGCGAGGACCCGGTGCTGGTCGCGCTCCGCGATGCCGCCGTGCGCTACGGGTTGCCGATGGCCGCCTTCGGCGAGCTCATCGACGGCTGTGAGATGGACGTGCATGGCACCCACTACGAGACCATCGACGAGCTGGTGGGCTACTGCCGCCGGGTCGCCGGCACGGTGGGCCGGCTCTCGCTCGCGGTGTTCGGCTCGAGCGAGCGCGAGGGCGCAGTCGCCCTGGCCGATGACCTGGGGGTCGCGCTCCAGCTCACCAACATCCTGCGCGACGTCGTCGAGGATCGCTCCAACGGCCGGGTCTACCTGCCGGCCGAGGACGCCCGCTCGGTGGGCTGCCCGCCCGATCTCAGCGGGCCGCCCGAGGCCATCGCGTCGCTCGTCGCCTTCGAGTGCGAGCGGGCGCGGACGTGGTTCGCCCAGGGCCTGCAACTCCTGCCCCTCCTCGACCGTCGGAGCCGGGCATGCGTCGGCGCGATGGCGGGCATCTACCGACGGTTGCTCGACCGCATCGAGGCCGACCCCATCTCGGTCACGGCCGGGCGCGTCTCGTTGCCCGGCTCCGAGAAGGCGCTCGTCGCGTTGCGTGCGCTCGCGGGGCGCTCGGCGTGAGGCGCGACGTGGTCGTCGTCGGCGGCGGCCTGGCCGGGATCGCCGCCGCGCTTCGGGCCGCCGAGGGCGGGGCGCGCGTCACGCTCCTCGAGCGGCGCGGGAAGCTCGGCGGGCTCACCTGGTCGTTCCGCCGCAAGGGCCGCTGGTTCGACAACGGCCAGCACGTGTTCCTGCGCTGCTGCAGCGCGTACCGCGAGCTGCTCGACCGGCTCGAGGCGACGCCGCTCACGACCCTCCAGGGGCGCCTGTCGGTCCCGGTGCTCGCACCGGGCGCCCGCCCGGCGGTCATCGCGAGGAGCGGTCTGCCCGCACCGCTGCATCTCGGGGCGGCGCTCGCCCGCTACCACCACCTCTCGCTGCGCGAGCGCGCCGCGCTCGGCCGCCCGGCCCTCGCGCTGCGCCGGATGGACCTCGGGGACCCGGCGCTCGACGAGGTCACCTTTGGCGCCTGGCTCGCATCGCAGGGCCAGTCGGCCGAGGCCATCGGCGCCCTGTGGAACCTGATCGCCCTGCCGACCCTCAACGTCGTCGCCGACGAGGCGTCGCTCGCCCTCGCCGCCATGGTCTTCAAGACCGGGCTCCTCGATCGGGCCGACGCCGGCGACATCGGGTGGTCGAGGGTGCCCCTCGGGGAGCTCCACGGCGAGTCGGCCGTCCGCGCGCTCGGGGCCGCCGGCGTCGAGGTCCTCCTCGCGAGCCCCGCCGACCGTCTGGAGTCCGCCGGGGCGGGGCGCTGGGCGGTCTCGTCGGGGGAGCACCGCCTGGAGGCCGACGCGGCGATCGTCACCACCGCCCCGGAGGCGGCCGCCGGGCTGCTCGGGGACGGGGTGCTCGGCCCGGTCGAGCGGCTCGGGTCCTCACCGATCGTGAACGTGCACCTGGTGCTCGACCGCCCGGTGACCGACCTCGAGATGTTCGCCTGCGTGCGCTCGCCCCTGCAGTTCGTCTTCGACCGCACCGGATCGGCCCACTTCGACGACCCCGGCGGCGTCCCTGCCGCCGAGCAGTGCCTATCGATCTCCCTGTCGGGGGCCGACGCCGAGATCGGGCGGCGCCCCGAGGACCTGATTTCGGCCTCCCTGGCGCAGCTGGCCGAGGTGCTGCCCGACGCGAAGGGCGCCCGGCTCCTCGACGCGGTGGTCACGCGCGAGCGCGCCGCGACGTTCCGGGCCACGCCCGGCACCGCTGCGATCCGGCCGACCGAGGCCACGCCGCTCGACGGGGTCTTCGTCGCCGGTGCCTGGTGCCGCACCGGGTGGCCGGCGACCATGGAGGGCGCGGTGCGCAGCGGCAACGCCGCCGCGGCCGGGGCCCTCGGTCGGCTGGGTGCCGTCGACTCCGAGCTGGCCGAGGTGGCCTCGTGAGCCGGGCCACCGAGGCGCTTGCCCGGGCCTCGGCGCTCGTCGGCCCGGAGCTGGACAAGGCGGTCGGGCGTCTCGGCGCCGAGCTGCGCCAGCCGGCCGAGCACCACCTGGCCGGCGGCGGGAAGGGTGTGCGGGGCGCCCTGGCCGTGCTCGGGGCCGGCGCCTGCAGCGGCAACGAGGCCGACGGGGTGCCCGGGGCGGTGGCCGTCGAGCTCGTCCACAATTACTCGCTGATCCACGACGACATCATCGACAACGACGAGGAGCGCCGGCACCGGCCGACGGTGTGGAGCGCCTTCGGCGTCGGCCGGGCGATCGTGGTGGGCGACGCCCTCGCCAACCTCGCGAACCAGATCCTGCTCGAGGATCCGACGCCCCGCCGGGTGCGCGCCGCGCAGCTCTTGGCCGAGTCGACGGCGCTCATGATCGCCGGGCAGGCCGACGACATGGCCTTCGAGCGACTGGGTTCGGTGAGCGCCGAGGCGTGCCTCAAGATGGAGGAGGGGAAGACCGGGGCCCTGCTCTCGTGCGCGTCGGCCATCGGCGCCGTCCTGGCCGGTGGCGACGATGCGACGATCAAGGCGCTCGCCACCTTCGGGCTGCGCGTCGGGGTCGCGTTCCAGGCCGTCGACGACGTGCTCGGCATCTGGGGCGAACCCGAGTTGACCGGCAAGCCGGTCGGGAGCGACCTGTTGACCCACAAGAAGAGCCTCCCGGTCGCGATCGCCCGGGCAAGGGGGGGCGAGGAGCTCGACCGGGTGCTCGACGCCGTGGCAGCCGAGGGCGATGTCGAGGCGGCGACCCGCCACATCGAGGCGACCGGCGCCCGTGACGAGGTCATGGCCATCGCGGAGCGTGCGCTCGCCGAGGCCCTCGAGGCGCTCGGGTCGGTGCCCCTCGTCGATCGCTACCGCGACGACATGGCGGCCCTCGCCCACTTCGTGACGGCGCGGGACCGATGACGACGCGCGAACCGAGCCCGTCGGTCGCCGCGGCGCGCTCGTGCATGGAGGCCGCCCGTGACGCCCTCGTGGCCATGCAGCACGCTGCGGGCTACTGGAAGGGCGAGCTCGAGACCAACGTCACGATGGACGCCGAGGACCTGCTGCTGCGCCAGTTCCTGGGCATCCGGACCGAGGCGCAGAGCGCGGCGAGCGCCAGGTGGATCCGCTCGAAGCAGCGCGACGACGGGACCTGGGCGAACTTCTACGGCGGGCCGCCCGAGCTCTCCACGACGGTCGAGGCCTACGTGGCGCTCCGCCTGGCCGGCGACCGGCCCGAGGAGGAGCACATGGCGCGGGCCGCCGCCTATGTCCGCGACGCGGGCGGGGTGGAGGCGACCCGGGTCTTCACGAGGATCTGGCTGGCCCTGTTCGGCCTCGTCGACTGGGAGGACCTGCCGGTCCTCCCGGCCGAGCTGATCTTCTTGCCCTCGCGCTTCCCGCTCAACATCTATGACTTCGCCTGCTGGGCCCGCCAGACGGTGGTGGCGCTCACCGTGGTCTCCCACCACCGGCCGGTGCGCGACCTCGGCCTGCGCATCGACGAGCTCTTCACCGGCCGCCGGAGCACCGAGCGGCCGCCGCTGTCGACCTGGGCCGGGCGCCTGACCCTCCTCGACCGTCTCCTGCACCGCTACGAGCGCCGGCCGATCCGGTTCCTGCGTCGCGCCGCGCTGGCCAAGGCCGAGCGCTGGATCGTGGAGCACCAGGAGGACGACGGCGGCTGGGGCGGGATCCAGCCGCCGTGGGTGTACTCGATCATCGCCCTGCACCTCCGGGGCTACTCGCTCGGCCACCCGGTCCTGCGCGGCGCGCTGGCCGGCCTCGACGGCTTCAGCATCGAGGACGACGCCGGGCGGCGCCTCGAGGCCTGCCAGTCCCCGGTGTGGGACACCGTGCTCGCCATGATCGCCCTCGCCGACGCGGGCATGAAGCCCGACGACCCGGTGCTCGAGTCAGCCGGCCGATGGGTCCTCGGCGAGGAGATCACGCGGCGCGGCGACTGGGCGGTCCGCCGGCCGGGGCTCGAGCCCGGCGGCTGGGCCTTCGAGTTCGCGAACGACTGGTATCCCGACATCGACGACACAGCCGAGGTGGTGCTGGCCCTCAAGCGGTCCGAGGCCGCCGCCGACCCGGCGATCGACCGGGGCGTCGCCTGGGTGCTCGGCATGCAGTGCGCGGACGGCGGGTGGGGCGCCTTCGACGTCGACAACACCCGCACGCTGTGCCGCGAGCAGCCCTTCTGCGACTTCGGCGAGCTGATCGACCCGCCGAGCGCGGACGTGACCGCGCACGTCGTCGAGATGCTGGCCTCGACCGGACGCGACATCGAGGCGACGCGCCGGGGTGTCAGATGGCTCCTCGAGCACCAAGAGGAGGACGGGTCGTGGTTCGGGCGGTGGGGCGCCAACCACGTCTATGGCACCGGCGCGGTGCTCGTGGCCCTCCTGGCGGCGGGGGTCGCCCCCGGCGACCGGGCGATCGCCCGGGGCGTGGCCTGGCTCGTCGAGCACCAGAACGAGGACGGCGGATGGGGCGAGGACCTGCGCTCCTATGAGGACCCGGCCTGGCGAGGCCGGGGGCACTCGACGGCGTCCCAGACCGGCTGGGCGCTCCAGGGGCTCGTCGCCGCGGGGGAGCGCGAGGCGGCGGCGCGCGGCGTGCAGTTCCTCGTCGACACCCAGCGGCCCGAGGGCACCTGGGACGAGCCGTGGTTCACCGGCACGGGCTTTCCCGGCGCGTTCTACATCAACTACCACCTCTACCGGCTGGTGTTCCCCCTCTCGGCGCTCGGCCGGTACCTGGAGCGGGAGGAGGGACGTGGCTGAGCTCCGCCTGGTCGCGGCGCTCCGCCTCGAGGCACTCGCCCTCGGGGGCCGGGTCCAGGTCATCGGCATGGGACCCCAGCGGGCGGCCACGGCGCGCCTGCGAGCCGCCTCCGGACCGATCGCCGTCGCGATGGCGGGCGTCGCCGGCGGGGTATCCCCCGAGGTGCGCGCCGGGCAGGTGGTGGTCGCGAGTGAGCTGCGGACGCTCGACGGAAGGGTCCGGCGCCTTCCCGGGGCGGCCCTTTTGGCCGCTGAGCTCGAGCGGATCGGCTGTCGGGTCAGCCTCGGGCCCATCGTCTCGGTGCCGCGCTTCGCCAGGGCCGCCGAGCGGGCCGAGCTCGGCGAGGGCGGCGTCCTCGCGGCCGATATGGAGTCGGCGTGGCTGGCCGACACGCTCGGCGACACCCCCTTCGCGGTCGTGCGCACGATCGCCGACTCGCTCGAGGGTGGGCCCGTCTTCGGGGGGATCCGGGCGCTCGGCGGGCTGCGGCGGGTGCGCCCCGCCCTGGAGGCGTGGGCGGCCGCCGTCGCGCCGCGCCGGGTCGAGCTCGCGGCGCCGCGCTCGTTCTGCGCCGGGGTGGAGCGGGCCATCGAGATCGTGGAGCGGGCCATCGACCGCTTCGGCGCCCCCGTCTTCGTGCGGCGCCAGATCGTGCACAACGCACACGTGGTGGCCGATCTCGAGCGGCGCGGCGCGGTGTTCGTGGAGGAGCTCGAGGATGTGCCCGACGGCGCGACGGTGGTGTTGGCGGCCCACGGCGTCTCGCCCGAGGTGCGTGGCCAGGCAGCGGCCCGGCCCGACCTCTCGGTCATCGACGCCACCTGCCCGCTCGTGTCCAAGGTCCACCACGAGGCGAGGCGCTTCGCCTCCCAGGGCCGGCGGATCGTGCTCATCGGCCACGCCGAGCACGAGGAGGTCGTGGGCACCCTTGGCGAGGTGCCCGGCGGCATCGACCTCGTGGAGGGCGTCGAGGACGTGGACCGGCTGCCCTACGGGGACGACACCCCGATGGCGTACCTCACCCAGACCACCCTCGCCGTCGACGAGACCGCCGAGGTGATCGCAGCGCTGCGGGAGCGCTTCGCCGGCATCGTCGGGCCGAGCGCGAACGACATCTGCTACGCCAGCCAGAACCGCCAGGACGCCGTCCGCTCGCTCGCCTCGAGCTGCGACCTCATGCTCGTGGTGGGCTCGGCCAACTCGTCGAACACCGCCCGCCTGGTCGAGGTGGCGAGGCGCGAGGGCTGCCGGGCCGAGCTCGTCGAGGACGCCTCGCAACTCGACCTGCGCTGGCTGCGCGGGGCCGGCGTGGTCGGCATCTCGGCCGGCGCGTCGGCACCCGAGTCCCTCGTTCAAGGGCTTGTCGAGGCACTGTCCGGACTCGGCCCCCTCGAGGTCGCCGAGCACCGGACCACCGAAGAATCCGTCCGTTTCTCTCTCCCCCAACAGGTGCGCTGATGCCCATTCCCATGCGACAGAACCTCCGGATCGGGGCCCATCTGCTCCGCAACAAGGTGAAGCGCAAGCAGTACTACCCCTTCATCGTCGAGATCGAGCCGCTGTTCGCGTGCAACCTCTCGTGCCCGGGCTGCGGCAAGATCCAGCACCCGACCGAGATCCTGCGCAAGCGCCTGTCAGTCGACGACATCGTGGGCGCGGTCGAGGAGAGCGGGACCCCGATGGTCTCGATCGCCGGCGGCGAGCCGCTCTTGCACCCCGACATCGACAAGATCGTGGCCGAGCTCGTGAAGCGCAAGGTCTACGTCTACCTGTGTACCAACGCGGTGCTGCTGCGCCGGCGCCTCGAGCGCTTCACCCCGTCGCACTTCTTCTCCTGGGTGGTCCACGTCGACGGCCTGGGCGAGCGCCACGATGCGGCGGTCGACCGGGTCGGGGTGTTCGACGAGGTGGTCGCGGCGGTGCGCGAGGCTAAGTCCCGCGGATTCCGGGTCACCACCAACTCCACGTTCTTCAACACCGACTCGCCCAAGACGGTGCGCAACGTCCTTGACTTCTTGAACGACGACCTCAAGGTCGACGCCATGATGATCTCGCCGGCCTTCGCCTACGAGAAGGCGCCCGACCAAGAGCACTTCATGGGGGTGGAGCAGACGCGCCGGCTCTTCGCCGAGGCGTTCGGCGAGCGGCGGCGCAAGCGCTGGCGGCTCAACCACTCGCCGCTGTTCTTGGACTTCTTGGAGGGCAAGGTCGACTTCGGCTGTACCGCCTGGGGGATCCCGAGCTACTCGGTGCTCGGCTGGCAGCGGCCCTGCTACCTCATGGCCGACGGGTATGCGCAGAGCTACCGGGAGCTCGTCGAGACCACGGACTGGTCCAAGTACGGCCGGGGCAAGGACCCTCGCTGTGCCAACTGCATGGCGCATTGCGGATACGAGCCCACGGCGGTGATCGCCTCCATGGGTTCGCTCCGCGAGTCGCTGCGAGCCCTGGTGAGCACGCATTGACACTCGAGGCGACCCACGCCGTGTCCCACGCTCTCGAGGGGTTGACCCCCGAGGCGCTGTCGGCGATGGAGGGCCCCGAGCTCGATGCGCTCGCGGCCGACATCCGCCGCTTCCTCGTCGCCTCGGTCGCCCGCAACGGCGGCCACCTCGGATCGAACCTCGGGGTCGTCGAGCTCACGCTCGCCTTGCACCGGGTGTTCTCCTCGCCCACCGACCGCATCGTGTGGGACACCGGGCACCAGGGCTACGTGCACAAGGTGGTCACCGGCCGGGCCGCCGCCTTCGAGGGTCTCCGGCGCGAGGGCGGGCTCTCGGGCTACCCCAACCGCGACGAGTCCCCCCACGACCTGATCGAGAACAGCCACGCCTCGAGCGCCCTGTCCTACGCGTGCGGCATGGCCCAGGCCGCGGGGCTGCTCGGCACCCCGGGCACGGTGGTCGCCGTGCTGGGCGACGGCGCGCTCACCGGCGGGCTCGCCTACGAGGCGCTCAACAACATCGGCGTGAGCGGCGCGCCGGTCCTGGTGGTGCTGAACGACAACGGCCGGTCCTATGCGCCGACGGTCTCCTCGCTCACGACCGCCGGGCGCATGGGGGACGAGTTGTGCGCCCCGTAGGCTCCCGCCGGGTTCTTCGAGGCGC
Source organism: Acidimicrobiaceae bacterium (assembly GCA_027315315.1). Taxonomy (GTDB): domain Bacteria; phylum Actinomycetota; class Acidimicrobiia; order Acidimicrobiales; family RAAP-2; genus Palsa-461. Next base: position 1,975 of record DAHUYG010000021.1, on the reverse strand, counting down.
TCGGCATCGCGTCTCTCGGGCCGGTCGACGGTCACGACGTCGGCGCGCTCGAGCGGGCGCTGCGGGAGGCCTCGGCGCTCGGCGGCCCAGTCGTCGTGCACGCGCACACGGTGAAGGGCCGGGGCTACCGATTCGCCGAGGCCGACGAGGCAAAGTGCCTGCACGACATCGGCCCCTTCGATCCGGACACCGGCATCGCCTTCGCCCGGAGCGCCCCGAGCTACACCGAGGCCTTCGCCGAGGCGGTGCTCGAGGTGGCCGCCGAGCACCCCGAGGTCGTCGCGATCACCGCCGCCATGGAGGGGCCGACCGGGTTGCACGCATTCGCCTCGGCATATCCGCGACGGTTCTTCGACGTCGGCATCGCCGAGCAGCACGCGGTGACCGCCGCGGCGGGGATGGCCATGTCCGGGCTCCGGCCGGTGGTCGCCATCTACTCGACCTTCCTCAACCGGGCCTGGGACCAGGTCTACTACGACGTCGGGCTGCACCGGCTGCCGGTGGTCTTCTGCCTCGACCGCGCCGGGGTCACCGGCGACGACGGCCCGAGCCACCACGGGGTGAGCGACCTCGCGCTCTTGACCAAGGTCCCCGGGATGACGGTGCTCGCCCCCTCCTCCTACGAGGAGGTCGGCGTCATGCTCCGCTGGGCGGTCGGCTCGGCCGGCGGGCCGGTCGCCATCCGCTGGCCCAAGACCGAGGCGCCCTCCTCCGGGCACACCGGCGAGGGCCGCTCGGCCCGCCGGACGGCGGCCGGCGGCGACGTCTGCCTGATCGGGGTGGGCAAGATGCTGGCGGCCTGCGAGGAGGCGGCGGAGATCCTGGCCGCCGAGGGGTGCGCGGCCAGCGTCTGGGACCCCCGCTCGGTGTCCCCGCTCGATCCGGTCATGGTGCAGGACGCCGGCCGCCACCCGCTCGTGGTAGTGGCCGAGGACGGCGTCGTGGAGGGCGGGGTCGGATCGCTCGTCGCCTCGGCGCTCGCCGCCCGGGGCGGGCGGCCCCCCCTCGTGCGCTGCGCCGGGCTCCCGGTCGCCTACCTGCCCCAGGGCCGGCCGGCCGAGATCCTCGCCTCGCTCGGGCTCGACGGGCCCGGGCTTGCCGGGCTGGTCCGGGGCGACGGCGCGCGCTGAGCGACGCCCCGACCAGGGGCGACGCCGCGAGGGACCGGGCGGGGTTCCGCGAAATTCCCCCGGCCCTCTGCTACAACGGAACGGCACCGTTGGAAGGTCGAGTACCTGAGAGCCCGGACCCGAGGTCGTGTGAGAGCTGCGGGTGTCATGGTCGTAAGCCCATCGCCGATTGAGGTCGTCGCCTCGTGAGCGACGAGTCGGCGCACCGGCGCAAGGGCCTGCGCTGGGTCGGCCGCGGTGGCGTCGGGACCGCCGAGCGGCCCTCGGAGTCCGCCCGCTCGCTCGGCCTGGCGCTCCGGGCGAGGGCCGAGGAGATCGCCGAGCGGATCCGCGAGCGCTGGGAGGCCGGCCGCGGCGGGGAGGGCCCGGTCTCAGACGCGGTCCGCGACGACGTCAGGCGCTTCTGTCGGAGCGGCCTCGAGCAGATCACCACCTACCTCGTCACGGGCCGGGTCGCGAGCGCGGCCGAGACCACGAGCCAGGCCGCCCCGGGGCGCGCCGCCGCCAACCGGTCGGTGTCCCTGGCCGACCTCGTCAAGATGCACCTCTTCTGGCGCGACGTCGTCATCGAGATCGTCGAAGAGGAGGCCGAGCGGCTCTCGAGCGACCCCGAGGCGGTCGACCTCGCCATCGTCGCCACCCGGATGGGCTCGGACGCCGCCCTCGTGCGGGTGGCCAAGGTCTTCGACATCCACCGCAACGAGCTCCAGGCCCAGCTGGAAGAGGAGCAGTCCCGCCTCACCCACCAGGCCCTCCACGACGCGTTGACCGGGCTGCCCAACCGGGTCCTCTTCTTGGAGCGCCTGGCCCAGTCGGTCGAATCCGCGGCGCGGCGCTCGATCCAC
>DAHUYG010000012.1 GCA_027315315.1 Acidimicrobiaceae bacterium | reverse complement strand
TCCAGCCGTCCGCGCTCCACTGTCGTAGGGCGCTTCGCCGCACCACCACCACCGCCTCGCGGGTCTCGCCGGGCTCGAGCGGCACCCCGGCGAAGCCCCGGAGCTGGTACGCCGGTCCCTCGGGCCGGCCGCTGGTGACGTAGACCTGGACGACCTCGCGCCCGGCCGGGCCCGACCGATGGGTCACCGGGACCCGGAACGTGTAGCTGAGCTCGTCGCCCTCGCCGTCCATCTCCAGGGTGGGTTGGCCGAGGGTCATCGACGAGTACGACAGCCCGTAACCGAAGGCGAAGCGCGGGGGAGTGCGCCGAGCCCCCTCTCGGTGGCGGTAGCCGAAGTTCCAGCGCTCCTCGTAGGCCACGACCCCGTCGTGCCCCGGATACGAGGCGTCGGAGGGCGCGTCGTGCTGGTCGACCCAGAAGGTCGTGGGCTGGCGGCCCGAGAAGTTGACCGCGCCGGTGAGCACGTCGGCCAGGGCGCCGCCCATCTCCTGGCCCGGGAACCACATGGCGACGATGGCGGCCACGTCGTCGGCCCATTGCATGGCGACCGGCGCGCCGGCGTTCAGCACCACCACGGTCTTGGGGTTGGCCGCCGCCACCCTCGCGACGAGCTCGTCCTGGCGGCCCGGCAGGTGCATGGTCGAGCGGTCGCGGCCCTCGGTCTCCCAACCGGCGGGGCTCCCGACCACCACCACCGCCACGTCGGACGAGCGGGCGAGGTCGACGGCGCTGTCCATGAGCTCGGGCGGATCCGGTGGGGTCACCGTCAGCTCCAGGCGGACCACGCCCTTGGCCACGTCGGGCTCGAACTCGAGTTCGAGCTCGTGGAGCGCACCCGCCTCCAGCTCGACGGGCACCGTGGCCGCCTCCTGGAGCCCCGAGAACGTCGCGCTGCCGCGCAGGCTCCAACGACCCTCGAACACCGCGGCGCGGTCGATCGAGAGCCGGACCGCCCCCGAGCCGATCACCCGTAGCTGGTGGGTCCCGCTCTCGCGGGGCCCCAGCCGGGCGCGCACTCTGACCAGGACGTCGTCGTTGCCGAGCCCGGGGGTCACCCGGTTGATGTAGACGAGCCGAAGCTGGCGCGCGACCTCGCTGTCGAGCGGTGCCCGGTCGGGGTCGTCGCGGGGCAGGTACTCGACGAGGACCCCGGGGTCCCCCTCGGGCGTCGTCGCCAGTGGCGCGGCGAGCGGTTCGGGCCACTCGGGGAGCACGCAACCCCGGGCGAAGCCGACCTCGACGGATGGCCCGAGCGCGTCGCGCAGCGCCGGAAGGATCCCGAGGACCTCGGGCGGGTTCACCTGCGCGCTGCCGCCGCCCTGGAACGTCCCGTGGTCGGCGCCGGGGCCGATCAGCGCCACGCTGGTCGCCTTCTCGGTGGAGAGAGGGAGCGTGCCGTCGTTGCGGAGCAGGACCATGCCCGCTGCGCCGGCCCGGCGGAGCAGCCGCTTAAGGACTGGCGTCTCGAGGCGCTCGCGGGCGGGACGGGGCGCACCGTCGAGGCCCGCAGTGCGCGCCGCGAGTCGCAGCATCCGGCGGACCGATCGGTCGAGGGTCGCCTCGTCGAGCTCGCGGCTGGCCAGTGCCTCGGAGAGCGCCTGGCCGCGCAACAGGCTCGGGCCGGGCATCTCGAGGTCGAGCCCGGCCTCGAGCGCCTCGGCGGTCGTGTGGGTGGCGAACCAGTCCGAGATGACGACGCCGTCGAATCCCCAGCCGTCCCGGAGCACCCCGTCGAGCAGCCAGCGGTGCTCCGAGGCGTAGGTGCCGTTCAGCTTGTTGTAGGCGGCCATGATCGACCACACACCGGCGGCGACCGCCGCCTCGAAGGGCAAGAGGTACATCTCGCGCAGCGTCGCCTCGTCGACCTCCGAGCTGATCGTGTGGCGCTCGAACTCCGAGTCGTTGCAGGCGAGGTGCTTGATGCAGCACGCCACGCGCGAAGCCTGGACGCCGCCGATGTAGGCACATGCAAGCGCCGCGGTGAGCACCGGATCCTCCGAGAAGCACTCGAAGTTCCGTCCGGCGAGCGGGTGGCGGTGGAGGTTCACCGTCGGGGCGAGGAGCACGTCGACGCCCAGGTGCCGGGCCTCCCGGCCGAGCGCGTCGCCCAGCTCAGCGACCAGGTCGGGATCCCAGGACGCGCCGAGAGACGTCGCACACGGGAACGACGGGGATGCGCCCGAGTTGAAGCTCCGACCGCGCACGCCGGCGGGGCCGTCGGAGGTCACGATCCGGGGAATCCCGAGCCGGGGGACACCGGGGACCCGCCAGGTGTCCTCTCCTGAGAGGAGCGACACCTTCTCGTCGCGGCTCAGCGCGTCGAGCAGGGCGTCGAGCTGCGCCTCTGAGGGCTCGGGTGCTCCGCCCGGCCCCCCGGTCGCCCCCCGCATCGCTTCTCCCCCCGCCACGGTGCCTCCCCCTACCTACCGAGCACTCGGTAGGTAGGATGACGGTAACGTTCCCCCGATCGTCGGGTCAAGGTGAGGGGCTCCATGGGAACGCGTCGTGGCTGATCGGGAGCAACCAGGGGACCGGCCGGGAGCCGCTGACGGCCGAACTGCGTCGGCGGGGGCGGAGCGACGGACGGCGATCTTGGACCGTGCGAGCGAGTTGTTCGCGAGCGACGGCTTCCGGGGGACCTCGCTCGCCTCGATCGCCGAGGCCGCCGGACTGAGTCAGCCCGGCCTGCTCCATCACTTCCCGTCCAAGTCGGCCCTGCTCGTGGCGGTCCTCGCACGACGAGACGACGACGACGGCCGCCTCTCGTCGTCGCACCTCGAGGGGAGCGGGCTCGCGATCCTGGGCGCCCTCGAGCGGCTGGCCGAGCACAACGAGACCACGCCCGAGCTGGTGCGCCTGTTCAGCGTGTTGTTGGGCGAGGGCCTGGCTAGCTCGCACCCGGCGCACGACTACATGGTCGGACGCTACGAGCGGATCCGGTCCCGGATCCTGCGCAACCTCGAGGCGGCCGAGGCCTCCGGCGAGATCCGGGCCGGTCTCGACCTCGAGGCGGTGACCGCGGTGGTCGTGGCCGTCATGGACGGGCTCCAGTTCCAGTGGCTGCTCGAGCCGGCGGTCGACCTCGCCGGTTCGTACCGGACCTTCCGTGCGCTCTTGGAGCGGGCCCTCGTCCCCCTGTGAGCCTGAGGTCCGGACCGGCTCGGGTGGGCCGCTCCTCGTGGGCGCCCGGACGGCGGCACACCCTTGCGCAGGGCGAGGGCAACGGTGCAGCGTGCTCAGGGAAACCACCGAACGGGCACTCGAAGGCTGCCCCGGTTCCGATCGCGGCCCGTCGTCCTCGGCCTCTTCGGACCGAGTCGGTCATCGCTGCGAGGGATGCCCACGTGGACCGACGCTGGTTGGGTCGACTGGAGAGGTCGGTGGCGCGCACGACGGCGTCCCCTCATGCACGACGCGCCATGACCATCCCAGGGGCCATCTGGCAACCCGACGTTCGGTCGGGTTGCCCCCGGTCCGGGACCGGACCCGCGCTCACACCCGGATGACGCGAAGGCCCGGGACCCCGTCGTAGTCGTCGTCTTGGGAGGCGACCGGGAGATCGTTCGCGATTGCCGTCGCTGCGATCCACGAGTCGTTGATCGGCATCCTCGCGCCGGCGTCCCGCAGGGCGAGGCGCAGCGCGGCCCAGGCGTGCGCGACGGCCTCGTCGAGGGGGAGCGGTTCGAGCGCCGCCACGGCCGACAACGTCTCGAGGCGTCGGGCCCGGGTCGGTCCGTCGCGCGCCGCGAGCACCCCGAGCCGGAGCTCGCCGACGGTGATCGCGGACACGCAGAGACGCTCCGGGGTCTGAGGAGCAACCGGGTGATGTTGCTCGAGGGCGATGAAGAGCGATGTGTCGGCGAGCGCGAGCCCGTCCTCGGCGTCCCTGGTGGATGGTCTCACCGCACGTCGACATCGTCGGTCGATCCAGGCAGGAGCGCTGCCAGGTCCCCTGCCAGACCGGGGTCGGCGCGCCACTTCGCGGCGTCTTGGAAGAAGGTCGCCCAGTGCGCGGACCTCGGTCTCCTGGCGAGCGGAGCCAGCTCGGCCACGGGCCGACCGCTGACGGTCACCCTCAGGCGTTCCCCTCGCTCGACCCGCCGGAGCACCGCGCTGACGTCGTTTCGAAGGTCGCGTGCGGGAATGTCCTCCACACGGACAAACGTAGCATTATTACTACGATCGGGGAAAGGTGGCGTGCCCATGTGGAGCGGGGGCAGGGGCAGGGGGGCGTCATCTCGCACCGAACGGTCGGTGCGCCGCCCGCAGTGCGGCCACAATCGCCCGGTGCTCGCCTCGAGGACCGGCGCGCTGCTCGGGCGGGCGGCACGCCGGTGGTAGGCCGCGGGCCGCTAAGCCAGTGCGAGCAACCGGACTGCGTTCTCCTTCAAGATCAGCGGCCGGACCTCCGCTTTGATGTCGAGGCGCTCGAAGTCGGCCAGCCAACGATCGGGCGTGATGACCGGATAGTCCGAGCCGAACAACACCCGGTCGCGTAGCAGGGTGTTCGCGTACTGGACCAGATTGGCCGGGAAGTATTTGGGCGACCATCCCGACAGGTCGATGTGGACGTTGGGCTTGTGGAGCGCGACCGAGATCGCCTCGTCCTGCCACGGAAAGGAGGGGTGGGCGAGCACGATCGCCATGTCGGGGAAGTCGGCCGCCACGTCGTCGACGAACATCGGGTTCGAGTACTTGAGGCGCACCCCGCCGCCGCCCGGCTTGCCGGCGCCGACGCCGGTGTGCCCGCTGTGGAAGACCACCGGCACCCCCGCCGACTCGATCGCCTCGTAGAGGGGGTAATGGGCCGGGTCGTTCGGGAAGAACGCCTGCAGGTTCGGGTGGAACTTGAAGCCCCGGACGCCGTGGTCCTCCACGAGCTCGCGGACCCGGCGCGCGCCGGCGGCGCCCGAGTGGGGATCGACCGAGCCGAAGGGGATCACCACGTCGGAATGCTCGCGTCCGAGCTCGGCGATCTCCTCGTTGCTCACCGCCGGGCCGATGCCCGTGGCGGCCGTCGCGTCGATCATGAACACGACGCAGGCCATCTTGCGCACGCGGTAGTAGGCGGCGAGGTCGGCGACGGTGGGGTGGACCGACTCGGAGCCGAAGTACTCCGAGAGCTCGTCGGAGGGGTGCACCGCCGCCGGGTCGCGCACCGAGGACTGCACGTGGGTGTGCACGTCGATCGCCACGAGCTCGTCCACCCTCATCTGCCCGCTCATCGGAGCTCGGCCTTGTCTCGTTCCCGGTCGCGCAGCACGCGGCGCAGGATCTTCCCCGAGGGCGACTTGGGGATCTCCTCGATGCACTCGAGCGCCCGGACCCGCTTGTAGGGGGCGACCCGCTCGGCCACCCAGGCCATCAGCGCCTCGGGGTCGATCGGCTCGCGGGCGACCACGAAGGCCTTCGGTGCCTCGCCCCCGGCCTCGTCGGGCACCGGCACGACGGCGACGTCCTCCACCGCCGGGTGACTGAGCAGCAGGGCCTCGAGCTCGGCCGGTGCCACCTGGTAGCCCTTGTACTTGATGAGCTCCTTCACCCGGTCGACGATGAAGTAGGCGTCACCCTCGCGTCGCGCCACGTCGCCGGTCCTGAGCCACCCCTCCGCGCTGAGGGTCGCCGCCGTCGCCTCGGGGTTGTGCAGGTAGCCGGCCATCACCTGGGGTCCGCGGACCCAGACCTCGCCCTCATCTTGGGAGTCCTCGCCGGTCTCGGTCGACACGAGGCGGCACTCGGTGTTGGGCATCGCCCACCCGACCGAGCCCCTCGGGGCCCTGGCCTGGTTCTCCTCGTCGATCAGATGGGTCCCGGGGCTGGCCTCGGTCATGCCGTAGCCCTGGGCGACGGGCACTCCGAAGCGGTCCTCGAAACGCCGGGCGAGCTCGGCGTCGAGCGGTGCGGCCCCCGACACCGCCCATCGCACGCTCGACAGGTCGAACCGATCGACCTCGGGGCTTTGCACGAGTTGGAGGACGATCGGGGGTGCGAGATGCAGCCGCGTGACGCGATGGCGCTCGATCACCGCCAGGAAGTCGGTGAGGGCGAACCGGGGGAGCGTCACGATCGTGGCGCCGGTCGCGAGCGACAGGTTCATGATCACGTTCATGCCGTAGATGTGGAAGAGCGGGAGCGCTGCGCACACCACGTCGGTGTCGCGGTAGCGCCAGTGGGGGGCGAACTGCACGAGGTTGGCGACCAGGTTGCGGTGGGTCAGCATCACCCCCTTCGCCCGGCCCGTCGTCCCGCTCGAGTAGGGGAGCGCGGCGAGCGACGTCGCTGGATCGAGGCCGACCGGGCGGGGCCGGAGCCTGGCCCCGCCCGTCGGGCCCGGCCAGGCACCGTCGAGCACGACGAGGGCCGCGCCGAGCGCCGAGGCGACCTCGGCACCCTTGGCGGCCGTCGCCTCGTCCACCACCAGCACCCGGGCCCCCGCGTCGGACAACTGGGTCGTCGCCTCGCCGGGCGTGAGGACCGGGTTGAGCGTCGTCACCGCGGCGCCCGTCACCACCACGCCGTGGAACGCGGTCACGAACGCCGGCTGGTTCTTGCTCATAAGCCCGACGACATCGCCGAGCCCGACGCCGAGCCCGGCGAGGGTGGCGGCGGCCGCCCCGACCTGCTCGCTCAGCTCGCGGTAGGTGGTCGAGGCCCCCGTCGTCCCGTCGACGAGCGCCACGGCGTCGCCGCGGGGTGCGGCGCCGCCCAGCACGTGCTCGGTGAGCGACGCGTCGGGGATCTCGACGTCGGGGAACGGGCTGCCCTGGACGATCGCACCCCCCACGGCGGGTCAATCTAGCCAAGGCGGTCGCCGAGTCCGGTGGTCGCGCACCATGCCGGTGTCGCTCCGAGGACGTCTCCTAGCATCACGCGGTGGCTCGCGAGCGGCCCATGCTCACCCTCGTCGAGGGCGGCGCCCTGGGTGCGGGGCTGCAGCTCCCCCGGAGCCAGGTCGGCTCGCAACCCCAGCACCTCCTTGTCACCCTCCTCGGCGACTACTTCTTGGATGCCGCCGAGTTCGTCCCCTCGGCCGGACTCGTGGGCCTGCTCGAGGAGTTCGGGGTGCCCGGGGGCGGGGCGCGCGCCGCCCTCGGCCGGCTCGCCCGCCGGGGGCTGCTCGCAAGCTCGAAGAGCGGGCGGCACACCGCGTATCGGCTCACCCCCGGGGCCGCCGCCGTCCTGCGCGAGAGTGCCCGGCGAACCCTCGAGTTCGGCGCGTCGGGGCGTCGTTGGTCGGGGTGCTGGACGATCGTCGCCTTCTCGGTGCCCGAGGCCCGGCGCGAGGTCCGCTCGGCCCTCCGGGCGCGCCTGCGCTGGCTCGGGTTCGCCCCCCTCTACGACGGCCTCTGGGTGAGCCCGCACCCGCCGACCGGGGCCCTCGACGAGGCGCTTTCGGAGCTGGGGGTCGATGCTGCGTCGGTCTTCGTCGGCGAGGCCCGCGAGGGACGGAGCTCGCCGCTGTCGGCCTGGGACCTCGACGAGCTGCGCGGCGTCTACGACGACTTCATCGCCGAGTTCGCCGACGTCCGCCGACGTACGGTGAGCGGCGAGGTCGGCGCGGCCGAGGGCCTCGTGGCACGCGCCAGGGTCATGGACCGCTGGCGCGCCATCCCGGGGCTCGACCCCGACCTCCCGGTCGACCTCCTGCCCGAGGACTGGCCCAGGCAGGCCGCCCGGGCGCTCTTCGTCGACGTCTACGAGGGGCTCGGGGCCCTGGCGACGCTGCGGGTCCGTCAGGTGATGGCCGAGCACACGACGCTCGACTCGCGCCGCATGCTGCGTGCCGTGACCTCCTCGTGATGGGAGTCGATCGGTCCGCTGATTCGGGCTGATCCCCGGGCCACCCGGCGCGAGGAGGAGGGCGGCTCAGTCGCTCACGCGCCCGGATCCCGCGCGTCGGTCTCCTCGTCCACCGGGTGCTCCTGGCGTCGAGGACCTTCGTGGCACGTCACGGGGTCAGGACCACCTTCACCGCCCCGGTCTCGGCCGCCCGCCCGAAGGTGTCGTAGGCGGCTTCCATCTCGGCCAGCGGGAAGTGATGAGTGACGAAGCGATTTGCGTCGATCTGATGGGCGGCGACGAGGCTCAGGAGCGTGGGCGTGGAGTAGGTGTCGACGAGGCCGGTCGTAATGGTCACGTCCCGGATCCACAGGGACTCGAGGTGCAAGGTGGCAGGCTTGCCGTGCACGCCGATGTTGGCCACCCGACCACCGGGGCGCACAAGCTCGGTGCACAGCTCGAAGCTCTGGGGCACCCCGACCGCCTCGATGGCCACGTCGGCACCGAGGCCCTCCGTCAGCCCCTTCACGTAGGCGACCGCGTCCTCCCGGCCGTTGTTGACGGTGAGGTCTGCCCCGAAGCCCTTGGCCGCTTCCAGACGGGCGTCGGCCAGGTCGATGGCGATCACGTGGCTCGGGGAGTACATCTTCGCCCCGCTGATGGCCGAAAGGCCGACCGGACCCGCGCCAACGACCGCAACGGTGTCCCCGGGGCTCACCTTGCCGTTGAGCACCCCGACCTCGTAGCCGGTGGGCAGGATGTCGGCGAGCATCAAGATCTCCTCGTCGCTGACGTTGGCGGGAACCTTGTAGGTGGAGGTGTCGGCGAAGGGAACCCGGACGTACTCGGCCTGGGTGCCATCGATCATGTAGCCGAGGATCCACCCGCCGCCCCCGAGGCACTGGCCGAAGCGTCCCTCCCGGCAGAACCGGCACCGGCCGCAGGCCGAGATGCACGAGACCAGCACGCGTTCACCGACGGCCACACTCTTCACCGCCGGGCCCACCTGGGTGACCGTGCCCACCGCCTCGTGACCCAGGATGCGGCCCGCGACGACCTCGGGGGTGTCGCCCTTCAAGATGTGCAGGTCGGTGCCACAGATGGTGGTCGCATCGACCTGGACGATCGCGTCGGTGTCGTCCTTGAGCTCGGGGTCGGGGACGTCTTCCCAGGACTTGGCACCGGGTCCGTGGTACACGAGAGCCTTCACGCTGGCCTCCTTTGTGCATGGCCTGTCTTTTGCCGGGGACGGCAATTGCTTCCATGGTGGGCTTGTCGACCCCACGGAGATAGGGCCATTGGGCCCAGCGCTGGCTGAGCCCGTCGCCCGGGGCTCTTCGATGACGACGACGATGAGATGAGAGGCCGCGCGGACAGGAAACCATGTCGATGGCCTGCGCCTTCGTGCAGCATCTGACATCCCGCGTAGCCTGGCCGGCGATGGCGGATCGTGGGTCCTCAAACCTGCAGATCAAGGTGACGCTCGACGGTTTGCGGCCACCCATTTGGCGGCGGCTCGTGGTCGTGGGCGATGCGACGCTGTTCCACTTGCACCTCGCGCTCCAGGTGGCGATGGGCTGGGAGAACTACCACCTCCACTGCTTTCGCATCGACGGCGTCCGCTATGGCCCCGACGAACGTGGTGGAGGCTTCGATCTCGACGACGTCGACGAATCGGGGGTTTCGGTGGCCCAGGTGTTCGCCGACGTCGACCGTGGCAGCTACGACTACGACTTCGGCGACGGGTGGGAGCATCGCCTCTTGGTCGAAAAGCGCGATGTCCCGCTCGCGCCGGGCGCCGCCGCCATCTGCACCGGGGGCAAGCGCGCCTGCCCTCCCGAGGATTGCGGCGGGATCTGGGGCTACGCGAACATGCTCGACGCCCTCGGCGACCTCGCCCATCCCGAGCGCGAAGAGACCCTCGAGTGGCTCGGGGAGAACTTCGATCCCGAGAGCTTCGATCTCGAGACGGTCAACGCCCGCCTGAAGCTCATTTCGATCGAGCCATCACCTCGCTGAGCGCTCGCGGTGACCGTCCACCGGTCGCCGTGGCGGCCCGATTGGACCGTCGGATGCATTCCCACCGGCGGCCAGCAGAGGTCCTCACCATCATGCGGGCACTCGATCCGAAGTGAAAGACATCGTCTGGCAGGCAATCTCTGCACTGCTCCCCGCCCCGGTCGACACTCACCCCTTCGGCCGACACCGGCGACGCAAGTCCAATCGTGACTGCTTCGAGGTGATGCTCGTTCGCCTCATCACCGGGTGCAGTTTCGAGGACGCCGAAGGACTCTGTGCGAACAAGGTTTCCGACACGACGGTGCGCTCCGGGCGCGACGAGTGGATCGAGGCCGGAGTCCATGAAGCCATTGCAGCCGAGGCACTCGCCGCCTGCGACCGCATCAGGGGCCTCGACACCTCCGACACAGCCCTCGACGGCAGCCAGCACGAGGCATCGGCCGGTGGTGAGGAGACCGGAAAGAACCCGACGGACCGAGGCCAAGCTCGCCTGGAAGTGGTCAGTACTCGCCGACCGAAACGGCATCCCGATCGGCTGGGCAATCGACGGTGCCAACCGCCACGACTCGGTGCTGTTGTCTGCCACGCCGGCTGCCCCGCCGACCGGAGTCGAAGGTCCTTTCGCGCTAGTCGACCGGCCGGTCGTCGCGGTACCTGGGGTTAGCGACGGCGAGCTTCTCGGTGACCGTGGCCCGCACGGCGTCGGTGACCTCGTCGAGCCGATCGGAGAAGACCCCGTCGCGGATCGCGGCTGCGAGCTCCTCCTCGCTGCGGACCCCGAGCTCCTCGAGCCGCCGGGCGTGCTCGATCAGCTGGTGCCCCCCGAGCTCGATCTCGCGGCGCACCATCGCGATCACGTTGGCCGCGACGCGCAGGTGGAAGCGGACGCTGCCCTGGGTCGCTGCTATCGCGTCGGCCTCCAGGAAGTCGTGCACCGCGTCGAGGAGTTCGGGCGCGCTCGGCGCGTCGTGGGGCGCCCAGTCGGTCCGCCGCGGCCCCTCGACGTGCGGGTCGACGTCGCCCTCGCCCGAGGGCAACAGCTCCAGGAGGTCGGACTCGACCTCGCAGACCCGTCGCCCGATCGCAGCGAGCTCGACGGACCGATAGGCCCCGCTCAGGTGGGTGAAGGCCTGGGCGATGCAGATGATCCCCCAGCGAAGCGTGCCGGCGACGATCCACCAGTGCAGCGCGTCGCGCTCGACGGGCTCGCCGCCCGCCTCCTCGTAGCCTGCGACCAGCTGGTCGATCGTGCCGAACCCACCCACGGTCAGCGGAGAGCCGAAACGCCAGGCGCGCACGCAGATCCACGCCAGGTCCTCCAGGGGGTCGCCCAGATGGGTGATCTCCCAGTCGAGGACCGCCCGCACGCCGTCGGGCCCGACGATGAGGTTCCCGTTGCGAAAGTCGCCGTGCACGACGCCCGTGCGGGAGTGCCCGGGCCGGTGGGACTCGAGCCACAGGAGCCCGAGCTCGAAGGCCGGGTGGGGTTGGGCCAGCTGATCGAGCTGGCTGCGCATCTGCTCCAGGGGGTCGCTGCTCGTGAGCCCCGTGACCTCGTCGGGCGGGATCGAGTGGATCCTGGCCAGGATCGCGCCGCACTGGTGGGCCATCTGGCGTCGCGCCTCGCGCAGCGACTCGTCGCGCAGGATGCGCCGGGCGATGGTCTCGCCGTCGACGAACTCGGTGACGAGATAGGGCATCCCGAGCGCGTCGTCGCCGTCCCCGCCGGCCACGATCGCCGGGACCGGCACCCCGGCCCGCGCCGCTGCGCTCAGGACCGAGCGCTCGATGTCCATCCCCGAGCCCCGCGGGCCGCCCCGATCGGCCCGGAGGATCAGGCGGCGCTCGGTGCCCTCGGCCGTGCGGGCCGTGAAGCTCCAGGTCTGCTTGGAGGCCCCGCCCGGCAGGCGCACCAGTGCCTCGACGCTCACCGGGGCGCCGAACGCCTCGCCGAGGACCGACGCGAGGCCCTCGGCGAGCGGGTTGGGGTCCATGGGGCGCAGACTAACGACCCGCTCTTGGACCTGCCGATAGGCTTCGCGCATCGCGATCCGCCTCGAACCCCAAGACGAGTACATGCACGAGTTGGGCCCCGAGCCCAACTTCAACGAGTCCATGTACTTCAACGTCTTTGACCCCGAGACCTCCCTCGGCGGGTTCTTCCGCCTGGGCAACCGCGCCAATGAGGGCTCGGGGGAGATGACGATCTGCCTCTATCTTCCCGACGGCCGGGTGGGCTTCATGTTCGGGCGGCCCCGGGTCACCACCAACGACGCATTCGACGCGGCGGGGATGCGCTTCGACGTCGTGACCCCCTTTGAGGAGCTCCGCGTCCGCTACGACGGTGAGGTCACGATGCTCACCGACCCCCTCGAGATGGCCGACCCGAGGCGCGCCTTCAGCGAGAGCCCCCGCGTGCGCTGCAGCGTCGAGCTCACCTACACCGGCGCATCGGCGATGTTCGGTGGCGAGCCCGAGGAGCGGGCCGAGCCGACCGGCGAGGAGTTCGCCCGCGGCCACTACGAGCAGCTGGTCGGCGCGCACGGCACCATCACGGTCTCCGACCAGGCGTGGGAGGTGCACGGCCACGGCCTGCGCGACCACAGCTGGGGCCCGCGCTACTGGCAGGCCCCCTGGTACTACCGGTGGCTGACGGCCAACTTCGGCGCCGACTTCGGCTTCATGGGTTCGCGCGTCGCTCGCCGCGAGGGGCCCGGGAGCCGCGGCGGGTTCGTCTGGGACGGCGAGAAGCTCCACCTGTGCGGGGACTTCACCATCAGCTCGTCTTGGACCAAAGAAGGCCGGTACCACGAGGAGATCGACGCCGAGCTGATCGGGGCGGATCGGAGCTGGAAGGTGCATGGGACCGTCATGCGCCTCATCCCGCTGCGGAACCGTCGCACCGATGCGGAGGGCAACGAGCTCGTCACCCGGATCTCGGAGGGGATGACCCGCTGGGAGCTCGAGGACGGCCGGGTCGGCTACGGGCTCTCCGAGTATCTCGACCAGATCATCGACGGCGCTCCGGTCGGTCTCGCGGAGTAGCCCGGCCGGTCGTCCTCCTCGGGGCGGCGGCCGGCTCGGGGGCGACCGTTCTGCCCGTGTCGCCGTTGCGCTTGCGGTTGAGCCAGGGAACCAGAAATTGCCAATAGTTCTGGCGATGACCGAGCTCCCTCTCGCCGATGCCCGGAACCGGCTCTCCGAGCTCGTGGCCGACGTGGAGAAGACCCACGCCCGGGTGGTGATCACCAAGCACGGCCACCCGGCGGCGGTGCTCCTCTCGCCCGACGACCTCGCAGCGCTCGAGGAGACGCTCGACGTCCTCTCCGATCCAACCGCCCTGCACGAGATCCGGAGGGCCGAGACCGAGTACGAGACGGGTGGGGCGACGGAGGGCGCCGAGATGGCGCAGCTGATGGAGGAGCGTCGGGGCGCCAGCCGCGGCGCTTCGTGAGTCGTCGATACGAGCTCCTCCTCTCTTCTCGCGCCCGCCGGGCACTCGAGACCTCCTTGCCCACCGCGGTCGCCCTCGCGATCTGGGCCTTCTGCGACGGCGAGTTGCGTGACGCGCCGCTCCGCTTCGGAAAGCCGCTGCGGGGGGAGCTGACCGGATACCACTCGGCCCGACGAGGGGGCTATCGGGTCCTCTACCAGATCGTCGAGGACGACCGGGCCGTCCACGTGGTGCGGATCGACCACCGGGCCCACGTGTCGTGCCGTGAGTGACGAGCGCCCCCGACTGTGACAAGCGGGCCTCCCGGGGTTACGGTCGCCCAGAGGCCAGGTTCGAGGAGGTTTCCATGTCCGAGGAGAAGCTCGAGGTCACAAGCGGGATGTTCGCGGATGGGGAGACGATCCCCACCTCGGCGGCCCACAGCATGGCGGGCGGGGAGAACATCAGCCCGGACCTGTCTTGGACCGAGGGACCCGAGGGGACGAAGAGCTACGCCGTGGCCTGCTGGGACCCCGACGCGCCCACCTCGGTGGGCTTCACCCACTGGGTGGTGTTCGACATCCCGCCCTCGGACCGCACGATCGCCGCCGGGGCCACGCCGCCGGGGGTCTGCGGCTTCACCGACTGGGGCGAGAGCCGGTGGGGAGGCATGGCGCCCCCGCCCGGCGACGACCCCCACCACTACCAGTTCACGGTCTACGCCCTCGACACCGAGTCGCTCGGGGTGGACGAGACCACCACCTACGCCAAGTTCCGCTTCCTCATCCGCGGGCACGTGCTCGCGACGGGGACGCTCACCGGGCGCTTCGGGATGAAGGGCTGAAGACCAGGGGCGCACCCTCGTACATGCAGCCACGTCCAAGGGTCCGGGGTCGCTCGAGGTTGCCTATCGGCGGACCGGTCTTGAGCGAGCGCCATCACGCGGGTGGTGCTGGCCCCTGGGTGCGGATCCGGATCGTGGGGGCCCCATATCGAGTCTGAGCATCCTGTTGGTTCGGTCGCTCGCCGCTTGTCGGCATTGTCCAAGCCGTGGCTGTCAAGGTCCAGGGGTGTCGGTACGCACTTTGCGCGACCTTGCTCGCCGCGGTCGGTGGTGTTCCCCTCGCCGGTGCCACCTACCGGCGCCGGAAAGCATGCGGAGAAGGGCGATCCCGACTGGAAGGCGCCTCCGCAAACCTTGCCGTCGAGTTAAGCGAACGACAGGTCGGTAGCTGCAAAGTCCTCGCCGGCGAAGAGGAGTGGCTCGTCGGCAAGCTGCGCAACGGCGTATGACAGACAGTCGCCGAAGTTCAGATTGGCACGGTGCTGACCGCGTCCGAACCGTCGGTAGGCCACGAGAGCAGCGTGCCAGTGGGGCTCGCCGAACGGGACCTCCGTAATGTCGAACTCGTCGAGCATGCGAGCGAGTAGGGATTGTGACTCCCTGCGGAGTCTGGCCTCGAGGACGATGCCGGCTTCCACCAATGTCGGAGTGCCGATGCCTGACGAATCGGATTCCACAAGCTTGTCGATGATGGTTTCGTAGTCGACTTCCTGGAAGACGATGGCCACAAGGGCCGAGCTGTCGACGATCAAGCGCCCCCCTCTCCGTAGCCAAGGATCTGGTCCTCTTGAGACCTCGAGAGGCGATTGCCCCGTTCTGCCTTCGGCACGGCGGGCCACACCTCACGTTCGAGAAAGGCGCGGACCCGGCTCGGAGACCGTTCAGCCGTCTGGCGGTAGACCAGGCGTTGTCGTCGTTCTGCAAGGGCTCGCCGCACGGCCTCGGTCTTGGTCTCCCCGGCCAAGCGGGCGACCTCCTCGGCCAGACGTTCGACCTCCGGGTTCTTCAAGTTGAGCGCCATTGGTGGAATTATACCGGAATGGTGTAATGGCTCATGGAGCGCATGGGCCGGACCCAAGCCGGCATCCGAGCGAGGGTGCCGGGCCAGGAGCAGACCCGCGGTGCGTCCGGTCCCAGCCGAGGAGTGGAATCGATCAGCGTGGCACCTGACCGAACAGGGGTGCCGCGCGACTCGCAGTGAACGAAGGGAGGCGATCTCGGAACTGAATTTCACCGCACAAGCCCCTGCCGCGCGCATAGACGGCTCGAGATCCGAGGCGGCCGCTGATATCAGGCGGATGCGAATGCAAGAAGCACGCCGTCGTGGTGCTCGGTCTGCTGGCTCGCATCGACGCGCGACGTGATCCAGTCCGAACCCTCGTCAGGCCGAGTGATCGATGCTCCATTCGAGCCTCGCCGGCATCTGGTCAGTCATGAGAATGCGCCACGAATCCGAGCTATCGGCACCCATGAGCAACCTGTATCGTCGGGACATGCCCGCCCAAGAGGCGACGGTCCATAGCCAGATCGCTCAGACGCTGAAGGAGCATCCGGCAAAGAAGGGCATAAGGTTCAACGTCGCAGTCACTGCGGTCGAGATCGGCGGCGCCATCGCATTGTTCCATCTCGCTCGACGGTTGGGCGCGAGCGATGTGATCAGTTACCTGGCGGGCAGTGTCTGCCCGGTCGTGGGGGGAGTGCTGATCTGGGTGAAGGCCCGCAGGTTGAGTGGAGCCTCGGCCGCGATCTTCGCCTTCACCGCCGTGTCTGCACTCATCGCCGTGGCGGGAAGCACCACCCCGAAGGTGCTTCTCTACAAGGATTGCGCGACGACCGCTCTTATCGGACTGATCTTCTTGGGGTCTTCCGTCTTGGTTCGTAGACCGATCGTGTTCTACATGGCGCAGCGATATGGGACCGATGGTTCACAAGAGGGCATGTTGAACTTCGAGCTGATGTGGGAAAACTACCGGGACTTCCGCCTCGGTATGTACGTCACCAACTACCTATGGGCGATCTTGTTCCTGGTCCAGGCGGCTGCAACCGCGTTGATCATCAGGCAGACCAGGTACTCCACTGCCTACAACTACGACCAGATCTTGCCTCTGGTAGCGATCCTGCTGGGCATCCTCGGATCGATCGTGATCGGCCGGTATTTCACCAAGAGGGGTAGGGCGCGAGGCGCCCAGCATCCTGATGGAGAAGCGGTCGCGGATTAGCGCCCTGCCGGAGCCTTGACAATCCGAGTTGATCGATCTGCGAACGAAGACGCCGTTTTGAAGGGTCTGGCTGGCGTCAGCGAGCGGCGTGTTCGCATGGACGAGCCGACCCGCTAGCGGACCACGAACCGGATTGGCGTCGAGACCGGCGCCGGGGTGCAGGCGTCCGGCGATCACGTGCTCGGCCGATCACGAATCCGATCACTTCGGTGTGCCCCGGCGCGCCGGGAATGCCCAAAGGTCGCAGGTCAAGGGCCGGAAGCCGCTTGTGCCGCCTTCGCCGTGTCGCAGATCAGCTGAGGGCGTAGGGCATTGCTCGGTGCGGTCTGCCGAGGCGCATGTGCAGCGAGATGAACCCGGCTGCAATCGCCGCATAGAAGCACCACAGAGACGTAAAGCCATCGGCGGTGAGGCGAGCCAAGACGACCACCGCAATCACGTTCGCGACCCCGAAGATCACGATGTCTCGATATCCCGAGCACAGGAGCGCCCCACACGTGGCAAGCACGTAGAGACCAACGACGAGGATTCCGTTCTGGAGCCCGATGCTGTAGGCGAGGTGATGTACGCCGAGCCGTACCGAAACCGGGCCGTGAAGCATCGTGATCAGCAGCACGATCGCCACGCCGATGCCGAGGCCCAAGAACGGGGCGATGATCCATCGACGCCGTGAGGTCGGTTCGAGTTTCCAGATGGAGAGCGGTACGAGGACGGGAACGACCACCATGGCGATCACCACGTAGATCCACATCGCCACGCGGCCGATTGAAGCCGGCACCGGTCCCTCGAGCCACCACCATACGAGCGACTCGTCGAGTTGATGAATTCCGAGCACCAACGGCAGTGCCGCGAACAAAAGGTGGTTGCTCCGTCTCGAGAGATGCTTGCATGCGTCGATGCCGATGGCGGTGACGACCAACCCCCCGACGAGATCGCCCTCAGGGGAAAAGCACACGTGGCCAACGTACCGTCTCGACGGTCACCTTGAGCTCAGGGGGACATTCCTTCAGGGGCCCGAGGTCCGGTGCGGGCACCGATCCCACTCCGGCGGTCAGGCAGACCCTTCGGGGCGCCCCACGTGGCTCCCTTGCGATGGCGATCCGAGATCGGCCGCGCTGAGCGTGCCCAGCACCAGGGCGTCGGCGACCCTGCTCAGCAGCACGCTGTGGGCCCGAGCGTGGTTGCGGATCATGGCGAACGCCGTGTCCATGTCGACCTTCAATCGCTCGGTCACGATCCCCTTTGCCTGCTCGATGGCGATCCGGGAATTGAGTGCGCCCTGGAGCTGGACGGAGAGGTCGCTCTGTTGCTTCACCGTGCGCTCCTGAAGGATCCCGATCGTGGCGGCATCGGCAAAGGCCCTGAGAAGATTCGCTTCGCTCTGGGTCATGTCCCGGAGGTTCGTGTCGAAGACGTTCATCGCTCCGATCACTTCTGTGCGCAGGCGCAGCGGCACCGCGTGCACGGTCTGGAAGCCGCTCTGGCGCGCCTTGGGGGCAAAGCGTGGCCAACGCTCGTCGGCCGAAGAGAGCCGCTGGTTCAAGACGGGGAGCCCCATGCGATAGCACTCGAAGCAGGGCCCCTCTTCGAACTGGAGCTCCAACACCTCGGTCATCCGCATCCGCTCGCTCGAGGAGGTCATCATTTGGAGCCCCTGGGGGCCCGCCAGGGCCAACCCGACCTCGGCGGAGCCGATCAGCTCGACGCAGCGGTCGGCAAGCATCGAGAGAAATTCGATGAGGTCGAAGTCGGCCACCAGGGTGTCGGCGAGTTCGACAAAGGTCCGAGCTAGCCATTCGTCTCGACGTTCCAAGCTGCGTGCTCCTGGTTCCGCGCGGCGGCGTTCGGCAGGCCAACACCCACAATATTTCCTTCGAATGGCGAGCCTCGGACCAGGCCAACCCGTCGGATTTACGGGCCCTCGAAGCGGCGCAGACCAGCCACGACCTCGTTGGCGACGCGATCGATCGGGCGATCCGTCGCAAATGCGTTTGCCCGCAACCGCACGAGCGCCTCGGCCACGCCGACATTGAGCTGGGCTGCGACCATCCCCGTGGCTTGATGGACCACCGTTCGGGGGTCGCTGGCGCCAAGCGCCCAGGCCAATGAGTCCGAGGCGACCACCGCCTGGAGGTCGAGGACGAGTCGGCCGATCTGATCCCCGAGAAGCAACGAGTCGGCGAGCTCCTGGCGGGGTACGGCTCTCGGCGCAACACAGCCGAGCACCAGCACGCCGAGGTCGACCGAGCCGATCCGAAGGGGAACGGCGTAGAGGGCCCGGAGCCCCAGCCGCTCGACCGCCGGTCCGAACTGGGGCCAGTCGCTCGTCGCATCTCTGAGGTTCGAGACCACGACGGGCCTTCCTCGCCGGCGAACGTCGGTCACCGGGCCCTCGCCGAGCGTGAACTCCTCGTTCTGCACCCCGGCTGCCAGTGCGTCGGAGGCCCCGGTGATCCCTTCGACCTCGTGTTCGCCCATCAGCACCACTGAGGCGATCGAGACCGGGAGCAGGTCGCAACAGACCCGGCAGATGATGTCCAAGGTGGGCGCCCGGTCACCGGTACGGGCAAGGACTCCGGTCACGAACCGTTCGGCCACGGTCACGACGAGCTGCTCGATCGGTCCGGGACGAGGTGCTCAGGAGCCGACCGGAGGGCTCGCGATCGGCTCCTCGACGAGTGCTGGCTGCAAGAGGGCGAAGACCTGGGCCAGATTCGGCCACCGCACCTTGGTCGCCCACCCCATGCGCTCGAAGAAAGAGATCAGCCGGGCCGAGAGGTCGTGCTGGTGGGGCAGCACGCCGTGGCGGGCCGAGGACGGCGCAGCATGGTGGAAGTTGTGCCAGCTCTCCCCGAAGGAGACCAGGGAAAGCGCGCGGACGTTCGTGCTCCGGTCGTGGGTGGCAAAGGGCCTTTGGCCCCATATGTGACAAACCGAGTTGACGCTCCACGTCACGTGATGGAGAAGGGTGACCCTGAGGAACCCGGCCCATATGAGGACCACGAGACCACCGAACAGGGTCCCGAGCATCGCCCATCCGATGAAGAAGGGGAGAGCAAGGGAAGCCACGGCCAACACTGGGAACAGCCGGTCGATCACGACGAGGTCCCGGTCGCGGTGGAGGTCCGGGGCGAAATGCTTCGTGTCGGTGGGATCCATGGCGAACAGCCAACCGACGTGTGCCCAAGCAAACCCCTTCAGTATCCCGACGGTTCCGGGTCCGTAGCGGTGCGGAGAGTGGGGGTCTCCTGGCTGGTCCCCGAACATGTGATGCCGGCGGTGAATCGCGACCCAGCTGATCGCCGACCCCTGAAGGGCCATGGAACCAGCGACGGCGCACACGATCTTGAGGGCTCGGTTGGCCTTGAAGCTCCGGTGTGTCAGCAGCCGGTGAAAGCCGACCGATATCCCGAACCCCGTGAAGAGGTACACGAGCAGCGCGATCACGATGGCGTTGACATTGAGCAGGCGGCTGGAGATGAACGGGACGACACACGCGACGGCGAGGGGCGGCCCGGCAACGAGGAGAGCGGTGACGATGCGGCCAGCCCAGGGCGCGTCGTTGCCGGGCGCTCGATCGGCGGTTGTCTCGGAGATAGTGCCCGACATGGCTTCCCTTCCTGGCCGAGCGCTGAGCGAACGCTCGACGGCTTTCCTGGGGTCACCGAGGTCTTGGGCAACTTTCACCTATGAGGTTACACTCGCCGGCTTCCGTTGTGACGCAGGGTCGCGATCGAATCCACAAGAAGAGCTGGGCGCTGCGGTGGTCGGCCGGCCGGCCGGAACATTGCGCAGCGACCCTCGACCAAGCCCGGACGTCCACGGCTTGCCGGACGCCGCGACATTCCGAGCGACTGTTCCATTGGGGCCAACCGGTTCCTACGACGCGGAGGCGCACGGCCCGCACCGCCTACCAGGCCGCCGCCGGGCGGCACCGGGCCCCGGCTGGCGGGTGCCTCCACCGCTGGCCGCAAGCTCATGGAGACGCGCTCGTCGCCCACCGGTGTGCTGAGATGTGCCGCGATGTCGTCGGGTGGGTTTGGCTGCCCGAGCCGGTGCATCTTCACGAGAGCGCGCCGGTGCGGCCTCACACAGGGTCATGGCTCGTTCATGGGTTCGCGAAATTGGGTGTAGCGGATGATCGCTGAGTTCGGCATCGTCGGTGTCCTTCGGCGCCCGGCTGTCCCCGCCGCGGCGAGCGGGGGGCTGGGGGAGCGGAGCGCTCGCGTGGCCCAACCGCCTTGGGAGCGGGGGATCACGGCTCTGTGGTGAACCTCTTCGACAACGACGTCGAGTCCTGGGAGCGGCTAGCCCGCACCGACGCGCTCTGGGCGGTGCTCTCGAGCGACGAGTTCCACGACGACGCCCTGACCCGGGCCGCCATCGAGCGCTTCTGGGCGTCCGGTGAGCAGCACATCGAGCACGTCCTCGCCATCGTCCGGGGCGAGCTCGACCCCGGTTTCGCACCGAACGTCGCGCTCGACTTCGGGTGCGGGGTGGGCCGCAACCTGGTGCCCCTCGCCCGACGGTGCCGCTCCGCCGTGGGCCTCGACGCCTCGCCGACCATGGCGAAGCGCTGCGAGGGGCGCCTCGCCGAGTGCGGCCTTTCGAACGGCGCGGCCTTCGTGACCGGGCGGCGCATCGACCCCGGACCCCTCGCTTCCTTCGGTCCGGTCGACTTCGTCCACTCGGTCCTCGTCTTCCAGCACATCGCGACTGAGGAGGGCCTCGGGTTGCTCGACCAGCTCCTGGACCTGCTGGCCCCGGGCGGCCACGGCTTCTTGCAGTTCCACTGCAAGAGCCCGGGTGGCGCGGCGGCCAGGGCGGTGAAGAGCCTCCGGCTGCGCTCGCCCAGGATGAACGCCCTGGCCATAAAGAGCAGGATCCCGGCGTTGCGCGACGTGGTGATGTTGTATGAGTACGACGTGCTCGACCTGCTCTGGCACCTGGGGGGCCACGCCGTGGATGACATCGTGCTGGAGCGGGTCGACACCGGCCGGGGCGGCTACGACGCCCGCCTCTACTTCGCCAAGTTCCAGGGCACCCAGGAGGAATTCGCCCGCGCCGGGCGACCGATGAAAGTGCGGGTCCGACCATGACCGACGCCCCCACGCCCCATGCCGCAATCTTGAGCCTCGGCGCGTACCGGCCGGGCCGCCAGGTCCCCAACGAGGAGATCTGCCACCAGATCGACTCGACCGACGAGTGGATCAGGACCCGCACCGGGATCGCCGAGCGCGGCTGGGCGCTCCCCGAGGAGACCCTGGAGGTGATGGCGGTCGGCGCCGCAACCGACGCACTGCAGGCGGCGGGCGTCGAGGCGTCTTCGCTCGGGATGATCCTCGTGGCGACGTGCACCAACGGCCAGCCGATCCAGCCCCTCGCCATCAGGGTGGCGGCGGCGCTCGGCACCGAGCTGCCCGCCCTCGAGATCAACGCGACCTGCGCAGGCTTCTGCTACGGCCTCGGGGTTGCCCGCGACCTCGTGCGCGGCGGCACGGCCGACCGGGTGCTGCTGGTGGGCGCCGAGCGCCTCACCGACGTCCTCGACACCACCGACCGGGGGACCGCGTTCATCTTCGCCGACGGTGCCGGCGCCGTGGTGATCGGGCGCTCGGAGACCGACGGGATCGGCCCGGTCGTGTGGGGGAGCGACGGCGAGCGGGGCAAGGTGCTGAAGCTCGTCCCCGACTACACCGAGCTGCGCAACGACCCGACGCTGCCGAAGCCCTCGATCTCCATGGAGGGCCGCCGCGTCTTCAAGTGGGCGGCCGAGGAGATGCCCAAGGTGGCCGAGGCGGCGTGCAAGGCGGCCGGGGTGACGCTCGCGGACATCGACGTGCTCGTCCCGCACCAGGCCAATCAGCGCATCACCGAGGTGATCGTGAGGGGGCTCGAGCTCCCCGAACGCGTCGTCGTCGCCGACGACATCGCGACCAGCGGGAACACCTCGTCGGCCAGCATCCCGCTCGCCCTCCACCGGATGCGGGCTGAGGGTCGGGTGAAGAGCGGGGACCTGGCTCTCCTCATCGGCTTCGGCGGGGGCCTCGCCTACGCCGCGCAGGTCGTCACCCTCCCCTGAACTCTCAACTCTCAACCATCAAGTGAGGGTTGAGAGTTCATCTCGACCTTGCATCGAGCCTGGTCAGACGGGTGCCATCGGTCTGGCCCGTAAAGGACGCAACCGAACCGTCGTGAAGGGCCGAATGCAGGCACGAAAGGGCCCTTTTGATCCGCGAATTCCGGCTCGTGCTGCCCTAGCGTGATCGCCTCGTGCGGCCCTGGCGGAGGGGCCGACAGCGTGTGTCGGGAGTGCTTCGCATGGCGTTGAGGCGGCAATTGTCCGATCCCTCTCTCGTGAGAGCGCACCGTTGGCGCCGCATCGCGGGCGCCCTGGTCGCCGTCTGGACCATGGCCCCCGCGCTCGCACTGGCGGTCCCGTCCCCGGGGCCCGGGTCGGGCGCAGCGGTCAACCCCAACGCGATGCCCCTCCAGGAGTTCACCAACAACGGGGCCAACGCCCGGCTGTGGAACGCCTACGACGAGACCGACGCGGCGAGCGCCCCCACGGTGGTCGGCCGGCCCTCGCCCGTCGTCTACCAGTCGGCCGACCAGGTGTTCACCCGTTCGGGCACCGGCGACCTCCTCCAGTACGAGCAGAACAGCCCCAACGGCCAGTCGTGGAGCTCCTATGACCTCACCCAGTCCTCCGGTGGTCCGCAGCTCGCAAGCGACCCCACCGCCATCGTCGCTGCCGGGCTCATCGACGTGTTCGGCGAGTCGACCTCGGGACACCTCGTCGAGTACGTGAACTCGGGCTCGGGCAGCCAGCTGTGGAGCACCGCCGATGTCACCAATGCCTCGGGCGGGCCCGGCATCGTCGGCGACGTCTCGGCGACGGTGGTCGGCTCGACGCTCGATGTGTTCGCCCGATCGGCCTCGGGGGACCTCGAGCTCTTCTCCGGCTCGGGGACCGGGACCCGCAGCTGGACCGCCACCGACCTCACCCAGGTGAGCAACGGCCCGGCGATCGCCTTCTCACCGGGCTCGATCCTCTATGGCACCTCCTCGCTCCATGCCTACGCCATCTCGAACACCGGGCACCTCACCGAGTTCGTGAACGACGGAGCCGGTGGGCGCCCGTGGAACGCCTATGACCTCGCCACGATCGCCCAGGGCCCGGCGGCGGCGGGGGAGCCGGCCCCGATCGTCTATGGACCCACCGTGCACGTGTATGTGAACGCCGGCGGGCACCTGACCGAATTCGTGAACGACCAGGCGGGCGGGCGGCTCTGGAACTCCTACGACCTGACCTCGATCGCCCAGGGGCCGCCGATCACCGGCGACGCCTCGGCCGTGTTCTTCTCCAAGTACATCGTCGACGTCTACGCCGAGGGGCCCGGCGGGGACCTGGTCAGCTACGTGAACGACGGCGCCGGCGGTCGGCTCTGGAACGGCTACGACATCACCCAGGCCGCCCAGGGGCCCTCGACCGGAGCCGACCCGGCGGCCCTGGTGAACGGGTCCGACGTCACGGTCTTCGCTGCGGGCCCCTCGCCGCCGGCGACGGTGAACGCCATCGTGTCCATCGCCGAGAGCCAGGACCAGAACCACGCCGGCGTTGTGGAGAACCCGCCCGGGTCGAACTGCAACATCTACACCGCCTACTGGGGCCGCGGCTCGACGACGGGGTGCGCCCCGGCCAACAGCGCCGAGGAGTGGTGCAGCGACTTCGCCCAGTGGGTGTGGGCCCAGGCCGGCATCGACACGACGGGCATCGACGGGTGGTCCTATACCTGGGTCGACTGGGGCCAGTCCCACGTCGGTGCCTGGCAGCCCGGGCCGACCAACGATCCCCAGCCCGGTGACGCCGTGATCTGGGGCGACACCTCGAGCTCGTACGGCGCCCATGTCGGGCTCGTCGTCGGGGTGAGCGGCGGCTGGATCGACGTGGTCTCGGGCAACTCCGGCCCGCCCATCGACGCCCAGGGCGACGTGGACGCGGTGTGGGACTCGGGCTTCTTCGACCCGGCAACCTCGACCGTCGACGGCTACCCGATCATCGGCTACGTGGCCCCGGTCGGCTGGTCGGGTGCGACGCCGGCGGCCAAGCAGGCCCACGCCATGTCGCCGAGCGAGCTCGCCCGGCTGATCGCCAGCCAGGACGGCGGAAAGTAGCCCAGGCGGGGCGCCCGCCGGTCGTGGTCGGCCGGCGGGCGCCGGCCCGCGCACCGGCGGGTCCCCGCTGTCCTAGGTTCGTGCGATCGCGACCGGTCCTCCCCCAGATCCCCACGCGGGTGACGAGGAGCGGTCGCGCGCGCCACGGCCGCCGGCGAAGCGCCCGGAGGTCTCGATCGTCGTGCCGTTCTTCAATCCCGGGCCGGTCGTTCGCACCACGGTCGAACGGGCGGCCACTGCGCTGGCCGGCGCCGGAGTGGACGCCGAGATCATCGCGGTGTGCGACGGCGCGACCGATGGCAGCGAGAAGACGCTCGAGGGCCTGCTCCCCGGGGTCCTCCAGACGGTCGTTCTCGACGCCAACTACGGCAAGGGCCGCGCCGTGCGCGAGGGGATGGCCCGGGCGAGCGGTGCGCTCGTCGGGTTCATCGACGCCGACGGCGACATCCCCCCCGAGGTCCTCGCTCGCTTCGTCGAACGGGCCCGGGAGACCGGCGCGGCGATCCTGTTCGGCTCGAAGCGCCACCGCGAGTCCAAGGCCGAGGTGCCTCTCCTCAGGCGGGCCTCGTCGTCGGCCTACCGCCTGCTCGTGCGGCTCCTCTTCAACCTCTCGGTCCCCGACACCCAGACCGGGGTGAAGCTGCTCCGCGCCGAGGTCCTCGACGCGGTGCTGCCCGAGATGGTCGAGGAACGCTACGCCTTCGATCTCGAGCTCTTCGTGCTCGCACAGCGGGCCGGCTTCCGCGACTTCGTCGAGATGCCGGTTCGGCTCGACAAGCGCTACGCGAGCACCGTGTCCGCCAGGGGAGCGGGCACGATCCTGAGCGATACCCTCAATCTTTTCTGGAGGTTTAGGGTTCGGCGAGGGTCGGTCAGGGGCTCAACCCCGGCAGGGTGAGCCGGCGAACCCCCGCCGGCGGGTGCCAGACGAACACCTCGATGCCGGCCGCCGACACGGTGTGCCGGGCGTGGAGCCGGTGCTCGATCTGCCCGATGGCCGCCTCGGTCGTGGCCTTGGGCGTGGTCTCCAGGCCCTGGCTGTAGGACAGGACGAACTCGACAGTGTGGGACCGGACCGGCACCGAGAAGCCCCCGACCGGCTCCTCAAGCGCGTACACCCAGGTCCGGCCGGCGAAGCGCCCGACGAAGCCGTTCGAGGCGATGACCTCCGCGCCGGCCGGCGTGCGGGCGAGGATTCCGTCGAGCACCTTGGCCGCGGCGTCGTCGGTGCGCACGAAGTAGGGCGCCGCCCGGGGGATCCAGACGACGGCGACGACGACCGCCTCGACCAGGGCGGCCACCCCGACGAGGCCCCCGGCCAGGCGCCAGGGGCGGCCCCGGCGGCTGAGCCAGCACAAGAGCAGGACCCCGCCGACCGGGAAGACCAGGTAGACCGGCAGGACCTGGAACGCCGCCTCGGGTTGGACCACCGAGAGCTGGGCGTTCAAGACGGCGGGCACGAAGAGGACGACGGCCACCGCGAGCCCGAGCGAGCTGGCCAGGCCGATCAGGCCCGCCCCGGCCATCGTCTGGAAGAGGTCCGTGCGCTTCTCCTTGGCCATACCCCAGACCAGGTGGGGGTGCCGGAGGGCGCCCAGGGCGACCTGGCTGATCGACAGGTTCGTGCCTGCGGCGGGGTCGAGGTAGCCGTAGAGCGTGTAGAGCTGGCTGCCCTTGTCGAAGCCGGCAGCATCCAGGGCGAGGAGCCACGCCACCGCAGCGGCGCCCATGGCGACCCCCTGGCGCCACACGGCTCGCCGGGAGACCACCAGGCCCGCCCCGAGCCCGACGAGGACCACCGACTCGACGGTCCCGCACGACAGCGTGAGGGCGGTCCACGCCGCCGCTCGAACCCAGCGGCGGTGCCATGCGCTGCGCACCGCGAGCAGGGCGAAGAGCGCCGCGAAGACCTCCAGGTGGAAGTCGAACGCGGTCGTCCACCAGATCCAGGGGTCGAGCGCGAGCACGACGAGCGCCCCGCCGGCCACGAGGTCCCGGCTCGGGCGACCGCCGCCCCAATGCTCGGCCAGGATCTCGGAGACCCAGGCGAAGGCCACCAATTCGGCCACCACCACTGCCAGGTCCGAGAGGAGGAGCAGGATGAACCCGCTCGGGTCGATCCACTCGAGGAGGGCGAGGGGGTACAAGAACAGCTCGAAGTGGTTCTCGAGGTATGGGTTGGTCCGGTAGATGGTCGAGGTGGGGTCGAGATGTCCCCCCGAGATCGCGTGCCACGCTTGGTAGAAGAGGGCGAAGTCCGAGGTCAGCGAGAACCTGTCGTAGATGTGGACGCTCTGGAGGATCAGCCAGACGAGCTGGGCGGCGAGCACGACGAGGGCGAGGGCGTTCCAGGGGATCGGGGTGTCGCGGCGGTGGCGAGGCACGGGCTCCTCGAGGTCGGCTTCGGGGCTGGCGAGGGGTGTCATCGTGGCACGGGGCTCGTCGATTGCACCCGTTTTGGGGGAGGGGCCTCCCGCCTCGGTTGTGATCCGGAGCGATTTGGGCGCAACTCGTCAACACGGGTTGCGAAAGGGTTATTGCTGAGCAGCCCAAACACGCGGTAATCGCCCAATCGCGACCATCCCCCACTTTTCGGCGGAGCCAGCGGCTACGCTCGCCCCGTGCGGAGGGGGGATCCCCCGGGGGGCCCTTGGACCCTGGTGTGTGCGTCGGTGCGCGCCATAGGGTCCGACTCGGTTGTCGGACGCACGGCGACGTCCTGAGCAGCCCCCGGAATCGGGTCTCGAGCGAGGCGAATTGACCATCCAAGAAGAGTCGAGGGCAATCTCTGGAGTGGGCTCGGTGAGCCTGCCTGAGGTCGGCGCGGAGCGCGACCGCCAGCTGGCCCACGCCTTTGTGTCCGGCGATCTCGATGCCTTCGCGATCATCGTCCACGACCACTACCCGGCGATGTTGTCCCAGGCCCGCCGCAACCTGGGCCCGGCCGGGCAACCCGAGGACGCGGTCCAAGAGACCTTCGAGCGTGCGCTCAGGGGCATGCGGCGCTTCGGCCTCACCGGCGAGTACCGCCTCGGACCCTGGTTGAGCCGGATCCTGGCCAACGTCTGCAACGACCATCGGGCCCGCGCCGTTCGCCAGGTGCGGGTGTTCGAGGCGGCGGCGGCAGAGCCAGAGCTCGAGAGCGATGTGGCCGACTGGGTGAGCGATCCGCGGACCGTCGCCGTCGTGCGCAACGCCCTCCGCTCGCTGCCCCAATCGCACCGCCGGGCGCTCGTCCTCCACGAGCTCGACGGGTTGCCCTACGCCGAGGTCGCAGCGGTCGAGCAGATCTCCGTCGAGAACGCCCGCGCCCGGGTGTCTCGGGGGAAGAGCTCGCTTCGCCGGACCCTGAACTCCCTGCGTGGCGTGGCGCTTCTGCCCGTGCTCAAGCTCGCCGCCTGGCCGGCCAGGCGCCTGGCCAAGAGTGGGGGGCGAGGCAAGCTCCTTTCCGCCTCCTCGGAGGGCTTGCCCGCGAGCGGCTCCGGCGCCTCGCTGACCGAACAGATGCTGGGCCGCTTCGCCAGCACCCCCTTCGGCCAGACCGCCTTCGCTTTCATCGCGAGCCCGCCGAAAGGCACCTTGATGCTCGGGCTGGCCGCAACCGTGGCCACGGTCTCGGCCTCGACCGTGCTCTTGAACCAGCCCACGTCGAACCCGGTGCCGGTCGTGGCCGCGCTCTCCAGCGACGTCGCAGCCACGAGCTCGGTCGCCCCGATGTCGCCCAGTGTCACGAACGCAGCTGGGCCCTCGGTTCCCAAGGCGACGACGCTGTCCGCCGCCTCCACGCCGAGGGTGCCGCCGTACCAATGGGCGAACCCCACGGGATCCACCTCGAGCAGCTCGAACGCCGTCCCGCTCGCCTCCCTCGGATCGGCCTCCTGCACGGCGGGAGACGGGGTGGCGCCTCCGGGTCCCTCGTTCAGCTACGGGCCGGCGCTCGACACGAGCGACGCCGTCTCGGTGGGCAGCGCCCCGACGACCGTGCTCGACATGGCGGGATCGGCGATCGGCTTCTCCGCGCCGCTCTCCGTCGCCCCGTTCGCCGACCAGGCGGCCGGCTCGACCTTCGCCGTCACCGCCAGCGCCTGCTTGAGCTCCGAAGGGTGGTTCACCGCCGCCATCTCGGATCCGGCCGGCAACCCGATGGGGATCGAGCTGACGGGCACCCTGCAGGAGGTCATCGGGAGCCCGGGTGAGCTGGGATACGTCTTCCGGGGCACGGTGGTCGACGAGGGGCAGGGAGACCCCCTGCTGGAGGCGCAGCAGTTCGTGGCCCAGGTGGTGGTCGCCGAGCCTGCCAACACCGCCGAGCTGACGATCGTGTTCCTGTCGGGGTCGGGGCCGGCCGCGGCGGCCAGCACGACCCCCCAGAGCTCGGGCATGACTGCCTCCTCCAGCCCCATCGGACCAGGAGCCTCGACCTCAACCTCGAGCAGCGCCACGAGCCCGGATTCGACGGCGCAAGTCACGCTGCCGGCCTTCGCACCTCTCACCCAGCCCATCTCCACCTCGAGCGAGGGGTAAGGGCGCCTCGACCCCCCGAGGGGCCTGGATCCTGCGCGTGCGCGGGCGCGGTCCCGAATTCCCCGTCAGCCCCCCCTGGCAGCGCGACGGACGATCGGCGCCCCGGGCCTCCCAGGGAGGATTCCCGAGGTTTGCTGTCACGCCCGAGAGGTGCTGGCAGTTGAACCAATTGGAAGTTGCCGAACGAAGGGGCGTGCCCTAACGTCTCGCCAGCATTCCGGGGCTCATGGTGGCGGAAACGCTGCTGGGGCGGATTGCAGTACCACGCAGTGGGAGTGCGGAGGACAGGATGATCACCCAGGTCATCCTTGTTAACTAAAGGGAGACCACAGTTTGAAAATCCTGAAGAGGCTTCGGCCTCATCGTTCTTTCGGGGCCGCAGCCGCTGCGGGCCTGGGTGTGCTGAGCATCGTGGGAGCGACGCTCGGTTTCGCCACCCAGGCGGGAGCAGTACTGACGGCGACCCCGATCTCGTATGGCCCGTTTCCGAACCTGATCGGCCTCGTTCCCGGCCAGTCGCCGACGACCATCGGCCCAGGCGCGACCGCGGCTCCGGTGTCCAGCTGGGCCTTCGTACTGTCGGACAGTGGCACGGTGACCTCGGGCGTGACCTCGGGTACGTGGGCGCTCGGTGACAGCATCAACATCCCGGTCTTTGAGAACGGGCACCAGCACAACTACACGGCCGGCGAGTACGTCGAGTTCGCCGGAACGCCTGTGGTTGCATGTGTTGGTGGTGGCGCAGGTGCGACCGCTCCGACGTTCAAGGTGACGACCGGGACCAACCCGACCGACACCACGGCGGACAAGACGGCGGCCCTGACCGACCTCTTGACCATCACGTTCACGGACAATCCGACCTCGCAGGGCACCACGCCGTTCAACTGCGCCATCCTCAACGTCGCCTTCACGACGGGCCCGGTGGCGAACCCGGCATGGGCGCCTGCGACGACGATCCCGATCACGACGATCGAGACCGATGGTCTGGTCACGCTTCCGACGCCTCCGACGGCCACCTACGAGCAGGGCACCGCTCCGGCGGGGACCAGCCCGGTGAACCCGACGAGTGCCTACGAGGAGGCGCTTTCCGTTCAGAGCAACGCCCAGATCGGCATCGCCAACGTGAGCGCGAACAACCCGGCTGTCTCGGTCCTCCCGAACGCCCTCAACGCGTCGATCAGCAACATCGTCGGCTCGGAGACGGCACCGGGTGAGATCCCGACCGGCTACATCTGTGTCACGACGAACGGCAGCCCGGCCAACGGTGCAGGGTTCGTGATCACCCCGACCAGCCCGACGCTGACCATCTCGCCGTCGAACACCGGCGGGACCGCGACCATCAACCCGGTGGTGAGCGGGGTCGGTCCGGCGAACCCCAACGGGAGCTACACGACGATCGAGGCTGATGTCTTGGCGCCGTCGCTCACGGTGCCGACGACCTTCACGTTGTCGAACATCACCGTGGACGCGCCCGCAGGCGTCGGCCCCGTCACCGTCACCATCTGGGTGGGTGAGGATGCGGGTTGCACGCTCGTTGCGCCGCCCGCCTACCAGCTGACGTCAAGCCTGCAGATCTACGCCGTTGGGACCCCGACGTTCAACACTCGGATCGAGGGTTCGACTGCGGACCAGACGGCCGTGGCTGCGCTCGAGAACGAGTACCCGCCGCGGATCGGCTTCTGCATCCCCGGTGGCATCTTCGCCACCCCGGCTCGGCCTGAGACCGGCTCCACGGTGGTCCTTGCGACCGACAACAGCTGGCAGGACGCCCTGACGGCGAGCTACCTCGCTTCGTGGCTCCACACCGGCGTGTTGCTCACCCCGCCGGACAGCCTGTCGCCCTACGCGGCCACTGCCATCCAGCAAGAGGGCGTGAACAACGTCGTCATCGTTGGTGGCACCCTGGCGATCAGCCAGGCAGTGCAGAACCAGCTGGCCTCGACCCCCGCCTACCACTGCGGTGGCGCCGGGACGCAGACCAACGCGCTGGGTCAGCCGATCAACCTCCAGGTGCAGCGGATCGCCGGCATTGACGCCGACACCACTGCCCAGGACGTTGCCACCTACGTCGACTCTGGCTACGTGGCCAGCCTGAACATCTCGGGCTCGTTCGGCCAGTACAACGACACGCTCGGAACCGACTCGGGCTCGTCCCCGACGATCCCTGTCCGCACGGCCATCTTGGTCACGGACAACTCGTACCAGGACGCAGCCTCGGCCTCGGCCATGAGCTACGCAGACCACCTGCCAATCCTCCTCACGCCCCAGAGCGCCCTTGGCACTCAGGCTGAGACGGCCCTCTTGGACCTCGGGATCCAGCAGGTGATCGAGTTGGGTGGTCCGCTGGCGATCTCCAACGCCGTCAACAGCAGCCTGGCTTCGCAGAACATCTCTGTCCTGCGCATCGCCGGGATCGACGGCACGGACACGTCGGTGCAGCTGGCCAACTTCGAGTTGCAGCACTACGGGACGAGCGACGGTCTTGGATGGAGCAACTGTGGCGGTACGTTGACGGACGGCTTCGGCGTCACGTACAACACCGGCTGCACCACCCCGATCGCGCTCGCCCGTGGTGACTTCTTCTCGGATGCCATTACGTCGAGCGTGGTGACCGGTCGTAACTTCGAGCCGATCATCCTGACGGAGAACCCGACGACGCTCG
>DAHUYG010000002.1 GCA_027315315.1 Acidimicrobiaceae bacterium | reverse complement strand
GCCGCCGAAGCGGCCGACCGCCGTGCGCACCGGCTCGCAGATCACCGCATCTCGCATGTCCTCACCCTTCTCGGCGACCGGGCGGCCGCCGGCTCCTAGATGTGCCGGCCCCCGGTCACCTCGAGGACCGTGCCGGTCATGACCCCGAAAGCGCCGACGCGAGGAAGACCGCCACCCCGGCGACGTCCTCCACCTCCCGGGCCCGTCCCATCGGGATCTCCGTCAGCCGCTGCTCCCAGACCTCGGGGCGCATCTTCTCGGTCATGGCGGTGCGGATGAGCCCGGGCTGGATGGCGTTCACCGGCCGATCCCCTGTCCGCCGCCCGTGACGACGGCCGCCTTCTGGTCGAGCAGACCCACGAGCGCTCCTTGCGATTGCGACCCGGCCGGGCCAGGCGGGCCGGTCGAGCGTATCTTCCCGACGTCGCCGGCTAGACCCGGTCGTGTCGGCGCGACTGGCCACGCGCCAGCATCGCAGTGCCGCGCCCGATCGCGTAGAGGGCCGCGCCGAGGACACCGACGAAGAACCCGACGGGCCAGTCGGTGAGATACGAGCTCGCGATGGAGGACCAGATCGTGACCAGGGCGAGGAGCACCGAGAGGGCGATCCCCACCATCGGGCGGGCGGAGAGCGAGCGGGCGGCCGCCGGAGGGCCGATCATGAGGGCGAAGATCAACAGGGCGCCCACGACCGGGACCGTCATGGCGGTGGCGAGCGCCACCACCACCAAGAACGCGCCCTGCAGCCGCGCGATCGGGATCCCCTTGGCCTCGGCCACCTCGCCGAGCACCGAGGTGAGCATGAGGGGCCGGAACAGGAGGCCGATCGTGGCGACGCAGGCCACCGCGAGCAGGCCGACCGGCAGGAGCTGGCTCGTGCCCACCCCGAGGAGCTCGCCGAAGAGCAGCGAGAACACCTCGGGGCCGTAGGCGGAGGTGCGGCTGAGGAAGAGCGCGCCGAGCGCCAGCAGCAGGACCAGCGCGAGGGCGGTGACGACGTCGCCCCTGCCCCGGCGCCCGAGGACGCCGATGCCGAGCGCCGCCCCGACCGAGAAGATCGCCAGCCCGATCAAGGGGTCGATCCCGACCAGGTTGGCGAACGCCGCTCCCGCGAACGCCCCGTTCGGGATGGCGTGGGCCTGGAAGGCGGCGCCCCGGAGGACGACGAAGAACCCGACGACGCCGGCCAGGACGGCGACGATGCTCCCGCTCGCCCACGCGTTCACCATGAACGAGGAGAACACGCTCAGCGCACCTCGGCGTCGCGGAGGCGAGCAGGTCGCCGCCGCGAGACGCCGGCGGCCAGATAGGCGGCGAACACCAGGGCCACCACGAAGAAGCTGACCGGCATGGCCTCGTGGCTCGATCCCCAGTCGAAGCTGTCGTAGGAGAGGAGCACGCCGAGCCAGGTGGTCGCCACGCCGATCAGCGCCGCTGCGAGGAGGGCCCGGCCCATGCTCCGGGTGATCTGGAGCGCGGCCGCCGGCGGGCCGATCAAGAGCGCGGTCGAGAGCACGGTCCCGATGGTGAGCGACGAGAGGCCGACCGACATCGCGAGCGCCGCCATGTAGAGGACGCCGATCAGCCGGACGCGCACCCCCCGGGCGGCCGCGATCTCCGGGCTGACCGTGCTCAAGACGAGCGGCCGGTAGAGGGCCGCCACGAGGGCCACCGTGAGGGCGGCCAGCACGACCACGGCGGGGAGGATCGACGACTGCACCACGAAGATCGACCCGAACAGGACCTGTTGGGCGGTGCCACTCGTCGCGCCCGACGTGGCGTCGAGGTACAAGAAGAGAGCCGCGAGCCCGGTGGCCGCCCCGAGGACGATCCCGGTGGCGACGTCGCGACCCCGCTCGTGCTCTGTGCCGAGCGCCTCCATGGCAGCCCCGCCGAGGAGGCCGCCGGCCACGAATCCGGTGAGCGGCGTGAGCCCGAGGAGCAGGGCACCCGATCCACCGGCGGTCGAGACATCCGTGAGGGCGTGACCGCCGAAGGCCTGGCCGCGCACGACCGTGAACACTCCGACGAGGGCCGAGACCACCCCGCTGACGCCCCCAATCACGAGCGCGACGTGCACGGGACCGCTCGAGAAGAACCCCGGTTCGAAGAGCCAGTGCACTACGGGAACACGTGGGCCGCGTCCGAGGCGAGGTGCTCCTCGTCGTGGCTCCCCGGTCCGGCCACGACGAGGACCCGTCCGTGGACCCGCACGACGTCCACGTGGTGGCCGTAGAGCCCGCTCAGCACGCTCGGGCGCACAACCTCCTCGGTGGTCCCGCTGGCCACGCGGCCTCCTGCGATGTAGGCGATGCGGTCCATCACCGGCAGCAGTGGGTTCATCTCGTGCGCCGAGAGGAGCACGGCGACGTCCTGCTCGCGCACGATGCGGTCGATCAGGCGGATCATCTCCTCGACGCTCCCGAGGTCGAGATTGGCGAGCGGCTCGTCGAGCAGGAGGAGCCGGGGACGACTGATGAGCGCGTGGGCGATCAGGACCCGTTGCTGCTCGCCGCCGGAGAGCTCGCCGACCCTCGCGTTGGCGAAGCGTCTGGCGTCGACGGCGTCGAGCATCTCGTCGACCGCCCGGGTTCTCGCACTCGAGCGGCGAGGCAGGCCAAGGCGGTGACCGTCGATGCCGAGCGCCACGAGGTCACGGGCCCGGAGGGGGATGTCGCGGGCGAGGTGGGTCTTCTGCGGGACGTATCCGACGGATCGGTGGCCCGACGCGTCGGGTTCGATGTGCACGGTGCCGGCGCTCGGTCGTTGCAGCCCGAGGATCACCCGGAAGAGCGTCGTCTTGCCGGCGCCGTTGGCCCCGATCAGTCCGGTGAACTCGCCGGGCTGGATCGCGAAGGACACCGAGTCGAGGATGTGGCGTTCTCCGAACCAGACGTCGATCCCCTCGAGGTGCAGCACCTCCGAGCCGTGCTGGTGGGTGCTCATAGCTTCTGGGTCGATCGGTGACCGAGTACCGCGCCCGCGATCGCACGCACCTCGGCGAGCATCCAGCGCTGGTAGTCGTATCCGCTCGGCATGGTCTCGTAGACCCCCACGACGGGCACTCCGGCTGCCCGGGCGTCGGAGAGGAAGGAGCGGGTGAGCGAATCGACGATCTGCTGGTTGTAGACGAGCACGGCGACCCCGTGCCCCGCGAGCAGGTTGGTCTGCAGGGAGATGTCCTGGGGAGCCGGATCGACCCCGTTCATGACGTCCGCCTGGAAGCGGAAGGGCGTCTTGATGTCGGCGCCGAGCGCCTTGAGCAGGTCGTCGGCGACCGGCTCGGTCACCGCGACCTTGAACCCGCGGTGCGCCGCACCGAACGCGGTGATGGCGCGGGTCCAGGGTGCGAGCGAGCGGTCGAAGCGCGTGAGATTCGCCTCGAAGTAGGCGGCGTGTGAGGGCAGGAGCGATGCGAGGTCGGACTCGATGGCGCGTGCCACCGCCGGCATCGTGCGCGGCGAGTACCACAGGTGCGGGTTCGGGGTGTCGTCGGGGAGCCCGAGGAGGCTCTGCACCGTGATCACCCGGCGGGCGGGGTTGGGT
The DNA here is from genome assembly GCA_027315315.1 of Acidimicrobiaceae bacterium. GTDB lineage: Bacteria > Actinomycetota > Acidimicrobiia > Acidimicrobiales > RAAP-2 > Palsa-461. The sequence goes on along the minus strand of DAHUYG010000002.1, from coordinate 178,968 downwards.
GATGCCCGCTCCATGTTGTTCATGAAGGTGTCGTAGCCCAGGCCGTTTTGGACGATGAGCCGCGCCGATCCCACCTCTTGGGCGTCGGCCGGGGACGACTCGAAGGTGTGGGGGTCGGTGTTGGGGTTGGTCAGGATCCCCGTTACCCCCACGTAGCGGCCGCCGATCTGGGCGATGACGTTTGCGTACTCGTTCTCGGCGCCGACGGCCCTGACCCGCTGGGCCGCCGACGAGGGCTGGGCGCCGAGGCCGACGGCGACGAGCATCGCCAGTGGGACGACCAGCAGCCGGAGGAGCGGGCGGGGCGTCGCCATCCGCCCACTCTATCCATATTTGGAGTCGTTATCGTTACGAGCAGACCGCAACCCCTTGGGGTCCGGGCCGCGGCACGCCCGATGGGGGTACCCGAGCGCGCTCGCGCTAGGCGGCGTCGCCCTCGGCGTGGGAGATCCAGGTCTCGTACATCTCGGCGTAGCGGCCGCCCCGGGCGATGAGCTCGTCGTGGGAACCGATCTCGAGGATCCCGCCCACGTCGACCACGACGATCCGGTCCGCCTTCATCGCCGTGGTCAGCCGGTGTGCGATGAGGATGGCGGTGCGCCCCTCCAAGAGGATGTCGAGGGCGCGCTCGATCTTGCTCTCCGAGAGCAGGTCGAGGTTCGAGGTCGCCTCGTCGAGGACGAGCACGCGGGGGTGCGCCACGAAGGCCCGGGCCAGCGCGATCAGCTGGCGCTCGCCCGAGGACAACGACTGGCCGCGCTCGTGGACGACGGTGTCGATCCCGTCGGGCAGGCGGTCGATGACGTCGGACAGGCCGACCGTGCGAATCGCCTCGTGCACCTCCTCGTCGCTCACGTCCGAGCGGGCGAATGCGATGTTGTCCCGCACAGTGCCGGCGAAGAGGAACGGCTCTTGAGGCACGACGCCGAGCTGGCGGCGCAGCGATTCGATGCTGACGTGGCGGATGTCATGGCCGTCGATCAGCACCCGTCCGTCGGTGGGGTCGTAGAAGCGGGTGACGAGCTTGGCCATGGTGGACTTGCCGGCGCCCGTCGGGCCGACGAAGGCGATCGTCTCGCCGGCGTCGATCGAGACGTCGATGTCGTGCAGGACCGGGCTGGTGGGGTCGTAGCCGAAGGTCACGTGGTCGAAGCGGATCGCCCCGTGGATCGGGGGCAGCTCGCTCGCGTTCTCGTCCTCGGGCACGCTCGGGACCTGGGACAGCAGCGTGTTCAGCTTGACGACCGAGGCCTGCCCCTGTTGGTAGGTGTTGTACTGCTGGACGAGGAGCGCGATGGGTTGGAGGAACCGGTTCAGGTAGAGGACGAAGGCCAACAGGGCACCGAGGGAGAGCTGCCCGTGGAGCACCATCGTGCCGCCCACCCCGAGCAGGACGATCATGCCGAGGTAGGACAGCATCTGTGTGCCGGGTCCGTAGATCGCGTTGATCTGGGCCGTGTAGTTGTTGGCGTCCCGGTACACGCCCACCACGTTGCGGTGGTGGACGACGTTGTGCCGCTGGCGGTTGTGGGCGGTGACGACCCGCACGCCGTGCAGGCTCTCGGACAGGTCGGCCAGCACGTTGGCGATCCCGTCACGGACCCGGTCGTAGCCCTGCTCGGAGGCCACCCGGAACCAGAGCGAGAGAGCCGCCAGCACCGGCACGATCGCGAGGATGGTGATTGCCGCCAGCTTCACGTTCGTGATGAAGAGGATGATCGTGATGACGATCATGGTCAGGCCCTGCACGGCGAAGTTCGCCAGCCCGTCTTGGAGCAGCTGCTGGAGGTTCTCGATGTCGCTCGTCATCCGGGTCATGATCACCCCGGCCTTCTCGTCGGTGTAGAAGTCGAGCGACATCCGCTGGAGGTGGGTGAAGATCTTCACCCGGAGGTCGTTCATCACCCGGGCCGCGAGCCGCCCGGTGATCCGCACCTGGGTGTTCTGGGACAGCGCGCTGATCCCGATGGCGATGAAGAAGAGGATCGAGCAGTCGACGATCGTCCCGAACACGCCCGGCAGGGGATGATGGTGCGCAGCCGCCCTCACCGCCGCGGTGATCGCGTTCGTCCCGTGCTCAATGAGCAGCGGCCCGGCCTGGTTGGCCAGGCTGACCAGCGCGACGAAGACCGCCGCGGCGACGCCGAGGTGCCAGTGCTGGAGCACGAGCTGGCGCAGCGTGAGCCGGCGCTTCTCGGCCGCCGTCATCTGGTAGCTGAATGCGGCCGTCGGCTCCCCGTGGTCGGGCTCCTGCTTGAGCAGCAGGTCGACCCCGCCCTGGAGTTCGGGGGGAATGCCGGCGAAGGGCAGGCCCCCACCGGGGTTCCCGGGCGACCCACCGGGCCGCCCTCCACCGAACATCCCGCCTCCACCCGGAGCGCCGCCGCCCCAGGTCATCGGCCGAGCCCTCCGGGGACCCCGCCGCCCTCGGGAAGATCGTCCCCGGTGAGGCGAACCGCGTCCTCCTTCTCGCCCTGGGCGAGCACCTCGCCGTAGAGCGGGACGGTCTCGATCAGCTCGGCGTGGGTGCCGTCGGCCACGATCCGGCCGCCATCCATCAAGAGCACCCGGTCGGCCAGGCTGATGGTGGACAGGCGGTGGGCGATGATCAGGGTCGTCCGGCCCTCCATGAGCGTGCGCAGCGCCCCGTGGATGGTCAGCTCGACCTGCACGTCGATGGCGCTGGTGGCGTCGTCGAGCACGAGGATCGGCGGATTGACGAGGAGGGTTCGCGCGATCGCGATCCGCTGGCGCTGTCCTCCCGAGAGCGTGTACCCGCGTTCGCCGACCACCGTGTCGTACCCGTCGGGGAGCTCGCGGACGAACTCGTCGGCGCCGGCCGCCTTGGCCGCCGCCTCGATGTCGGCGAAGTCCGCGTTCGGCAGCCCGTAGGCGATGTTGTCGCGGATCGACACCGAGAAGAGGAAGGGCTCGTCGAGGACGATGCCGACGTTGCCGCGCAGGCTGGTGATCGTGTAGTCCCGCACGTCGTGGTCGTCGAGCACGACCCGACCGCCGGTCACGTCGTAGAAGCGCGCCAGCAGCCGGGCGACCGTCGACTTGCCGCATCCGGTCCGCCCGACCAGCGCCACCGTCTCGCCGGGGCGAATGCGCAGGTCGAACCCGTCGAGCACGAGGGGGTTGTCCTCCGCGTACTTGAAGTCCACGGACTCGAAGCGCACGTCGCCACGGCACTGGAGGAGGTCGACGGCGCCCGGACGGTCGACCACCGTCGGCTGTTCGTCGAGGATCTCGTAGATGCGCTGGGAGGACGCCGCGGCGCGCTGGCCCATCATGATGATCATGCCGAGCATCTGGAACGGGGCCTGGAGCATCACGATGTAGAGGCTGAACGACGCCAGCGCGGCGATCGGGAGCTTGCCGTGCAGCGCCAGCCATCCGCCGAAGAGCAGGACGAGCGCCAGACCGATCTGGGGAAGGTTCTGGACCGAGGGGGTGAACCGGGCCCGGATGTCGGCGTCCTTCACATAGGACCACTGGAGGCGGTCGGCCGCCTTGGCGAGCGTCGTCAGCTCGCGCTGCTCGGCGGCGAAGGATTTCACCACCCGGACGCCGTTGATGTTCTCGTCCACGATCGTTGCGACGTCGGCCAAGCGCGCCTGGATGAGCCAGGACACCGGGAAGATCCGCTTGCGCATCTGGACGCCGAGGAAATAGACGAAGGGCGTCGGGATCATGGCGACCAGCGCGAGCGGGACGTTGATCGACAACATGTAGGCGAAGGCCACCAGCGCCACGCTGCACTGGACGAGGATCGAGGGCGCAAAGGTCAGGTACATCTGGACCGAGCGGATGTCGGAGTTCGCCCGGGAGATGAGCTGCCCCGACTGCACCCTGTCGTAGAAGGGGAACGACATCTTCGTCAGGTGCATGTAGATGATGTTGCGGAGGTCGAACTCGATCTCGTAGGCCGTGCGCATCAAGAAATAGCGCGACACGTACCCCGCGATCCCCGCCGCCACGGCGAGGATCAGCATGATCCAGATGTAGTGGCTGAGCGTGCCGGTGTGCTTGACGATCGCGCTCTCGATCGCGTCCTGGAGCAGCTTGGGGATCTGCACCTGCAGGATCAGGCCGACGAAGGAGAGGACGAGCGAGGTGATGAAGATCTTCTTGTGCGCGAGCACGATCGGCATCGCCCGCCGCAGCCAGGTCTTCTCGCGGTCGGGATCGATGCCGGACTTGGGCTCGCGATAGCGCGCGGTCGTCGCGATCGGCTCGAAGGGGGAGTGTGGCTCCTCCGACCCCTCGCCGTTGCGTTCGTCACCGAGGCCGGGCGGCCGGCGCGACAGGATCGTCATCGGCGCTCGCGGGCGGCGCGGTGCGCGACCAGCGCTTGGTGCCAGAGCGACAGGTTGTCCATCGCCCGCCCCGAAGAGCGCGTGCTGCCGAGCATGCCCGCGATGTGCTCGAGGCGTTCGGCCGCCGCCCGGTCCGCCGCCTCGAGGACCGACTGTCCCTCGGCGGTCAGCCGGAGCGAGATGCGGCGCCGGTCGTCTTCGCTGTGGGTCCGCTCGACGAGTCCCCGGGTGACCAGCCCGTCGATGACGGCGGTGACGCTCGGGGGCCGGACCGCGAGCTGCTCGGCCAGCGAGGACGACATCGCCGAGCCCTGGTCCAGGAGGCCGAGGATCCGGTACTGGGAGATGGAAAGGTCGACCGACCCGACGGCCAACTCGACCTGCTTCGCGAGCCAGGCCGCGGTCCGGCCGGGGTTGAAGACCCTGCTCCCCGCCTCCAGCTGTTCGAGACTCACATAGTTAGGGTATCTAACAGATTTGTCCGAGACAAGTGACCGCGGCGTCAGCTCCCCGCTCGGTCGCTGTTGTCTCGTCGCCCCGCCACCGCGATACTGATTCAGATTGCGACCAGGACGGAGGCGCAGATGAAAACCCGAGCTGCGGTGTGTCACGAGGCGAACACCCCGTGGGAGACCGAGGAGATCGAGATCGACGACCCCCACGCCCATGAGGTGAGGGTCCAGATGGCCTACGCCGGCATGTGCCAGTCCGACGAGCACCTCCGCCTGGGCGACATCAGCCCGCCCCCCGAGCTCCTCGGGCTGATGGGCCTGGAGTCGATGTTCCCGGTGATCGGCGGCCACGAGGGGTCCGGCGTCGTCACCGAGGTCGGCCCGGAGGTTCAGCACGTCGCGGTCGGCGATCGGGTCGCCGTCGCCTTCATCCCGTCGTGCGGCGTCTGCTACTGGTGCTCGTCGGGGCGCCAGAACCTCTGTGACCTGGGCGCCCACACGCTCGCGGGACCCATGATCAGCGACGGGACCTGGCGCCACCACCTGGGCGAGACCAACCTCGGCCGGATGTGCCAGCTCGGCACCTTCGCCGAGACCATGGTCGTCCACGAGGCCTCGCTCGTGAAGATCGCCCCCGACGCGCCGCTCAAGGCGGCCGCCCTCATCAGCTGCGGCATCTCGACCGGCTTCGGCGCCGTCACCGACCGGGCCTCGACCCGACCCGGCGAGGTCGTCGTGGTGGTGGGCTGCGGCGGGGTCGGCTCGGGTGCGCTGCAGGGGGCCCGGCTGGCCGGAGCGCGGGCGATCGTTGCGGTGGACCCGGTCCCCTTCAAGATCGACCAGGCGAAGAAGATCGGTGCGACCCACGGCGCCGCCTCGATGGAGGAGGCCCTTCCCCTCGTCGTCGAGATCACCCAGGGCCGGATGGCCGACGTCGTCGTGCTCACCCCCGAGACCCTGACCGGCGACCTGATCGCCCCGGCCTGCCAGCTCGGGTCCAAGGACGCCCGCATCGTCGCCACCGCCATCGCGCCCATCGGTCAGATGGACGTCCAGCTGAACCTGTTCAACCTGGCGATGTACAACCAGTCCCTGCTCGGCACGGTGTTCGGATCGGCGAGCCCGCGCGTCCAGGTGCCCCGGCTGATCTCGCTCTATCAGAACGGCCAGCTCGACATCGACGAGCTGATCACCAACGAGTACACGATCGATCAGGTGCAGCAGGGCTACGACGACCTGCACGCCGGGCGCAACGTCCGGGGTGTCGTCAACTTCGGCACCGACTCCTAGCCGCTCGTCGAGGACGACCGAGCGCCGTGCGGCTGGCGATCGGCTGGCGGGGCCAGGGCCCCGAGGGGGTCGACTTCGTCGTCGAGGCCGAACGACTCGGGGTCCACTCGGTGTGGACCGCCGAGATGTGGGGCCACGACGGCCTGACCCCGCTCGCCTACCTGGCGGCCAGGACCGAGCGCATCGCGCTCGGCACCGGGATCCTGCAGCTCGGGGCGCGCACCCCGGCCCTGTTGGCGATGTCCGCCCTGTCGATGCAGGCGCTGAGCGGGGGCCGCTTCCTCCTCGGGATCGGGACGAGCGGGCCCCAGGTCGTCGAGGGCTGGCACGGGGTCCGCTTCGACTCGCCGGTCTCCCGGACCAAGGAGACAGTCGAGATCCTCCGGCGGGTCACCGGTGGTCAGCGGCTCGAGTACGAGGGCGCCCACTACCGGCTCCCGCTCCCCGGCGGGGCCGGCCGCGCGCTGCGCCCCATGGCGCCGCCCGCCCACGTGCCGATCTACATCGCGTCGCTCGGCCCGAGGAACCTGGAGCTCACCGGCGAGATCGCCGACGGCTGGCTCGGCACCTGCTTCATGCCCGAGACCGCCTCGACCTTCTTGGACCCCATCTCGGTCGGGCTCGCCAGCTCGGGCAGGACGCTCGCCGACATCGACGTCGCGGTCCCGGTCAACGTCGAGTTCACCGAGGACGAGGAGGAGGCGGCGCGCCGGCACGCCCGCGGGTACGCGTTCACCATCGGTGCGATGGGGAGCCCCGAGCAGAACTTCTACAAGAACGCCTTCGGACGCCAGGGGTTCGCCGACGACGTCGAGGCCGTGCAGCGGCTGTGGCTGGACGGCCGGCGCGAGGAGGCCGCCGACCGGGTACCCCTCGAGCTCGGTCGCCGGACCAACCTCCTCGGGACCCCCGCCACGGTGGCTGGGCGGTTGGCCGCCTACCGGGACGCCGGGGTCACCACGCTGCGGGTGTCGGTCGCCGGCTCGCTCGACGAGCGGCTCTCGGCCCTCTCCACGCTGATGGAGCTCTGCCGCGAGCTCGACGGCGTCGGACGGCCGTCGTGAGGTACGCCGACGGGCCGAGCGTCGAGGTCGAGGTCCACGTCGAGGCCTCCCCAAGCACGGTCTGGGCCCTCGTCAGCGACGTGGCGGTGCCGGCGCGCTTCTCGGGTGAGCTCCAAGAGGCGTTCTGGATCGACGAGACCCACTTCAAGGGCCGCAACCGGCACCCGGCGGCGGGCGAGTGGGAGACGACGTGCACCGTCGTGGCGAACGAGCCGGGGGTCGCGTTCGCCTGGGTGGTGGGGGAACCCGACGCACCGGCGGCCGAATGGGGGTTCTCGATCGAGCCCGACGGCTCGGGTGTCGTGCTCCGCCAGCGGGCCCGTCTCGGACCGGGGCCCTCGGGACTGACGGCGGCGATCGCCTCGATGCCCGACAAGGAGGAGCGGATCGTCGAGCGTCGCCTGGAGGAGCACCGGGCCAACATGCAGGCGACCGTCGAGGGCATCAAGGGCCTGGCCGAGGGGCTCTAGGTTCTCGCCCGGTTCCCCCGGGTGGGAGGATCGTGGCATGGCCGGGACCTGGTTCGAGACCGTCGCCGAGGCGCAGCGGCGCGCCGAGAAGCGCCTCCCGCGCTCGGTCTACCTCGCGCTGTTGGCCGGCTCCGAGCGGGGCGTCACGCTCGAGGACAACCTGGCGGCCTTTGGCGAGCTCGGCTTCGCGCCGCACGTCGCAGACCTCCACGAGAAGCGCGAGTTAGGCGTGACGGTCATGGGCCAGCCGATCTCGCTGCCGGTCGTGATCTCGCCCACCGGGGTCCAGGCCGTGCATCCCGAGGCCGAGGTGGCCGTGGCCCGGGCCGCCGCGGCACGCGGGACGGCGATGGGGCTGAGCTCCTTCGCCAGCCGGTCGGTCGAGGACGTCGTGGCGGCCAACCCGAAGACCTTCTTCCAGCTCTACTGGTCCGGATCGCGCGAGCGGATCGCCGAGCGGGTCGAGCGGGCGCGTGCCGCCGGCGCAGTCGGGCTCATCGTCACCTTGGACTGGTCCTTCGCCAACGGTCGGGACTGGGGGAGCCCGTTCATCCCCGAGCGGCTCGACCTGCAGACGATGGTGCGCTTCGCGCCCGAGGTGCTCCGACGACCGCGGTGGCTGGCGGGTTTCGTGCGCTCCGGCCACCTGCCGACGCTCACCGTGCCCAACATGGCCGCCCCGGGGCAACCGGCGCCGAGCTTCTTCGGCGCGTACGGCGAGTGGATGCAGACGCCGCCCCCGAGCTGGGACGACGTCGAGTGGCTGGCCCGCCTCTGGGGCGGGCCCTTCATGGTCAAGGGGATCAGCCGGGTCGACGACGCCCGGCGGGCCGCGGATGCCGGCGCCACGGCCATCTCGGTCTCCAACCACGGGGGCAACAACCTCGACGGCACGCCGGCCACCATCCGGGCCCTCCCGGCGATCGCCGAGGCCGTCGGGGACCGCGTCGACGTGCTCCTCGATGGCGGGGTGCGGCGGGGCGGCGACGTGGTGAAGGCCCTCGCGCTCGGGGCCAGGGCGGTGATGATCGGCCGCGCCTATCTCTGGGGCCTGGCCGCGAACGGCCAGGCGGGGGTGGAGAACGTGCTCGACGTGCTCCGGGGCGGGATCGACTCGGCGCTGCTCGCGCTCGCTCGGTCCTCGGTGGAAGAGCTCACCCGGGACGACGTCGTGGTGCCCGAGGGCTTCGAGCGGCGGCTCGGGACCCCGGACTGAGGCGCTCTCGCGTCCGCGTGCCGCCCCATGGACCGAGGGCGGGCACGAGGGGGAGGATGGTGCGGGCCCTCGCGCACCCCCACCACACGCCGGCCCCGTACGCGAGGTCGTCGGCGAGCCGCAGGCCGGCGTAGGTCGCCGGATCCATCCCCTCGGGGCGATCGCCGATCCCCCGCGTCGCGTCCAGCACGAGTGCGGCGGTGGCGATGGCACGCAGCCTGCGGGCCGGGCGGAGCAGCACGCCGAGGGCGAGCAGCGGGCTCCAGACCCGGGTGAGCCCGGTGAGGGTCGGCACGACCGAGCGGGCCGCCCCCTCGACGAAGAGCCGGACCGCCGCCTCGAGCGGATCGTCGGCGACCCCGCTCAGCCGGCCGGCGAGCCTCGCGGACGAGGCGGCGACCACGCCGATCGCGGCGGCAGGTCGGCCGGCCGCGACAAGGCCCCAGGCGGCCGCGACCGCCGGGGAGACCCGGGCCGGCGCCACCGCGTCGCCGTGTCGCAGGGCGAGCGGTCCAGCGCTCGACCCGTAGGCGGCCCGCCGGGCCAGCCAGGGCATCGGGCGGACCTCGGGCGCGTGGGAGACGACGACCGCCGGCACGTAGCGCACGTCCCACCCGGCGTCGACGAGCCGCCAGACCAGATCGACGTCCTCGCCGGTCTCCAGCCGCTCGTCGAAGCAGCGGGCACGAACCGCCGCCCGGCGCACCACGACCGCAGCCGACGGCACGTAGGAGACCCGGCTCCCGGGCCCGACCCGCGCCTCGCGATCGCCGAGGTCGAGCGGGGAGGCGACCGCCTCGTAGCGTTCGAGGGCCGACCGGCCGCCCTCGGCACGCACCCGGGGCGCCACCATCGCGACCTTCGGATCTGCGAAGTGTCCGACCAGGCCCTCCAGCCAGTCAGGGGGGAGCGTGCAGTCCGAGTCGACGAACGCGACCAGGGGCGTGCCGACCCGGGCCAGCCCGGCGTTGCGGGCGGCCCCCGCACCGCTGTGGCGCTCGAGTCGGACGTACTGCGCGCCGGCGTCGCGGGCGACCTTCTCGATGTCGGCTCCGGCGAGCGAGCAGTCGTCGACGACGACGCAGTGCACGGCGCCCATCGACGCGAGCAACCGGGCGAGCGCCTCGGGCCGGTCGCGCACGGGCACCACCGCTGCGACCTCCGCACCGGCGACGCCGGGGGGCGGTCGCGGGTGCAGGACCCCGGCCGAGACGAGCCGGCGAGCCACCCCCGCCTCGGGCCGCCGGTCGGTGACCGGGTCGCGGTCGAGCCAGCCGCGCACCATCGCCGCGGCCCGTGGTCGCAGACGGATGAGGCGCGTCGGGCTGCCCCCGAGGAGCACCCGACCCTCGGACCCGACGCGCAGCTCGTCGTCGGCCGCGAGCTCGAATCCGACCGGGAACGGCGCGCTGGATGGAGCGGGACGGACCGGGTCGGCGGCCGCCGCTCCATGCCCGAAGGTGCCCACCGCGCAATCTTGGCAGCGGGGCGCCCCGACCCATGACCCCAGGAGCCGGGTCATCGCCCTCCGGTACCGTGCTGGTCGTGTCGAGCGGGGGGAAGAGCCGAAACGCGCTGCGGGCGGTCGTCTTCGACTTCTTCGGCACGGTCGCTCGCCACCCCGAGGGCGACGGTTCGGGGTTCCCGGGCGTCTTCGAGCGGCTCGGCTACCGGCTCGACCCGGCCGTCGAGGGCGCCCACTTCGCCCGCTACGACGGGGTCGAACACGTCGAACAGTCGGCCGACCGGGAAACCTACGAGGCGTGGGTGCGGATGCGCCATGGTTTGCTGGCCCGCGCCTGCGGGGTCCCCGAGCGGGGTGTCGAAGCCCTCGTCGAGGCACTGCGCGAACTCGACGCCGCGCCGATCGAGGCCTTCGACGACGCGATCCCGACGCTCCTCGCGCTGCGCGCCCGGGGCGTGCGGGTGGCGATCTGCTCCAACTGGGGCTGGGATCTCGACCGCTCGCTCGCGGAGTGCGAGCTGCTGGACCTGGTCGACGCCGCAGTCACCTCGGCACGGGCCGGCGCCCGCAAGCCGCACCCGCGCATCTACAAGAGCGTGCTCGACGAGATCGGCACGGCGCCGGCCGAGACCCTGTTCGTCGGGGACTCGGTCGGACCCGACGTCGTCGGCCCCATGGACTTCGGGATGTCGGCCGCGCACATCCGCCGCCCCGGGGCGCTCGGACCCGCACCGCAGATCCCCGATGGCGCGCTGCGCTTGTCGTCGCTCACCGAGCTCCTCGATTGGCCCGCGCTCGGCTCGTCGGGTCGCTCGGCGGCCGCCGGGTAGGCTCCCGCGCTGAGGCGGTCGGGGCCCGCCGCCTGCGATCCAAGGAGGACCCGATGACGAAGATCGAGGACGCAGCGCCCGAGGCCGAGCTCGACGAGGCCGACGAGGAACTGGAGGCCGACGTCTTGGTCGAGGAGATCTCGATCGACGGCATGTGTGGGGTGTACTGAGCGGGTGGCAGTGCAGGACGCCGGGCCGCCGAGGGCGCCGGCACCCTTCGACCCCGCCCGGCCATGGCGGCTCCACCCACAGGTCGCGCTGCGCGACGAGTCTTTCGGCGCGCTCGCGTACCACTACGGCAACCGTCGGCTGGTCTTTCTGCGCTCGCGCGCCCTGGTCGAGGTGGTCCGCTCGCTCGAGCGCCACGCGAGCGCCCATGAGGCGGTCGCCGCCTGCGTGCCCGACGCCGAGCGCGCCGCCCACACCGTGGCGCTCGGGCGGCTGGCCGCGTCCGAGGTGATCGATGCCCGCTAGCCACTCGGCGCTGCGCGACCAGCTCTCGGGTGGACTCGAGTCGCCGATCTGCCTCACCTGGGAGCTGACCTACGGCTGCAACCTCGCGTGCGTGCACTGCCTCAGCTCCTCGGGCCGCCGTGACCCCCGCGAGCTCACGACCGCCGAGGCGCTCGGGGTGCTCGACGAGCTCGTCGCCATGCAGGTGTTCTACGTCAACATCGGCGGCGGCGAGCCGATGCTGCGCCCCGACTTCTTCGACATCGTCTCCTACGCGGTCGATCACCGGGTCGGCGTCAAGTTCTCGACCAACGGCACGCGCATCAACGCCGCCCGCGCCGAGCGGCTGGCGGCGATGGACTATCTCGACGTGCAGATCAGCCTGGACGGGGCGACCGAGGAGATCAACGACGCCCTGCGGGGCGCCGGGAGCTACGCCTCGGCGCGTCGGGCCATGGACCACCTGGCGGCGACGGGCTTCGGGCCCTTCAAGATCAGCGTCGTCGTGACGCGCCACAACGTCGCGCAGCTCGACGCGCTCGAGTCCCTGGCGCGCCACTACGGCGCGCAGCTCCGGGTGACCCGGCTCCGACCCTCCGGCCGCGGCGCCGACTCCTGGGCCGAGCTGCACCCGACCGACCACCAGCAGCGCTACCTCTATGACTGGTTGCGAGAGCGGCCCCAGGTGCTCACCGGGGACTCGTTCTTCCACCTCTCGGCGCTGGGCGAGCCCCTCGAGGGCCTCAACCTGTGTGGCGCCGGGCGGGTCGTCTGCCTGATCGACCCGGTGGGCGACGTCTACGCGTGCCCCTTCGTGATCCACGACGAGTTCCTCGCGGGCAACGTCCGAGCTCCGGGTGGCTTCACCTCGGTGTGGCGGGGCTCGCCGCTCTTCGCCTCGCTCCGGGAGCCGACCAGCGCCGGGGCGTGCGCCTCGTGCGGCTCCTACGACGCGTGCCGGGGTGGGTGCATGGCGGCGAAGTTCTTCACCGGCCTCCCCATCGACGGGCCCGACCCCGAGTGCGTCTTCGGCCACGGCGTCCCCGCGGCGGCCGGTGCGGGCGGGTCGCTGCCCCGGCCGGCCGCGGACCACTCGTCGCGGGCGGTGCCGGTCCGGCTCGTCTCCCGTGGCTGAGAGGCCGGGCGCCTTCCCCACCTGGACCGAGGTGGCAGCGGCCGGCGGCGACTGCCTGCTCGTGGTCCCCATCGGGTCCTTCGAGCAGCACGGCCCGCACCTCCCGCTCGACACCGACACGCGGATCGCGGTGGCGATCACCGACGAGGTCGCCCACCTCCCCTACGTGGTCGTGGCGCCCCCCCTCGCGTACGGGGCGAGTGGCGAGCATGCCGGGTTCGCCGGGACGCTCTCGATCGGCACCGAGGTCCTGACCGAGGTCCTCGTCGAGCTGGTGCGCTCGGCGCGCGACAGCTGCGCCGGGGTGGTCTGGGTCTGTGCCCACGGTGGCAACGCCGAGGCGATCCGGACCGCCGCCGAACGTTGCCGGTCCGAGAGGGATCGGGTGCACGTGTGGGGGGCCCGGGTCGACGGCGGCGATGCGCACGCCGGTCGGACCGAGACGTCGCTCATGATGGCGATCGCCCCCGACGAGGTGCGGCGCGATGCGCTGGCGGCGGGGCGGACCGAGCCGATCGGGGAGCTCCTCGGGGAGCTGCGCGCCGGTGGGGTGCGCTCGGTCTCCTCGAGCGGTGTGCTGGGCGACCCGACCCTCGCCACTGCGGCGGAGGGCCGGATGCTCCTCGAGGCGCTCGTGGCCGAGCTCTCCGGAGCGCTCGAGGCCTGGTGGGAGGCGCAGCGGGGGGTGCCGGCGTGAGCCCGGTCGCGCTGGTGACGGGTGCGGCCCGCGGCATCGGGGCGGCGACCGTCGACCAGCTCGTGGCGGCGGGCTTCTCGGTCGTCGCGTTCGACGTGTGCGCCGACGACCCGGCGCTCGGCTATCCGCTCGCCACCCGGGCCGACTTGGACGCCCTGGCGGCGCGTCACGGCGGGCGCGTCGCGGGGTTCGTGGGCGACGTGCGCGTCCAGGCCGACATGGACGCGGCGGTGGCGGACGCCAAGGAACGCTTCGGAGGGCTCGACGCGGTGGTCGCGGCGGCCGGCGTGCTGAGCGGTGGGTCGCCGCTGTGGGCCGCATCCGATGCCGAGTGGGACGCACTCTTCGAGGTGAACGTCATCGGGGTCCGCCGGCTGGTGGCGGCGGCCGTGCCTGCGCTGCTCGAGGCACCGGCGCCCCGCTCGGGTCGGGTGGTCGTGGTCGCCTCGGCGGCGGGGATGCTCGGGCTTCGCCGCCTCGGCGGCTACGTGGCGTCAAAGCACGCTGCCATTGGGCTGGTGCGGGCGCTCGCCGCGGATCTGGCCGGCAGCGGGGTGACCGCGAACGCCGTCTGCCCGGGGTCCACGAGGACCAGGATCCTCGAGGCCTCGGCCGACCTCTACGGGCTCGACTCCGCCGAGGAGTTCGCCCACCAGCACCTCTTGGAGCGCCTCCTCGAGCCCGACGAGCCGGCGGCCCTCATCGCCTGGCTGTGCGGACCGGGCTCGAGCGGGGTGACCGGCGCGGTGCTCCCGGCCGACGGGGGCATGACCGCCTTCTGAGGGCGCCTCCACGCTTCCTCCCGGTTTCGCCGGCGGTTTTCTGGGAAGATAGCGTTACGAACGCGGTCTATTTGTCACATCGGCGCCCCTGGCCGGGGCGCCCGGGGGTCGTGTCGGGCGAGCCCCCGACGGGCCGGCCGCTCGTTGAGAGGGAGGGCACATGAAGAGCAAGCTCCGGTCCCGGCGCTGGCTGCGCTACGTCACCGGCGGCACGGCCGCGCTGGTGGCGCTCACGTTCGCAACGATGTCGGCGACTGCGGCATCGGCGTCGTCCTCGGGGGGAATCCCGCTCGCGAACCCCTTCGGCTACAAGTACGGCTACAAGGCCGCGCTGGCCGAGTTGCCCAAGCTGTACCAGGGCACGAGCACGAAGGTGAACACGACCCCGCGCCCGGCGGCCAAGAACAAGAACATCGTCATCATCTCGGCCGGCCAGGCCTCGATCTCGAGCTCGGTCCCCGTCGACGCGGCCGCCGCCGCTGCGAAGGCCATCGGCTGGAAGGTCACCATCCTCGACGGCAAGCTCGAGCCCTCGACCTACGGAGGTCTGGTGAGCCAGGCCATCGCGCTCGGGGCCCAGGGCATCGTGCTCGACGGCATCGACTGTGATCAGGTCCGGGGCCCGCTCCTCCAGGCCAAGGCCCGGCACATCGGCGTCGTCCCGATCTACGCGTACGACTGCAACGACCCGACCGAGAGTGCCGGGAGCCCGCTGTTCAGCGAGGTCGAGAACTTCAACAACCTGCCCGACAAGGAGCTCGGGTACTTCGCCGAGTCCTACGGCCGGGGTCAGGCCGACTACATCATCGCCGCCTCGCACAACAAGGCCAAGGTGCTCGTGCTGAACGACCCCGAGTACACGGTGCTCAAGTACACCGCCGCCGGCTTCGACGACCAGATCAAGCACTCGGGTGGCTCCCAGGTCGTCTACACGCAGAACTTCCTGGCGGCCGACCTCGGCCCGAAGCTCGAGCAGGAGATCCAGGCCGACCTGCTGCGCTACCCGCAGATCAACTGGATCAAGAGCCCCTACACCTACGCCACGATCCTCGGCGTGGTGCCGGCCCTCAGTGCCTACGCGAAGGGCACGTACTCGGTCATGGGAGGCGAGGGCTTCCAGCCCGAGCTGGCCGACATCCAGGCCGGCACGGTGACCGCCGCCATGGCGATCAGCTCGCAGTGGGTCGGTTGGGCGGCCATCGACGCCTTGAACAGCTACTTCACTCACAAGCCGGTCTACCCCTCGGGCATCGGCTGGGAGCTGGTCGACGCGACCCACAACCTGCCGGCCAACGGGATTCTCGTCCCGAGGGAGAACTACCAGGCGGCATACCTGAAGGCCTGGGGGATCAAGAAGTAATCCCGGCGGTCCCGGCGGGACCGCTCAGGACTTTGTAATGTCCCGCCCAATGGACGATCCCGGCGCGAGCGGAGTCGAGGACGGCTCCGCCGCCGCCGGGGGTCCGGCGGCGGTGGACCATCCGCTCGCGCTCAGGGTCTCGCACGTCTCCAAGACGTTCCCGGGCACCAGGGCGCTCGACGACGTGTCGGTCTCGGTCGAGAACGGCACCATCCACTGCCTGCTCGGCGGGAACGGCTCGGGCAAGTCGACCCTGATCAAGATCCTGGCCGGCGTCTACCGGGCGGACCCCGGGGGCCGGATCCGGGTCCACTTCCACGAGATCGACGCCGACAAGACCTCCCCCGAGTGGGCCCGGGGCGCCGGGCTCCACTTCGTCCACCAGGACCTCGCGATCTTCAACACGATGTCGGTCGCCGAGAACCTCGCCCTCGGCCGCGGCTTTCCGGTCGGGCCCACCGGGAACATCCGCTGGCGGGCGTTGCGCCGCCACGCCCGCACCGTCCTCGAGCGCTTCGACGTCCACGTGAGCCCCAGCCGCCTCGTGGCGGACCTCCGCCCGGCCGACCGCACGATGGTCGCGATCGCCCGCGCCCTGCAGGACCAGGCCGACGCCTCCGAGGGCCTCCTCGTGCTCGACGAGCCCACCGTCTCACTCCCTGCGGTCGAGGTGGACATCCTGTTCGGCGCGCTGCGCCGCTACGCGGCGGCCGGCCAGACCATCGTCTTTGTGACCCACCGCCTGGAGGAGGTCACCCGGATCGCCGACCGGGTCACGGTGCTGAGAGACGGACGGCTGGTCACCACGCTCGATTCGGCCGAAGTGACCAAGGAGCGCCTCGTCGAGCTGATCGTCGGGCGGGCGCTCGACCACGCCGCGGCCAACGCCTCGGTGATGGAGGGGGAGGACCTCGCGCTCGAGGTCTCGGACCTCTGGGGCGGCCCGCTGCGCGGGATCAGCTTCGGGCTGCGCCGGGGCGAGGTCCTCGGCATCGCCGGCCTCGTGGGCTCGGGACGGACGTCGCTTCTCACGACGCTCTTCGGGCTGCAGCCTCCCACCACGGGCTCGATCAAGCTGGACGGCGCGCCGGTCTCGTTCCACGACGTCGACGACGCGATGGATGCCGGGCTCGGCTTCGTGCCCGAGGACCGCAGCGAGTCGGCCTTCTTGGACATGAGCCTGCGCGAGAACCTGTCGGCCGCCCAGGTCGCCAAGTACTGGCACGGGATGCGCCTGCGCGGGCGCGAGGAGGCCGACGACGCCCGCCGCTCGATCGCCGACTTCTCGATCAAGGCCAACTCCGAGCGCCAGCCCTTCGCCACGCTTTCGGGCGGCAATCAGCAAAAGGCGGTCGTCGCCCGGTGGCTCCGGCGCAAGCCCAAGCTCCTCCTCCTCGACGAGCCGACCCAGGGCGTCGACGTGGCGGCGCGCGCCGAGATCTACCGGCTGGTGCGCGACGCGGTGGCCGCAGGCACCTCGGTGATCGTGGTCACCGCCGATCTGGAGGAGCTGGCCAGGGTCTCGGACCGGGTGCTCGTGCTCGCCAACGGTCGGATCACCCACGAGGTCCGGGGCCCCGA
Source organism: Acidimicrobiaceae bacterium (assembly GCA_027315315.1). Lineage (GTDB taxonomy): Bacteria > Actinomycetota > Acidimicrobiia > Acidimicrobiales > RAAP-2 > Palsa-461. Next base: position 161,851 of record DAHUYG010000002.1, on the reverse strand, counting down.
CATCGACCCGTCCCGCATCACCGAGCTCGTGCTGTCGGCCACGGGCGACCCCACCGACCCCGCCAACCCCGACATGGAGGTCAGCCAGCGATGAGCGTGGACGACACCGGCACCGCGACCCCCGTCGTGGCCGAGGGCGAGCCGGCATCCTCGGAGGCCCCCGGGGTGCGCTCCGGCGGCCATTCGGCCGTCCTCTACAACGTCGAGCGCTTCGCCTTGCCCGCGCTCCTCGTCATCGTCCTCGTCATCTTCAGCGTGCTGCCGGCGACCGGCAGCATCTTCGCCTCGGCGGCGAACTTCCAAGAGGTCGGGTTCAACTACGTCTACATCGGGATCCTGACGCTGGCCTCGCTCATCCCGCTCGTCTGCGGCGAGTTCGACTTCTCGGTCGGGTCCAACGCCGGGTTCACCCAGATCGTGGCGGCGACCGCCATGGCCCGATTCCACGTGCCGCTCGGCTTCGCGATCGTGCTGGCCATCGCCTTCGGGGCCGCCGTCGGTCTTGGCAACGGCAACACCGTGGCCCGGGTCGGGGTGAACTCGCTCATCGTCACCCTCGGCACCTCGGGCATCCTGCTCGGGGTGGTCGAGTGGTACACCGGGAGCCAGTCGATCAACAACGGGATCTCGGGCTCGCTCATCAGCTTCGGGTCGGACAACTCGCTTGGGGTCCCCGACGTGGTCTGGTTGCTGGTCGGGGTGGCGCTCGTCACCTACTACGTGCTCGAGCACACCCCCTACGGGCGCTATCTCACGAGCGTGGGCTCCAACGCCCGGGCGGCCCGCCTCGTCGGGCTCCGGGTCGACCGCCTCAAGCTGTCCGCCTTCGTGCTGGCCGGCGCGTTGGCCGGGGTGGCCGGGGTGCTCCTCGTGGCGAAGAACGGCAGCGCCAGCCCAGAGGCGGGGAACGTGACCGACACCCTCTCGGCGCTCGCCGGCGCCTACCTCGGGGCGACCTCCATCCGCCCGGGCCGGTTCAACGTGCTGGGCGCGATGCTCGCCACCTACTTCATCGGCTTCAGCGTGGCCGGGCTGGCCATCGCCGGGGTCGCCTCGTGGATCAGCCAGGTCTTCAGCGGCGCCGCCCTGTTCCTCGCGGTGGTGGTGTCGACCGTGCTCGGCCGCCGCCGGGCCGGCACCGGCTAACCCCCCTCGGGGATCACCGCGTGACGGCCGAGACGGGCGCGGCCCGGGACCTCGCCCCCCTCGTCGTCGTCGACCACCCGGTCGTGGCCGACCGACTGGCCCAGCTGCGCGACCGGGCGACGGACAACTCCGGCTTCCGGCGCCTCGCCGCCGAGCTCTCCGCGTTCGTCGCCTACGAGGCGCTGCGCGACCTGGTTACCGAGACGGTGACGGTGAGCACCCCGGTCGCCGACGACGACTCGGCCCGGCGGATCGCCGAGACCCCCCTCCTCGTGCCGGTGCTGCGGGCCGGGCTCGGGATGGTCCCCGCGATCACCTCGATGCTCTCGCCGGTCGAGGTGGCCCACGTCGGGCTCCGCCGCGACGAGGCGACCCTCAGGGCCAACCTCTACCTGAACTCGCTGCCGGCATCGCTGTCGGGCCGGCGGGTGGTGGTGTGCGACCCCATGCTCGCGACCGGCGGGACCCTCATCGAGGTGTGCAACCTGGTCCGCGAGCGCGACGCCGCCTCGATCGTGGTGCTCTGCCTCATCGCCTCGGTGCCCGGGCTCGAAGCGTTCCGGGCGGCGCACCGGGGCGTCCCGGTCGCGTGCGCCGGCCTCGACCCGGTCCTGAACGACAGCGGCTACATCGTGCCGGGACTGGGCGACGCCGGGGACCGGCTGTTCGGCCCGCCCGGCTGATCAGAGGCCGATGTCCTCGTACCAGAGGTCGTGATGGTGCTCGATGAACCCGCCGAGCAGCGAGATGCACTCCCCGTCGTGCAGGTCGATCACCTCCACGCCGTGCTCGGCGAGCCACTCGTGGCCGCCGCTGAAGTTCTCCGACTCGCCCATGACCAGCGCGCCGATGCCGAACTGACGCACGAGCCCGCTGCAGAACCAGCACGGCGAGAGCGTGGTCACCATCACGCAGTCGCCGTAGTGGCGCCGCCGCCCGGCGTTCCTGAAGGCGTCGGTCTCGCCGTGCACCGAGGGGTCGTCGTCTTGGACCCGGCGGTTGTGGCCCCGACCGAGCAGGGTGCCGTCCCGGGAGAACAGGGCGGCCCCGATCGGGATGCCGCCCTCGGCCAGCCCGGCCCGGGCCTCCTCCAGCGCGATCGCGAGCATGGGGCGCGCCAGGTCCTCGCCGATGGGGGTGCGCTCACTTGCGGCCATCTGTTTCCTCCGGTCAGAGTCGGACGGTGACGGTGCGCCAAGGTACCTACAACGCGAGGATCGGGTCCCAGGAGCTGGGCATCCCCCTCGTGCCCATCGCCCAGGACCTCACGATCGCCCTGCTCATCTCGGTCGACCAGGGCGTGGAGTTCGCCCGGGTGGCCGGCGGCGAGCTCGCGCACAAGCTCGCCCCCTACCGCCCCGAGATCGTGGTCTCGGTCGCCACCATGGGCATCCCCATCGCGATCGAGGTCACCCGGTCCCTCGAGTTCGACGACTACGTGATCCTCCACAAGACGCCCAAGATCCACCTGGCCGACGCGATCAGCGAACCGGTGCGCTCCATCACGACCGCCACCGCCCAGCGCCTCCTCTTCGACCGGGCCCGGCTCGAGGCGGTGGTCGGGCGCCGGGTGGCCGTGGTCGACGACGTGATCTCGACCGGGGGCTCGACCAAGGCGGCCCTCAACCTGATGCGCCGGGTCGGCGCGGAGCCGGTGGTCGTCGGCGCGCTCGTGACCGAGGGCGGCCAATGGCGCTCGTATCTCGGCGAGGACGCCGCCCTCGTCCAGTCGCTCGGTTCGATCCCGCTCTTCCGCCACGGCGTCCACGGGGAGCTGGTCGAGGACTGGGAGGGCCTGAGCGGGACGACCCCGGCCCAGGCCGCCGGCGAGATCTGACCCGGGCCGGACGCCTGCGGGCGCCCGAGAGGTGCCCGGGCGCCCGCCGCGAGGATCGGGCCGATCGGCCCGTCAGCCCGCGAGCATCCGGTCCTGCTCGTCGGCCTGCCGCCGCACGCTCGCCCGGGCCAAGACGGCGTAGACGACGGCCGCCACCCCCATCCCCATGAACACGCTGAAGTCGCCGCCGAAGTCGTGTTTGCCGGCCGTGTGGACGGTCACCAGGTTCAGCCACTCGGGCAGGTGGAAGGTGGCCGACAGGGCCTCGATGGCGGCGAACATCCCGACGACCTGGGCGATGATCGCCGGCCAGAAGATGCCCCCGGTGCGGTAGTAGAGGCCGCCGCGGTCGGTCCGCTGGAGCTCGGCTGGCACGTAGCGCAGGCGCCGCATCACCCAGTCCACCAAGAAGATGGCGAGCCAGGGGGCGATCCAGACGATGACCACGTCCACGAAGTCCTTCAGGTACGTGTTGAACGAGGTGTTGAAGATGGCGATCATCGTGATCCCGAGGGCCAGCGCGCAGTCGATGAGGACCGCCTGGTCGCGCTTCACCGGCACCCCCATCGCCTGGAGGGTAACCCCCGAGGAGTACAGGTCCAGGCTGTTGATGGCGAAGAGCTGCACGATGCACAGGATGCAGAACAGCACCACGAACCACGCCGGGAAGAAGGACTGGTGCTCGAAGGCGACGAAGGCGTTGGCCTGGGTCCCGACGTTCACGAGGAAGGTCCCGACGGCCGCCCCGAGGGTCATGATCAGGATCTCGGGCACTGCGGTGCCGAGGAAGACCCAGCCCACGATGGCCCCCTTGGAGGCGTCGGGCGCGCAGTACCGGGTGTAGTCGTTCCCGCACTCGGCCCAGCCGAGGCCCGACAGGATGATGGTGAAGGCCAGGCCCTCCATGTAGGTCTGCCAGTCCGCGCCATGCGCGACCCCGTGGGTCGTCGCGTGCGGGATGGCGAAGCCGAGCATGATCGCGAACAGGATCACGAAGGGCACGACGAGGACGCGGAGGGTCTTCAGGATCGTGGCGTGGCCGAGGAACGGCAAGACGCCCTGGATCAAGACGGCGACCAGCACGAAGATCACCTTGGCCGGGGTGCCGCCGGCGAACCCGGCCTTGGACTGCAGCACGAGCGCCGCGCCGACGATCAGGATCAGGCCCTCGACCTCGAAGCCGATCTGGGTCAGCCAGTTGAAGAACGAGATCATCCGCGACCCGTTGGGTCCGTAGCTCGCCCGGTTGATGGCGAACACCGTCGTGCCGGTCTGGGGCGCCTGGAGGCTGGCCAACCCGAGCAGGAAATACGACAGGTTGCCGATGACGATCAGGCTGAGCGCCTGGGCGAAGCTGAACCCGAAGGTCATGAGGACGGCGCCGTAGATGAAGTACTCGATCTGGATGCTGGCCCCCGCCCACATGGCCCCGACGTCGCGGGGCTTCGCCCACCGCTCGCCGACCGGGATGTGGTCGATCCCGTGTGTCTCGATCTTGAACGCCTGATCGGTTGCGGGCAGGTCGTCAACGATGGTGGCCAATGTCCCCTCCTGAGTGCACCGTGGCATGCCGCGCCGAGACGACTGGGACTCCCTGGGCCACCCACCCGGCGCACGAAGGATGGAAGAGAAATGCCCGCCCGTCAAGCGGGCGCCGGGCCCGGTTTCAGCGCGCCGAGGACCCGAGGAAGTGGTCCAGCTCGGCCAGAAGTTCGGACCGCCGCTCCGGCGTCGCGAAGCAGCTCTCGATCGAGGTCCGGGCGAGCCGGCCGAGCACCGCCTCGTCCCAACCGAAGGCACGGGCGCACCGCTCGTACTCGCCGGCGAGGTCGATGCCGTAGAGGAGCGGGTCATCGGTGTTGACCGAGACCGCCACCCCGGCGCAGCGGAGCCGCTCGACGGGATGCACCGAGAGGTCCTGCACCAGGCCGAGGACGACGTTGGAGGTCGGGCAGACGTCGAGGGGGACACCGCGCCGGGCGAGGTCGGCCACGAGCGCGGGGTCCTCCAAGCACCGGATGCCGTGGTCGATGCGCTCGGCCCCGAGCAGCTCGATCGCCTCGCGCACCGCCCCGGCGCCGCTCGACTCGCCGGCGTGCGCGCAGCGCCGGAGCCCGGCCCGCGCCGCCCGCCCGAAGGCGGCGGCGAAGCGCTCGTTGTGCGACCCGGCCGCCTCGTTGCCGTCGATCGAGAGCCCGACGACCCGGGGGTGCCCGAGGGCGAGCACGGCGTCGGTGAGCTCGTCAGCCTCCTCCCGGCTCGAGGAACGGCTCAGGCTGACGCACAGCCCCACGGTCGGCCCGCCCGCCCGCTCCGCCTCAACCAGGGGGCCGTCGAGCGCGTCGAACATCGCGCCGAGCCGGTGCTCCCAGTGAGGCCAGTGCGAGGGGTTGACGATGACGTCGGCGTGGCGGACCCCCGAGGCCACGGCGCGACCGACGAGCTGCCGGGCGATCTCGGCCAGCTGGCCGGCCTCGGCGACCGCCCCGCACAGGTGGTCGAGGTGCGTGAGCAGCTGGGCGAGCGAGGAGATATCGGGGAGCTCCTGACCGACGAGGGACGGCGGCACGCAGCCCTCGAGATGCAGGTGGACCTCGGCCTTCGGGAGATCGACGATCCAGCTTCGCTCGACGCGGCTCATCGGGCCATCTTGGCGTGCCCCGACAGGGGACGGCCCGTTAGCGTGCCTCTCGTGTTCGAGCCCGACGAGCTCGACGAGCTGGCCCTTCCGGGGTGGTCGGAGGGCCTGGCCGCCGGGCGCTGGACCAGCCGGGCCCTGGTCGAGCGGTCCCTCGAGCGGATCGAGGCCCTGAACGGGCACTTCGGGGCGGTGCGCTGGGTCCTCGCCGACTGCCGTGAGCGTGCCGATGCGAGCGACGAGGCGCGCCGCTCGGGCGCCCGCAGCGGGCCCCTCGAGGGGATCCCGGTCGTCGTGAAGGACAACATCGACGTCGCCGGCGTGCCGACCACCGGCGGCGCGCTCGCCCTCGAGCACTCCGTCCCGGGGCGCGACGCGCCGCTCGTCGAGCGGCTCCGGGGTGCCGGCGCGGTGATCGTGGCCAAGGCCAACCTCACCGAGATGGCGAACTTCCTGACCGACCGGATGCCCTCGGGCTACTCGTCGCTCGGTGGCCAGGTCCTCAACCCCTACGACACCTCGGTGACCCCGGGGGGGTCGAGCAGCGGGTCGGCGACCGCCGTCGCGCTCGGCCTGGCGCCGGTGGCCGTCGGCACCGAGACCGACGGGTCGATCATCAACCCGAGCGAGCACCAGAGCCTGGTCGGCATGAAGCCGACGCTCGGCCTCGTGAGCCGGACCGGCATCCTCCCGATCGCGCCGAGCCAGGACACCGCGGGCCCGATCGCCCGCTCGGTGCTCGACGCAGCGCTCCTGCTCGGCGCCATCGCCGGGCCCGACGCCCGGGATCCCGCCACGGCCGGATCGGGACCGGCGGCCTCACAGCTCGCCGTTCCGCTCGACGACTCCGCACTCGGGGGCGCCCGGCTCGCCGTCGTCAGGAGCTTCGGCGAGGGCTACAGCGAGGCTCGCCAGGCCTGCTACGCGGCGGCACTCGAGGCGCTGGCTTCGGCCGGGGCGGAGCTGACCGACGTCCGTCTCCCGAAGACGGCGGAGGACGACGAGCTCGCGGTGCTGCACCACGAGTTCGCGCCGGCACTCGACGCGTATCTGGCAGCGCTCGGCGACCGGGCGCCGGTCCGGAGCCTCGCCCAGTTGCGCGACTGGAACGCGGCCCACGCCGAGGCCGCGCTCAAGTTCGGGCAGTCCCACGTGGATGCGGCGCTGGCGATCGACCACGACGCCGCCCGCATCGAGTACCTCGAGGCCCGCCAGCGCGACCTGCTCAACGTCGGGGCGGTGCTCGAGGAGGCGCTCGGGGAGCACTGCGAGGCGCTCGTCTTGCCGGGCTGGCACCACTGCGGGCTGGCCGCCCAGTCCGGTTGGCCGAGCATCGTGGTGCCGGCGGGCTACTCGGAGCGGACCCGGCGACCGATCGGCCTCATGCTCGTGGCGCGACCATGGACCGACGCTCGGCTCGCCTCGCTCGCCCTGGGCCTCGAGCGGGCGCGCCCGGTGCGGCGTCCCCCCTGGGAGATCAACCCGGCCGAGTTCCGCCGGTTCGCGGCGCACTGAGCGATCGTCGTCGCCCCCGCCGGGGCGCTGACAGCGGTTCGGTAGCGTGGTCGGTCGGTGCCATCGCATCCATCCTCTTCGACTGACGCGCCCGCGCCGCGCCCGGCACCCGGTGGTGACCGGGTGGTCTCGGCGCGCCGGCTGTTCAAGCACTTCGAGGAGCTGGTGGCGGTCGACCACGTCGACTTCGACATCGTGCGCGGCGAGTCGTTCGGCTTCCTCGGCCCGAACGGGGCCGGCAAGACCTCGACGATGCGGATGATCGCGTGCATGTCGCCCAAGTCCGGTGGCGAGCTCACCGTGCTCGGGATGGACCCCGAGACGAGGGGCCCCGACATCCGGGCCCGCATCGGGCTCGTGCCCCAGGAGGACTCGCTCGACCTCCAGCTGACCGTGCTCGACAACCTCATGATCTACGGCCGGTACTTCGACCTTCCGAAGAAGGTGATCGGGGAGCGGGCCGCCAGCCTGCTCGAGTTCGCGCAGCTGACCGAGCGGGCGCACGACACCGTCGAGCCCCTCTCGGGTGGGATGAAGCGGCGGCTCACGATCGCGCGCGCCCTCATCTCGGAGCCGGACCTCCTGATCCTCGACGAGCCGACCACCGGCCTCGATCCCCAGGCGCGCCACCTCCTGTGGGACCGGCTCTACCGGCTGAAGAGCCGCGGCGTCACCCTCATCATCACGACCCACTACATGGACGAGGCCGAGCAGCTCTGTGACCGCCTCGTGGTGATGGACAAGGGGAAGATCGCGGCGTCGGGCTCACCGGCATCGCTGATCGAGCGCTATTCGACCCGGGAGGTGCTCGAGCTCCGGTTCCCGCCCGACGCCGGGCCGAGTCGCAACGCCCTCGCGGGGATCGCCGAGCGGGTCGAGCTCCTGCCCGACCGCGTGCTCCTCTACACCGAGAGCGGCGACCGCGCGCTGGCCGAGGTCGGCGCGCGCGGCATCACGCCGCTCACCTGGCTGGTGCGGCGCTCGACGCTCGAGGACGTGTTCCTCTCCTTGACCGGCCGGACGCTCATCGACTGAGGGGGTGGCGGCCGTGACGGCCGAACTCGAGACCTGGGGGATGGAGGAGGCGCTCGGCGCCCGCATGCCGCCGACGCTGCGCGTGCTCCGTTACCACCTCTACACCTACATGCGGACGTGGCGCTCGTCGCTCACCACGAGCTTCCTCGCGCCGGTCCTCTATCTGGCGGCGATGGGGGTGGGCCTCGGCTCGCTCATCAACCGCCACGTGGGGACGGTCGGGGGGGTGAAGTACCTCGACTTCGTGGCGCCCGGGCTGCTCGCCTCGAGCGCCATGCAGGTCGCGGCGAGCGACTCCATGTACCCGGTCATGGCGGCGATCAAGTGGATCCGCACCTACTACGCGATGCTCGCCACCCCACTTCGGGTGCTCGACGTCCTGCTCGGCCACTTCGCCTGGGTCACGGCGCGGCTCGTGCTGACCGCGGTGACCTACCTCGGGGTGATGGCCGCCTTCGGGACGGTGCGCTCGCCGTTGGCGGTGCTGGCCGTCCCCGCCGCCATCTTGACCGGGCTCGGATTCTCCTCGGTCATCTCGGCGTTCGCCGCGAGCCAGGAGAACGACCAGGGCTTCGCCACCATCTCGCGCATGGGGCTCATCCCGTTGTTCTTGCTGTCGACGACGTTCTTCCCGCTCGCCCAGCTTCCCGGGTGGATGCACCCGGTCGCGTACGCGACGCCCCTCTACCACGGGGTCGACCTGTGCCGGATGCTGGTGCTCGGCAACGTCGACTGGGTCTCGGCCGGCTGGGACCTCGCCTACCTGGTCGCGCTGTGCGCGCTCGGCGCGTGGCTGGCTCGCCGGCTCTTCGAGCGGCGGCTGGTGATCTGATGACGAGCGGCACCACGCCGGGCGCGATCGCCCGCCACGACCTGTTGGCCCCGGGCGGCCCCCGGATCACCCCGCTCGCGCTCCTCGGCCTCGGGCGGGCCAAGCGGGTCTTCCAGCGCAACGTGGTGGTCTACCGGCGCGGGTGGATCTTCATCGTGTCGGGGTTCTTCGAGCCGTTCTTCTACCTGGTCTCGATCGGACTCGGCCTGAGCAAGCTGGTCGGTGCGGTCCACGTCGGCGGCCAGGCGTTCCCTTACACGGTGTTCGTCGCACCGGGCCTGCTCGCGGCGTCGGCGATGAACGGCGCGATCTTTGACTGCACCTTCAAGATCTTCTTCCAGCTGAAGATCATGAAGGTCTACGACTCGATGCTCTCCACCCCGCTCGGGCCCAGCGACGTGGCCAAGGGGGAGCTCATGTGGGCGATCTGCCGTGGTGGGCTGTACTGCGGGGTGTTCATCTGCGTGATGGCGGCGTTCGGCTACGTCGGCACCCCCTGGGTCGTGCTGTGCCTCCCGGCCGCCCTCTGTGTGAGCTTCGCCTTCTCCGGGGTGGCGATGGCCGGGACCTCGTTCATGCGCAGCTGGCAGGACTTCGACTTCGTCTTCTTGGCCGCGCTCCCGCTGTTCTTGTTCTCGGCGACCTTCTACCCGCTCACCGTCTACCCCGGATGGCTCCAGGTGGTCGTCCGCTGTACCCCCCTCTACCAGGCGGTCACCCTCCTGCGCGGCCTCGACCTCGGGCTCTTCACGTGGTCGCTCCTCGGGCACCTCGCCTACCTGCTCGCGATGGGAGCGGCCGGCATGGCCGTCACCGCGCGGCGCCTGGCCCGCCTCGTGCTCCCCTAAGTCCTCAGGCGATGCGGTGGCGGAGCCACCACAGGCTGGCCGCCCCGAGCGCCGCCGCCAGGACGAGGCAAATGGCGCTCTCGATCCCCTGGAGCGGCCAGTAGTCACCGGCCGGCAGGTAGCTGAACTGCTGGTGGACGCCGAGGTGCTGGATGCAGGCCAGGATCCCCTGCTTCCCCGACTGGGTGAAGGGCCCCTTGGCCGCCGCGGCGACGCCGTGGCAGGTGCCCGCCCCGGGGATGCTCAGCGTGTGGGTGGCCGGCCGGTAGACGATCGACTGCCCGAGGTCGAGGTTCCCGCCGTCCTGGATCGGCCGGCCGGCCCGGTTGACCGTCTCGGTCGAGATGATCCAGCTCCCAGCGGGCGGACTGGTCAGCCCCGGCCTCACCAGCCCGGCGAGCTTCGGGGAGAACGAGAAGGTGTGGCGGGGGAGGAGGTAGGGGCGCACCCAGTAGGTGAGCACGAGGCGAACCGCGCCGAACGCCGCCAGCGCCGCGGCCATCGCCGCCACGGTGCGCCGGATCACGACACCGGCGAACACCCCGAGCGCGAAGGCCACCACGGCGTAGGCCACCGGGGCGATGCCACGCTGGCCGAACATCGAGGGCGTCAGGCGGTTGTCGAACACCGCGTCGATCGGGCTCGACCACCAGGTGGCCGCGAGTGCGAGGAGCCCGGCCGCCGCCGCGGTGGCCAGGCCCACGACCGCCAGCTTGGTGACGAGCCAGCGGGTCCGGCTGACGCCCTGGGTCCAGGCCAGCCGGTAGGTGCCGGTCTCGAGCTCGCGAGCGACGAGCGGCGCGCCCCAGAACATCCCGATCAGAGCCGGGACCACGTAGAGGGCGGCGTTCACGACGATCTGGAGCGCGTGGAAGCTGTTGGTGAACGCGTCCGCCGACTGCGGGCAATTGCCGGTGTCGGTACAGGCTGCCGCCCCCGAGGTGTGGAAACGGTGGACCAGCGTCGGGCCGGTGATGGCGAGGAGGACGCCGAGGAGCACCAGGATCCCGACGGCGATGGCGGCCTGGAGCCGGAACTGACGCCAAGAGAGCCGGATCATCGCACCACGCTCACCGGGTTGCGTCGGGCGCCGTCGCTTTCGCCCTGGCTCATGTACGCGAGCACCAGGTCCTCGATGTCGACCCGGTCCACGTCCCAGACCGGATCGAGGATGCTGCCCCGATCGTGCACGACGAAGGTGCTCTGGCGATCGGTGTGGCTGGCCTCGATGACGTGCAGATCGCTGGGCAACGAGTCGGCGTCCCGTCGCGGGCCGGTCAACCGGTGGTGGGTCGCGAGCAGCGTCCAGCTCGCCTGCGACCTGGACCCTCGCCGCGCACAGCACGACGAGGTGGTCGCAGACCCGTTCGAGGTCGGCGACGAGATGTGAGGACAGGACCACGCTCATCCCCTGCTCGACCACGGCGGCCATCAGGTGGCGCAGGAAGTCGCGCCGGGCGAGCGGGTCGAGGCTCGCGACCGGCTCGTCGAGGAGCAGGAGCTCGGGCCGCTTGGCGATGGCGAGCGTGAGGGCCAGCTGGGCGCGTTGGCCGCCCGAGAGGCTGCCCGCCCGCTGCGCGGGGTCGAGGCCGAGCTCCTCGATCCTTCCCTCGGCCAGCGCGCGATCCCACCCCTCGTTCAGCCAGGACCCCATCGCGAGGTGATCGGCCACGGTCATCCCTGCGTAGGTCGGGGTGTCCTGGGCCACGAAGCCGACGCGACGCAGCGGGCCCGGCCCGTCGCGCGGGTCGTGCCCGAGGACGCGGATCGATCCTGCGGTGGGCTCGAGCAGTCCGACCGCGAGCTGGAGCAGGGTCTCTTGCCTGCGCCGTTCGGGCCGACGAGTCCGACGATGTGGCAGGCGGGGATCTCGAGGGTGCAGCGCTCGAGCGCCCATCGGCTCCCGTAGCGCTTGGAGAGGCCCTCGGTCGAGAGGACCGAGCTCATGCGATGCCCCGTTCGCTCAAGGAACGAAAGGTGTTCGTGAAGAGGGCCTCGATGCATTCGTCGTCGAGCCCGGCCCGCCGTGCCTTGCCCAGCCACCGGACGAGCTCGCTGCGCAGCGGTCCCTGGGCGGCGAGCGTGGTGTCGGCGAGCCCGCGGGTGACGAACGTGCCGACCCCGGGCCGCCCGGCCACGAGCCCGTCGCGCTCGAGCTCGCGGTAGGCCTTGAGCACGGTGTTGGGGTTGATCGCGATGCGCCCCACGACCTCCTTCACCGTGGGCAACTGGTCCCCCTCGCGCAGCAGGCCGAGGCGCAGGGCGTGGCGGACCTGGTGCACCAGCTGGAGGTAGGGGGCCACCCCCGACCGGGCCTCGAGATGGAACTCGATCACGCACCCTCCATTCATCTAACAAACTAGAGAATTAGACCGTCGGCCGACGCCGGGTCAAGCCCCCGCTGGCGCGACGGGGCCGAGCCGGTGGAATCTGGGTCCGCCACGGCGGTTTGGAGGGACATGGAACTGGAGCTCGAGGGCAAGGTGGTGCTCGTGACCGGCGGCTCGGGCGGGCTCGGGAGGGCCCTGTGCCACCGGCTGGTCGCCGAGGGGGCCAGGGTCGCGTTCTGCGGGCGCGACGAGGAGCGGGTCGATGCCGTGCGCGCCGAGATCGAGATCGGCGGCGGGGAGGCTCTGGGGGTGCGGGCGGACGTCACCGATCCCGACGACATCACCGGGTTCGTCGACCGGGCGCGCCAGACCTGGGGCCGCATCGACGGGCTCGTCAACAACGCGGGCCGGGCCGCCGCCAAGGAGCTGGTCGACGTCTCCGACGAGGAGTGGGAGGCCGACGTCTCGCTCAAGCTCTACGCGGCGGCGCGGCTGTGTCGGAGCGCCATGGCGGATCTCGGCGAGCGGGGCGGGTCGATCGTGAACGTGCTCGCGATCGGGGGCAAGACCCCGGGGGCTGCCTCCATGCCCTCCTCGGTGACCCGGGCCGCGGGGATGGCGCTCACCAAGGCGCTCTCCAAGGAGGCCGGTGCGCGGGGCATCCGGGTGAACGCGGTACTGATCGGGTTGATCGAGAGCGGCCAGTGGGACCGCCTCGCGGCCACGAACGGGTCCTCGGTCGATGAGCTCTACACCCGCATGGCCGAGCGTTCGGGGATCCCGCTCGGCCGGGTCGGTCGCGCCGAGGAGTTCGCCGACCTCGTCGCGTTCTTGCTCTCGCCGCGCGCCGGTTACGTGACGGGGGCCGCGATCAACCTCGACGGCGGCCTCTGCGCGACGGTCTGAGCGATGGCCGAGCACGCCGATGCGCTCTCGCCCCTCCAGGGGACGGTCGTCTCGATCGCGGTCGCCGAGGGCGACGCGGTCGCCGAGGGCCAGACGCTCGTCGTCCTCGAGTCCATGAAGATGGAGCACGTCGTGACCTCGCCGGCCTCGGGGATGGTCCGGCGGGTGGGCGCCGGACCGGGCGACACCGTCGAGCGGGGCGACCGGCTGGTCACGATCGAGGTGGGGGGCCTCGTCGAGGTCGCGGCGGTGGAGGAGGCCAAGACCTCCGGCGGCGTTCGGCCCGAGCTCGCCGAACTTTTTGCCCGGCGCGAGAAGCTGCGCGACGAGCACAGGCCCGAGGCGATGGCCAGGCGGCACGGGACCGGGCACCGCAGCGCCCGGGAGAACCTGGCCGACCTGTGCGACGAGGGGTCCTTCGTCGAGTACGGCGGGCTGGTGGTGGCGGCCCAGCGCCGCCGCCGCTCGATCGAGGAGCTGATAGACCGCACCCCGGCCGACGGGCTGGTGGGGGGCCTCGCCACGGTGAACGGCTCGCTCTTCGATCGCGGGGCGGCGCGCTGCGCGGTGCTCTCCTACGACTACACGGTGCTGGCGGGGACCCAGGGCTACATGAACCACCGCAAGAAGGACCGGCTCTTCGACGTGATCGAGCGGCTGGGGCTCCCCGTGGTGCTCTTCGCCGAGGGTGGCGGGGGACGCCCGGGCGACACCGACGGCGCCTCGGTGAGCGGGCTCGAGACCGAGGCCTTCGCGCGTTTCGCCCGGCTAAGCGGCCTCGTCCCGATGGTCGGGATCGCCGGGGGCCGCTGCTTCGCCGGAAACGCAGCGCTGCTCGGCTGCTGCGACGTCGTCATCGCGACCGCCGACACCAACCTCGGGATGGGCGGGCCGGCCATGATCGAGGGCGGCGGGCTCGGCGTGTTCCCGCCCGAGGCGATCGGGCCGATGGGGGTCCAGGTGCACAACGGCGTCGTCGATGTGGCGGTGGCTGACGACGCCGAGGCGGTCGACGTCGCCCGTCGGTACTTGTCCTACTTCCAGGGCCCGACGACGCAGTGGTCGTGCGCCGACCAGGAGGCGCTGCGCGCCTGTGTGCCAGAGGACCGCCGGCGCGTCTACGACGTCCACTCCGTGATCGAGCTGTTGACCGACAGCGGGTCGGTGCTCGAGCTGCGCGCCGGGTACGGCCCGGGGATGGTGACCGCCCTCTGCCGCCTCGAGGGCCGGCCGGTCGGCGTCGTGGCCAACAACCCGATGCACCTCGCCGGCGCGATCGACGCCGTCGGGGCGAACAAGGCGGCGCGCTTCCTCGCGCTCTGCGACGCGCACGACATCCCGGTGCTCTTCTTGTGCGACACGCCGGGGTTCATGGTCGGACCCGAGGCCGAGGAGGCCGCGCTCGTGCGCCACGCCGGCCGGCTCTTCGTGGTCGGCGCCAGCCTGCGGGTGCCGTTCTGCACGGTGGTCTTGCGCAAGGGCTACGGGCTCGGCGCCCAGGCGATGGCGGGGGGCAGCTTTCGCGAGCCGTTGTGGATCGGCTCGTGGCCGACCGGGGAGTTCGGGGGCATGGGCCTCGAGGGCGCGGTGCGCCTCGGCTACCGGCGTGAGCTCGAGGCGGTCGAGGACCCCGCCGAGCGCGAGGCCCTGTTCGAGGCGATGGTCGAGCGGTCCTATGCGAGCGGCAAGGCGCTCAACGTCGCCACCTTCTTCGAGATCGACGACGTGATCGACCCCGCCGAGACCCGGCAGCGGGTCGCGTCGGTCCTCGCGTCGGCACCGCCCCCGGCCCCGCGCACCGCCAAGAAGCGCCCGGTCGTGGACCCCTGGTGAGCCGGCCGGAGCACCCATTGTCCGCTCGGGAACGAGGCGGTAGCGTTCGAGCGCTTCCCGCCGGCGCGCGCCGCCGGTGCGGACACTTGGGATCGGGGGTTCCTCGGGCGGATGCCCCGGGGAGCGTGCCCTACGGCCGCTCCCCGGGCCGCTCGCCGATCCGACCCACCATCGAGGGCTCGATCTCGCTCGGCTGCCTCGCCCCGCACAGCGCCATGATCCGCTCCAGCTCGCTGCGGAAGTTCTCGAGGAGCTCCATGACGCCCTCGGCGCCGCCGGTCGCGAGAGCCCAGAGGACCGGCCGGCCGAGGAGCACGGCGTCGGCGCCGAGGGCCAGCGCCTTCACCACGTCGGCCGCCCGACGGATCCCCCCGTCGACGTAGACCTCCATCCGGCCGCCCACGGCGTCGGCCACCTCCCGCAGCACCTCGGCGCTCGCCGGCGCGTCGTCGAGCTGGCGCCCGCCGTGGTTGGAGACCACCACCGCAGCCGCTCCGGCCTCGGCGCAGCGCAGCGCGTCGTCGGCCCGACACAGCCCCTTCACCACGACCGGCAGGTGGCTGAGCCCCCCCAGCCAGGCGATGTCGTCGAGGCTGAGGGCCGGATCGAACTCCCGCACGACGTGCTCGACGAAGCCCCAGCCGTGGCGCGCGCTGTCGGGGTCGGCCACGTTGGGCAGCCCGAGGTGGTCGGGGAGCCTGACCCCGTGCTCCACCTCGCGGGTGCGCAGCCCCGAGACGGGGATGTCGACCGTGAAGACGAGCGCCCGGTATCCGGCCGCCGCCGCCCGCTGCACCATCTCGGCCGTGCGGGCCCGGTCCTTCAGTACGTAGACCTGCATGTGCAAGACGGCGCCGCCCGCCGCCGCCGCCACCTCGTCGAGGTCGCAGGTGGCGAGGCTCGAGAGCACCATGGCGGCCCCGGCCGCGGCGGCGCCCCGGACGGTGGCCAGCTCGCCCTCGGGATGGGCCAGTCGCTGCAGCGCGGTGGGGCCGACGACGACCGGGAGCGACACCGGTGCGCCGAGGACGCTGGTCGCGCTCCTCACCGACGACACGTCGACCAGCACCCGCGGGTAGAGGCGGAAGCGTTCCCACGCCGCCACGTTCTCCTCGAGCAGCCGCTCGCGCTCGGCACCACCCGAGAAGTAGGCCCACGCCATCGGGTCGAGGGCGTCGCGGGCCCGCCGTTCGAGGGACTCGAGGTCCAAGAAGCGCGGGCGTTCGCGCCCCTCGGTCACCGTGCGACGAGCACGATCTTGCCGACCTTGCCCCCGGCCGCGAAGCGCTCGTAGGCGCGCTCCGCCTCGTCGAGGCCGAACGTCTCGGCCACCGGGACCCGCAGACGGCCGGCGGCCAGGTTGGGCACCACGTGGCGCCGGACTGCCTCGACGACCACGGCCTTCGCGGTGCGGTCCCTCGCGCGGAGCGTCGAGCCCGAGATCCGGGCCCGCAGCGCCATCAGCTGGCCGAGATGGAACTGCACCTCGCCACCGCTGCCGATGCCGATCACGACGACGCGCCCGCCGGTCGCGAGCGCGCCCAGGGCGGCCGGGACGCTCGCCGCCCCGACGAGCTCGAGGACGACCTCGTAGGGGCCGCGTGCGGGGACCTCGTCGGGTCCGATCACCTCGTCGGCGCCGAGCGGGACGAGCGCGCCGCGGCTCCGCTCGTCGCGCACCGACGCCACCACGACCGCGCCCGCCGCGTGGGCGAGCTGCACCGCGGCGGTCCCGACGCCGCCGGCCGCGCCGGTCACGAGCAGCCGCTCGCCTGCGCCGAGGGCCGCCTGGGAGAAGAGCGCGTCGAACGCGGTGCAAAAGGTCTCGGGGAAGCCGCCCGCCTCGGACCAGCCCAGGCCCTCGGGCACCCCGAGCGCGTGGGATTCGTCGATCACGCACCGCTCGGCCTGGGCCCCGCCGCCCACGATGCCCATGACGCGCTCGCCGGGGGAGAACCGGGTGACCTGGTGGCCGACCGCGATCACCTCGCCGGCCAGCTCGAGCCCCGGTATGTCGGCCGGCACCCCGGGCGGGGAGGGGTAACCGCCTCGCCGCTGGAGCATGTCCGCCCCGTTCAGGCCGGCCGCCCGCACCTCGATCAAGAGCTCGGTGTCGCCGGGCACCGGGTCGGGACGCTCGTCCAGGCGGAGCCCCCCCTCGTCGATCACGACCGCGCGCATGGCGCGAGGTTTGCCGATCCGGCGACGGGTCGCCAGCTCAGTCGCGGTGGGAGGCGAGCTCCCGCCGGGCACCCACGATGCGGCTCACGCCGTGCTGCGCGACCCCGAGGGCGAGGAGCATGACGCAGGCGGCGCCGGCCAGGGTGGGGTCCCACGGCGAACCGGCGCTGCCGGCCGGCGTGCCGTGGAGGAACCACGGGGCGTGCAGGGCGATCTGCGCCCACCAGAGCGCGACCGCAGCGGTCACCGCCAGGATCGCGACCGCGACGATCGTCGCCAGGGCACCGATCGCGCCGAGCGTCCGACCGGTCGGTCGAAGCCCCCGGAACGCCACCGCGCCGGCGCGCGCCCACAGCGCGAGCGCGCCGGCAACGAGGAGCGCCCAGGCGACGAAGGCAGCCCCATAGGCAGGGTCGCCGCCGTTGCGCGCCGCGTTGGAAAGCGAGTGAGCCCACGGTGCGAGCCGGGCGAGCGCCACCACCACCAGGATGCTCGGCGCGCCCGCCTGGAGCACCGGGCGCCGCAGGGTGCTCCACCCGCCGGCGCGCACGAAGCCCACGAGCGCGCGGAGCGCGACTGCGATCGCGAGCAGCGTGCACGCCGCCGCGAGCGCCGCAGCGCCCTGCACGGCGTCGAAGGCGTCCTGGGGGATCGCCCGGTGCGGCGCCGCCAGCGCCGGGGCGAAATGCTCTGCGATCTTGGCGAAGACCGCCCCGGCGAAGATGCACGCGGCCCACCCGGCGAGCACCAGCTGCACCCCGGTCCGCATCCGTTCGTCGGCCCCGGCGGACCGCCCGAGGAGACCGCTGGCGAGCGCGCGCTCGCGCAGCCCGGCGGTGGCGATCGACCAGCGGTAGCGGGCCGAGGGGGGTGCGCCGCCGAGGTCGTCCTCCATGAGCGCGACCAGCTCGTCGCCGTAGCGGTCCCGCCAGCCGGCGGGGTACCAGCGGAGCATCCGCTCGACGGTGTGCCCCGACATCAGGCGATCGTCCCGAGGGAGAGCCCGAGGCGAGCCGCGCCCTCGGCGGCCAGGCGGTGCATCTCGGCCACCGCGCTCGCCAGGGCCTCGGCGCCGGCCGGGGTGATCCGGTAGGGGCGGCGGCGGTCGTCGCTCGGCACCGGCTCGATCAGCCCGCGCTCTTCGAGCCTCGTGATCGCCCCGTAGAGGGTGCCGGGGCCGAGGGCCACGCCGGCGAACGCCTCAATGTCCTTGGCCAGCGCGTGCCCGTGCTTCGGGCCGTCCGCGAGGCTCGTGAGGATCAAGAGGGGCGGGTCGTTGCTCCGCCGGGCGCTGGGTGCTCGCATGGCGCCAGAGTACTACGTATGACGTAGCTACACAAGACGTAGGAAGCGTCGGGACGACCGCCCCCGGTGCCGCCCCGGGCCGAACGCTCGACCAGGGCTTCCGTTAACCTTCGGGCATGGGTCTCTACGAAATCCCGATTGCCACCCTCGACGGCGCCGAGTCCTCCCTCGCGCCGTACCGGGGTAAGACGCTCCTCTTGGTCAACGTGGCCTCGAGGTGCGGCCTCACCCCCCAGTACGAGGGGCTGGAGCGCCTGCAGAAGACCTACGCCGAGAAGGGGTTCAGCGTGCTCGGCTTCCCCTGCAACCAGTTCATGGGGCAGGAGCCGGGCAGCCCCGAGGAGATCGCCGAGTTCTGCTCGACCACCTACGGCGTCTCGTTCCCACTCTTCGAGAAGATCGAGGTGAACGGCGAGGGTCGCCACCCCCTCTACGAGGAGCTCACCCAGAAGGCCGACGACGAGGGCAACGCCGGCGACATCCAGTGGAACTTCGAGAAGTTCCTCGTCGCCCCCTCGGGCGAGGTGGTGGCGCGGTTCCGCCCGCGCACCGAGCCCGAGGACCCCGCGGTGCTCGAGGCGATCGCGGCGAACCTCCCCGCCTGAGCCGAACGCCCCGCCCCGCACCGTGACCGGGTCGGTCGACGCCGGCGGCTTCGCCGCGTCGGTCTTCGACATGGACGGGCTGCTCGTCGACTCCGAGCCGCTGTGGCAGCTGGCGGAGGTGGAGATCCTGGGCGCCCTCGGCGTCCCCCTCGAGGCCGGCCACGCCCGGCAGACCAAGGGGATGTTCGTGGCCGAGGTGACCCGGTACTGGCACGAGCGCTTCCCGTGGTCCGGGCCAACCCCCGAGCAGGTCGCCGTCAGCGTCGTCGACCGGGTATGCGAGCTCGTCGTCGAGCGCGGCCGGCTGCAGCCGGGCGTCGACCGGGCGCTCGGCCTCTGCGCGACCCACGGGCTGCCGCTCGCCATCGCCTCGTCCTCGGAGTACCGGTTGATCCGCCTCGTCCTCGACCACTTCGGCCTGGCCGGGGAGTTCGACATCGTGCACTCGGCGGAGGACGAGCCCTACGGCAAGCCGCACCCCGGCGTGTACCTCGGCGCGGCCGCGAAGCTGGGGGTGGAGCCGACCCGGTGCCTCGCGTGGGAGGACGCGCCGGCCGGCGTGCTCGCGGCGAAGGCGGCCCGCATGGTCTGCGTCGCGGTCCCCGAGGACTCCGAGCGGACCCGACCGGCCTTCGCGATCGCGGACGCCGTGCTCGGCTCGCTCGTCGAGGCCGACGAGGACCTCTACAGTCGGCTGACGTCCGCCCGGGAACTGGGCGCCGCCGCGTGCGAGGAGGATTGAGGGTGACCGAGAGAGTGGTCCTCGACCAGTACAACCTGGTGGTCAGCGACGTGGGGGCGGCCGTCGAGTTCTACAGGTTGCTCGGCGTCGAGTTCTCCGAGCGCGACCCGCAATGGGCGGACCGCCACGTCTCGGCGCGCGCCGGGGGCGTCGATCTCGACATCGACAGCGAGGCGTTCGCGCGCCAGTGGGACCCCGGTTGGCGGGGCGGGGCCGGCGTGCTCGGGTTCAAGCTCGAGAGCCGCGAGGCGGTCGACGAGCGCCACGCCGCGCTGACCCAGGCCGGCTACCGGTCCCAGCTCGCGCCGCACGACGCGTTCTGGGGCGCCCGCTACGCGATCGTCGAGGACCCCGACGGCAACCCCGTCGGCATCATGAGCGCGGTCGATCCCGGGCGACGCAGCGAGCCGCCGGGCCGTTGAGCGAGGCCGGGCCGCACGGGGCACCGCCGCCGACGCCGTAGGCTGCTGCGATCCGGTCGGCCGATCGGAGAACCCCGAGCCTTCGACGATCCCGTGCCACCGCCGTTCCGACCCATCCCCGCCGACGTCGATTTCGTCGCGCTCGAGAGCGCGGAGCTCGCCCGCTGGGCGGCGCACCGGGTCTTCGAGCGCTCGGTCGCCCAACGCGCCGGCGCAGCGCCATGGATCTTCTACGAGGGCCCGCCGACCGCCAACGGGGCGCCGGGCGTCCACCACGTCTGGGCGCGGGTCTACAAGGACATCTTCTGTCGCTTTCGCACGATGCGCGGCCACTACGTCGCCCGGCGGGCCGGCTGGGACACCCACGGGCTCCCGGTCGAGGTCGAGGTGGAGAAGCGCCTCGGCATCCGGGGCAAGCGCCAGATCGAGGACGAGGTCGGGATCGCCGAGTTCGTGCGGCTGTGCCGCGAGTCGGTGCTCGGCTACGTGGCCCAGTGGCGCGAGCTCACCGAGCGCATCGGCTACTGGGTTGATCTCGACGACGCGTACTGGACCCTCGACCCGAGCTACGTCGAGTCGGTGTGGTGGCTCCTGCGCCAGCTCTTCGACCAGGGGCTGCTCTACGAGGACATCAAGGTCGTCCCGTACTGCCCGCGCTGTGGGACCGGCCTCTCGAGCCACGAGCTCGGCCAGCCCGAGGTCTACCGCGACGTGGAGGACGAGACCGCGTACGTCCGTCTCCCGCTCGTCGAGGGCGACGCCGGCCGGGTCGGCGGCGCGACCTCGCTCCTCGTGTGGACGACCACCCCCTGGACGCTCGTGTCCAACAGCGGGGTGGCGGTCAACCCCGAACTCACCTACGCAGTCGTCGACGGCACCGTCGTGGCCGAGGCGCTCGTCGGGGCGGCGCTGGGCGAGGGGGCGGTGCCGAGCGCCACGGTGCGGGGGAGCGAGCTCGTCGGGCTGCGCTACCGGCGCCCGCTCGACATCCTCGACGTCGCGGCGGTGACCGAGACCGGCTGGCGGGTCGTCGCCGCCGACTATGTGACGACCGAGGAGGGCACGGGCCTCGTGCACCTCGCACCCGCCTTTGGCGAGGTCGACCGGCAGGTCGGCCGCGACGCCGGCCTGCCGACGCTCAACCCGGTCGGACCCGACGGGCGGTTCACCGAGGCGGCGGGCTGGCTCGCCGGGCGCGACGTGCGCGAGGCGAACCACGACATCAACGACGCGCTGGAACGGGCCGGCCTGCTCGAGCGGCGGATGCCCTTCGTCCACTCCTACCCGCACTGCTGGCGCTGTCGGACGCCCCTCATCTACTGGGGGAAGCCGAGCTGGTACGTCGCCACCTCGACCAGGAAGGCCGAGCTCGTGGCGGCCAACCAGACCATCGACTGGCACCCGGGCTACATCCGCGACGGCCGCTTCGGGGAGTGGTTGGCCAACAACGTCGACTGGGCGCTGTCGCGCGATCGGTTCTGGGGGACGCCGCTGCCGATCTGGCGCTGCCGGTCGGGCCACGTCACCTGCGTCGGGTCCCTCGCCGAGCTCTCGAGCCTGGCCGGCCGCGACCTGCGCGGGCTCGACCCCCACCGGCCGGTCATCGACGAGGTGGTCTTCCCCTGCCCGAGCTGCGACGGCGAGTCCCAGCGCATCGAGGCGGTCATCGACGCGTGGTTCGACTCGGGGTCTATGCCCGCCGCGAGCATCGGCTACCCCCATGTGGCGGGCTCCGAGGAGCGCATGCGCTACCCTGCCGACTTCATCTCCGAGGCGATCGACCAGACGCGGGGCTGGTTCTACTCGCTCCTCGCGGTGAACACGCTCGTGTTCAAGGAGGCCCCCTACCGCCACGTGGTGTGCCTCGGGCACATCGTCGACGCCCAGGGTCGCAAGGCCTCCAAGTCCCTCGGGAACGTCTTTGACCCCTGGGAGGTGCTCAACTCGCGGGGCGCCGACCCCCTGCGGTGGTGGATGTTCAGCCAGGGCTCGCCGTGGACCCCGACCCAGACGAGCATGCACGTGATCGACGTGGCGATGCGCGAGACGCTGCTCACGCTGTGGAACACCTACAGCTTCTTCACGACCTACGCGTCGGCGAACGAGTTCGACCCGGCGGACCCGGCGATCCCGCCGCACGACGAGCGGCCCGAGCTCGACCGCTGGCTCCTGTCGCGGCTCGCGTCGAGCACACGGGAGGTGACCGACGCCCTCGACTCCTACGACGCCTACGGGGGGGCCACCGCCCTCGGGCGGCTCGTCGACGACGTCTCGAACTGGTACGTGCGCCGCAGCCGCCGGCGGTTCTGGCACACCGACCCCGACGCCCCCGAGAGCGACACGCTCTCGGCGCACGCCACGCTGCACGAGGCCCTGAGCACGATGGCCCTCGTGCTCGCGCCGTTCTGCCCGTTTATCGCCGACGCCATGTGGCGCGAGCTCGCCTTGGCGGGGGAGGGGGACTCGGTCCACCTCGCCGACTGGCCGCAGGTCGAGGCGTCGCGCATCGACCCCGCGCTTGAGGCGCGCATGGCCCAGGCCCGCCGGCTGTCGTCGCTCGGGCGCGCCGCCCGGGGCGAGGCCGGGGTGAAGGTGCGCCAGCCGCTGCGCCGCGCCCTCGTGTTCCTGCCGCCCAACGCGCCCGAGCTCCTCGACGACGTCGTGGCGGGCGAGCTGAACGTCGACCGGGTCGAGGTGGCGGCCGAGCTCGGCGAGCTGATCAGCTTCGAGCTGATCCCGAACTTCCGGGTCCTCGGGCCCCGCCTCGGGCCGAGGGTCCAGGAGGCCAAGCGGGCGCTCGCCGCGCTGGACGGCGCCGCGGCGGCGGCCGACCTCGAGGCCGGGCGGCCGATCGTGCTCGCCCTCGAGGGCGGCGACGTCGAGCTCGGCGCCGACGAAGTCGAGCTCCGGGCGCGTGGCCAAGAGGGGTACGCCGTCTCGCGCGAGGGGGGCGAGGTCGTGGCGCTCGACCTCGCGCTCGACGACGAGCTGCGGACGCGGGGCCTCGTGCGGGACCTCATCCGCCAGGTTCAGGACCTGCGCAAGGAGGCCGGGCTCGAGGTCGTCGACCGGATCGTGCTCGTGCTCGAGGGCGCCGATTCGCTGGCCTCCCACTTCGAGCTGATCGCCCGGGAGGTCCTCGCCCGCGAGGTCCGCGTGGGCGAGGGCCGCGGGCCGGGCTCCCCCATCGAGCTCGGCGAGGGGCGCGGGCGGGCCTGGATCGAGCGGGCGGGCTGACTCAGGGGGCCGGCTCGAGCCGGCGCACCTCGACGGACACCTCGAGGCCATGGGTGCGGCCGCCGCCAACGACCGAGCCGCGCAGCGGAGAGACGTCCTCGTAGTCCCGTCCCCACGCGGTGGTCACGTGCTCGGCACACCCGAGGAGATCGTTGGTCGGATCGAGGTCGAGCCATCCCCATCCGGGCAGGTAGGTCGAGGCCCAGGCGTGCGAGGCGTCGGCCCCGGTCAGCTGGTCGTGCCCGGTGCGGAAGGTCTCGATGTACCCGCTGACATAGCGCGCCGCGAGCCCCATGGACCGCAGGCACCCGATCGCGACGTGGGCGAAGTCCTGGCAGACCCCCCGCCGCTGCTCGAACACCTCGAGCACCGGGGTGGTGACCGAGGTGAAGCCGGGCTCGTAAACGAAATCGGCGTGGATGCGACCGCAGAGCTCCCGGAGCGCGTCGACGATTGGGCGGTGCCCGGTGAAGGACTCCTGCGCGTAGGCCGCGAGCGCCTGGTGGCTGGGAACGAGGCGGGACGCGACCCTGAAGCCCCGCGCCACCCGGGCGTCCAGTCGCCTGTCACGTTCGAGCGTGACCCACACCGACTCCCAGGGCGCTCCGGTCGGGGGCTCGGGCGCCTCGAGGAGCTCGACGTCGCTCCTCGATGTCACCACCAGCTCGTCGAATGGACCCTGGACGAGGAACGACGTCACGTGGTTGCCGAACGCGTCCAGGAGGTCGGTCCTGTTGGATGGGGCCGGGTCGATCGAGATGGTGCTCGAGAGGACGCGTTGGCGCACCGTTGACCGGGGCCGCAGCCGGGCCTCGCTGGCCGACTCCTCGGCCGCCTCGTCGTAGCGATAGGTGCTCCGGTGCACGACCTCGTAGCGGCGGACCGCTCTTGGTGGTTGGGCGACCGGGCGCGGACCCGGCGGCGCCCTCGGCACCTCGGTGGACTCGAGGAACAGGCTCGAGGCCACCTCGAGGTGGATCTCTCCGAGGAGCGATGCCAGCCGGTCGAGCTGCACCCGCAGGTTCCCGGGCGTGGTGGCGAGGGGGGCGCCGACCGTGGCCACGGTGGCCTCGGCGCACGCCGCGAGCGCCTGCTCGTTGCCCGGGAGCTCCTTCAGCGCCTGACGGACCTGGCCCAGGCACGAAGCGACGCTCCGGGGGAAGGTCTCGCCGCGGAGCATGAACGAGACGACCGACCCCGGGGCGGGCCGAGCGGGCATCGCCCGCCGGAACTGCTGGAACGCGGCGAGCGCCTTCAGGAGGGACATCGCTCGGAGGTGGTCGAAGGGCTCATCGGAGGGGGCGTCGCCGAGGGCGCTGTCGGCCCGCACGGCCAGGAGCCGACAGGTGACGATGGCCCGCTCGAGGTGTTGGCCGATCCGGATCACCGCCATGGCGCCGTCGCGGGGCATGGTGGCCCACAGCGAGCCGTTGATCCGCTCGCAGTCGCCGATGGTCCGTCGCATCCAGCGGACCCGCCCGTCACGGGTGTGCACCGTTGCCAGGCGCTCGCGCATGGTGAGCCACAGCGCGTTCGTGAGCTCCCAGGCCTCGCGGGGAACGACCGTGCGGCAGGCCCGCATGGCGTCGCGGACGCTTGAAACGCACGAGACGATGCTCGAGGGGTTGGCCGGCCCGGCGAGCAGGAAGTCGACGACATCGCCCTCGGCGGCCGTCGCGCCCGGGGTCCGGAAGAGCGAGGGATGCGACTCGACGAAGTCCACCGCCACGCCCGCGACCTCGAGGAGGGGCATCCATCCGACCTCCTGGCCGACCGGGAGGTCGACGTGCGTGTTGCCGTGCACGAGCACGATCCGCGTCAGGTCCTCGGCCCGCTCGAGGTGCCGGCCCGCCCAGTAGAGCGACTCGGCCGTCCGGCGCAGCAGCGCCTGGGGCATGGGGCTCGCCTCCCTTCCTCGGCTACTGGGCCATCTCGGCCCGACGACCCGGTCCGATGGCGGGTGCGGGCTCGTCTGGGATCGTCGGCGGGTGCCCGGGGGGCTCGACCAGCTCGATGGAGCGATCGACCACCCAGGTGTCCTTGCTGCCACCGCCCTGGGAGGAGTTCACGATGAGCGACCCCTCCCGCCGGGCGACCCTCGTCAGCCCCCCCGGCGTCACGTAGGCGCCGTCGGGCCCGAGCAGGCTGAAGGGGCGCAGGTCGACGTGACGAGGGGCGAATCCCTCCTCCACCAGCGTCGGCATCGTCGAGAGGCGGAGCATCGGCTGGGCCACCCATCCGGCAGGGTCCTGCTCGATCCGCCGGGCGACGTGGGTGAACGCCTCCGGGGCGGCCAGGGGTCCCATCACGACCCCGTAGCCGCCGGACTCGTTGGCCGGCTTGACCACGAGTGAGGAGAGGTTGCCGAGCACGTGGCGCCGCGCCGCCTCCTCCGCGCAGCGCCAGGTCGGCACGCTCGCCAGGATCGGATCCTCGCCGAGGTAGAAGCGGATCATGGCCGGCACGAGGGGGTAGACGCTCTTGTCGTCGGCGATGCCGGTCCCCGGGGCGTTCACGATCGCCACGTTGCCGGCCTGCCAGGCGCGCACGAGCCCCGGCGTGCCGATCAGCGAGTCGCGCCGGAAGACCTCGGGGTCCAAGAACACGTCGTCCATCCGCCGATAGACGACGTCGACGCGCTCGAGCCCCTCGATCGTCTTCAGATAGACCGTGTCGTCGTCGGGCACGACCAGGTCGCCGCCCTCCACGAGGTCGACGCCCATCTGCTGGGCCAAGAAGGCGTGCTCGAAGTAGGCCGAGTTGTGGATGCCCGGGGTCAGCACCACGATGCGCGGATCGTCGGTCCGCGGGGAGACCGAGGCGAGCAGCTCGGCGAGGCGCCCGATGTACTGGTCTACGGGCTGCACGCTGTAGGAGCGGAAGAGCTCGGGGAACACGTACTTGGCGACGAGGCGGTTCTCGAGCATGTAGGAGATACCCGAGGGCACCCGCAGGTTGTCCTCCAAGACCAGCAGCCGCCCGTGCTCGTCGCGCACGAGGTCGCTCCCACAGATGTGCGCCCACACGCCGCCGGCGAGCCGAGTCCCGACGCACTCGGGCCGGAAGTTCGCCGATCCGGCCACGACCTCGTCGGGCACCACCCCGGCCCGCACGATCTCCTGGTCGTGATAGGCGTCGTCGATGAAGCGATTGAGCGCCCGGAGGCGTTGGACCAGCCCCGCCTCGACGATGCTCCACTCGCTCGCGTCCACGATGCGCGGCACGATGTCGAAGGGCCATGGGCGGTCGACCGAGGAGTCGTCCTCGAAGGTCCTGAAGGTGAGGCCGAGCGAGCGGACCTCGTCATCGGCCTCGAGCTGCCGCTCGCGCAGCGCTGGGAGGCCCAGCCTGCACAGGTGGTCCCAGAGGGGCCTGGCGATGCTGCGGGGCCGGCCGTCGGGGCCGAGGATCTCGTCGTAGCCCGGCGAACGGCAATAGGCGTCGAACGCCTCCACCCTCCCTATATATCGGCGCAAGGGGTCCTGGGCGTTGCCGGAAGGTTTCGGCACTGTGAACCCTCGCGATCAGCGTCGCCCCGAGCCCCTGGAAGGCGGAGCGGGGGGAACGGGTAAGGTCAACGCGATGGCTGAGCGGGCGCGCAAGATCGTCAAGCCGGTGGCTGCGGTCTCCGGCGTTCTCGCGACGATGGCCGGCATCTGGTGGTTCGCGCTGAAGCCGCGTCGCAAGCCGAAGGACTGAGTCCGCCCCACGGCGAGGAACGCGCATGGCGTTTGCGACGGTGAATCCGGCGACCGGCAGGCTCGAGGCGTCCTTCGAGGAGCACACCCCCGACGAGGTGGACGTGAAGCTCGAGCTCGCGGCGAGGACCTTCGAGAGCTACCGGCGGACCTCCTTCGCCGAGCGGGCCTCCTGGATGCGGGCCGCCGCCGACCTCTACGACGCCGAGCAGCCCGAGATTGCCCGGATCCTCACGACCGAGATGGGAAAGACCTTCGCCTCGGCCAAGGGCGAGGTCGCCAAGTGCGCGATGTGCATGCGCTTCTTTGCCGAGCACGCCGAGCGGTTCCTCGCCGAGGAGAAGGTCGACTCCTCGGCCTCCAGCGCGTACGTCCGCTATGAGCCGCTCGGTCCGGTGCTCGCGGTCATGCCGTGGAATTTCCCCCTCTGGCAGGTCATCCGCTTCGCCGCCCCGGCGCTCATGGCCGGG
Source organism: Acidimicrobiaceae bacterium (assembly GCA_027315315.1). Taxonomy (GTDB): domain Bacteria; phylum Actinomycetota; class Acidimicrobiia; order Acidimicrobiales; family RAAP-2; genus Palsa-461. The sequence goes on along the minus strand of DAHUYG010000002.1, from coordinate 134,271 downwards.
AACGTCGGGCTGCTCAAGCACGCGTCGAACGTGCCGCAGTCGGCGATCCTGATCGAGGACGTCTTCCGGCGGGCCGGCTTCCCCGACGGGGCGTTCAGCTCGCTGCTCGTGTCCTCGGGGGCGGTGGCGGGGATCATCGCCGACGAGCGGGTGGCCGCCGTCACGCTCACCGGGAGCGAGGCCGCCGGGCGGAGCGTCGCCTCGGCCGCTGGCCAGGCGCTCAAGAAGTGCGTCCTCGAGCTGGGGGGATCGGACCCGTTCCTCGTCCTGCCCTCGGCCGACGTCGAGCGCGCCGTGAGTGTGGGGGTCACCGCCAGGGTGCAGAACAACGGCCAGTCGTGCATCGCCGCCAAGCGCTTCGTCGTGGTCGACGCCGTGGCCGACGACTTCCTCGGGCGCTTCGTGGAGGCGATGGCCCGGCTGCGGGTCGGCGACCCGATGGATCCCGCCACCGACGTCGGCCCCCTCGTGTCCGAGGCCCAGCGCGCCGAGGTCGCGGCCCAGGTCGACGACGCCCGGGCCAAGGGCGCAGAGGTCGCGTGCGGGGGTGAGGCGGTCGAGGGCGACGGCTGGTTCTACCGGCCGACCGTGCTCGGCGGGGTCACGCCCGAGATGCGGGCCCATCGTGAGGAGGTCTTCGGGCCGGTGGCGATCGTCGAGCGGGTGGCGGACATCGACGAGGCGATCGCCGTGGCCAACCGCACGACCTTCGGGCTCGGCTCGAGCGTGTGGGCACGGGACGAGGACGAGCAGCGCCGGTGCATCGAGGGGATCGAGGCCGGGATGGTGTTCGTCAACGCGATGGTGACCTCCACCCCCGAGCTGCCCTTCGGCGGGATCAAGCACTCCGGGTACGGCCGGGAGCTCTCGGAGCTCGGCATCAAGGAGTTCTGCAACGCCAAGTCGGTCTGGGTCGCCTGAGCGCCTTGACGCGGCCGACCGCCTATCTCGACCACGCGGCCACCTCCCCGCTTCGACCCGAGGTGGCCGAGGCCATGGCCCCGTTCGCCGCGGTGACCTTTGCGAACGCCTCGGGTTCCCACGCGGCGGCCCGGGCCGCCCGGCGGGCGGTCGAGGAGGCCCGCGAGCTGGTCGCCTCCCTCCTCGGCGCGGCCCCCTCCGAAGTGGTGTTCACCTCGGGTGGGACCGAGTCGGACAACCTGGCGGTGCTGGGCACGCTGGCCGAGCGGGCCCGGCACGGCACGCCCCTGGCGATTGCCTGCTCGAGCATCCAGCACGCGGCGGTGCTCGAGCCGGCCCGTGCCGCGTCCCGAGGACTTGCCCAGGTCCACGGCATCGGCGCCCTGCGCGTGGACGAGGTCGCCGTGTCGACGGCGGGGGTGATCGACCTCGACGCGCTCGAGGACGCGCTCGGCGACGACACCGCCCTCGTCTCGGTGATGCACGCCAACAACGAGGTCGGCACGCTACAGCCACTGGCCGAGGTCGCACGCCGTGTCCGGGCGCGGGCGCCGCGGGCCGCCCTGCACACCGACGCCGTGCAGGCCGCCAAATACATCGACCTCGCGACCACCACCGCCGGCTTCGACCTGGTCTCGATCAGCGCCCACAAGCTGGGTGGCCCGAAGGGCGCGGGTGCCCTCGTGGTGCGGGCGCCGTCGCTTCTCGCCCCGCTCCAGCACGGCGGTGGCCAGGAGCACGAGCGGCGCAGCGGGACCCACGACGTCGCAGGCATCGTCGGGTTGGCCACCGCCCTCGCCGTCGCGGCCAAGACCGCAGGCGACGAGCGGGTGCGGGTCGCCGAGCTGCGCGACCGGCTCGCCGACGGGCTGCTCGCTGCGGTGCCCGGCACGGTGGAGAGCGCGCCACGCGACGAGGTCCTCCCGTCGCACTGTCACCTGCGCTTCGCGGGCGTCGACCAGGAGGAGCTCCTCGTGCTCCTCGACCGAGGGGGCGTCTATGCATCGGCAGGGTCCTCGTGCGCGAGCGGCGCCCTCGAGCCGTCCCACGTCCTGCTCGCCATGGGCGTCGCACCGGCCGAGGCCCGGACGGCGGTCCGCTTCAGCCTCGGCTACACCACGGTGCCGGGCGAAATCGACCTGGCCGTGCGCGTCGTCGCCGACGCGGTGGGGGCGCTGCGGGGCTGAGGCGCCCGCATGGACGGTCGCGCCCCGATGGCAGACTGCCTCCTGTGAAGGTGCTGGTCGCGATGTCCGGAGGGGTCGACTCCTCGGTGGCAGCGGCGCGCCTGGTCGCCGACGGCCACGAGGTCGTCGGGGCGACGCTCAAGCTGTGGGGCGGCTCCTCGGACTCGGGCTGCTGCTCGGTCGCCGACGTGGACGACGCGCGCCGCGCCGCCCAGCAGCTCGCGATCGCGCACTACGTCTTCGACATGACCGAGGCGTTCGACGACTCGGTCGTGGGCCCCTACGTCGCCGCCCACGCGGCGGCCCGGACCCCGAACCCGTGCATCGAGTGCAACCGGCACATCAAGTTCGACCGCCTGCTCGATCGAGCCGTGCGCCTCGGGTTCGACGCCCTGGCGACCGGCCACCACGCCCGGGTGCTCCGGGGGGCCGGGGGGAGGCCCCACCAACTGAGGCGGGGGGCCGATCCCGACAAGGACCAGTCCTACGTGCTCTCCATGCTCGGGCAGCGCCAGCTCGCCCGGGTCGTCCTCCCGATCGGCGGGATGACGAAGGCCGCCGTGCGGGCCGAGGCCGCCGCCCTCGGCCTCCGGACCGCCTCGAAGCCGGACAGCCAGGACGTCTGCTTCATCCGCAGCGACGAGGGGCGGGCTCGGTTCCTCGGCGGGCGCCTGGCGTTGCACCGCGCCTCGGTCGTCGACTCGACCAGCGGCGACGACCTCGGATCGGTCGAGGCCCTGGAGCTCGTCACGGTGGGGCAGAGGCGGGGCTTCGCGCCGGGCCCCGACGGCCGGCGCCGCTACGTGGCGTCGGTCGACCCGGTGGCCCGCAGGGTCATGGTGGGCACCGCCGAGCAGGTCGCGACGCTCGCGGTCGAGCTCGACCCGGGCTCGCTCTCGTGGACCGACGCCCCGCTCCGAGACGGCGCCCCGGTGATCGCACAGTTGAGCGCGCACGGCCGGCCGGCGACCGCGACCTTCTGGTGGGGGGACGGGCGCCCTCGGGTGCACTTCGGCACGCCGACCCGCCCGGTGGCGCCCGGTCAGACGGTCGCGCTCTACGACGCGTCGGACCCCGACTCGGTCCTCGGATCGGGGATTGCGGCGTGAGCGCGGGACCCGAGCTCGCGGGCCGCGCCGCCGAGCTGGGCCGGGCGATCGACTACCACAACGAGCGCTACCACGTGCTCGACAGCCCCGAGATCTCCGACGCCGAGTACGACGCGCTCGTCCGAGAGCTGCGCGTCATCGAGGCGGAGCACCCCGAGCTCGTCACGCCCGACTCGCCCACGCTCGCGGTCGGCGCCGCACCGTCCCCGCTCTTCGCCGAGGTCCGCCACGAGATCCCGATGATGAGCCTCGACAACGCCCAGAGCGAGGCCGAGCTGCGCAGCTGGGCCGACCGCCTCGCCCGACTCGTGCCCGAGCTCGGCCTCGCCGAGCTCCCGTTCTCCTGTGAGCCCAAGGTCGACGGCGTCGCCATATCGCTCACCTACGAGCACGGCCGGTTCGTCCGGGCCGCCACCCGCGGCAACGGCGTGGTCGGGGAGGACGTGACCGCCAACGTCGCCACCGTCTCGTCGGTCCCCCAGGCCCTGGCCGAGCGTGCGAGCCCCTTCCCGGCCCACCTCGAGGTGCGCGGCGAGATCTACATGCCGACGAAGGAGTTCGCCGCCCTCAACGAGCGCCAGGTCGCGGCCGGCGCCAAGGTGTTCGCCAACCCGAGGAACTCCGCCGCCGGGTCGCTCCGGCAGAAGGATCCGAAGCTCACCGCAGCCCGGCCGCTCGCCTTCTGGGCCTACCAGGTGGGCGAGCTCGACGGCGCGAACCCCGATGAGGCCGGGCGCGGGGCCGGGCAGAGGTGGGGGCCCGAGAGCCAGTCCGGGGCCCTCGAGTTGCTGCGCTCGGCGGGCTTCCCGGTCAGCCCGGACGCCCGCCGGGTGGTCGGGATCGAAGAGGTGATCGCCCGCTGCCACGAGCTCGAAGAGCATCGCCACGACCTGCCCTACGAGATCGATGGCGTCGTGGTGAAGGTCGACGATCTTGCACTGCACCGGCGCCTCGGTCAGACCTCGCGCGCACCGCGTTGGGCCATCGCCTTCAGGTTCGCGCCCGAGGAACTCGCCACCCGGCTCGTCGACATCGAGGTCTCGATAGGCCGGACGGGCCGCGCCACGCCCTTCGCCCGGCTCGCCCCGATCTTCGTGGGCGGCTCGACCGTGCAGCTGGCGACGCTGCACAACGAGGACCAGGTGCGGGCGAAGGACGTCAGGCCCGGCGACATGGTCCTCGTGCACAAGGCCGGCGATGTGATCCCCGAGGTGGTCGGCCCGGTCCTCGGTCACCCCGACGCCCCCCGGCGCAGGAAGGGCCCCTGGCGCTTCCCGACGACCTGTCCGTCGTGCGGCGGCCCGCTCGTGCGGCTCCCCGGCGAGAGCGACACCTACTGCACGAACATCGACTGTCCGGCCCAACGGGTGCAGCGGATCGTCCATTTCGCCTCGCGCAGCGCCATGGACATCGAGGGCCTGGGCGAGATGCGGGTGGTGCAGCTGGTCGGCGCGGGACTGATCGCCGATCCGGCCGACCTCTACGGCCTCGGGACCGCCCCGCTGATCGAGCTCGAGGGGATGGGCCAGGTCTCCGCCGCCAATCTCCTTGGCGCCATCGACGCCTCGAGGCGCCAGCCCCTCAGCCGGCTCCTGGTGGCCCTCGGCATCCGGCACGTGGGGCCGACCGTTGCCCGGGCGCTCGCCGCCTCGTTCGGCTCGCTCGAGGCCCTGCGATCCGCGCCCGCCGATGCGCTCGCCGCGGTCGAGGGCGTGGGCCGGGTCATCGCCGACAGCGTGGTGGAGTTCCTGGCCAACCCGGCCAATCGCCTCGTCCTCGACCGGCTGGTCGACGCCGGGTTGACCACCACCCAACCGGGGGGACCCGGCCGGGCACCGGCCGGGGCGGCGGTGCCCCAGACCCTCTCGGGACGCTCCGTGGTCGTGACCGGCACCCTCGGCGCGTACAGCCGGGAGGAGGCCGAGGCCGCCATCGTGGCCCGGGGCGGTAAGTCGCCCGGATCGGTGTCCAAGTCCACCTTCGCCGTGGTGGTCGGCGAGTCGCCGGGCGCGGCGAAGCTGACAAAGGCCGAGGCCCTGGGTATAGCGATGCTCGATGACGCCGGATTCGAGCGGCTCTTGGAGACCGGGGAGCTGCCGGCGCCCTGAGGGGTCGGGCATCTGAGATGCCCGTCGCTCCGAGCAGGCCCAACTAGCCTGAGGTGGTTCCGATGCCGCTCATCACCGACGCCATCGGCCGAGTCCTTGGCGGACGCTACCGGCTCGTTTCGCCTCTCGGAGTCGGCGCATCGGCCCAGGTCTTCCTGGCCGAGGACGTGTCGCTGCAGCGGCACGTCGCCATCAAGCTGCTCCAGCCCGCACTCGCGTCCGACCAGGGGTTCTTGAAGCGCTTCGCGGCCGAGGCGCGCTCGGCCGCCGCGCTCAACCACCCCAACATCGCGCGCGTCTTTGACTGGGGCGAGGACGAGGGCGGCCCCTATCTCGTCCTCGAGTACCTGGGTGGCGGGAGCCTGCTCGACCTCCTCGAGCGCGGGGTCCGGCTCTCGGTCGCCCAGGCGACCCAGGTGGCGGCGCAGGCCGCCCGGGGCCTCGCCCACGCGCACGCTCGGGGGCTCGTCCACCGGGATATCAAGCCGGCCAACCTCCTTTTCGACGACGAGGGCCGGGTGCGGGTGGCCGACTTCGGGGTGGCCCGCGCCCTCGCCGAGGGGGCGTGGACCGAGCCCGAAGGCGCGACCGTCGGCACCGCCCGGTACGCGTCGCCCGAGCAGGCCCAGGGCCGCGCGCTCGACGGCCGCTCGGACGTGTACTCGCTCGCGCTCGTGACCTTCGAGTCGCTCACCGGGTACGTCCCCTTCGTGCTCGATACCGCCATGGGCACCCTCGCGGCGCGCATCGGCGCGACGCTTCCGGGCCACGGCGCGCTCGGTCCCCTCCAGCCGGTGCTGAGCGAGGCCGCCTCGCCAGACGTCGCGGCTCGCCCCGACGCCAGCGCCCTCGCGTCACGCCTCGAGGCGCTGTCGGCGACGCTTCCGCGGCCCCAGGCCCTGCCGGTCGCCGGGCCCGTCCGCCTGGCGACGGGTCCGCCGACGATCGCGGGCGGCCCGGGCCTGGCGGCCGAGCCCCCGACCGTCGCCCTCGACCGGACCGGGCAGCTGCAAGACACCCGCGTCGCCGCCGGACCCGACCAGGTGTTCGACCTCGACGCGTTCGAGCCGCCGGCGCGGCGCTCAAGGAGGTCGGCCGGCCCTCGGGACCGGGACCGGCGCCCATGGACCCTCGTCCTCGTCGGCCTGATCGTCCTCGCGCTCATCGCCGCCGGCCTGATCGTGGCGCTGAACCGGGGGGTGTTCACGCCCAGCCACGCCGTGCCGCGGATCACCGGCATGACGCTCACCCAGGCGGACCGCACGATCGCGAAGGACCACTTCTCGCTCGTCACTGGGCCCAAGGTGAGCTCGGTCTCGGTGAGGGCCGGCCACATCGTGACCCAGCGCCCCGGGGCGGGCGCCAGCCTCAAGCAGGGGAGCGACGTCACCGTGCAGCTGTCCTCGGGGCTCCCCGTCGAGTCGATCCCCTCGCTCCTGGGCGTCGGCTGCAACGGCGCGACCCGGCTCCTCCAGGTGAACCACCTGAAGGCATCGTGTCCGGCGGCCGCCGCCGCCTACTCGGCCACGGTCCCCGTCGGCCAGGTCATCAACTGGTCCTACGACAACAGGGTCGATGCCAAGCGCGCCCCCTACGGCGCCACCGTCCTCATCGCGCTCTCCAAGGGCGTGCAGCCCAAGACGATCCCCAACGTCCAGGGCATGACCTACGCCCAGGCCCAGTCCGAGCTCGTGGCGGACGGCCTGCAGGCGACCGAGTCCACCACCCCCTCCGCCACCACGCCGGCGGGCTACGTCGACCACACCGACCCGGCGATCGGCGCCCAGGTGCCCCCGGGCACCACCGTGACCCTCTACGTGTCGAGCGGCCCGCCCACCGTGGTGGTGCCCAACGTGAGCGGCAAGACGGTCGGCCAGGCGGAGGCGGCGCTCCAGGCGGCGGGCCTCGCCATCGGCAACGTCTACGGTCCGAAGAACGGCACGGTGTTCACGACCGTGCCCGACAGCGGCCAGACGGTGACCGAGGGCAGCGCCGTCAACATCTACACGAGCTGAGGGCCCCGGTGACCACGAGACCATGCGACCTCTGCGAGGCCGCGCGCATGACCGAGTGGTACCACGAGGACGAGGTGTGCTGGGTCGCCGACTGCGAGGTCTGCGACGTGCCGATGGTGGTGTGGCGCGAGCACGGGCCCACGCCGCCCGAGGAGTCGGTGGAGCACATGGTGGCCCGGCTGAGCGAGGTGGCCGACCGCCGCTTCGGGGCCGGCAACTGGTCGCTCGACCGGGTCATGCGCCAGATCCCGGACCACTTCCACGCGCACGCGCGGGACCCCAACTGGTGGTATCGGCGCTTCTCGCGATAGCGGACCCGCTCAGCTGAACGAGGGGCTGCGGTCCCGCGTGCGCTTCAGCTCGAAGAACCCGTCGGTCGAGGTGACCATGAGGACGCCGTCCCAGAGCTTGCCGGCCGCGTCCCCGCGGGGGATCGGGGTGACGACCGGGCCGAAGAACGCGTTCCCCTCCACGGCGATGATGGGCGTGCCGACGTCCAGTCCAACCTGGTCCATGCCGCGATGGTGCGACGCCTTGATGGTCTCGTCGAACTCGCTGCTCGTCGCCGCCTCGGCCAGCGCCGGGTCGAGGTCCGCCTCAGCCAGGGCCTCGGGGATCGCCTCGGGGTCCTGGCGGCGCTGCTCGTCGTGGAAGCGGTGACCGAGGGCGCTGTAGAGGGGGAGCAGGACGTCGTCGCCCTTCTCGGCCGCGGCCGCCGCGCAGATGCGGATCGGCCCCCAGGCGCGCTCCATGCGCTCCATGTACTCGGGCGAGAGGCCCTTGCCCTCGTGCTGGTGGATGTTGAGGTAGGCGAGGGACATCATGTTCCAGGTGGTCTCCACCGGTCGCACCTTTTCGACCTCGAGCATCCATCGCGAGGTGATCCAGGCCCACGGGCAGATCGGATCGAACCAGAAGTCCACTTTGACGGGGGAGTCGTTCATAGCCAGGGAACCTAGCGAGTCGCGGCCCTCGGTGGGTCGGGGTCCTCGGCCGTCACGAGCCAAGCTGTGGGAATGGTGCCGACCCTGGTGCTCGTCACCGGGCTCCCCGGGACCGGCAAGTCGACGGTGGCCGCCGCCGTCGCGGCCGAGCTTCGCTGCGCGGTCATCGGCCACGATTGGGCAATGAGCGGGCTGCGTCCCTACCCCGAGCTCCAAGAGGCGCTCGGCCGGATCACCCTCGGGCACCGGGTCGTCGGTTGGTCGATCCTGACTGCGTTGGCGCGCGCCGAGCTGCGCGCCGGCCGAGGCGTGGTCCTCGACGGGGTGGCCCGCGCCCCCGAGGTGCGCCGGTGCCGGCACTGCGCGGCGAGCGAGTCGGCACGGTCGGTCGTGGTGGCCACCAGCTGCTCGGACCCGGCGGTGCACCGGGCGCGGATCGAGGGTCGCCGGCGGGACATCCCCGAGTGGTACGAGCTCGAGTGGGAGCAGGTCGAGGCGAGCGCCGCGAACTGGGAGCAGCCCGACGACGTCGATCTCGCGATGGACACGGTCGCAGGCTGGGACGCCCGTTGGCCCGAGCTCCGCGACCTGCTCGCCCCATGAGTGGCGCCGAGAGCCCGGTCCGGCGGGCGCGCCGCGAGGACCGCGACGAGATCCTCTCGGTCGTCGAGGCCGCCTTCGCCACCGGGGAGAACGACGCGTCCGAGGAGCTGGCCATCGTGCGCGCCACGTGGGAGTCCCGGGCGCTGCTCGGGGATCTCGAGCTGGTGGCCACCCTCGAAGGCGCCGTCGTCGGCCACGTGCTCGTGGCGATGGGCTCGATGGCCGGCGCTGCGGTGCCGGGCGTCGCACCATTGTCCGTCGCGCCCGGCCACCAGGGCCGAGGGATCGGCAGCGCGCTCATGAGGGCGCTCGTCGAGCGGGCCGACGCCGCCGGACTGCCGATGCTCGTGGTACTCGGGAGCCCCGCGTACTACTCCCGCTTCGGCTTCGAACCGGCGGCCCCCCTCGGCGTCGTGTACCCGCCCGCCGGCCCGGCCAGCCCCTACTTCCAGCTCCGCCAGCTCGGTGCCTACGACCCGGCGCGGCGCGGGGAGGACGCCTACTGCTGGGAGACCCCCTGACCGGGCTTCTGGTCCGGGTGGAGGTCGCGACTCGCGCCGACATCCCCGGTTGGCTCGTGCTCGCCGCCGAGGTCGAGCACCTCTTCAAACCGATGGTCGCCGAGCCGTCCGTCGGCGCCGCGCTCGAGCGCGGCATCGATCGGTCCGGGGCGCTGCTGGTCCGGGCCGCCGCCCGGGAGACGGGCGGGGCGCTTCTACGAGCGCCTCGGCTTCACCCCCGCCGAGGCTCCTCGGGCCCGGGCCCGAGGGCGCCAGCCGGCAGCGCTTCAGGATGCGCCTCGAGGGCCCGCCGGCCTGGGCCGCTCAGCCGATCGGACGGACGTGGATCGCACACGGGCTCCCCGGCCAGGGCGGGTAGGGGTCGATGGTGTCGATCTTGATGAACCCGCGGGCGCGCCAGAACGCCCGCGTCGCCTCGTAGGGTTTGTAGTCGGCGCGCTCGTCGAGCGTCTTCAGCTCCACCACCCGCGTGCCCTCGTCGGCCAGCGCCGCCACCACCGACTCGACGAGCCCGGTGCCGATCCCGCCGTCTCGACGGTCCTTGCGCACGGCGGCCCACAGGATGTCGGCGACAAGCGGCGATCGGACCTCGACCACGGCGAGCCCGACGACCTCGTCGCCGTCGACCGAGACCCAGTTGCGGCAGCCCGGCCAGTCGGCGGCGAGCTTCTCTGGGACATCGGGCGCGAAGTACTCGGGCAGGCCGCGGACGATCTCGGCACAGGCCTCGAGGTCCGCGTCGATCGCGGTGCGGACCGTCGTCACCGGGCCATTCTTGCCCCCCGGCGGGGCCCGGCTCTCGGTGGAAGACTCGCCGTCCGTGCCCGCCGAGCGCGACCTCTCGAGGCTGCTCGCCACGATCGAGCCCCGCCTCCAGCCCGGCACCTACGTCTTTTGTGCACTCGAGCGCGGCGCGACCCTCCCGCCCGAGCCCGCCGTCCGCATGACCTTCCGTGAGCCCGAGGGCATCACGGTGGTCATGGGGTCGCAGGATGCGGAGCGGCTCGGGCTGGCCGGGGAGTTCGAGTCCGAGTGGATCGTGATCGGCGCAGCGTCCGATCTGAGGGCCGTTGGGTTCCTCGCAGCGCTCACCTCTGCGCTGGCCGAGGCGGGGATCGCCGCCAACGTCGTCTCGGCGGTGCACCACGACCATCTCTTCGTCCGCTCGGGCCAGGGCGCCGCCGCCGTGGCGGTGCTCGAGGCGGTGCAGGGGCGGCGGGCGGCGGGCCGACCCTGAACGCCCAACGGTGTTCGGGGCTTGGATCGGCTCCGAGGAGGCCACGGGGCGGCGGCAAGCGCCGCCCGGGTTCGGGCCCCGGTTCGGGGCGTCGGCCGGGATGTGGTTGAGGGCCCCTGGCGCGCCGTCTCGAGGACGAAGGGCTGCGCCGACCTCGCCATCGGAGGGCGGTCGCGAGGAGTCCGCCCCCGCGCCCGTCGGCCCATCGGGCGGAGCCGGGTGGCACGCGGGCGCCGTGGCCCCGGTGTCTGCCCACCCCCGGGGTGATCGTCGGACCCGGGGTGGCCCGGGCCATGTCCACCCGGCGCCGCCGCTGCGTGCCGGTCACCTTTTCCGCTCCGACCAGCGCCAAGTAGCCTGACCGGGCGTCGGGGCGGGCCCCACTCAGCGGCCGGCCCAGCGCGTGTGCGGATCGGCCGCACCGAGCCGAAACTGACGAACGGAGCAGGAGAAACATGGGTGCACTGGACGGCCGGGTGGCCATCATCACTGGGGCAGGTCGCGGGATCGGTCGCGAGCACGCCCTGCTGTTCGCCTCCGAGGGCGCCAAGGTCGTGGTGAACGACCTCGGCGGTGCCATCGACGGCAGCGGCGATGACCGCTCGCCGGCCGAGCAGGTGGTCGACGAGATCAAGGCCATGGGGGGCGAGGCGGTCGCCAACGCCGACAACGTGGCCGACTGGGAAGGTGGGAAGCGTCTGATCGACGCAGCGGTCGAGGCGTTCGGCGATCTACACGTGCTGGTGAACAACGCCGGCATCCTGCGCGACCGCGTCCTCATCAACATGACCGAGGAAGAGTGGGACGCCGTCATCCACGTGCACCTGAAGGGCCACTTCGTCCCGACCCGGCACGCCGCCGCCTACTGGCGCGAGCAGTCCAAGGCCGGCCATGAAGTCAAGGCGTCGGTGATCAACACCTCGTCGACCTCCGGCCTGCTCGGCAACCCGGGCCAGACCAACTACGGCGCGGCCAAGGCCGGGATCGGCGCCTTCACCGTGATCTGCGCCCAGGAGCTCAGCCGCTACGGCGTGCGGGTGAACGCCATCGCCCCGGCCGCCCGGACCCGGATGACCGAGAGCACCCCGGGCCTCTCCGACGTGATCAAGGCCCCCGAGACCGGCGGGTTCGACGTGTGGGACCCGGCGAACATCTCGCCACTCGTGGGCTACCTCGCGACCGAGCGGTGCCCGGTCACCGGCAAGGTCTTCTTCGTCCAGGGCGGCACGGTTCGCCTGTTCCAACCCTGGACCATGACCGAGACGATCCAGCGCCAGGACCGCTGGACCGTGGCCGAGCTCGAGGCCGAGATGCCCAAGCTCGGGGTCATCCCCGAGGAGACCGCCTCCTAGCTACGCGGTGATCTCTCGGATGCGGGCCGCGAGCTCCTCGGTCTCCCCGAGGGGCGCGCTGCCCTGCATCGCCATGAGCTTGGCCATGTCGCCGTCCACCCGGACCTTGCCCGCCATGAAGGCGGTCATCGCCGCCTGGCCGTTCCCCTCGACGAGGAGGGCCTTGGCCGTCGTGTAGTCGAGGGTCACGGTGACGTCAGGGTTCTCCAGATGGCCCCGCTCGATGTCGGGCTCGCCACCAGTGGTGTCGACGTGCGCGTCCATCTGGCCGCTGCTCGGCACCTCGGTGATGACGAGGTTGATGCGCACCGGGTTGGTGATCGGCGCGGTCGCGCCCTGGAACTCGGCCCTGATCTTGCGGGCCTCGGCGATCCACTCGTCGCTCAAGAACTCATAGGGCATGCCGGCGGGTCTCCTTTGGGTGTCGGTGCGACAAGGTGCCCCTTAGAAGGTACCGACAGCGGCAATCGCGCTCATCGAGGGTATCGGCCTCGTCGTCGGCGCCATGCCGTCCTGCTGGGCCTCGATCGCCGCCTCCATCGTGTGGAGGTCGGTCGGGTCGAGGGCGAGGGGTCCGCCGGGCACCGGCACCTGCCAGACGTGGGTCATGAACGCCGTCCGCTCGTGGTAGGTGCCCGCCGGGCACGGGGTGAACCCGACGATCTGATGCGTCGTGCTCGAGTAGCAGAGGTTCGTGTGCGCGTGCCACTGCACGAGGCACCCGTAGGGCATCGGCCCCTTGTCGGCCGTCGTCGGCATGAGGTACATGGCGGCCACGAGCACCGGCCCATAGGGGGTGAAGGCGTACACGAGCGACTGCACGTGATTCGGGTCGAGGGCGTACTTCAGCTGCATGTAGGCCGGGTTCACGTAGTGGACGACCGGGTACGCCGGGCTGGTGATCGGCACGTAGCCGGCCGCCACGGCGACGCTCAGGTCCTTGTACTTGGCCACGGCCTCGCTGGTCGCCTGGACGTACTCGGTGGCCCCGAGGACCTGGTTGGCGGTCGGGGTCGTCGTGCAGTTCGGCGTCTGCATCGCGTGGCCCTGGTCGGTGGCCGCCCCCACCTGAGTCAAGAGGTTGACCTCGCCCTGGGGGATCGGCGGCCCGGTGTAGGACCAGTGCGGATCGACGACGCCGAGCCCGGCGGCGCCCTCCATGTTCATCGAGGCCGACGAGGAGCGCTTGCTCGCGCCGATCGCCGACGTCGATGCGGGCACCGCACGTGTGGCGCCCTACATGGACATCCCCGACATGGCCGGCGCCGCGGTGACATGCGCCGGAGCCGGCGCCGAGGTGGAGGCGAGCGAGGACGCTGCGACCGGGTAGGTGGCGCTGAGGAGCAGGGTGGCGGCGATGCCCGCGCCGATGCCCCAGGTGGTCGGGCGGTTCCATCGCAGCATGGCGGCGACCGGGGTCCGCACCGAGGCCCGCACCGGCACCACGGTCGGCAGCATCGCGACGGCGAGCAGCACGACGAGCGGGGCGATGTTGGGGTCGGTCGACATGCCGTTCAGGATCCCGCCGAAGGCCTGCCCGGTCACCCACAAGACGAGCTCGAGCGCCGCGCCTAGGACCAAGAAGGCGGTGGGTCGGCTCACAAGGAGAGGGCCGACCCCGATCACGAGCGATGCGATCGCGAGCACCCACACGCTCTGCGTGCCGACGCTCGTGAAGTGCCCGGCGAAGCTCGAGAGGAACTGCGCGTACCAGTGGGGCTCCCCGGCGGCGGCGTTCGAGAAGGTCGAGCTCAGCGCGCCCCGGGCGCGGTTGGCCGGCAGCAGCCAGACGATCGCGGAGCCCACCCACACGGCGCCCCAAGCCGCGAGCGCGGCGGCGCCGCCGAGGGGGCCGCTCGCGGCGGCCGATGATCCGATGCCGGCCCGGTCCTCGTCGCCCGCCTCCGAGGCGCGCGCACCGGGCCACACCAGTGCTCCGATGACCGCGTAGAGGATGACCGCTCCGGGGGCCCCGGTGAGCGGGGATGCCCTGCCCGTGAGGAGCAAGCCGAACCCCTCGCCGACCCACCACACCAAGAAGCACCACACGAAGCTGACGAGGAGCGCAGGGCGCACGGTGCGCCGGAAGAGCAGTCCGACGCCGATCCCGAGTTGCAACGCTCCAAATAGGAAGTTCCAGACACCCGCGTCGGGAAGGATGAAGTGGCCGACGTTCGTGATGACCCAGGCGATCGGGGCCGGCTGACCATGCGCGTTGGGCAGGACCATCTGGGTCACGAAGCTGCTGCGCCACATGGCCGGCTGGAACTGCAGTGCGGCGTCGAGGATCCAGAGCACGCCGAGCGCGATCTGGATCGCCCGGGCGTTGATGCCCAGCCGTCCCCCGAGGCCGCGCACCGTCCAGCGGTCGATGCTCCGAGCGGCTTCCTCTGAGCGCTGTGGCTGACCGATTGACTCGTCTGGCACGTTGCCTCCCCCGTCGCGGGCTGCCGGCTTCGAGCAGGATAATCCGGCCGTTCGTCCGTCCTTGGGCGCTCCCCCCTGCCCCGGTAGCATCCTCGCCGTGAGCGCACCGGTCATCGAGGGCGCCGAGCCCTTTTCAGCCCCTGGAGGCGTCGAGGGGGCCCTCGTCATCCACGGATTCACCGGCAACCCGTTCTCGATGCGCGGGGTGGCCAACGCCCTGGCCGCCGCGGGCATGAGCGTCGAGTTGCCGCTGCTCCCCGGGCACGGCACGGCCGTCGAGGACATGGTCGAGACCCGGTGGTCCGACTGGTCGGGGGCGGCCGAGGCCGCCTATCGCGACCTGGCCGAACGCTGTGCGCGGGTCGCCGTGGTCGGGCTGTCCATGGGGGGCACCCTCGCCTGCTGGCTCGGCGAGCGCCATCCCGAGATCGCCGGGCTCGTGTTGATCAACCCGCTCGTGCAGTCCATCCCCGCCGACCAGCGCGAGGCGCTGAAGGCGATGGTCGACTCGGGCGTGGAGCTCATGGATGGCATCGGCTCGGACATCGCCGAGCCGGGCGCGACCGAGCTGTCCTATCCGAAGACGCCGCTCGTGCCCCTCCTCTCGCTCGTGTCGGCGGCCGACGAGGTGCACGCCAGGCTGGCCGACATCGGATGTCCGGTCCTCTTGTTCTCGAGCCGCAGCGACCACGTCGTCCCGCCGCACACCGGGGACGCGCTCGAAGCGGCCCTCGGCGACCGGCTGGAACGGGTCTGGCTCGAGCGCAGCTTCCACGTGGCGACGCTCGACTACGACCGCGCCGAGATCGAACGGCGCGCCACCGACTTCGTGCTCCGGGTCACCGGCGCCGACGCATGAGCCCAGGCGGCGCCCTACCCCCGCACTCGGTCCCGGCGCTCGGCCCCGAGCAGGTCGCGCACGTCGCACGCCTGGCCCGCCTCGAGCTGAGCCCCGAGGAGCTCGAGCGCTATACCGAACAGCTCGACGCCGTGCTCGCGTATGCGGCGGAGATCGCCGATCTCGACATCGGGGATCTCGAGCCCATGAGCCACCCGTTGCCGCTCAGCAACGTGCTGCGCGACGACCACGTCGCGGCGTGCCTCGACCGGGACAGCGTGCTCGCGGCGGCACCCGCCGCCGAGGACCACCGCTTCAGGGTCCCGAGACTCCTCTCGGAGGAGGGATGAGCGACCTGGCGCTCCAAATCGCGGCCGACGTGCGGGCGGGGCGCAGGTCCGCACGCGAGGTCGTCGAGGAGTCGCTCTCGCTGATAGCGACCGGCGACGACATCCATGCCTTCTTGGAGGTGCTCGCCGACGAGGCGCTGGCCCGCGCCGACGCGATCGACCGATCCGTTGCGGACGGCGAGGATCCGGGGCCGCTCGCAGGAGTCCCGATCGCGCTCAAGGACAACCTGTGCACCCGGGGCATCCCCACCACCTGCTCGTCGAGGATCCTCGCGGGTTGGCGGCCCCCTTACGACGCGACGGTGGTCGAGCGGCTCCGCGACGCCGGAGCGGTCCTGGTCGGCAAGACCAACATGGACGAGTTCGCGATGGGATCGTCCACCGAGAACTCGTGCTCCGGCCCGACGCTCAATCCCCGCGATCGCGGGCGGGTGCCCGGCGGCTCGAGCGGGGGCTCTGCGGCGTCGGTGGCCGCTGGCTTCGTGCCGCTCGCCCTCGGCTCGGATACCGGCGGCTCGATCCGCCAGCCCGCGGCGCTCTGCGGCGTCGTGGGGGTGAAGCCCACCTACGGGCTCGTTTCCCGCTACGGCCTGGTCGCCTTCGCGAGCTCGCTCGACCAGATCGGTCCGCTCGGCGCGTCGGTGGCCGACGCCGCCCTGTGCCTGGAGGTCATCGCGGGACACGACGCCCGCGACACGACGTCGCTCGAGGGGCCGGTGCCCGACATGTTGGCGGCCGTCGAGCGGCCCGTCCGAGGCCTGCGCGTCGGCCTCGTCACCGAGCTGGTCGAAGGGACCTCGCCGGAGGTCGCGGCGCGGGTGCGCGAGAGCGCAGAGGCGCTCGCGGGGGCGGGCTGTGCCGTCGAGGAGGTCTCCATTCCACAGTTCCGCTACGGGCTCTCGGCCTACTACCTGATCGCGCCGGCCGAGGCGTCCTCGAACCTCGCCCGCTTCGACGGGGTCCGCTACGGCCTGCGGGTCGACGCGTCAGATGCCGAGGCGATGAACGTCGCCACCCGCACAGCGGGCTTCGGCCCCGAGGTGAAGCGGCGGATCATGCTCGGCACCTACGCGCTGTCGGCCGGCTACTACGACGAGTACTACGCGAAGGCCCAACGGGTGCGGAGGTGGGTGGCGAACGGGTTCGCGGACGCCTACGCGAAGTTCGACGCCCTCCTCGGCGCGACGACGCCCACGACGGCCTTCGCGCTGGGCGAGCACAGCGAGGATCCCCTCGCCATGTACCGGTCCGACACCTGCACCGTCCCGGCCAACCTGTCGGGGGACCCCGCCATGTCGGTGCCGTTCGGGACCGACGCGGGGGGCCTCCCGGTCGGCGTCCAGGTCTTCGCGCCGGCGCTGGGCGAGGACGTCATGTTCGCCCTCGCGGGCGCACTCGAGCGCTCCGCTCCCACAAAGGAGCCCCCCCGGTGACCGATCGACTGCCCGAGGGGTGGGAGCTGGTCGTCGGGCTCGAGGTCCACTGCGAGCTCGCCACCGCGACCAAGCTCTTTTGTGGTTGCCCGAATGCGTTCGGCGAGGAGCCGAACACCAACGTGTGCCCGGTCTGTCTCGGCCTCCCGGGCTCCCTGCCGGTCCTCAACCGCCGGGCGGTCGAACTCGCCATGAGGATCGGTGTGGCGTTGCGCTGCTCGATCGAGCCCTCGGTGTTCCATCGGAAGAACTACTTCTATCCGGACATGCCGAAGGACTTCCAGATCAGCCAGTACGACGCTCCGATCAACCGGGGAGGCCGACTGGAGCTGCCCGACGGCTCGGTGATCGGCGTCGAGCGGGCCCATCTCGAGGAGGACACCGGCAAGACGACCCACGTGGGAGGCACCGGCCGGATCGGCGGCGCGGACTACGCGCTCGTCGACTACAACCGCTCGGGCGTGCCGCTGGTCGAGATCGTGAGCGCACCGGACATCCGATCGTCGGCCCAGGCGCACGCCTATGCGAGCGAGCTGCGCGCCATCCTCGTCGCGAGCGGCGCCTCGGACGGCCGCATGGAGGAGGGCTCGATGCGGGTGGACGCCAACGTGTCGGTGCGGCGCACCGGCGAGCCCTTCGGGACCAGATGTGAGATCAAGAACCTGAACTCGCTGCGCTCGCTCGTCCGGGCGATCGAGCACGAGGCCGCCCGCCAGGTTGCCCTCGTGCAGGCCGGCGGGACGGTCGTCCAAGAGACGCGTCACTGGGACGAGGGCGAGGGCCGGACGCTCTCGATGCGTTCCAAGGAGGAGGCGAACGACTACCGCTACTTCCCCGAGCCAGATCTCGTACCGCTCGCGCCCGACGAGCGCTGGCGGTCCGAGGTGGCGGCCTCCCTCCCACCGCTCCCAGCGGGGCGGCGTGCCGTGCTCGCCGGCCTGTTCGGCGGGAGCCCGACCCAGGCGCAGCTCGACCAGATCCGCTCGGTCGTGACGTCCGACCTCGACCGGGTCGTGGCGGGAGCGGTGGCCAAGGGCGCGCCGGCCGCGCTCGCGCTCGCCAGGACGGCGAACGAGGTTGCGGCGAACGCCGAGCGGGCCGCCGACCTCGACCTCGACGGCTTCTCGAGGCTCCTCCTGCTCGAGGCCGGCGGGGAACTGGGCGCCACCCAGGCCAAGGCGGTCCTCTCCGAGCTCCTCGAGCGGGGCGGCGACCCGACCGCCATCGCGAAGTCGATGGGCTTCGAGTCCATGGACGAGGGGGAGCTGCGCGAGGTGGTGGCAAGGGTCGTGGCGGAGCTTCCCGAGGAGTGGGACAAGTTCCTGGCCGGGGACTCGAAGGTCCAAGGTGCGCTGATCGGCGCGGTCATGCGCGCCACGTCGAACAGCGCGAACGGGAAGGCTGTGACCGAGGAGCTCGCTCGGATGCGGAGCGAAGCGCGGGGGGCGAGTTGAGTCGGGGGAGCCACGCGCGAGAACGGCCGTCGTCGGCACTCGGAAGGGTTGCCGCGGCCTGCTATCGCCACCGTCGCCTGGTCCTCGTCGCCTGGATCGTCCTCCTGGTCGCCATAACGGCCGTCGCCCAACTCGTCGGGACCCACTTCGAGAACAAATTCTCGTCGGGCAACACGCCCTCCCAGCAGGCCCTCGACATCCTCCAGTCGCGGTTCCCGGCCCAGGCCGGCGACAACGCGCAGGTCGTGGTCGAGACGGCGACCCCGTTCGCCTCGAGGACGAACCGAGCGAGCGTGCAGACGATGGCGGCCAAGTTGCGCGCCGAGCCCTACGTCGCGTCGGTCGACTCGCCGTTCTCGCCCGGTGGCGCCTACCAGATCTCGAGCGACGGGCACATCGGATACCTGACGGTGAACTTCACGACGACCAGCGCCTCGCTTCCCGGAGCTGCGGTCAAGCGCGTGATCAGCACCGCCCAGTCCTTCGAGCGTCCCGGGTTCACCGTGGCCCTCGGCGGCTCGCCGATCTCGTCGGTGGTGGGGGCTTCGCCGGGTCCGGCCGAGGGCATCGGGGTCAGCGCGGCGATGCTGATCATGCTCGGAGCCTTCGGGTCTGCGGTGGCGATGGGGCTGCCGATCCTGATCGCGCTTGTCGGGCTCGCCATCGGCATCGCCATCGAGGGGCTCGCCACCCATCTCCTCGTCACCCCGGTCTTCACCCCGGAGCTCGCAGCGATGATGGGCCTCGGGGTGGGGATCGACTACGCGCTGTTGATCGTCACCCGTTACCGCCAGAACCTGGCCGACGGCCTCGAGCCCGAGCACGCGGTGATCGCGTCGCTCGAGACCTCCGGGCGCGCGGTGCTCATCGCGGGTGGCACCGTGATCGTCTCGTTGCTCGGGCTCCTCCTGATCGGCCAGGCCTACATGGTCGGGGTCTCGGTCGGAGCGATCATCTCGGTCTTCCTGGTCCTCATGGGGTCGCTCTCCCTGCTGCCGGCGATGCTCGGGTTCACCGGGCGGGCCATCGAGCGTCTGTCGGTCCGCCGGGGGGCGAGCAGCTCGCTGCGCTCGAACACCCAGGGCTTCTGGTATCGCTGGAGCCGCTCGATCCAGCGCCACCCCTGGCGCGGCGTCGTGGGTTCGGTCCTCGTGCTGGTGACGCTCGCCGTGCCGCTCTTCTCGATGCGCCTCGCCTTCAGCGACTCGGGCAACGATCCACCTTCGCTCACCACCCGCCAGGCATTCGACCTGCTCTCGGAGGGGTTCGGTCCGGGCTACAACGGCCCGCTCGTCGTGGTCGTCGCGCTCGACGGTCGCGGCCAGGCGTCGGTCGTCGACACGCTGGCGTCCCGGATCCGTTCGACGCCCGGGATCGCCGCCGTGGCCCCGCCCAGGTATGACCGCAGCGGCGACGCCGCGGTCATCACCGCGATCCCCACGACCTCGCCCCAGGCGGCGGAGACCCAACGGCTAGTCCTGCACCTCCGCGACGAGGTGATCCCCCCGATCGTCGCCCACACCGGCGTGGTGGCCGACGTCGGCGGCGAGACGGCGGCCGGGATCGACGCCGCTGACTTCCTCGGGCACCGCCTGCCGCTCGTGATCGGGGTGGTGCTTCTCGTCTCGTTCCTCTTGTTGTGCTCGATGTTCCGTTCCCTCGTCATCCCCCTGAAGGCGGCGGTGATGAACCTGCTGTCGATCGGGGCCGCCTACGGCGTGATGGTGGCGGTCTTCCAGTGGGGATGGCTCGGCGGGCTGTTCGCGATCGGCAGGACCTCGCCCATCGATCCGTGGATCCCGGTGATGATGTTCACCATCCTCTTCGGCCTCTCCATGGACTACGAGGTGTTCTTGCTTTCGAGGATGGCCGAGCGCTGGCGGGAGACCGGCGACAACTCGCTCGCGGTGGCCGACGGCCTCGCCCGGACGGCGCGGGTGATCACCGCCGCCGCCGCCATCATGTTCTGCGTGTTCGGGTCCTTCGTCGTGAAGGACCCGCTGCACATCTTGAAGGTGTTCGGGCTCGGCCTGGCGGTCGCGATCCTCGTCGACTCGACGCTCGTCCGGATGGTGCTCGTGCCCTCGGTGATGGAGCTGCTCGGGAAGGCGAACTGGTGGGCGCCCACCTGGGTGCACCGGGTCCTGCCGCGGCTCGGCATCGAGACCGAGGCGAGGGTGGCCGTACACTCGGTCGATGACTGACGAGGGAAACCGGCCGCTCGGCCAGGAGCGCCCGGGCATGAAGCCGCGTAGCTACGAGGTGACCGAGGGGCCAGCCAGGGCGCCGGCCCGGGCCATGCTGCGGGCCGTCGGGATGACCGACGCCGACTGGGACAAACCCCAGGTGGGCATCGCGTCGAGCTGGAACGAGGTGACGCCCTGCAACATGCCGCTCGCCCGCCTGGCCCAGCGTTCCAAGGAGGGCGTGCGCAACTCGGGTGGGTTCCCCTTCGAGTTCGTGACCATCGCAGTCTCCGACGGCATCTCGATGGGGCATGAGGGCATGCGGGCCTCCCTCGTGAGCCGCGAGATCATCGCCGACTCGGTCGAGACGATGATGCACGCGGAGCGCTTCGACGCCCTGGTGACGCTGGCCGGCTGCGACAAGTCCCTGCCCGGGATGCTGATGGCGGCGGCCCGGGTCAACATGCCGAGCATCTTCCTCTACGGCGGGACCATCCTGCCGGGACGGCTCGGCGATCGGGCGCTCGACGTCGTGAGCGTCTTCGAGGCGGTGGGCGCGCATGCCGTCGACGCGCTGAGCGACGAGGAGCTCAGCCTGATCGAGCACAACGCCTGCCCGACCGAGGGCTCGTGCGCCGGCATGTTCACAGCGAACACGATGGCCTCCGCGGCCGAGGCGCTCGGGATGGCGCTGCCGGGCAGCTCCTCGGCGCCTGCGGTGGACCGGCGACGTGACGACTTCGCGTACGCCTCGGGGGTTGCGGTGGTCAACCTGCTGGCGAACAACATCAGGCCGCGCCAGATCATGACGAAGGACGCCTTCGAGAACGCGATCGCCGTCGTCATGGCCCTCGGAGGTTCGACCAACGCGGTGCTGCACCTCATGGCCATCGCCCACGAGGCGCGCGTCGACCTCGAGCTCGACGACTTCAACCGGGTCGCCGCCCGGGTGCCCCACATCACCGACGCCAAACCGCACGGCAAGTACCACATGGTCGACGTCGACCGGGTGGGCGGCATCCCGGTCGTTCTCCGCACCCTGCTCGAGGCGGGGCTGCTCCACGGGGACTGCATGACGGTGACGGGCAAGACCATGGCGGAGAACCTGGCCGCCCTCGACCCCCCGGGCCCCGACGGCTCGGTGGTGCACCCGATCGATCGGCCGATCCACACCTCGGGCGGCATCGCCGTGCTCCGGGGCTCGCTCGCGCCCAACGGCTCGGTGGTGAAGGTCGCCGGACTCGACGAGATGGCCTTCGAGGGGACGGCCCGGGTGTTCGACGGCGAGGCGGCCGCCATGGAGGCCATCGTCGCCGGCTCGATCCTTCCCGGCACGGTGCTCGTGATCCGCTACGAGGGCCCGAAGGGTGGCCCGGGCATGCGCGAGATGCTGGCGGTCACCGGTGCCCTCGAGGGCGCCGGGCGCGGTGCGGACTGCGCCCTCGTGACCGACGGCCGGTTCTCGGGTGGGACCCATGGGTTCTGCATCGGCCACGTCGCGCCCGAGGCGGTCGACGGGGGCCCGATCGCGCTCGTGGCCGACGGCGATCGCATCTCGATCGACGTCCGGAACCACGCGATCGACCTGGTGGTCGACTCGGCCGAGCTCGAGCGGCGGCGCGGCCAGCTGAAGTCCTTCGAGCCCCGCTACACCACCGGCGCACTGGCCAAGTACGCACGACTCGTGACCGGGGCCGAGCGGGGCGCGGTCACCGAGCCCTAGCCGGGCGCCTTCACAGGTCCCTAACAACTTCGTCATGACCGCCTCACGCCCGCTTCGGAGGATTGGGCCCGACGGAGTGGGAGGTGTCGTGGCGGGAACGCAGCGCGACGGTCGACGGGGACGCCGGTGAGCCTGGACCCGACGGCCTCCATCGCGCTCCTCTACCGACGGCTCGGCTTCGGCGCCAGCGCCGACGAGCTCTCGGCCGGGGTCACCGCCGGTTACGGGTCGACCGTCGACACATTGCTCGGCGGCCTCGGGCAGCCCGACCCGGGCGGCGACGCGATCACCCCTCCGACCTTCTCCTCGCCGCTCGCCGGCCGGGCGGCCCTCCGCGGCGACGTGGCCGCCAGGCAGGCCTACGAGCGGACCCTGCGCGCCGAGGCACGCGAGCTCATGGCGTGGTGGGTCGCCCGCATGGTCGCAACCACCAACCCGGTGCAGGAGAAGCTGATCTTCCTCTTGCACGGGCACTTCCCGACCGCCATCGCCAAGGTGCGCTACGCCTCGTTCATGTACGGCCAGAACCAGCTCTTCCGGACGTCTGGGGCAGGGAACTTCACCCAGCTCACCCAGGCCGTGGCGGTCGATCCGGCCATGTTGATCTGGCTGGACGCTGCGACCGACAAGGCGTCGGACCCGAACGAGAACTTCGCCCGGGAACTCATGGAGCGATTCACGATGGGCCTGGGGACCTACACCGAGGCCGACGTGCGCGCCGCCGCCTACTGCTTCACCGGCTGGCGCCTCGACCTTCGCACCGGGGCCTTCTCGATCTCCGCGCTCGACCACTCCAACGCGCCCCAGACCTTCCTCGGGCACGCCGGCGTCAACTCGGGGACCCAGGTGATCGATATCGCAACCACGACGGGCGCCTCGGCGCGCTATGTCCCATCGGCCCTCTGGAGCCACCTCGCCGCACCAGTCACCCCGACCAGCCCGATCGCGGTCGAGCTGTCGGCCGGGTACGCCGCCGACCACAATGTCGGCAACCTGCTGCGGGCCATCGTGACCAACCCCCAGTTCACCTCGGCCGCGACCGCCGGTGGGCTCATCAAGCAGCCCGTGGAGTACGTGGTCGGGGCGCTGCGGGCGCTGTCGGTGAAGGCGGCCGACGTCCAGACCCAACCCGATGCCATCCTCGGAACTCTGGCCGGGCTCGGACAGGTCGTGTTCAACCCGCCGAGCGTCGGGGGCTGGGGCCAGAACACCTACTGGCTCTCGACCGCGGCAGCGCTGATCCGCTGGCAGTTCGCGAGCCGCCTCGTCCGGGTGGCCGACATCTCCCCGGTGCAGGACGCCGCGCCGAACGCGAGGGTGGAGGCCGTCGGCCAGCTGCTCTCGGTGCCGACGTGGTCCGCCGCCACGGCGAGGGCGCTGTCTTCTGCGGTCCAGAGCCCGCCGGACCTCGTGACGCTGGCGCTCGTGTCGCCCGAGTACGTGAGCAACTGATCGTGGGAGGAGCCATGCCCGAGACCACCGAGGCCCCCCCGGCGCGGCGCTGGGGGATCGCACCGATGAGCCGGCGCCGCTTTCTCTCCCTCGCCGCCCTCGGGGGCGCGGCCGGGGTCGCCGGGCCGCTGCTCTGGGAACAGCTCTCGTCGACGACGACCGGGGCGAGCAAGGGTTCGCTCGGCTCGAGCACCGGGCGAACCCTCGTGCTCGTCACCCTCTACGGCGGCAACGACGGACTGAACACGGTGATCCCCTACAAGGACCCGATGTACGCGGCGGCCCGTGGGATCCTCGCAGTCGACCCCACCCAGGTGCTCGAGCTCTCCGAGGGATTCGGGCTGCACCCCTCGATGCCCCGCCTCCACAAGCTCTGGACGAAGGGACATCTCGCGATCGTTCATGGCGTCGGGTTCGCCGACCCCAACTACAGCCACTTCGAGTCGATGGACATCTGGCAGACCGCCGAGCCGTCGGACCCCACGGGGTCGGGATGGCTCGGCCGTTGGATGGACAAGGTCCGTGCCGACCCGCTCCGTGCGGTGGCCATCGGGCCGACGGTGCCCACGCTGCTCGCGGGCGAGCGAGTCCAGGCGGCCGCGGTGGCCCCCGGACCGATCCGGCTTCCGGGCACCCCCCTCGACGTCGTCCGGTATCGCACGATGGCCGAGATCCCCCGCACGGAGTCGGGGCTGTTGGCCGACGCGGCGCACGCCAATGCCGATCTCCTCGAGGTGCGCTCGGTGTTCGGCCCGATCATGGAGAAGACGGCGAGCTCGGACCCGCTTCACCTCACCGGGGCCGCCAAGCCCGGGGGGACCGGGGCCGCCAACGCGCTCGCGATCGCCAACGGCGGGGGGAGCCAGTCCGCCGCCGACGTGCTCTCCACCCAGCTCTCGGTGGTCGCCAACCTGCTCCTCGCCGACGTGCCGAGCGAGGTGTTCAGCGTGGAGCTCGGTGGCTTCGACACCCACACCAATCAGGTCGACACCCAGGCGGCGCTCCTGCCCGAGCTCGACACGGCGGTCGGGGCGTTCCTCGACGCGGTGTCGGGCACCAAGCGGGGCCGGGAGACGGTCGTGGCGATCTACACGGAGTTCGGCCGTCGCGTCGGCGCCAACGCCAGCGCCGGGACCGACCATGGATGGGCCAACGTGCTGTTCGTGGCGGGCAAGCCCGTGAAGGGCGGCTTCTACGGCGAGCCGCCGAGCCTGACCAAGCTCTCGGAGGGGAACCAGGTCTACAACCTCGACTTCCGGAGGGTCTACGCCACGCTGCTCGAGCAGGTGATCGGGGTCGACCCGAGGGACTTCCTGGGCGGGCGCTTCGCACCGGTCGCCTTCCTCTGATCGACCGAAGGTTGTCGGCGGCCGGCGGACGTGGCACAATGATCGCTCTTATGCAGAACGGGACCCTTCCCACCAGCCGCCTCCTGGTAGTCATCACCTAGCGCGCGACCCACATCTCCTCGCGCGCTCGACCTCCCGAACGGGAGGTCGTTTGCTTTTCAGCGCCAGTTCGACGACCCGCCCACAACGAAGACACCCACAGCGAGACGAGGACAACACCATGCGACTCACCGGTGCCCAGGCACTCATCAAGAGCCTCGAGACCCAGGGCGTTGAGGTCATGTTCGGCCTGCCTGGTGGGGCGATCCTGCCCGTCTACGACCCGATCCTCGACTCCTCGATCCGCCACATCCTCGTCCGCCACGAGCAGGGCGCCGGGCACATGGCCGAGGGCTACGCGATGGTGACCGGCCGGCCGGGGGTGGCCATGGCGACGAGCGGGCCGGGCGCCACCAACGTGGTCACCCCGCTGTCCAACGCGTACATGGACTCGACGCCGCTCGTGGTGATCACCGGCCAGGTCTCGACCTCGGCCATCGGCTCGGACGCCTTCCAGGAGTGCGACATCACCGGCGTCACCATGGGCATCACCAAGCACAACTGGCTGGTGAAGCGGGCCGAGGACATCCCCCGCACGGTTGCGGCGGCCTTCCACGTCGCGACCACGGGCCGACCGGGCCCGGTCCTCATCGACGTGCCCAAGGACGTGTCCAACGCCCAGATGGAGTGGTACTGGCCCGAGACCGAGGCCGACCTCGACCTGCCCGGGTACCACCCGCGCACCGAGGGCGATCCGGCGGCGATCGCGGCCGCAGTCGAGCTCATGTTGCGCGCCGAGCGGCCGGTCCTCTACGTCGGGGGCGGCGCCCTCAAGTCCCGGGGGGCGGCCGCGCTCATCGAGTTGGCCGAGCGCACCGGGTTCCCGGTGGTGACGACCCTCATGGCGCGCGGCGCCTTCCCCGATTCGCACCCGCTCTGTCTCGGGATGCCCGGCATGCACGGCAACTACACCGCCGTCACCGCCATGCAGCGAGCCGACCTGCTCGTGGCCCTTGGCTCGCGCTTCGACGACCGGGTGACCGGGAGGGTCGACGCGTTCGCCCCCGGGGCCAAGGTCATCCACGTCGACATCGACCCGGCCGAGATCGCCAAGGTGCGGGTCCCCGAGGTGGCCATCGTCGGCGACTGCCGTGTGGTGATGGAACGGATGCTCGACGCGCTCGACGCGGCCGGCCTCGTGCACGACGAGGCGGCGGTCCGCACGGACCGGGGCGCAACGGCCGTGGCCGGCTCCCGGGCGGCCGGGCGCCCGGCCCGTGAGGGCTGGTGGGGCCAGCTGCGCGCCTGGCAGCGCGAGTACCCCCTGCACTACGAGGCGGAGTCCGAGGGCACCGTGAAGCCCCAGATGGTCGTCGAGACGCTGCGAGACCTCAACCCCGAGGACACCATCGTCGTGGCCGGCGTCGGCCAGCACCAGATGTGGGCCTCCCAATACTGGCGCTTCGAGCACCCCTACACATGGGTGAACTCGGGCGGGGCGGGCACCATGGGCTTCGCCGTTCCGGCGGCGGTCGGTGCCAAGGTCGGGCGTCCCGACAAGACGGTCTGGGCGATCGACGGCGACGGTTGCTTCCAGATGACCGCGCAGGAGCTGGTGACGGCGTCGGCCGAACGGATCCCGATCAAGGTCGCGATCTTGAACAACGCCTACCTGGGGATGGTCCGCCAGTGGCAGGAGATGTTCTACGCCGAGCGCTATTCGGAGGTGTACCTCTCCCCGGACCTTCCCGACTACGTGAAGTGGGCCGAGGCCATGGGGTGCGTCGGGATCCGCGTCGAGAGTCCCGAGGAGGTTGCGCCGGCGATCGAGAAGGCGAACGCCATCGACGACCGGCCGGTGGTCGTGGACTTCCGCACCGACGCGTTCGAGAAGGTCTTCCCGATGGTCCCGGCCGGGGGGTCCAACGACGACATCGTCGTGCACCCGAACCAGGCCGGCGCGCGGGTCGCCCAATGACGGCCGCCACCGCCCGGAGCGAGGGGGAGAGCTTCCGCCATCACATCCTCACGGTCCTGGTCGAGAACAAGGCCGGCGTGTTGGCGCGGGTCGCCGGGCTGTTCAGCCGGCGGGGCTTCAACATCTTCTCGCTGGCCGTGGCTCCGACCGACGACGAACGCTTCAGCCGGCTCACGATCGTGGTCGACGTCGAGTCGGCCCCCCTCGAGCAGGTGATCCAGCAGCTCGACAAGCTGGTCAACGTGGTCTCCATCTCCCAGCTGGCACCCGACGCCGCGGTCGAGCGCGAGCTCATGCTCGCCACCGTGGCGGTGGACGCCCGGCTGCGGAGCGAGATCATCGAGCTGGTGGGCGTCTTCCGGGGCGAGGTCGTGAACGTCGGACCGGACCGTCTGACCGTGATGCTGGCCGGCAGCCCCGACACGCTGGACGACTTGGAGCGGCTGCTCGGTGGCTACACGATCGTCGAGCTGCAGCGCTCGGGCCGCGTCGCCCTGCCAAAGTTGGGCCGCTCGGGCGGCTAGAACACAACCCTCGCGACACTCAGGAGAACCGATCATGGCGACCTTGTACTACGAGTCCGACGCCGACCCCTCGCTCCTCTCGGGGCGAAAGGTCGCCATCTTGGGCTACGGCTCCCAGGGCCACGCGCACGCCCTCAACCTCTCCGAGTCCGGGGTCGACGTGCGGGTGGGGCTGCGCGAGGGGTCGGCCTCGCGCACCAAGGCCGAGGAGGCGGGACTGAGGGTCACCTCCGTCTCGCAGGCCGCCACCGAGGCCGACGTGGTGATGTTCCTCCTGCCCGACACCGAGCAGAAGGCCATCTACGACGCCGAGGTGGCCCCGCACATCGAGCCGGGCGACTGCCTCATGTTCGCCCACGGGTTCAACATCCGCTTCGGGCAGATCGTCCCGCCCGAGGGCGTCGACGTCGCCATGGTCGCCCCCAAGGGCCCCGGGCACCTGGTCCGGCGCACCTACACCGAGGGCGGCGGGGTGCCGTCGCTCGTGGCGGTGGCCCAGGACGCGACCGGCAAGGCGCACGGCCTCGCGCTCGCCTACGCCCACGCGATCGGCGCGACCCGGGCCGGGGTGCTCGACACCACCTTCGACGAGGAGACCGAGACCGACCTCTTCGGCGAGCAGGTCGTCCTCTGCGGCGGGTTGACCGCCCTCGTCACGGCGGGGTTCGAGACGCTGGTGGAGGCGGGCTACCAACCCGAGTCGGCCTACTTCGAGTGCCTGCATGAGCTCAAGCTCATCGTCGACCTGATGTACGAGCAGGGCATCGCCGGGATGCGCTACTCCATCTCGGACACCGCCGAGTACGGCGACCTCACGCGGGGTCCGAGGGTGATCGACGACTCGGTCCGCGCCGTGATGCGCCGGATCCTCGCCGACATCAAGGACGGCAGCTTCGCCGAGGAGTGGATCGCCGAGAACCGCAACGGCCGGCCGGTGTTCAACGAGCTGCGCGAGAAGGCCCGGGCCCACCAGATCGAGAAGGTCGGCGAAGAACTCCGGGAGATGATGCCCTTCATCTCCCAGGGCCGCCGGCGGGTCCAGGACGTCTCGGGGGGCTGACCGGCGGCCCACCGGCTGCGCTCAGGAGGCCAGGGCGCCCACCACGTAGTTGATGCAGCCGCAGAGCGCCGCGACGTCGTCGGGCTCGATGGCGGGGAACATCGCGATCCGCAGCTGGTTGCGGCCGAGCTTGCGGTAGGGCTCGGTGTCGAGGATGCCGTTGGCCCGCAGCACCTTGGCCACCGCCGCCGCGTCGACGGCGTCGGTGAAATCGATCGTGCCCACCACGTGGCTGCGGTCGGCCGGGCGCTGCACGAAGGGGTTCGCGAAGTCCGACTGCTCGGCCCACGTGTAGAGGATCTCGGCCGAGCGGTCGCACCGGGAGGTCGTCCACATGAGCCCGCCGTTGCCGAGCATCCACTCGAGCTGGTCGACGAAGAGGAACAGCGTGGCGAGGGCCGGGGTGTTGTAGGTCTGCTCCGAGCGCGAGTTGTCGAGCGCGATCTTCAAGTCGAGTGAGGCCGGGACCCAACGGCCGCCCGCCGAGATGCGCTCGACACGCTCGACCGCGGCCGGCGAGAGGAGGGCGACCCACAGGCCGCCGTCGGCTGCGAAGCATTTCTGGGGCGCGAGGTAGTAGGCGTCGAACTGCGTCGGGTCGACGGCCAGTCCGCCGGCAGCGGAGGTCGCGTCCACCGCGACCAGGCCTGCGCCCGCCCCCTTGGGCCGCGTGACGGGCATCGACACCCCGGTCGAGGTCTCGTTGTGGGTGAGCGCGTAGAGGTCGACGTCGGGGTTCGCCTCGGCCTCGGGGTGCGTGCCGGGGGGTGACTCGATGACCTCGGGGTCCGACAGGTGCGGGGCCGCCTTGGCGGCCGCCGCGAACTTGGAGGAGAACTCGCCGAAGCTCAAGTGCTGGCTGCGCTCCTCGATCAGGCAGAAGGTGGCCGCGTCCCAGAAGGCGGTGGTCCCGCCGTTGCCGAGCACGACCTCGTAGTCCCCCGGGAGCGAGAAGAGCTCGCGAAGGCCCGAGCGGAGCCGGGCCACGACCTGCTTCACGCCAAGCTGGCGATGACTGGTGCCGAGGTAGGTGTCGGCGACGCTGGCGAGCGCCTTCACCTGCTCGGGGCGGACCTTGGAGGGTCCGGACCCAAAGCGCCCGTCGGAGGGGAGCAAGTTGGGCGGAATGGAGATGTCAGGGGCTTCGGTCACGTATGGAATCATGGCATTCGTGGCCCCCGGTCCTTCCACGACGGTCCGCTCACGGATCTCCCAGCGTGCGGCGGCAATTACGCCCTCGGCGACGCTGGCGGTCGACGCAGCCGCCAAGGCCCTGCAGGCCGCGGGCGAGCACGTCGTGGGCTTCGGCGCCGGCGAGCCGGACTTCCCGACCCCGGCGCCCATCGTGGAGGCGGCCCAGGCGGCCTGCGCCGACCCGGCGTGCCACCACTACACCCCGACACCGGGCCTGCCGGCCCTGCGCGAGGCGATCGCCGCCAAGACCAGGCGCGACTCGGGATTCGAGGTCGCCCCCTCCCAGGTGCTCGTGACCAACGGCGCCAAGCAGGCGGTGGCCAACGCCTTCTTGGTCCTCTGCGACCCGGGCGACGAGGTCCTGATCCCCGCCCCGTACTGGACGACCTATCCCGAGTCGGTGGCGATCGCCGACGGCGTCCCGATCGCCGTGCCGAGCGACGAGACGACCGGTTTCCGGGTCTCGGTCGAGGACCTCGAGGCGGCCACCACCGAGCGGACCAAGGTCCTCCTCTTCGTGTCGCCGTCGAACCCGACCGGCGCGGTCTACCCGCGCGACAAGATCGAGGCCATCGGGCGCTGGGCCGTCGAACGAGGCCTGTGGGTGGTCACCGACGAGATCTACGAGCACCTCGTCTACGGATCGGCCAGGCACTACTCGATGCCCGTGCTCGTGCCCGAGCTCGCGGAGAACTGCATCGTCATCAACGGCGTGGCCAAGACGTACGCGATGACCGGCTGGCGCGTCGGTTGGATGATCGGGCCGCCCGACGCGCTCGCCGCTGCGAGCAACCTCCAGTCGCACCAGACCTCCAACGTCTCGAACGTCTCCCAGGTGGCTGCGCTGGCGGCGGTCTCGGGCGACCTCGGGGCGGCCGCCGCCATGCGGGAGGCCTTCGATCGGCGCCGGCGCACGATCGTCGGGATGCTGAACGAGATCGAGGGCGTGGAGTGTCTCGAGCCCGAGGGTGCCTTCTACGCCTTCCCGTCGGTGAAGGGGCTGCTCGGGCGGGAGATCAGGGGCCGGCGGCCTGCCACCAGCGCGGAGTTGGCGGACCTGTGCATCGCCGAGGCGCGGGTGGCCGTCGTCCCGGGGGAGGCCTTCGGGGCACCGGGGTACTTCCGCATGTCGTACGCATTGGGGGACGAGGACATCGTCGAGGGCGTCAGCCGCCTCGCCTCGCTCTTCGGCGAGTCCCGTCCATAACTCCGAGAAGGAGGAGGACGTGGCCAAGGTCTTGGTGACGGAGTCGATCGCCGCGAGCGGGCTGGATCTCCTGCGCGCCGCTGGGCACGAGGTCGAGGTCCAAGAGGGCCTGGAACCCGCCGAGCTGCTCGGCGCGATCGTGGGCGCCAACGCGCTGATCATCCGGTCGGCGACCAAGGTGACCGCCGAGCTCCTCGAGGCGGGGAGCGACCTGGTCGTCGTCGGGCGCGCCGGGGTCGGGCTGGACAACGTCGACGTCGACACCGCGACCGCCCGCGGCGTCATGGTGGTGAATGCGCCGGAGTCCAACATCCTCTCGGCCGCCGAACAGGCGATGGCCCTCCTCCTCGCCCAGGCCCGCAACGTGCCCCAGGCCCACGCAGCGCTGGTCCAGGGGCGCTGGGAGCGCTCCAAGTGGGAGGGGGTCGAGCTGCACGGCAAGACGCTCGGAATCGTCGGGCTCGGCCGGGTCGGCACGCTCGTCGCCCAGCGCTCGCTCTCCTTTGGCATGCGGCTCGTCGCCTACGACCCCTATGTGTCCGAGGAGCGCGCCCGGCATCTCGGGGTCGAGCTGATGGATCTCGACCGCCTGGTCGCCGAGGCCGACTTCCTCACCGTCCACCTGCCGAAGAACGCCGAGACGGTGGGGCTCATCGGCCGCGAGCTGCTGGCCAAGGCGAAGCCCGGGCTGCGGATCGTCAACACCGCGCGTGGCGGGATCATCGACGAGGACGCCCTCGCGGCGGCCATCGCCTCGGGATCGATCGCCGGGGCGGGCCTCGACGTGTTCAAGGAGGAGCCGACCACCGAGTCCCCGCTCTTCGCGCTCCCCTCGGTGGTGGTTACGCCGCACCTCGGTGCATCGACCGCCGAGGCGCAGGACAAGGCCGGGGTGACGATCGCCGAGCAGGTGCTGCTCGCGTTGGCGGGGGACTTCGTCCCCTTTGCCGTGAACGTCGCGGCGAGCGGGGTGTCCGAGGCGGTGCGCCCGTTCATGGGCCCGGTCGAGCAGCTGGGCCGGTTCTTCGGCTGCCTGCACGAGCGGGTCCCCGAGTCCCTCGAGGTCGAGGTCCAGGGTGCGCTGGCCTCGGAGCGCACCGACATCCTCACGCTGTGCGCGCTGAAGGGGCTGTTCGCGACGAGCACCGAGGACCCGGTCTCCTATGTGAACGTTCCCCAGCTCGCGGAGCGACGCGGCCTGCGGGTGCGTGAGAGCTCGTCCACGTCGCCGACCGAGTACGTGAACCTCGTCACACTGCGGTCGGGCGCCCATTCGGTCGCCGCCACGCTCACCTCGGGCCCCCAGGGGGCGCCGCGAATCGTCATGGTGGACGACCACTGGGTCGAGGTGACCCCCTCGCCGCACATGCTGGTCATCCGCAACGACGACCGCCCGGGCATGATCGGCGTGGTTGGCACCGTGCTCGGCGACGCCGGGATCTCGATCCGCTCCATGGCTCTCGCGCCCTCCGAGGAGGGCAACACCGCCCTGATGGTGCTCTCGGTCGACGCCGAGCCGGCGGCCGACGTCCTCACCGGCCTCGCCCGGAGCTCGGGGATCCTCGGGGTCGACCGGGTCGAGCTCTAGGCGCCGCCCCCGGCCCGGGAGCTGGGCGCCCGGGCAACCGGGGGCCAGCTGTCACCCACCGGCTGGCTGCGTGCCGCCCGGCGGGCCAGGGCTGCCGCGGCGACGAGGAGGGTGGCGAGCGCCCATCGGTGCCTTCGTCGCTCGCGTGCCACGGCGCCAAGGTAGCGGTTGGGGCCGCCCGTGCCGTCGAGAGAGGCGTCGGGCCGCCTCGCACGGAGCGACAGCTCGACGCGACCCTTCCGGGCCGCCATCGCTTGGAGCTTCCCCGATTCGCCCGTTCGCGGTGCGGCGACCGCCTCTGCTGGGGATCTAGGTGGCCACACCCGCGAACTGGGCCCGGTAGAGACGGGCGTAGGCGCCCTCGCGGGCGAGCAAGTCGTTGTGGTGGCCCTGCTCGATGATGCGACCCGCCTCCATGACGAGGATCGTGTCGGCATTGCGAATCGTCGAGAGCCGGTGCGCGATCACGAAGCTGGTGCGCTGCGAGCGCAGCTTGGCCATGGCGTCCTGGATCAGGACCTCGGTGCGGGTGTCGACCGAGCTGGTGGCCTCGTCGAGGATGAGGATGGAGGGGTTTGCGAGGAACGCCCTCGCGATAGTGACGAGCTGCTTCTCGCCGGCGCTGATGACGCCGCCCTCGTCGTCGACCACCGTGTCGTAGCCATGGGTGAGCGAGTGCACGAACCGGTCGACGTAGGCGGCCCTGGCCGCCCCGACGATCTGCTCCTCGGTCGTGTCCGAGTTGCCGTACGCGATGTTGTCCCGGATGGTGCCCTCGAACATCCAGGTGTCCTGGAGGACCATGCCGATGTTCGAGCGCAGCTCGGCCCGCGGCATCTTGGAGATGTCGCGGCCGTCGAGGGTGATCCGGCCCCCATCGAGCTCGTAGAAGCGCATGATCAGGTTCACGAGGGTGGTCTTCCCGGCCCCCGTCGGCCCGACGATCGCCACGGTCTGGCCCGGCTCGGCCACGAGCGAGAGGTCGGTCACGAGCGGGCGCTCCGGGTCATAGGAGAAGGAGATGTGCTCGAACTCGACCCGCCCGCGCACCGGGGCGGGCGCCGCAACCTCCGCCGGGCGCGGGTCGGGCGTCTGCTCGGGGGCGTCGAGGAACTCGAAGACCCGCTCGGCCGAGGCCAGGCCCGACTGGAACAGGTTGGCCATCGACGCCAGCATCTGGATCGGCTGGGCGAACTGGCGGGAGTACTGGCTGAACGCCTGTACGCCGCCGATGCTGAGCGCGCCCCGCGCGACCCGCACCCCGCCGAGCACGGCGATCGCCACGTAGTTCAGGTTGCCGATCATCACCATCATCGGCTGGATGCTCCCGGACATGAACTGTGCGCCGAAGCTCGCCCGGTACATGTCGTCGTTGGTCGTCGAGAAGCGCCGTTCGACCTCCCGTTGGCGTCCGAAGGTCTTGACCACGTTGTGCCCGGTGAGCGATTCCTCGACGAGGGCGTTGACCCGCCCGGTGTGGCGCCACTGCGCGCTGAACCGGACCCGCGATCGCACCGTGATGAAGCGGATGATGCCGATCGAGAGCGGGATGGAGATGACGGCCACCAGTGCGAGCAGCCAGGAGATCGAGAACATCATGATCACCGTGGCGATCAGCATGAAGACGTTGGTGAGCGCCTGGCCGATCGTCTGTTGCAGGCTCTGGCCGAGGTTGTCGATGTCGTTGGTAACCCGGCTGAGCAGGTCACCCCGTGGGGTGCCGTCGATGTAGCTGAGCGGGACGCGGGCCAGCTTGTCCTCGACGTCGGCCCGAAGGCGCTGCATGGTCCGCTGCACCATCCCCGCCAGCGTGTAGGCGGCCAGATAGTTGAAGACGCCGCTGCCGAGGTACAGCCCGACGGCCACCCAGAGCAGCCGGTGCAGCGCCCCGAAGTTGACGGCGCCCGGGCCGCCGTGGATGAGTCCGTTGAAGATCACGTTGGTCGCGTCGCCGAGGATCCTCGGGCCGAAGGCCGAGAGAACCACGCCACCCGCTGCGAGGAAGATCACGCCGACGACCCTCGGGACCTCCGGGGTGAGCCGGACCGCGAGCCGACGCATGGTGCCCTTGAAGTCGCGCGAACGCCCGAGTGGCATTCCGGGCGCGACCATGCGCCCCCAGGGCCCGGCCGAGGGGGGTGGCTGGAACTCGGAGTCCTCGGGCTCGTGGGCGTCGTCGTCGGCCTTCGGCCCGGCCTCGACGTTCACGGGACCTCCTCGGCCATCTGGGAGGCCACGATCTCGGCATAGGTGGGGCAACTCCGGACGAGCTCGCCGTGGGTGCCGATGCCGACCGCCCGGCCGTCCTCCAGGACGACGATCCGGTTCGCGTTCAAGATGGTGGACACCCGTTGGGCGACGATGAGCACGGTCGAGTTGGTCACGTAGGGGCCGAGCGAGGCCCGGATTCGGGCGTCGGTCGCGAGGTCGAGCGCCGAGAAGGAGTCGTCGAAGATGTAGACGTCGGGCCGCCTCACCAGGGCCCGGGCGATGCTCATGCGCTGGCGCTGGCCGCCCGAGAGGTTGAGGCCGCCCTGGGTGATGCGGGCCTCGAGGCCGCCCAAGGAGGTGACGAAGCCGCTCGCCTCGGCCACCTCCAGCGCGAACCACAGCTCCTCGTCGGTCGCATCGGGGTTGGCGTAGCGCAGGTTGCTGGCGACCGTCCCCGAGAAGAGGAACGCCCGCTGGGGCACGAGACCGATCCGGTGCCAGAGGATCTCGGGGCTGAGGTCCCGGACGTCGACGCCGCCCACGAGCACCGAGCCGCTCGTCGCGTCGAACAGGCGCGCCACCAGGTTGACGAGCGTGGTCTTCCCCGAGCCGGTGCTCCCGATGATCGCCGTTGTCTCGCCCGGCAGCGAGCGGAAGCTCAGGTCCTCGAGCACCGGGGTCTCGGCGCCGGGGTAGGCGAAGCTCACCTCGCGCAGCTCGAGGGTGCCGGGCGTCGGCATCTCGAAGATCGGCTCGGCGGGGGGCTGGACCGAGGGCTCGGTGTGCAGCACCTCCTCGATCCGTTCCGCGCTCACCGCGGCGCGCGGCGCCATCACGCCGACGAAGGTCGACATCATCACCGAGAACAAGATGAGCGTGAAGTAGGTGAGAAAGGCGATCAGGGATCCGATCGTCATCTGCCCGTGGACGATCCGGTTGGCCCCGAACCAGACCACCGCAGCGTTGGCGCAGTTCACGATGAGCATGACGACAGGGAACATGAGCGCCATGAGGCGCCCGGTGGCGATCGCGGTGCCCGTGAGCTGGACGTTCACCGTCTCGAAGCGCTCCCGCTCGTGGCGCTCCCGCACGAAGGCGCGCACCACGCGGATGCCGGTGATCTGCTCGCGCAGGACCTGGTTGATCTTGTCGAGCCGCTCCTGCATGAGGCGGAACTGGGGGATCATCCGGCTGATCACGAGGCCCAGGCACACGATGAGCACCGGCATGCTCACGCCGAGCAGCCACGTCAGCCCGGCGTTCTGCCGGAGGGCCAGGATGATCCCGCCCACGATCGTGACCGGCGCCGCCAGCGCCATGGTGCACACCATCGTGACCAGCAGCTGGACCTGCTGGACGTCGTTGGTGATCCTGGTGATGAGCGACGGCGCACCGAGCTCGTTGACCTCGCGCGCCGAGAGCGCCATCGATCGGTGGAAGAGGGCCTCTCGGACGTCGCGTCCGAAGCCCATCGCGACGCGGGCCCCGAGGAACACCGCCAGCACGGCGAAGATCGCCTGCACGAGCGCGACGCCCAGCATGGTGCCGCCGGTGTGCCAGATGTAGCGGGTGTTCCCGGTGAGCACTCCCCGGTCGATGATGTCGGCGTTCAGGTTCGGCAGGTAGAGGTTGAGCAGCGCCTGGACGGCCTGCAGCCCGAGCAGCCCGAGCAGCTGCACCCGGTAGCGGGAGAGAAAGGTTCGGAGAAGTTGGATCAGCACGTGTCGCTCGGCCCCCACCGGACCGGGCGAGCGATCCGGCGCGTCTGGCCCTGGGGCCCGAGCTGCTGGGTGGCTCGAGGCGGTCCGCCGTCGAGAGGATTCGACGGTATCAGGCGGTTGATCGGCCGGTGTCGGACCGGCCGACCCCCCGGGCCCGACGGCTGGAAGGGGTCGGCGTTCCCGGCGGGTGCCCACCCGGTCGCGGGGCTGGGGCGATCGGCCCCAACGATGCTACGCATCTTGCGGCGCTAAGTAGGCGTGCACACCTCGACCCCAGGAGGCCCAGTGACAGCCCGACCGGTCTACGAATACGTCCCGCACCAACGGACCAAGGAGAAGCTCGACCACGCTTCGACGCCGGTCCGTGTGAGCCAGCAGCTGCCGAGCGGCAGCGTGCTTGCTCGGTTTAATTCGTGGCTCGCGGTGAGGGTCACCAATGCCGTTGGGACGATGTGGTGCGCGTATGCCTTCGCGGCGCTCGCCATCGTCAGCCTGCCCTCGGCCATCCGATCGCACAACCTGGTCACGCTCGTGTCCTGGGCCTCCCAGACGTTCTTGCAGCTGGTGCTCCTGTCGGTGATCATCGTCGGGCAGAACGAGCTCGTAGCGGCGGCCGACAAGCGCTCCGTCGCGACCTATAACGACGCCGACGCGATCCTGCACGAGTCGGTGAAGCTCCAGGAGCACCTCCTCGCCCAGGACGCGGTCCTCGAGCGGTTGCTCGGCAGGGCCGAAGGCCGCACCTGACCCCAATGTCACCGGGGGGTGCCCCCAATCCGTGGGGCTCTGGACCCTAGGCTCTCCGTGTGGGCACCCGACGTGAGTCACCCCTCGGCGCGCCTCCATACCGGTCGGCGGGACCCGGTCGGCCCCCGGTTCGCGACGCACGCCCCAGTCCCCGCCGCGATCACGCCGGGCTCCTGGCACTGGGCGAGGAGATGCAAGGGGGTCGCCGGAACGGCGGCCCGCCGAGGCGCCGACGCTCACGATCGAGGGCCCGGCGCCGCCTGACGATCGGCCTCGTGGTGGTGCTCGTCCTGCTCATCGCCGGCGCCGGATACGCCTACTACTGGACCCACGACCTGCACCGGGTGCAGGTGAACGGGCTCAGCTCCAACTTCCTCTCCGGGGCCGAGGTCGGGACCGAGAACATCTTGATGCTCGGCTCGACCTC
Source organism: Acidimicrobiaceae bacterium (assembly GCA_027315315.1). GTDB lineage: Bacteria > Actinomycetota > Acidimicrobiia > Acidimicrobiales > RAAP-2 > Palsa-461. The sequence continues at coordinate 96,366 of DAHUYG010000002.1, read as the reverse complement.
CCGGTGCGCGCTCGCGGTCCAGAACCCCGCCTACGGCGTGTGCTCGCAGGGGGTGAACGGCGTGAACAGCGACGTCATCATGATCCTGCACGTCGACCAGACCCACCGTCGCCTCGCACTGCTGTCGATCCCCCGGGACCTCTTCCTCCCGAACGCGCGCTCGACGGGCCCCAACAAGATCGACGCCGGCCTTTACCAGGGCGTGTCGCAGGTGGTCACCTCCATCGAGGAGGACTTCGGGATCCCGATCCAGCACGCCGTCGAGCTCAACTTCGACCAGTTCGCGAACGTCGTGGACGCGCTGGGCGGCATCAACATGTCCTTCCCCGAGTCGGTCTTCGACGCCGAGTCGGGCCTGAACGTCCAGGCGGCGGCCTGCGTGCATCTGAACGGGGTCCAGGCCCTCCAGGTGGTGCGGGCCCGGCACCTCCAGTACCAGGGAACCTCCTCGGCGCACTACGCCGAGGACTGGCCCTATGAGAACCAGAGCGACCTGGCCCGAATCCGCCGCGACCACGAGTTCTTGAGGGTCCTCGCCTCGGCGGTCGCCAAGCGGGGCCTCGGCAACCCGATCTCGGACATCTCGCTCGTCAACTCGCTGAAGAGCGACCTTACCTTCGACCAGTCGTGGTCCGTCAACGCGATGGCCGCACTCGTGCTCGACTTCCACCATGTGAACATGAACACGGTTCCACAGCTGACGCTGCCGGTCGCGCTCGTGACCGACCCCAACGGTGGCCAGTACGGCGACCTCATGTACAACGGCTACGACTACGGGCAGGTCGAGTTCCCGGTCGCGGCGGCCGACCGGGCCGCCGTCGACCAGGTGCTCGGGATCAATCCGAACGTGGACGCCCTCACCGGTCAGAAACTCCCGGCCCCCTCGGCCGTGACCGTCTCGGTGATGAACGGCTCGGGGGTGGCCAACCAGGCGGCCACGACGGAGTCGGCGCTCGGTGCCTTGGGCTTCCACACGGTGGGGGTGGGCGACGTCACCTCGACCGGCGACGTCGCCGAGACCGTCGTCTACTACGCGTCGCACGCGGCGTCGGCCGAGGCGGCCGCCGAGGAGGTCGCACGCTCGATGAGCGGGGCGGTGATCATCGCCTACGACCCGAGCCAGGTTGCGAGCGGCGCCCAGGTCACCGTGGTGACCGGCACCGACTTCTCGGTGAACGCGCCGGGCGCCGGCGCCGCGACCACGACTACGACAACGAGCCAGTCCTCGCCGATCGGCACGCCGTCCTCACCCAACGAGGCGCTCCGGCCCTGGGACCCCCGGGCGTGCGCGCCGGGTGCCCAGCCCACCGCCCCGTTGCCCAACCCGACCTACTGAGCGGCGGGGTCGCCCCCTCCTTGACTTGTCCACAGGGGGCTGCCACGATGGCAACGATGACCGGTACCCCGATCTCGGTCCTGCTGCTTACCTGACGGCGAACGCCACATCGCGTTCGTCCGACGCCTCCTGGCCTTCCGGCCAGGAGGTTTTTTGTTGCCGGAGGTCGGAACGGTCGAGGGACCACAAGGAGAAGGCCATGAGCGAACCACGAGCGCACCAGACGAGCGACCCGGCGGGCCGTCGCCTGGCACTGCCGTGCGACGGGTCGCCGATGCCCTTCGACCGCTACCTCTCCCACGTGCCGCTGCAACTTGCCGACCGCACCTGGCCCGCCCGGCTCTTCGAGGTGGCACCGCGCTGGGCGAGCGTGGACCTGCGCGACGGGAACCAGGCTCTCATCGACCCGATGGATCCCGAGCGCAAGCGTCGGCTCTTCGACGCATTGGTCAAGATCGGCTTCAAGGAGATCGAGGTGGGGTTCCCGGCGGCCTCCCAGCCCGACTGGGACTTCCAGCGGACCCTCATCGAGGAGGACCTCGTCCCCGACGACGTTGAGATCCAGGTCCTCGTCCAGTGCCGGGACGAGCTGATCGAGCAGACCTTCGCGTCGCTCAAGGGCGCGAAGCGCGCCATCGTCCACTTCTACAACTCCACCTCGACCCTGCAGCGGCGGGTGGTCTTTGGACTGGATAAGGCGGGCATCACCGACATCGCCGTCAATGCGGCCCGGCTGTGCAAGAAGCTCGAGTCCACCTGCCCGGGGACCGAGATCCGCTACGAGTACTCGCCCGAGAGCTTCACCGGGACCGAGCCCGAGTACGCGGTGGAGATCTGCGAGGCGGTCATGGACGTGATCGAGCCGACCCCCGAGCACCCGATCATCTTGAACCTCCCGGCGACGGTCGAGATGTACAGCCCGAACGTCTACGCAGACGTGATCGAGTGGTTCGGCCGGACCGTGTCGAACCGCGACTGCGTCGTGCTCAGCCTGCACCCGCACAACGACCGGGGCACCGCCGTGGCGGCCGCCGAGCTGGCCGTCCTCGCCGGGGCCGACCGAATCGAGGGGACGCTGTTCGGCAACGGGGAGCGCACCGGGAACGTGGACGTCGTCACGCTCGCCTTGAACCTCTTCTCCCAGGGCATCGACCCGGCCCTCGACTTCGGGGACATCGAGCGGATCCGCAAGGTGGCGGAATACGCGACCCGGCTCCCGGTCCACCCGAGGCACCCCTACGTCGGGGACCTCGTGTACACCGCGTTCTCGGGCTCGCACCAGGACGCGATCAAGAAGGGGATGGCCGCGATCGGCGAGGAGTACGACACCTGGGAGGTCCCCTACCTGCCGATCGACCCCAAGCACCTCGGGCGCACCTACGAGGCGATCATCCGGGTCAACAGCCAGTCGGGCAAGGGTGGCGTCGCGTACGTGATGGACACCGAGCACGGCCTCGACCTGCCCCGGCGACTGCAGATCGAGTTCTCCAAGGCCGTCCAGTCGGTGACCGAGGCGAGCGGGACCGAGATCCGGCCGGCCGAGATGTGGGAGGTGTTCACCCGGACCTACCTGCCCGATGACGCCGGGATCCGCCTGCTCTCGAGCGAGGTCTCCTCGGGGGGCGAGGGCACCACGGTCGTGGCCCAGCTGGTGGTCGACGGGCAGCACCGCACGGTGCAAGGGTCGGGCAACGGCCCGATCGACGCGCTCGTCTCGGGGCTGGCCGGCCTCGGCGTGGAGCTCGAGGTGGTCGACTACACCGAGCATGCCCTGACTGCCGGCAGCGGGGCCTCGGCGGTGGCCTACGTCGAGGTGGAGTCCGATGGCCGGCGGTTGTGGGGCGTGGGCATGGACTCGAGCATCCTCGAGGCCTCCATGCGCGCCGTGGTGAGTGCGGCCAACCGGGCCCGGCCGGCGGCCGGAGACTGAAGGAGACTCAGGCGCTCGCCGAGGGTCGCCAGGCGGGTCGGGTCGCCTCGTAGGCGGTGATGCTGTCCTCGTGGCGCAGCGTGAGGCCGATGTCGTCCCACCCGTGCACGAGGCGGGTCCTCGTGAACTCGTCGAGCGGGAAGGTGCCGGCAATGCCGGCCGCCGGGGCCTCGATGGTGCCCCGCTCGACGTCGATGGTGACCTCGAGGGACGGATCTGCCGCTAGCGCGTCGAGCAGCGCCCGGCCCACCTCGGGGTCGACCCTCACCGGTACGAGTCCCTGCTTGGTGCAGTTGTTGGCGAAGATGTCGCCGAAGCGCGGCGAGACGACGGCCTCGAAGCCGTAGTCGAGTAGGGCCCACACCGCGTGCTCCCGTGAGGAGCCGGTCCCGAAGTTGGGGCCGGCCACGAGGATGCTCGCCCCGGCGTACTCCTCGCGGTTGAGCACGAAGCTTCGGTCGTCGCGCCACTCTGCGAACAGCCCGGCGCCGAAGCCGGTGCGCTCGACCCGCTTCAGCCAGTCCGACGGGATGATCTGGTCGGTGTCGACGTCCGAGCGGTCGAGGGGGACCGCCGTCCCGGAAACCACGGTGACCGGCCTCATCGGGCGACCTCCGTGGGGAGCCCGAACCGACCGAGTACGGCCGTCGCCGCTGCGACCGCCGGGGAGACGAGGTGCGTCCTGCCGCCCCGGCCCTGGCGACCCTCGAAGTTCCGGTTGGACGTCGAGGCGCACCGCTCGCCGGGGGTGAGCTTGTCGGGGTTCATGGCGAGGCACATCGAGCAGCCCGGCTCGCGCCACTCGAATCCTGCGGCGCGGAACACCTCGTCGAGGCCTTCGGACTCGGCCTGGGCCTTCACCCGGTGCGAGCCGGGCACCACGAGGGCCCGCACCCCCGCCACCACGTGGTTCCCCTCGGCGACCGCGGCGGCAGCCCGGAGGTCCTCGATGCGCGAGTTGGTGCACGAGCCGATGAAGACCGTGTCGACCTGGATGTCGCGGATCGCGGTGCCGGCCGTGAGGCCCATGTAGGCGAGCGCCCGGGCGGCCGCCTCGCGTTCGGCCGGCTCGGCGAAGGAGTCGGGGTCCGGGACCGATCCGTCGATCGCCACGACCTGGCCGGGGTTGGTGCCCCAGGTCACGTGGGGGAGGAGGCCGGCCGCCTCCAGCACGACCTCCTTGTCGAAGGTCGCCCCCTCGTCGGTCGGCAGGGCCCGCCACTCGTCGAGCGCCTGCTCCCACGCCTTGCCCTTCGGGGCGTGGGGCCTTCCCTCCAGGTAGGCGAAGGTCGCGTCGTCGGGGGCCACCATGCCGGCCCGGGCGCCGCCCTCGATGCTCATGTTGCACAGCGTCATGCGGCCCTCCATGGAGAGCGACGTGATGGCCGTGCCCCGGTACTCGACGACGTGCCCCATCCCGCCACCGGTCCCGATCCGCCCGATGATCGCCAGGGCCACGTCCTTCGCGGTGACGCCCGGGGGCAGTTCGCCGTCCACCGTCACCGCCATGGTGGCCGGGCGGATCTGGGGGAGCGTCTGGGTCGCGAGCACGTGCTCGACCTCGCTCGTGCCAATGCCGAAGGCGAGGGCACCGAGGGCCCCGTGGGTGGAGGTGTGGCTGTCGCCGCACACGATGGTCATGCCGGGCTGGCTCAGGCCGAGCTCCGGCCCGATCACGTGGACGATGCCCTGGTTGGCGTGCCCCATCGGGTAGCAGACGATGCCGAACTCCTCGCAGTTGGCCGCCAGCACCTCGAGCTGCTTCTTGGAGACCGGGTCGGCGATCGGCTTGTCGACGTCTACGGTCGGCACGTTGTGGTCGGCGGTGGCAACGGTGAGATCGGGGCGGCGCACCCCCCGCCCGGCCATCCGCAGGCCCTCGAAGGCCTGGGGGGAGGTGACCTCGTGGACCAGGTGGAGGTCGATGAAGAGCAGGTCGGGCTCGCCCTCGGCCGAACGGACGAGGTGCGACTCCCACACCTTGTCGACCAGCGTCATCTTGGACTTCGCCATCAGGCCTCCACCTCGACGACCTCGACCCGAAGCGAGCCGCCCGGGGCCTGGTACTCGACCGTGTCCCCGGCCTTCCGGCCGAGGAGGGCCTTGCCGAGCGGGGCGCTCGGCGAGACGACGGCCATGTCGCCGCGCCGTTCCTCGATCGAACCCACGAAGAACCGCTGGACGTCGTCCTCGTCGTCGCCCTCGTAGCGCAGCGCGACGACCGAACCGGCGGCGACCGAGCCGTCACCGGCCCGGCGGTCCTCGACGATGCTGGCCTGCTTCAAGAGGGCCTGGAGCTGGCGGATCCGGGACTCCATCTTCCCCTGGGTGTCCTTGGCGGCGTGGTAGTCGCCGTTCTCCGAGAGGTCGCCCAGGGCCCGAGCCGCCTCGATGATGGTGGCGATCTCGGTCCGTCCCCTGGTCGTCAGGTCCTCGAGCTCGCCCACCAGCCGGTCGTAGGTCTCCTGGGTCAGCTTGGTGCCTTCGCCCTGTTCGCTTGGGGTCATCGTCTCGCTCCCGTGAGGGTGCAGCGCCGGAGCGGCGTAATCCGTCCTAGGAGGCTATCGGCTGCCGGAAACCGCCCGCGCGGGCCGGCGGCCGGGCGAGCCCCTGCGCTGCTAGGCGTCCCGGCGGACCATGACCACGCCGCCCACCACGAGCGCGACGAACGCGTACGCGCACAGCACGCCGAAGCCGACCCAGGGCGAGAGCAGCACGCCCCCGCCGAAGTCGTGGATGTCGGGCCGGGTGGCCGCCATGTTCTCGCCGATGACGAGCGGCATGTAGCGGATGGTGGCGTGCTGGAAGGAGACCGGGAAGGCCTGGAGGATGAGCGGCAACACCAGGAGCACGCCGACATAGGTGGCGAGGGCGCCGGCGGTGTGCCGGATGATGGTGGCGATGCCGAGGGCGAGCAGCCCGAGGACGGTGAGCACCAATCCGGCCCCGGCCACCGCGCGGAGCACGCCAGGCTGGCCGATCGTCGCATAGGGCGTCGTGCCCTTGAGGAGCTGTTGGCCGATGAAGAACGCGGCGAAGGTCAGGATCTCGCTGGCGATCAGTGTGGCGACGCCGAAGACCGCGACCTTGCAGGCCAGCACGAGCGGGCGGTTCGGGATGGCCGAAAGGGTCGCCCTGATCGTCCCGGTGCCGTACTCGGCGCTCATGACGAGCACGCCCAGGACCCCGATCACGATCTGACCCAGGAACAGGCCGGCCAGGCTGCGCGCCGTGGGGTCGAAGGTCACGTGATCGACGATCCCGCCCTGGCGCCATTGCGCAGCGGTGACCGCGGTGGCGACGATGCCGATGCCCACCACGGCCAGCACGGTCACGATGAGCGTCCAGATGGTCGATCGGACCGAGCGCATCTTGGTCCACTCGCTGCGCATCTGGCCGAAGGCGCCGTAGTGCCCGGCCGGCACGGCGGGTGGGGGCAGGGTGGCGAGGGTCTGGGCGCCGACGGTCATCGGGCCGCCTCCATCGCCTGGGTGTCGGAAGCGAGCGGCTCCCCGGCGGCGCCGCGGAACTCGACGCTGTCGCGGGTCAGGTCCATGAAGGCCTCCTCGAGCGAGGCGGTCATCGGCGTCAGCTCGTGCAGGCGCAAGCCGTGCTCGGCCGCCAGATCGCCGATGCGCTCGGCCCCGATCCCCTCGACGGTGATCGAACCGTCGGTCCCCGTCGACACCGTCGCGCCGGCCCCCTGCAAGAGCGGGTGCAGCCGCTCGGCATCGGGCGTCCGCACCTTCACGACCCGGCCCGAGCTCTGCGTGACGAGATCGGCCACCGGCCGATCCGCGATCAGCCGTCCCCGGCCGATCACCACCACGTGGTCCGCGGTGAGCGCCATCTCGCTCATGAGGTGGCTCGAGACGAAGACGGTCCGGCCCTGGGAGGCCAGCCAACGGAGCAGGTTGCGGACCCACAGGATCCCCTCGGGGTCGAGCCCGTTCACCGGCTCGTCGAAGAGGAGCACGCCGGGGTCACCGAGCAGCGCCGCGGCGATGCCCAGCCGTTGGGTCATCCCGAGCGAGAACTTCCCCGCCCGCCGGCGCGCCACCTCGCTCAGCCCCACGAGGTCCAGGACCTCGTCGACGCGCTTCTTCGCGATGTGGTTCGTCTGGGCGAGGACCCAGAGGTGGTTGTAGGCGCTGCGGCCCGGGTGGATCGCCTTGGACTCGAGCAGCGCACCGACCTCGTGCAGGGGCCAGGGCAGGTCGCCGTAACGCCGGCCGTTGATCATGACGGTCCCGGCGTTGGGGGCGTCGAGGCCCATGATCATCCGCATCGTCGTGGACTTGCCCGAGCCGTTCGGCCCGAGGAAGCCGGTGACCTGGCCCGGACGAACGTCAAAGGAGAGGTTGTCGACCGCGAGCGTCTTGCCGTAGCGCTTCGAGAGACTGCGCGCCTCGATCAGTTGGCATCACTCCGCTCGGCCCGCATCGGGTCGGGGGCGACCGGCGGGGACCCGACGATCGTACCGTCGCCTCGTCCCGGAGCCCGGGCAACCCGGGCTCGGAGCGGCGGGGCCCTGCTCAGGCGGACGAACGGGCGCAGGCGGCGACCAGGGCCTCGAAGAGCGAGGGATCGTCGCCGACCTCGGGATGCCACTGGACGGCCACGAGGAACCGCCGATCGGGGTCCTCCAGGCCCTCGATGGTGCCGTCCTCGGCCCACGCGCTCGGGACGAGCCCCGACCCGATGCGGTCGACGGCCTGGTGGTGGTGCCCGGGCGCCTCGAGCTCGGGTCGGCCCAGGATGGCGCCGAGCCGGCTCGCCGGTGCCGCCCGCACAAGGTGGTCCGAGAAGGTCCCCGGCACCGCCATGTGCCGCCGGTGACCGACGACATCGGGGAGGTGCTGGTGCAGGGTGCCCCCCCGCCAGACGTTCAGCACCTGGATCCCGCGGCAGATGCCAAGCACCGGGAGCTCCAGGGCCGACGCTGCGTCCAAGAGCGCGAGCTCGAAGTCGTCCCGCGCGCGGTCCGCCGGCTGGGTCTTCGGGTGGCGCACCGCCTCGTAGCGCTCGGGGTCGAGGTCGGCCCCGCCGCTCAGGAGCAACCCGTCGAGCCGCTCGACGAGGACCCTCGCTGCGCCGGGGGACGGCGAGAGCACGACGGGCACCGCCCCGGCCCGGGACAAGGCGTGCAGGTAGCCGGCGGGCAGTGTGGCCGCGTTCTCCTCCCACACCCCGTGGGTGACGACGAGCTCGCCCGTCGTGATGCCGACGATCGGGGCACTCACGCGCGCGGCCGGCGGTGGTGCTCGGCCTTAGGCCCGCTCTCGGGGGGGCGCCCGGGCGCGGGCGCCCGACGGTGGATCCGACCTGCGCGGGGGTCTTGAGCGGCGGCGAAGTGGTTGACGGACCAGGGCATCGTGGGGGAGACTAGGCGTCCCATGACACCCCACCTCGCGCGCGTAATTATCATCATGTAGGCACGTGCCCCGCGTGGTGCGTGCCTGCTCGACCGTCCACTCCGTGGGCGGTTTTTCAATTTCCGGACCGATGGAACCCGCCGAGAGAGGACACTGGACCGAGAAGATGACGACACTTGGAAGCAGCCCCGAACGGCCCGGGTCTCGAGCGCCGGTTGGAGAACGCCGGTGACCGGGCGTTCGCACGACGTCGCGGTGATCGGCGGCGACGGGATCGGTCCCGAGGTGCTCGCAGAGGCGCTCAAGGTGGTGGACGCGGCAGGCGTCACGTTGCACACCACGGACTACGACCTCGGGGCCGACCGCTACGCGAGGACCGGCGAGGTCCTGAGCGACTCGGTGCTCGAGGAGCTGCGGGGCCAGGACGCCATCTTGCTCGGGGCGGTCGGCCCTCCGGTCGGCGACACGACGATCCCGGCCGGGACGCTCGAGCGGGGGCTCCTCCTGCGCATGCGCTTCGAGCTTGACCTCTTCATCAACATGCGCCCGTTCATGGGGGCCCCGGGCTCGATCGCCGCCGGCGCCGACTTCGTGGTCATCCGGGAGAACACCGAGGGCACCTACGCGGGGGAGGGCGGATTCCTTCGCAAGGGCACGCCGCACGAGGTTGCGACCCAGGGCTCGGTCAACACGCGGATGGGGGCCGAGCGCTGCGTCCGATTCGCCTACGACCTGGCCGAGCGGCGACCGGCCCGTCGGCTCACCCTTGTGCACAAGACCAACGTGCTCACGTTCGCCGGTGACCTCTGGCAGCGGACCTTTGCCGAGGTCGGGGGCGAGTACCCCGAGGTGATGCGGGACTACAACCACGTCGACGCGGCCTGCATCTATCTCGTCGAGCGCCCGGCGAGCTACGACGTCATCGTGACGGACAACCTCTTCGGTGACATCCTGACCGACCTCGCCGGGGCGGTCTGCGGGGGCATCGGGTTCGCCGCCTCGGCGAACCTGAACGCGGCGAGGACCGGGCCCTCCATGTTCGAGCCGGTGCACGGGGCCGCCCACGACATCGCGGGAAGCAACAAGGCGAACCCGCTCGCTGCGATCCGCTCGGCGAGCCTGATGCTCGACTTCCTGGGCGAGGCCGACGCCGCGTCCCGCATCGACAAGGCCGTGGCCGACTTCATCTCCTCCGACCAGCTCTCCCATCCACCAAGCGGCGCCGATGCGTGGTCCACGACGTCGATCGGCACCGCGATCGCAGAAAGGCTTTGAACATGCCCATCACCCCGACCGAGAAGATCTGGATGGACGGCGAGATGGTCGACTGGGCCGAGGCGAAGGTCCACATCCTCACCCACACGATGCACTACGGCTCGGGGGTCTTCGAGGGGATCCGGGCCTATCGCACCGCCGAGGGCGTCGCGGTGTTCCGCCTGCGCGAGCACATGGAGCGCCTCCTGGCCTCGGCCAAGATCCTCATGATCGATGTGCCCTTCACGCTCGAGCAGCTGATCGACGGCGCCAAGGACGTCGTTCGGGTGAACCGACTCGTCGACGGCTGCTACCTCCGGCCGATCGTCTACCTCGGCTACGGGGAGATGGGCCTCAACCCGCTTCCCTGCCCGGTGAACGCCGCCATCGCAGCGTGGCCGTGGGCGAGCTATCTCGGCGACGAGGGGGTGGCCAACGGGGTCAGGGTGAAGATCAGCTCCTGGCAGCGCCACGACCCCAACGCGGTGCCCACGGCGGCCAAGAGCACCGGCATGTACCTCAACTCCTCGCTCGCCAAGGTCGAAGCGCTGAAGGCCGGCTACGACGAGGCGATCCTGCTCGCACCCGACGGCCACGTGAGCGAGTGCACCGGGGAGAACCTCTTCATCGTCCGGGGCCAGAGCGTCGTGACGCCGCCGCCCTCGGACGCCGGCGCGCTCGACGGGATCACCCAGCGCACCGTCGAGACGATCGCCGCCGACCACGGCTACGCCGTGACCCACGAGTCGCTCGTGCGGACCGACCTCTACACCGCCGACGAGGCCTTCTTGACCGGGACGGCGGCCGAGGTCGTCCCGATCTGCTCGGTGGACGACCGCGAGGTCGGCACCGGGCGCCCCGGCCCCATCACCAAAGAGATCCAGCAGACCTACTTCGCCACCGTCCGGGGCGAGGTCGACCGCTACAAGGACTGGCTCGACCATGTCGAGTGACCACTCCAGGGTGGGGCACGCGCACCGCTCGGGCGCCCACGACTTCGACATGCCGGCGTGGCCCGACTCGGTCGACGTGTTCGACACGACGCTGCGAGACGGGAGCCAGCAAGAGGGGCTCTCGCTCACCGTCGACGACAAGCTCCGGGTCGCCGAGCAGCTGGACCACCTGGGCGTGGCCTACATCGAGGGCGGCTGGCCCGGCGCCAACCCGAAGGACGACGAGTTCTTCCGGCGGGCGCCCTCCGAGCTGCGCCTGGCGACCTCGACGCTCGTGGCCTTCGGGTCGACCCGGCGGGCGGGCGCGAAGGCCGACGCCGACGAGACGCTTCGCAAGCTCGTGGATGCCGACACCTCGACCGTCTGCATCGTGGCCAAGTCCTGGGACCGCCACGTGATCGACGCTCTGCGCACCGATCTCGACGAGGCGGTCGCGATGGTCGCCGACTCGGTCGAGTTCCTGCGCCGCCGGGACAAGCGGGTGTTCCTCGATGCCGAGCACTTCTTCGACGGCTACCGGCACAACCCGCAGTTCGCCCTCCGGGTCCTGCGGGCCGCCGAGGAGTCCGGGGCCGAGGCGTTGGTGCTGTGCGACACGAACGGGGGGACGCTGCCCCACGACATCGCGTCGATCGTTCTCGAGGTGGTCGACTGGGCCGAGACCCAGGTCGGCATCCACTGCCACAACGACGCGGGGTGCGCGGTCGCCAACACCCTGGCCGCGGTCGGGGCGGGGGCCACCCACGTGCAGGGCTGCGTGAACGGCTACGGCGAGCGTGCCGGCAACACCGACCTTGCTGCGGCGATCCCCGATCTCACCCTGAAGCTCTCGGTCCGCACGATCCCGCCCGATCGCCTGGAACGGCTCACCGCGGTGTCCCACCACATCGCCGAGCTCGTGAACATCACCCCGAGCCCCCAACAGCCCTACGTCGGCACGTCGGCCTTCGCCCACAAGGGCGGCCTGCACGCGAGCGCGGTGGCGCGGCGGCGTGACCTCTACGAGCACGTGTCGCCGGACCTCGTGGGCAATGGCATGCGGGTGGTCGTCTCGGAGATGGCCGGACGCTCGACGCTCGCGATGAAGGCGAGCGAGCTCGGACTGGACCTCGACGGCGAGGTCCTCGGCAGCGTGCTCGACGAGCTCAAAGCGCTCGAGCACGAGGGGTACCACTTCGAGGTCGCCGATGGCTCGCTCGAGCTGCTGCTTCGGCGGGCCACCGGCTGGAGCCCGGATTTCTTCGAGGTGGAGTCCTACCGCGTCATCACCGACCACGGGACGCCCACCAAGTCGAGCGGTGGCGATGCCCCGCCGGTGACCACCGAGGCCACGGTCAAGGTCCACGTCGGCGAGAGCCGCATGGTGGCTACCGCCGAGGGCAACGGGCCGGTCAATGCGCTCGACGCCGCGCTGCGCAGCGCCATCGGCCCGCACTTCCGGGCGCTGGCCGGCATCCACCTCACCGACTACCGGGTCCGGGTCCTCGATACCGGGCTCGGCACCGGGGCGGTCACCCGGGTCCTCGTCGACACGACCGACGGCGAGCGGACCTGGACGACCATCGGGGTGTCGGAGAACATCATCGAGGCGAGTTGGCAGGCGCTCTACGACTCGGTGGTCCTCGGGCTCCTCCAGGCGTCGGAGCGCTGATCGAGGCGGGAACCGGCGCGCCGGTGGCGTTGCCGTAGCGTCAAGGGATGCGCGCCGAGGCGGTCCGACCCGAGCCCGCATCGGGGTCGCGCTCGGTGCTCGGCGTCTCGGTCAGCCCGGTCGTGGCAACCCTGCTCGGGGCGGCGTGCATCTCGTCGTCGGCGATCGTCTCGCGCCTGGCCGACACCCCGCCCGGCACCACCTCGTTCTACCGCTGCGTCATCGCCCTGCCGGTCCTCGCTGTGTTGGCCGGGGCCGAGGGCCGAGCTCGCGGGTCGCGTCCGCTGCGGATGCGGGCGACGGCGCTGGTGGGCGGGATGTGCCTCGGGGTCGACCTGGTGCTCTGGACGCGGGCGATCTACGACGTGGGGGCGGGCATCGCCACGGTGCTCGCCAACCTGCAGGTGGTCTTCGTCACCTTCATCGCGTGGGCGGCCCTGCGCGAGCGGCCGAGGTCGCAGTTCCTGGTCGCGCTGCCGATCGTGCTCTTCGGCGTGGTGCTCCTGGCCGGCCTCGGCACCTCGGCGGCCGGCACCGGCTTCCACCCTGTCGCCGGCGTCCTCTACGGGCTGAGCGCGTCGGTGGCCTACTCCGCGTTCATCCTGGTCTTCCGGATGAGCACGAGGGGGAGCGGCCATGTGGCCGGCCCGCTGTTCGACGCCACTGCGGGGGCAGCGGTCTCATCGCTCCTGCTCGGCCTCGCCGTCGGCCAGATGGGGTTCTCGCTGTCGGGACCGTCGCTCTTCTGGCTGGTCGTCCTGGCGTTGACCAGCCAGACCGTCGGGTGGCTGCTCATCACGGCCTCACTGCCGCACCTGCCCGCAGCCATCTCCTCGGTGCTCCTCCTGCTCCAGCCGGCCGCCTCGCTCGTCCTGGCCGCCGTCGTCCTCTCGCAGCGCCCGAGCGCGCTCCAGCTCTGCGGGGCGGTGCTCGTGTGCGGGGGCGTCCTCCTCGCGGCGCGGTCGCGTGCGGGGTCGCCGCTGGGTGCCGACCCGTCCGGCTAGCGCCCGCCGCACCCGGCTGGTGGACTGGACGGGAGCGACGCGGAGGAGCCCATGAGCGAGCCAGTTGTGCTGACCGAGGCCGGCAGGGTGCGGGGGTCGGCCGGCGCCCACGGCCTCTTCTTCCGGGGCATCCCCTTCGCCAGGGCCCCCTTCGGGGATCTCCGCTTCAGGGCGCCGGCGCCGGTCGAGCCCTGGGAGGGCGAGCGTCCGGCGCTCCACTCGGCGCCCACTGCGCCGCAGCCGGCGACGGGCTTCACGCTGATCCCCGAGCCGACCATCGACGGGGGCGAGGCCCCCGAGTGCCTGTCGCTCAACGTCTTCACGCCCGAGCTCGGTGCGGCCGGGCTCCCGGTCCTCGTCTGGATCCACGGTGGAGGGTTCGTGACCGGCACCCCGTCGAGCACCTGGTACGACGGCGACCGCTTCGCCCGCGACGGCGTGGTCGTCGTGAGCGCCGGCTACCGACTGGGCGCCGAGGGGTTCCTCGAGATCCCCGGCGCCCAACCCAACCGGGCCGTCCTCGACTGGATCGCAGCGCTCGAGTGGGTGCAGGCGAACATCGCCGCGTTCGGCGGGGACCCGGCGAAGGTCACCGTCGGTGGCCAGAGCGCCGGGGGCGCGGCCACGATGCTGCTGACCACGCTGCCGCGAGCCCAGGGCCTGTTCCGCTCCGCGATCCCGATGAGCGGCTCGGTCTTCCCGGCCCCGTCGAGCGAAGCGGTCGCCGAGCTGCGCGCGAAGGTCGCGGCCGAGCTCGGGGTGGAGGCGACCTTGGAGGGGTTCTCCCGGGTCCCGCCGTCCAAGCTGGTTGAGGCGCAGACCGCGGCCACCGCAGCGCCGGAGGGCTCGGCGGCCGAGCGGTTCGGAAGGGGGCTCTCCTTCTCCCCGGTCATCGACGGCGACGTGGTGCCCGAGCCCCCGATGAAGGCGATCGCATCGGGCGCGGGTTCGGCATGCCGGGTCCTCATCGGCACGACGGCCGAGGAGGTGACGGCGCTCGCCCGGATGTCCAAGCCCGACGAGGCCGTGGCCGAGCGTGCGCTGCGCTCACTCGGCCTCGACGACGCCGGCGCGGCCGCCTATCGCGTCGCCTACCCGGACCCCGGGACCCGGCTCGGCCAGGCGGCCACCGACCGCACGTTTCGGCTGCCGGCCTGGAGGGTGGCCGAGGCGCGCGCCGGCGCCGGCGCCGCGACGTACCACTACCAGTTCGACTGGCGGACCCAGGCGCTCGGCGGGCTCGGCGCGGTGCACTGCCTCGACCTGCCCTTCGTGTTCGACGTGCTCGACGACGAGCACGCGAGGGTGGTCGCAGGCGACGACCCGCCCCAGCCGCTCGCCGACCAGATGCACGACGCCTGGGCCGCATTCATCACCGACGGCGACCCGGGATGGCCCCGGTTCGGGCCCGGTCGGCGACCGACGATGGTGTTCTCCGGGGCCTCCGAGGTCGTCGGCGACCTCCTCGAGGAGACGCGGTCCCGCTGGCCCTGAGGCGGTTCAGTCCGGCCAATCCGGGAGCTCTTGGGAGACCCGCCCGCTCCAGGCCGGGGTCCGCTTCTCCAAGAAGGCCATGGTGCCCTCCTTGGAGTCCGGCATGCTCGTGGTGAAGTCGAGGAGCGCACCCTCGCGGCGACGCAGCGCCTGCAGGTCGACGCCGACGCCCTCCCACAGGAGGCGCTTGGAGATCGCGACCGAGAGCGGGGCTGCGTTGGTGGCGATGTCCCTCGCCAGCGCCATCGCCTCGGGAAGGACCTGGTCGGCGGGGAACGCCTTGGTCGCGATCCCGTACTCCACGGCCTCTCGGCCGCTGAAAGTTCTTCCCGAGAAGAGGAGCTCGGCGGCGTTCGAGAGCCCGGCCACCCGGGCGACGATCACGTGCGAGGCAAGCTCGGGGAGCACGCCCCGGCGGACGAAGGCGAAGGCCAGCTTGGCGTCCTCGGCCACGTAGCGGATGTCCGCCTGCATCGGCCAGGTCAGCCCGGCACCGACCGCCGGTCCGTTGATGGCGGCGATCACCGGCTTGCGGACGTCCATCGGCCACCTGTGCCGGAGCTTGCCCTCGACCGTCCCCCATCCCGCGGCGAAGCGACCGCCGGATCCGAGGTCCGCGCCGGCGCAGAAGCCGCGTCCGGCCCCGGTGACCACCACGGCCCGGACCGAGTCGTCCTCGTCGGCCTCGGCCATCGCGTCGTCCATCTCGGCGCCCATCTGCGCCGTCATGGCGTTCAGCTTCTCGGGGCGGTTGAGGGTCACGACGGCCACCTGGTCGGTCACCTCGTAGAGCACCTGCTCGTAGGCCATGGGTGCAACCTCCTCGCATTCGGTTCGACGCAAGGGGAGCGGAGTCGGATTGGACACTGTGAGCCTAACAACGCGTGTTCAACTGCACGCTCCCCATTGAGGTCCATCGCTGCAGGCGGCGCGCCATCCTCACTGCACACCCCATTGACATGGGCAGGCTGGCAAGTGCGGTGTCGGCAGTCGGCATCCGACCGATCGCTGTCTGAGCGAGGCCCAAGGTCCTTACGCGCGGGTTCGTCCGAGTGCGGGGGCTGTCGATGCCACCTCCCATTCGGGGCATGTGCATCTACGGCGGCCAAGCGGTTCGGTCTGCCTCCAAACGCTGCTGGAGCTGGTACTCCGGTCGATATTCGTGGAATGACCCAGGAACTGATCCGGCCATCCTGCAGCTCAGCCATGTCGCCATCCTTCCTTGCGACGGCGGCCTGCGAGACTTCGGCGGTGGCAGGCACACCTGGATGGTCCAAGCAGTACGACCTGATGGCGAGCGAATACGCCGCCAAGAACGAGGTCAGCACCCCCCGGGCAGCGTGACGCCGGGCTCCACCCAGGGCCAGGCCTTCACCATGGGGCCCGAGGACAGCGCGGGATCGGCCGACCTCGAGTACGTGACCTCGAGCGCATCGGGGACCCAGGACGCGACTGCCTCGTTCTCCTCTGCCACCGACTGGTATGGGCTCGCTGCAGTGTTCAAGCCGGCCAAGTCGTCGCTCACCACGACCTACGCCTACAACGGCGACGGACTGCGCATGTCGGAGACCGCGGCCGGGGGCGCCACGCAGGAGTTCACGTGGGCCACCCTGGGTTCGCTGCCCGGGCTCTTGGCCGACGGCCACCACGACTACCTCTACGCACCGGGTTCCTCGACGCCGCTCGAGCAGATCAGCGTCGGCGGCGCACAGCCCTCCTTCCTCGTGGCCGACACGACCGGGATCCGAGAGAAGCTCTCCACCTCGGGCGCCGTGGTCGGCTCGGCCACCTACGCCACCTACGGGACCCCCTGCTCCACCTGCGTCATCGGGACACCGTTCGGGTTCGCCGGTGGGTACAGGGATCAGAGCGGCTTGGTCTACCTGCTCCACCGTTACTACGACCCGAGCACCGGGCAGTTCATCTCGGTCGATCCCGATCTGGCCAGTACCGGAGCGCCCTATCAGTACGTGGGCGGAGATCCGGTGAATCTGACCGATCCGACGGGATTAAGACTTCCCATTGCCGTCAGCTGCAGTACGAGCTGTGTGAGCGAGACTCCGACTGGGTTGGGCGACGCCGGGGCGTCTCCCACGCCGATGGAAACCAATCCCCTTCAGGCCCTCGCAGGTGACAGTCCCGCAGTTCTGGCCGCGCTGCAAACCGTCTACGACCTACAACTGCTCCAGGCGGCGGGTTACCCCTCAGGCGAAAGTTCGAGCAATCCAGCCCCGTCGAGTGCATTATCAACATCCACCGCGACGACTGCGGCGGTGGATGCGTACATAAACGCCGGGGCACCACGGGTGTCTTCGGCAGGACTTGACGTGTCTGCCTCTCCTAAACTGCAGTACTTTGGTAGTTCCCCTCCCTCTAGTGAGCAGTATTTTGCCAGGGGAGGTCCCGGCTGGTCGGCGAGTGCAGGATTGTGCCAAACGGCAGTGGGGACTGGAGCAGTTGTTTCCTCAGGTGCCGGTGCCGAGAGGATCTTGGAATCGATCGGGAGAAGCATCTGGAATGGCAGTCAAGATGCCGAAGAGGAGCCAGAGTTCAGTTGGCCTCTTGCCATCGTGGGAGGGCTCTTTGTCGCAGTCGGAGCAGGACTTGGTTATCTAGGAGAAAGCCAATGCTAAGCGATGTCTCAACCTTTGGGATAGCGGTGGGTGGGGGTGTCGTTGTGGTCGTCGGGCTCGCCTTTCGACCCGGAAGTGGACTCAATCGCACTGCTCGCCGCAAGATTTGCTTGTTTGCATCCCTCTTGGTGGCTTTCGCCGCAGCCATGGTTATTTGGTTTGGTTTAGCTGGGTACATTGGGTTACTTGGGTTTCTCGTTATCTTGGTGCCAGTGCTAGCGTGGATTGCCCATCGAAGGGGCGCCAGGTTGGTCTGGCGTACTCGAAAGGATTGACGAGTTTGGTGGCCTACAGCAGAGGCCGCCGGTAAACGCTCGTCGGGTGGTTCGCCCAGTACCTCCGTAGGCCCATTCGACCTGCAGTGTTCGGTTGAGTCTCTCCACCGGAGATCCGCTCGTACTCCACGACCTCACCAACTTGGCGATCTCACTCGTTGGCGCTGGCGAGCGCGAAGAGGCTGTAACTCCCCTTGAGGACTTCGCTGCGATCTATAGCCAAACGTGAGGATCAAGCGACCCATACACGATCTTCGTCTCGTCGTTGCTGGCCGACGCTCTTGTCTTGGTCGGCGCGGATGAATCGGGTCTTTCACTTCGAACACAACTCATCACGAGTCGACGATGCGTGCAATGGAGAATCTCACCGTGACTCTCGCGCTTCTCGAACGCCGTCCCGAAGCCAGCGATCTCGCCGAACAGCTCTTGGCCACCAAGAATAGGGTGTTGGAGAGGCTCATCCCGGAACAATAAGGACGCGCGTCGGACCCTCTGCCCTACTCATCGTTGACCGAAAGTGCAGCGGATGCCCTCGACGTTGCGACAGCCAATGCCCTCATGAGCGAGCGTACGGTCCACGATCCCAAGGTGGCGGAAAGTGCCGGTCATAGCTCTGAAGCCCATTCCGGCGCCATCGCAAATTTCCAGGGCTAAAGGCACTCACTGGCTCGGCTTGGGGGGGCCGGCCGAGGTGTGCCGCGTCCCCGGCGGGTCGAGCGCCCAGCGTGCGGGGTGGCCCCAGGTCTCCTCGTACACCAGCTCGCCGAGGGGCCGCCGCCGCACCGGGCCGTGGTTGCCGAGCGGCTTGCCGATGGTGATCGTCCCGGCGATGAAGACCTCGTCGGGGACGCCGAGCAGCCGGTGGAGGTCCGCGTCGACCCCGAAGTTGAAGCCGGTGAGCACGCCGCCGTATCCGAGCGCGCGGGCGGCGAGCAGGATGTTCTGGCATGCCGGATAGATCGAACCACCCTCGAACTGCGTCGGCTGGCGGTAACGCACGAGGCACGGAAGGACGACGACCGGCACGCGCTCGAAGTCGTCGACGTATCCCTGCATGGCTCTCGCGGTGCGGGCCTTGGGGGAGTCCTCGAGCGCGCCGGACCCGGCGTCGTAGCTGTCGGTCTCCCGCTTGGAACCCCAGATGCGTTGGGCGGCCCCCGCGATGAGCCGCTTGGCCGCCTGTGCCTTGGGTCCATCGGTGAGGACGAGCATCCGGAAGGGCTGGCGGTTCGAACCGCTCGGAGCCCGGGTCGCAGCGAACAGGATGGCGCGAAGGACCTCCTCGGGAACCGGCTCGTCGCGGTAGCGGCGGATGGCCCGGGTGCTCGAGAGACCCTCGAGCAGGCCGACCGTGTCGCTCGGGAGCGGTGTCGCACGCAGGTCCTCGTCCGGGCACATCGGTCGATCGTCGCACCGTCGCCGATCCCTGTCGAGGCGGCGTCGGAGGAGACGGGGAGTCGCCCTCGGTAGTCTCACCCGGGGACGAGCGGGAGGAATCGTGGGGGCGACAAGCTGCGCGATCGCCGGCGGCGTAGCGACGATCACCATGGACATGCTCGAGAAGCACAACGCGCTCTCGACCGAGATGCTGAACGCGCTCGGGGACGACATCGCAGCCTGTGGGGCCGATCCGTCCGTGCGGGTCGTCGTGCTCACCCACGTCGGTCCGACGTTCTGCGCCGGGGCCGACCTCTCGACCGGAGGCGTCACCGAGGCCCGCTATGCGATTGCCGATGTGCTGCGGGCGATCCTCGACCTGGAGAAGCCCGTGGTGGCGCGGATCGCCGGCCGGTGCCTCGGCGGCGGCGTCGGCCTTGCGGCGGCGTGTGACATCTCGATCGCGAGCGCCGAGGCCGAGTTCGGGTTCACAGAGGTGCGCCTCGGGGTTGCGCCGGCGGTGATCTCGGTCGTCTGCCTGCCCAAGCTCCGGCGCGCCGACGCCAGCGAGCTCTTTCTCACCGGACGGAGGTTCGGGGCCACCCGGGCCGCCGAGGTCGGTCTGATCACCGAGGTGGTCGAGGAGCGTGAGCTCGAAGGCGCGGTCGAGCGCGCGGTGGAACAGCTCCTGCGGGGGGGACCCCGTGCGTTGGCGGCGGCCAAGCGCATCGTCGCGACGGTCCCCTCGATGGGGCGTGACGAGGCCTTCGCATGGGCGACGTCGCTCGCAGCCGAGCTGTTCGGCTCCGAGGAGGCCGCGGCCGGAATCGCCGCTTTCAGAGAGCGCCGCCTGGCGCCCTGGGTGCCGCCGAGGCCCGGATGACGCCCACCGGCGACGCGCACGCGCCGCGGCACCCCGAGCACGATGCGGTACGTGCCGAGGTCCGGAGCTGGTACACGGCGTCGACGCCGGAGATCGGCTTCTCGGTGGTGCCCGCGTCCTACGGGTTCCTCAGCGACGCCGAAGGGCGGCCCGGATCGAGGCGCCTCGTCATGACGGTCGACGCGATCGGCGAGGTCGCGCCGGCGCTCGCCGCAGCGCGCGCGTTCTACGGCGCATCGGGTTTCGACGTGTGGCTCGACGATCGGGTGAGGGCCGAGCGCCTGACCCCCACCCTCGTCGCGGCCGGCTACGCGCCGGTGCAGGACACGGTCGTGCTCGCCCGCGTCGGCCCGGTGCTCGCCGATCGGGGGCCCGGTCACCTGGAGGTCGAGGAGTGCACCGATCAGGGTGGTCTCGCTGCGTGGGTGCGCGTCAAGCTCCAGGGGTTCGCCGACGACGAGGGCGCGCCGGATCCCGATCGCGAGCGCAGGGAGCTCGACCAACGCACCGCCGAGTGGCCCGTGTGCACGTACCAGCTCGCCCGCCTGGACTCAGAGGGTGTGGCCGTCCTCGGTGCCTACCGCGGTCGAGACGAGATGGTCTTCAACCTGGCGACAAGGTTGCCGTTCCGACACCGTGGGATCGCCCGGTCGCTGCTCGCCCGCTGGAGCGAGGAGGACGGGACGGCGGTTCGCTCGCGGCTCATCAACTGTGACGACGGCGGGCCCGCCGATGCGCTCTATCGTCGGCTCGGTTTCACCGACGAGGTGTATTGGCACCGGCGCTTCTCGCCAGTGGTCTGAGAGTTTGATCGTCGCTCGGCATCGGGATGGCTAGCCTTCGGTCGGTGCCCGAGCTGTCCGGGTTGTTCTTCGACGGTGACGGGACGCTCTGGGATTTCGAACTCGTGATGCGTCGGGCGTTGGGGGTCACCCTCGAGCACGCCCGAAAGCTACGTCCGGGCCGCGAGACCGGCGCGCTCGACGTGGAGTCGTTGGTCGAGGACCGGAGGACCGTAGGACGACGGTTCGCGGGTGCCGGTCTCCGGCTCGAGGAGCTCCGCATCCGAGCCTTCGAGTGGACCCTACAGAGGATCGGGATCCCCGACGGCGCGTTCGCTCGCACCCTGCACGAGGTGTACATGCGCGAGCGCCTTTCCGACGCGGCGCTGTTCGAGGACGCGCTTCCGGTTTTGAGGGACCTGTCCCAACGAATGCCCATTGGGCTCCTGTCCAACGGGAACGGCTCTCCGGAGCGTTCCGGCCTGGGCGGTCTGTTCACCGTGAGCGTGTTCGCCGATGACCACGGCGTCGCGAAACCCGATCCGCGGATCTTCGACGTCGCCTCGAAGGCGCTCGGTATCGATCCGGCGCGTCTTGGCTTGGTCGGCGACGGCTTGGTCGCGGACGTGGGTGGGGCGCTCGGAGCCGGATGGACGGCCGTCTGGCTCAACCGGATCCATTCCGACTCGCCCTGCCCGTCTGGGGCGATCGAGATCTCGACGCTCCGGGATCTGCCGCTTCTGCTCTCGCGCTGACAGCGGCTGACGTCCGAATGTGGCGATCGCTCTCGGCGTGCGTGACCTGCGGAATCGGACCAGCCAGGTGATCGACGCCGTCAGGGCGGGGGAGCGGGTCGTCCTCACCGTCCACGGAGAGCCGATCGCCGACATCGTCCCCCACGCCGAACGGTCCCGCTGGGTCCGGGGTGATCCCCAGCGTCGAGCACTCACCGAGCGCGCCGCTGACCCGGCGTTGCGCGAGGTCCTTGATGTGCTCGCAGGGCAGACGTTGGACGAGCTTTGAAGGACCCGGCGGGTGTCCTCGACACCTCGGTGTTCAGCGCCCGGGAGGTTGGCCGACCGCTCGAAGAGCTGCCGGACCGGGTCACGGTGTCGGTGCTGACCATCGGCGAGCTGGAACTGGGCGTGCTGTGCGCCACCGACGCCGCGTCGCGAGCACGCCGGGCGGGCACGCTGGCGTTGGCGCGGACGATCGACCCCGTCCCGATCAGTGAGCCGGTCATGGCCCTTTGGGCTCGCCTGGTGAGCGACTGTCGGAGCGCTGGCGTACATCGGGCCGTCAAACTCACCGACGCCCTGATCGCTGCCACCGCGCTCGACCTCGGCTTACCCGTGGTGACCCAGGACAACGACTACGACCAGATGGCGGGCGCCCACTCGGCGCTCCAGGTCCGAAAGGTCTGACAGCACACAAGGGCGTGGCCCTCGTCGATCCTGGCGGCGGTGGATTTGCCCGCCGCCCCGGTCAGACCGGCAGGACCCCGTGGCGCTTCTGCACCCCCGCGGCGCGCTCCACCGGGTCGGCGGCCGCGAAGCGGCGGACGATCTCCTCGCGCAGGCGCTCGAACGGCACGACGGCATCGATGACGAGGTCACCCGCCAAGCGGAACAGGTTCACGTCCTCCTCGTACTCCCGGCGGCGCTCGGCGACGAAGGTCTCGCGCTCGGCGTCGTCCTCGATGGCGGCGATCCGATTCGCGTAGACCGCGTTCACCGCGGCCTCCGGTCCCATGACGGCGATCTTGGCCGTGGGGAGCGCCAGGGTCGCGATCGGGTCGAAGGCCGGCCCGCACATCGCGTACAGGCCGGCCCCGTAGGCCTTGCGCACGATCACGCAAATCTTGGGCACGCTCGCCTCGGTGACCGCTGCGACCATCTTCGCCCCGTGCCGGATGATCCCCTGGCGCTCGACCTGGGTCCCGATCATGAACCCGGGCACGTCGGCCAGGAACAGCAGCGGGATGTTGTAGGCGTCGCACATCCACACGAACCGGGCCGCCTTGTCGGCGGAGTCCACGAACAGCACGCCCCCCTTGTTGGCCGGGTTGTTGGCGACCACACCGACCACGTGCCCCTCGATTCGGGCGAACCCCGTGAGCAGCTCGGTGGCGAAGAGCGGCTTGATCTCGAAGAGGCTGTCGGCGTCGACGAGGCACTCGATGACGCGCCGCACGTCGTAGCCGGCCGCGTCGTCCTGGGGGAGCTCGGCGCGGGTGAGGGCCCGCAGCGCGCTCTCGGGGTCCGATCCCGGCGGGAGCTGGCGCCACGAGGCGGGGAGATAGGAGAAGAGCACCCGGGCCTGCTCGATGGCATCAGCGTCGTCGGCGGCCAGGTTGTCGCCGCAGCCCGAGACGGTCGCGTGCATGCGCGCCCCGCCCATCTCCTCCAAGGTGACGTGCTCGCCGATGACCTCCTCGGCCATGCGCGGCGAGCCGAGGTACATCGAGGCGTTGTGCTCCACCATGATGACGACGTCGCAGAACGACGGGATGTAGGCGCCTCCGGCCGCCGAGGGCCCGAAGAGGCAGCAGATCTGGGGGGCGACGCCCGAGAGCTTCACCTGGTTGGCGAAGATCCGTCCGGCGCCGCGGCGACCCGGGAACATCTCGACCTGGTCGGTGATCCGGGCGCCGGCCGAGTCGACGAGCCAGAAGATCGGCAGCTCGTGGCGGAGCGCGTGCTCGGTCATCCGCACGATCTTCTCGACGGTTCTCGCCCCCCAGGAGCCGGCCTTCACCGTGGGGTCGTTGGCGACGACGCAGGCCTGGCGGCCGTCGACCAGCCCGACGCCGGTGACCACACCGTCGGCCGGCAGCTCGGGCTCCGAGGCGTTCGCAAGCAGGCCGTCCTCGACGAAGGTCCCCTCGTCGAGAAGGAGCGCGAGCCGCTCGCGCACCGGCAGCTTCTTCTGCTGGGCGAGCTTGTCGCCGTGCCGGGCCAGGTTGCCGGCGAGCGCCCGTTCGATCCTGGCGCCGAGCTCCTCGGACTCGCTCACCCGACAGGCAACCCGAGCCCGCGCGCGATTACCAGCCGCTGGATCTCGCTCGTTCCCTCGCCGATCTCGAGGATCTTGGCGTCGCGGTAGAACCGCGCCACGGGGGACTCCTCCATGAACCCCGCGCCGCCGAACACCTGGGTGGCGGTGCGGGTGGCCGAGACGGCGGTCTCGGTCGAGTACAACTTTGCCATGGCGGCCGCCTCCCGGAACGGTCTTCCCTTGTCCTTGCACCACGCAGCCTTGTAGGTCAGGTTCCTCGCGTTCTCGAGGGCGACGGCGAGGTCGGCCAACGAGAACGCGACCGCCTGGAACCTCCCGATCGGGCCCCCGAAGGCGGAGCGCTCCTTCGCATAGGCGAGGGAGTGGTCCAGGCAGGCCTGGGCGCAGCCGATCGCGAGCGCCGAGATGGCGATCCGCCCGTCGTCGAGGATCGACAGGAAGCTCTTCAGGCCGCTGCCCTCCGGGCCGAGCAGCGAGTCGGCGGGGACCCGGCAGTCCTCGAGAACGATGTCGTGGGTGTCGCTCGCGTGCCAGCCGAGCTTGCGCAACGGAGGTTGCACGTTGAGGCCGGGGGTCCCGGCCGGGACGATGAACGAGGAGATCTCCCCCTCGGCCGTCTTCGCGGTCACGGTGACACACGAGGTGATCGGCGTGCCCGAGTTGGTGATGAAGGCCTTCGCCCCGTTCAGGACCCACCCCTCGCCGTCGGGCACAGCCCGGGTCCTCGTCGCCCTGGCGTCGCTGCCGGCGTCGGGCTCGGTGAGCCCGAAGGCGGCCAGCGCCCGCCCGGCCAGGAGGTCGGGGAGCCAGCGCCCGCGCTGCTCGTCGGTGCCGAAGCGGTAGATGGGGGAGGCGCCGAGCCCTACCCCGGCCGACAGCGTGATCCCGATGGACTGGTCGACGCGGCCGATCTCCTCGATGGCGAGGCACATGGAGAGGAAGTCGCCACCCGAGCCCCCCCATTCCTCGGGGAACGGGAGCCCGAAGAGACCGAGGTCGCCCATGGCGCGCACGATCTCGACGGGCAGGCGGCCGCCCTCGTCCCACTTCTCGACGTGGGGGGCGATCTCCGAGCGCGCGAACTCGCGCACGGTCTGCTGGAAGGCGATGTGCTCCTCGCTGGGGCGGAAGTCCACGGGACCCTCCTTAGCGTTCCCTAAGGATAGCATCGGGAGCCGTGAGCCAGCCGACGAGCGTCGTTGCGACCCGCAGGGGGTCCCGGCAGGCCGACTTCCTCCAGGTGGCGGCCGAGCTCTTCGCCGAGCGCGGGTACGGCGGGACCTCGATCGACGACCTCGGGGCCCGCCTCGGCGTCTCGGGGCCCGCCATCTACTGGCACTTCGCGAGCAAGGAGGCGCTCCTCACCTCGATGCTCGCAGGGATCAGCGACCGCCTGCTCGAGGGCGGGGACCGCTGTCTCGCCGACGCGGCCGATCCCCACCGTGCGCTTCGCGCGCTCGTCGCTTGGCAGGTCGAGTTCGCGCTCGAGCACCCCGAGCTCATCACGGTGCACGCCCGAGACCTCGCGCACGTCCCGATGCCCGAGCGCCAGCGGATTCGGCGCACTCAGCGCCTCTATGTCGAGCGGTGGGTCGAGACGCTGGGCGGCATCGCCCCCGAGGTGCCGGCGACGGTTCGGCGTTCGGCCGCCCACGCCGCGATCGGGCTCATCAACTCGACGCCGCATCTCGGCGAGGAGCTCGACCGTCCCGAGCGGGCCGAGCTCCTCGGGGCGATGGCCACCGCAGCCCTCTACCGGGCCCTGGAGAGAGCCGAGCCCCAGGGTGACTGAGCGATGGGCGGCGGTGCGCGAGGTCGGGCCCCGCGACGGGCTCCAGCGCGAGGCGCCGATCCCCCTCGAGCGCCGGGTGGAGCTGATCACGGGCCTCGCGGCGTGCGGCTTCGCCGACATCGAGGTCGCGGCGTTCGTGTCCGAGCGCGCCGTGCCAGCGATGGCCGGGGCGGCCGAGCTCGTGGCGGCCCTGCCGAGCGACCCCGGCTGCCGGTGGTGGGCCCTCGTCCCCAACGCGCGGGGCGCCGAAATGGCGGCCGCGGCGGGGATCGAGCACGTCACCGTCACCGTCTCGGCGTCGCAGACCTACAGCCAGCGCAACGTCCACATGACGACCGAGGAGTCCTCGCGCCAGGCGCTCGCCATCGTGCCGACGGTCGGGCACGCCGACGTGGTGATCTCGTGCGCCTTCGGCTCACCCTACGAGGCGGTGATCGAGCCCGTCGAGGTGGCCCGGCTCGCCGAGCTCTTCACGGCGGCGGGCGCGACGGTCACCCTCGCCGACACCACCGGCGTCGCCTCGCCCCGCCGGCTGCGCGAGGTGCTCGCCCTCACCGGGACCGACGTCGGCCTCCACCTCCACGACACCCGGGGATCGGCGCTCCTGAACGCCTGGGTGGCCCTCGAGCTCGGCGTGTCGCGCTTCGACACCTCCCTCGGCGGGCTCGGCGGCTCGCCATTCGCCGAGGACGCCGGGGGGAACCTCGCCACCGAGGACCTCGTGGCGCTGCTCGACGACGTGGGTGTCGCCACCGGCATCGACCTCGGCCGGCTCTTGGAGGTCGACGAGCTCGCCGAGGAGCTCCTCGGGCGGCCGATGCCGGGCAGGGTCGCCCACACCCACCGCCGGGGCAGCGGGAGCTGAGCGGTCTGGGGCCCGGTGCCCAGGGTCCGATACCCTGAGTCGCCGTGGCCCAGCCCACCTTCGTCCCCATCACCGAGGCCGACCAGGTCCGTACGGCGCGGCGCCTCGAGGTGCCCGGGCACTGGGTGGCCGACCGCCCCGCCGACCTGCGGGGACCGACCCGCCCGAGCGGGGTCCGGCACGGCACCCCCGGGCCCGATCAGGGTTTCGCGCTCCGCCTGTCCCGGCGCTTCGAGGACCGGCTCAGGCTGGTCGATGGCGAGGACACAGAAGACGTCCTGCACGGGGCGGCGATGCTGGCCGCCAAGCGCGCCGGGCTGCTCGGCCGGGCGCCGTGCATCTACGACCTCGACGCCGTCCTGTCGCTCTTCGGGTTCCTCTCGGAGGCCCCGCCGAGCGAGCTCGTCGACGAACGCCGCCGCCTGTTCGCGTCGGCCTCGCGCGAGTACGTGGCCCAGCGGGCACTGGTCGACGCCGTCCCCGATGAGACGCTGCTCCTGCCGGCCGACGAGCTCGGCGCACGCCTGGGGGAGTGGCGCTCCCTGCTCCATCGCGTCGGCGGGGGCTCCGAGCCACCGGCGGTCTCCTAGCCCGACGGCCCGGGATCGGCCCGGCCCCTCCCGCACGGCCACGACGAGAATGTCGGCATGCCCACGACCGACTGCTGCAGCTGTGCCCAGGAGCGCCTTGGCGGGGAGGCCCCCTTCGGGAGCGCATCGTCGTCACCGGGCACTGGCGGGTCGCCCACTGCATCGACACGGCGCTCGAGGGCTGGCTCGTGGTGCTCCCGAGGCGCCACGTCGTGTCGATCCACGAGCTGAGCGCCGAGGAGTCCGCCGAGTTCGGTCCCCTGATCCGGGAGGTCGCAAGGGCGTTGCACGCCGAGCTCGGGGAGCGGTGCGCCGAGACCTACGTCATGGAGTTCTCCGAGGCGGAGGGCTTCGAGCACCTCCACTTCCAGGTCGTGCCGCTTGCCGAGTACCTCCCCACCGAGCACCGCGGCCGCGCGTGGTGCACTTCCTCGGGCGCCCGGCCGACGAGTGGGTCTCCGAGGAGCGCCGGGAGGAGCTGGCCCGGAGCCTGGCGGTCCGACTCGGGGCCGGGGACCCCGAGTCGCCTACGGGGAGGTGACCTCGCCGCCGCTTCGGTCGCCGAGCGCCGGCTCGAGACCGCCATGGCCCTCGGCGCGACCGCCCGGTGCCCCCGAAGCCAGCCACGCCGTCCAGCGGCGCCTCGTCGCCATGAGCAGTGCCGCCCCGGCGACCACGAGCCCGATGCCGGCCGCCTGGACGAGGACCGAGCCGAGGTGCCCGTCCTCCCCGAGCCAGAGGTGTTCGTCGAAGAACCGCTCGACCCCCCAGAGGGCCATCCCGACGCCGAGCACCGTCCCGGCCGGGAAGCCGCTTCGGACCGAGCCGTCCGGCCAGTGCCCAAGGCGCCGCTCGGTCGCGATCAGCACGCAGTAGATGGCCGAGTCCTCGATCGCCTGGAAGATCGGGACCGGCAGGCGCCGGCCGGCCTGCCCGGCGTAGTACATGCCGAACCACTGGTGGGTGGGGTGCCCGCCGCCCGCCACCATGAGCTGGGGCCCGAGCAGCCGCACGAGGGCCCAGGCCGCCATGAGCACCGGGGCGACGAGGTCCAGGGCCTCGAGTATCGCGAGGTCGGGGCAGCGCCGGCGGGTCTGCCAGATCCCGGTCGGGACGGCGAGGAGGATCCCGCCGAAGGACGACAGCCCTCCGTGCCACACGGCGAACACGTCGCCCGGATTGGCCTCGTAGAAGGAGAGGTTCGAGAGCACGTGCATGGCCCGGGCACCGACCACGGCCGCCACGATGACCCAGATGAACATCCCTGCCACCCAGTCGCTCGAGAAGCCCCGGGAGCGCAGCCGGCGGCAGAAGTAGACGTAGCCGAACCAGAAGGCGATCGCGAGGCCGATGCCGTAGGTGTGGACCTCGACCGGACCGATGTGGAAGGCGACGGGGATTGGCTTCATGGGGGGCTCGCCCCCAAGTATTGCCGGGACCCGGCCCGGGCCCGGCTCGCCCGCCCCGGGCCCGGCTCGCCCGCCCCGGGCTAGGGGCGATGGACCCCCGCGAAGCCGCTGCCCAGGCGGACCGGCGTGATGTGGACGTCCGCTCCCGTGTAGGGGGCCTCGACCATCTCGCCGCCGCCGACGTACATGGCCTCGTGGTCCGAGCCGCCCGGCCCGTAGAAGAGGATGTCGCCCGGCTGCATGTCGGAGACCGACACCGGGGTGGTGTCGTCGAACTGGGCGCCCGAGTAATGGGGGAGGTCGACTCCGGCCTGGGCCCACGCCCACATGACGAGGCCCGAGCAGTCGAAGCCGGTCGACGGCGAGGCGCCGCCCCAGACGTAGGGGACACCCACCTGGCTCTCGGCCGCCCGGACCGCGGTGGCGGCGCCTCCCGCCGCCGGGAGCGGCGGGAGGTTCTGGCTCGTGGTGAGGACGGCCGGGCTGGGCTGCTGGGCGGCGGCCGCGGCGGCCGCGGCGGCCTGCTGCTCGAGCACGCCGATCTGGCCCTTCACCTGGCTCAGCTCGGCGCTGAGCTGAGCCTGGAGCGCGTTGGCCTGCTGCCGTGCGGCCGCCGCGGCGTTCACCGCCGTCTGGGCCGTCCCGCGCTCGGTCTGGAGCACCGTCTTCTGGTTGTCGAGCGCGACCTCGGCGGTGTGCAGGTTCGCCACCGCGACGTCGAGGTTCCCCGTCGCCACGTCCCCGTACTCCTGGGTGGCGGCGAAGGTGTTCTGGTTGCCCGAGAACAGCGGGTTCGACTGCGTGTTGGACCCGCTCGCCACGTAGGCGTCGACGGCGGCCGAGCGCAGGTTCACCTTGTCGACCGACACGGTGTGCTCGTCGGCACCGATCTTGTTCTGGGTCGCGGTGATCTGCCCCTCGATCGCCTGGAGCTGGCCCTGGGCCTGGTCGTAGCGCTGGCCCAGGGCGCCGATCTCGGCGCTCGTGGCGCTGATCTGCTGCTGGAGCTGATTGGCCTGGGCCTGGAGCGACCCGACCGTCGCCGCCTGGGTGCTCGCAGGGGGAGCGAGCAGCGGGATCGAGCCGACAGCGAGCACGACCAATGCGGATCGGCAGCGACGCCAGGCCCCCCGAAGGCGCTGCCCAGACCGCGGTTCGGGGTGGGCTGAGGCCCCCTCGACGTCAGTCACAATGCGCAACATCTTGGCGAAACGAGCGTTTGAAGGTCAAACACCCTTTCGCTCCCAGCTTGTGGATAACTTCACATGTGACGGGAAACCACCAGGTGGACCAGCAACTTGGCGAGTTCGTGACGATCTCGTATCACCCTGCGAACGATTCGGTTTTCGGGCCGCTCGCGCAGGCCGATCCGGCCTTTCGGGCCGTCTTTCACGCCCATTACGATCGGTCCCATGTCAGCCCGTTCGCGTGAACTGCCCCGTCGTTCGTGCCTGTCGACCCCCGCTTCGAGCGAGCGCTTCTTGGCCAAGGCGCCGACCGTGGCGGCCGACATGACGTTTCTCGACCTCGAGGACTCGGTCGCGCCGCTGGAGAAGGTCGCCGCCCGGGCCAAGGCCGTCGACGCCATCAAGAACCTCTCCTGGGACGACCGGGTGCTCTGCGTCCGAATCAACGCCTGGGACACCAAGTGGACCTACGGCGACGTCATCGAGGTGGTCTCGGGCGCCGGCGAGCGGCTCGACGAGGTGATGCTGCCCAAGGTCCAGAGCGCGGCCGAGGTGGTGGCGCTCGACCTGCTGCTCAGCCAGGTCGAGCAGAACTGCGGGCTCCCGCCGGGCCACGTCGGCATCGAGGCGCAGATCGAGACGACCCGCGGGCTCATCAACGTGGAGGAGATCTGCGCCGCCTCGCCCCGGCTCGAGACCATCATCTTCGGGCCGGCCGACTTCGCGGCGTCGATGGAGATGCCGGTGCTCACCGGCGGGGTGGAGATCCCCGAGTACCCGGGCGACCACTTCAACTACGTGTTCTCCAAGATCCTGATGGCCGGCCGGGCCAACGGGCTCCAGGTGATCGACGGGCCGTTCCTGCTCGTGCGCGAGCCCGAGAAGCTGCGGGAGTTCGCCCAGCGCACGAGGGTGCTCGGCTACGACGGGAAGTGGGCCCTCACCCCGGACCAGGCGGCGGTCCTGAACGAGGTGTACTCGCCGACCCAGGAGCAGTTTGACCGGGCCCACGACATCCTCGACGCCTACCGCCAAGCGACCGAGGGCGACCGGCAGGGCGCGGTCATGTTCGGCGACGAGATGATCGACGAGGCGAGCCGCAAGATGGCGATGAAGTTCGTCACCCGCGGCGAGCGGGCCGGGCTGCGGCGCTCCGCGCCGAAGTAGTCAGCCCGCACCCTCGAGGAGGCGGCGGGCGATCACCTTCAATGCGAGGGTCTCGTCGGCGCCCTCGAAGATCGACAGCACCCGGGCGTCGACGAAGTACCGGCTGACCGGGAACTCCTCGGCGTATCCCATGCCGCCGTGGATCTGCATCGCCTCGCGCGTCACCCACTCGGCGGCCCGGCAGCCGTAGGCCTTCACCATCGAGGCCTCGAGCGCGCCCTCGCCCTTGGCCATGAGCCGGGCCGTGCGGTAGGCGAACTGGCGGATGGCCTGGATGCTCGCCGCCATCTGGGTCAGCTTGACCCGGATGAGCTGGTAGTCGATCACCGGCGAACCGAACACCTTGCGCTCGGACCCATAGGCGAGGGCGGCGTCGTAGGCGGCCTGCATGACCCCGAGCGCCCGGGCCGCGGTCTGGAGGCGGCCGTTCTCGAACCCCTGCATCTGGAGGTAGAAGCCCTGCCCGACCCCGCCCTCGCCCCCGACCAGGTTGGCCTCGGGGACGAACCAGTCCTCGAAGGCCAGCTCGTAGGAGTGCATCCCGCGGTACCCGATCGTGTCGATGGGCCGGCCCTCGAGACGCCCGTTGCTCGGGCCGTCCTGGGTGAGCACGAAGCCCCCGCCCTCGGCCCGGGGCTTCTCCACGACGAAGATCGAGAGCCCCCGGTGCCCCTTCGAGCGGTCGGGGTCGGTCCGGGCGAGGAGCATGAGCACGTCGGCGCGGGCCGCGAACGTGCACCAGGTCTTCACCCCCCGGATGACCCACCCGCCGTCGGTGCGGGTGGCCGAGGTGACGATGCTCGCGACGTCCGAGCCGAAGTCGGGCTCGGTCACCGAGACCGCGGCCATGATCTCTCCGCTTGCCAGCCGGGGCAGCCAGTGGCGCTTCTGGTCGTCGGTGCCGCCCTTCACGAGCGCCCGGGTGAGGATCTCGGGCCTTGTGATGAGCGAGCCCCCGATGCCGAGCGCGCCCCAGCTCAGCTCCTCGGTGGCGACGACCATGCCCATGTAGTCGCTCTCGGTCCCCGAGGCGAAGCCGCCGAACTCCTCGGGCACCGAGAGGCCGAACCCGCCGATCTCGGCCAGGCCGGCGATGACGTCCTCGGGCACGTCGAGGTTCTGGCGGTGGACCTCCTCGGCGTGCGGGCGCACCTTCTCCTCCGCGAAGCGGTGGAAGGTCTCCCGCACGAGCTCGAAGTCGTCGTCGAGGTGCGTCGGGCCGCTCTTCCCGCAGAGCCCGGCCAGGAAGACGGGATCCCGGTAGGCGGCGAGGAACTCGGCCGCCTGCGCGTGCCACGCCGGCTCCAATCCCCAGGCCGCCTCGCGCCCGGCGATCCGGCCCGCGAGGTCGACGAGGGTGTCGGCGACGAAGGCGCACGCGAGGTCGCGCTCGACCTCGCCCATGGTGGCGTAGTCGAGCATCGAGCGGGCCGCCGCCGCGCCCGAGGCCGCATGGGCCAGGTCGTACGCCACCGCCTGGTCCTCGTCGACACCGGGGCCCTTGGCGAGAGTGGAGGCGGCCGACCGCACCGCCGACTCCGCGACCTCGACGGCGGCGGTCGCCGCGGCAATGGGATCGGCAAGGGGTCCGCTCGTCATTGGATGGACCCTACCGGGCGTTCAGGGCGCCTCTCGCTTCCGCCCGACCACCGTGACGAGGGGCGGGAGCACGATCGGGTCGTCGCCGGGGTCGACGCCGGTCAGGGTCTCGAGGTACGCGCTCACCGGTCCCGGGCCGACGCCCGCCGGTGCCTCGGCCCACGCGTCGACGAGCTCGAGACCGGCGTCGCGGGCGAGCGCCGGGAGGAGCGCCCCGACGTCGGGGTGCCGGGCGTCGGGCATCGACATGGGCCGGGCGGCGATGCGACCGGCCGAGGTGATCGGCTCCTGGGCTACCACCCAGCCCCGGTCGCGCACCGCCTCGGCCATCTTGCGCAGCACCACCGCAGGGTCGAACACGTGAAGCAGCAGGAAGCGGCAGAACGCGAGGTCGACGGGCTCGGGCAGGGTCAGGTCCTCGCCGGCCTGGGTGATTGCGAGCACCTGGCTGTGTTCGGCCGCCGCCCTGGCGACCTCGTTGCGTGCCGCGGGGTCGGCATCGACCGAGTACACCCGGCCGCTGCGCCCGACCACCTCGGCGAGCGCGACCGAGACGTCACCGCCGCCGGCGCCGACGTCCACACACCTCCAGCCGGGCCCGACCCCGAGCCGCTCGAGTGCGGTGGCGAGGGGCCGGCGGTAGACGTCGTCGCGCAGTCCCTTCAGTTCGGCCACGTGGCTCCGGGCCCCCCGACGGCGGTCATGGCCGAGTCTCCCATGGAGTCGGTAACCTCGGCCGGCGTGAAGGTGACCATGCTCCTCTGCGACGCCGCCCAGGTCGCTGACGGCAAGCTCTACATCCTCGGCGGGGGCTGGAGCATCACCGGGCCCGACCCGGTGCCCTCGGCGGTCGCCCTCAAGCTCGAGGTCGACTGGACCGAGGCCGACATCGCCCATCACTGGGAGCTGTTCTTGGAGGACGCCGACGGCCGGCCGGTGCTCGTCGAGACCCCCGACGGGCACCACCCCGTCGAGGTCCGCGGCGAGTTCAGCGTGGCCAAGCCGCCCGGGATCCCCGAGGGCTCGCCGATCGACGTGGCGCTCGCCGTCAACCTCGGCCCGATCCCGCTCGCCCCGGGGACCAGATACAACTGGCGGCTCATGATCGACGGGAACTCGCTCCCGGGCGCGTCGCTCGGATTCACGACGCGGCCCCGGCCCGAAGAGCCCTGAGCGTCTCCTGGACGCAGGCACCGGCGAGCGACTACACCCGGGGCCATGACGACCTACGACCGGCCCTTCGGGCGCTACCTCGAGGAATTCGAGGTCGGTGACGTCTACCGGCACTGGCCGGGCAAGACCATCACCGAGTACGACGACCACCTGTTCTGCATGATCACCATGAACCACCACCCGTTGCACACGAACGCGTGGTTCGCCGAGCACGAGACGGTCCAGGGCAAGAACGTGGTCGTGGGCAACCTCGTCTACTCGCTCGCGCTCGGGATGAGCGTGCCCGACGTGAGCGGCTCGTGCATCGCCAACCTCGAGGTCGAGACGCTCCAGCACAAGCACCCGACCTTCCACGGCGACACGATCTACGCCGAGACCAAGGTGGTCGACAAGGTCGAGTCCAAGTCCCGGGCCGACCGGGGGATCGTGACGGTCGAGACCAAGGCCTTCAACCAGCGCGGCGAGGAGGTCTGCTTCTTCCGCCGCAAGGTGATGGTCTGGAAGCGCGACTCTGCGCCCAAGCGGGGCCGGCCCTACGGCGACGACGTCTGGGACTGAGGCCGGCGACGGGCGCTTCGCGCGGCTCGTCCTCCTTTGGGGGGCCGAGCACCGGCGCGACTTTCCCTGGCGCAGGACGCGGGAGCCCTGGCGGATCCTCTCGAGCGAGGTGATGCTGCAGCAGACCCAGGCATCCCGGGTCGTCGCCCACTACGAGCGTTGGGTGTCGGAGTTCCCGGACCCCGCGACCTGCGCCGGTGCCGGGCCGGCCGCCGCCCTCCGGGCCTGGGCGGGACTCGGCTACAACGGCCGGGCGCTGCGCCTGCACGCCGCCGCAGTAACCATCACCGAGCGCCACGCAGGCCGCGTCCCGGCCGACCGCTCAGATCTCGAGGCCCTGGCCGGCGTCGGCCCATACACCGCACGGGCGGTCTTGGCCTTCGCCTTCGGCGAGCCGGTGGCCGTCGTCGAGACCAACGTGCTCCGGCTGCTCAGCCGCTCGGTGGCCGGAAGACGCCTCTCGGGTGCCGAGGCCCAGGAGACCGCCGATCGCCTCCTCGCGCGCCACGCGGCGTGGGAGTACAACCAGACCCTGTTCGACCTCGGTGCCACCGTCTGCACGGCGCGCTCGCCCGGGTGCCCCATCTGTCCGCTGCGCGACGTCTGCTCGTGGAGGGCTGGTGGCGGGGCTGGCCCGGACCCTGCGGCCCCTCTGCGACGTCAGTCGCGTTTCGAGGGCTCGGACCGTCAGGGCCGGGGCCGCCTCGTCCAGGCCCTGAGGGAGGGGCCGGTGCCGAGGCGGGGGCTCGCCGACGCAGCAGGCTGGCCGGACCAGCCCGACCGGGCGGCCCGGGTGGCCGCGGGCCTGGTCACCGACGGGCTCGCCCGCTGGGGCGCCGGCCGGCTGATCCTTCCCTGACGCCCCGAGGCCCTGACTAACCCGCGGCCGGCGGCACCGTCGTCGTGGTGGTCGTGGTCGTGGTGGTCGTCGTGGTGCTGGTGGTGGTCGTCGGGGGCTTCGTGGTCGTAGTGCTGCTCGACGAGGTGGTGGTGCTCGCGCTCGGCTTGGTCGTCGACGTGGTCGTGGTGCTCGGCGGGTTCGAGTGGGCGACGAGGCCGAAGGGGCCCTGGTCGCCCGGGGCGGGCTTGGCAACGTTGAAGGGGTTCGACGGCGTCCCGGGATGACTCGCGCCGACGGCGAGCAGGACGACGAAGCCGACGATCCCAGCGACCAGGGCACCGAGGGAGGTGTAGGCCATCGGGCGGACGATGGCGACGACCCGTTCCCGGCGGCGCTCGCTCCGGCGCCGCCGCTCGAGCTCCGGCGGCAGGTGCCCGCGCTGGTCGAGCCAGGACATGAGCGGCGAGGCCGCGTAGACCACACCCTGCCATGCCAGCAGCCCCACGAGCAGCGGCGTGGCCGACGTTCGGGCGGCGGCCCACCCGGCGAGCCCCCAGAGGACGGCACACAACCCGAGCTCGGTTCGAGACGCCGCCACGGCGGCGCGCAGGTGATGGTCCTCTTCGGTCTTGGGGGTCCGCAGGAAGACGCCCTCCCGGCGCACGAGCCCCTGCAGGCACGCGAGCGCGACGGTCCAGGACAGCGACAGCCAGTTGGCGAACGCGAGGAGAGCCCGCCCGTAGGAGATGTGGGTGCGACGGCGCAGGGCCCAGATCGCCCGGAGCAGCCCGACGATGAGGAGCATGGCGGGAAGGAGGATCGTCGGCCCGATGAGGGGCCGGATCGCGACGCTCGAACCCGAGAGGAGAAGTCCGGCCACCACCATCAACACGATGGTGAAGCCGAGGTAGACGAGGTCGTTCAGCCACTGGAGGCCGCCCATGAGGTAGTCGAGGCGCTGCCCGATGCTCAGGTGGTTGTCGGGCGAGCGGTCCCAGGGCATGAGGGTCCGCCAGTGGGCCCGCAGGATCTGCATTCCGCCGAAGCACCAGCGGAACCGCTGGCTCTTGAGCGAGGAGAAGGTGAGGGGCATGATCCCGCGCCCGAAACTGCGCGAGATGAAGAGGCCCGAGTAGCCGTTGGTCAAGAGCCGCAGCGAGGTCTCGGCGTCCTCGGTGATGCACCACTCGTCCCAGCCTCCGAGCGACTGGAGCGCCGAGCGGCGCAGGAGCCCCATGGTGCCGGCGAAGATGATCGAGTTGCGTTCGTTGCGCGACGGCATCGCCGAGGTGAAGAAGTAGCGGTAGGCGTCGTAACAGGCCGTCAGGTACCTGTTTCCCCGATACTCGCGGTAGTCCTGGGGTGTCTGGACGAAGGCCAGCTTCGGCTCGGCGAAGTACCCGACCGTCTCTTCGAGCCAAGCCGGGTCGACGAGGTAGTCCGAGTCGACGACGGCGACGATCTCGGCCCGGGGGTCGGTATAGCGCTCGAGCGCGAGGTTGAGCGCGCCCGACTTGTAGCCGGGCCACGGGTTGACGTGGACGAAGGTGACCCGGGGTCGCCCGGCGCAATAGCGCTCGACCGGGCGCCACGCCTCTTCGTCGTCGGTGTTGTTGTCGATGACCACCACCTCGAAGTCCGGATAGCGGAGCGCCTCGGCGGCGCGGATCGTCTCGATCAGCATGTCGGGCGGTTCGTTGTAGGCCGCGATGTGGATCGACACCATCGGCCGGTAGGCCGGGTCGGGGGCCGGGAAGCGCCTCGTGTGCCGGACGCGGCACACGACGTCGCAGGTCTCGAAGGCGAAGCTCGCCGCGATGACGAGCGCGGAACACTCGAGCAAGAACAGCGCGGCGGACGCCAGGGCGCCGAGCGCCGAGAAGTGCCCGGCGACCGTGACGTCTGCCGCGAACCCGAGGTAGGAGAGGGCCGCTGCGACGAAGCTGGCGAAGAAGTACTGCCCGAGCGGGTTCCAATCGGCGCGGAGCACGCTCACCGCCACCACGACCACGAGGATGAACGCCTCGCTCGCTTCGACCGGTGCCGACGCGAGGGTCCAGCCGTACGCCGCCAGGTAGCCGGCGCCGAAGATGCCGGCCGCCCCGGTGAGCACACCGAGCAGGCGGGAGGCGACCGGCACCCGCCCGCCGAGGGCGAGCAGGAGGAGGCAGGAGACCCCGAGGTTGAGGCTGCAGACGAGAAAGACGCTGAAGAGCACGGCACGCGGACCCGACGCCGACGCGGACGTTTCGCGCCGCCTTGCCAGAACCCTGCTGGCCGGGCGCTCAGTGGGTACCCGTTCGTCGGCCTCCGCTAACGCCCCAGCGGGGTCGTGGACCCTAAAGGTTGCCGCGGTGGCATCATGGCGTTGGCTTCAGCCGAGGAAGCAGGCGATCGATTCGGGGGCGATGGACATGGCCGAGGGCGAGGCATCCGAGAGCACAGACTTCGACGCCGTCGTGGTGGGGGCGGGGTTCGCCGGCCTCTACATGCTCCATAAGCTGCGCGGGGCGGGGTTCTCGACCCGCGTGCTCGAGGCGGGCAGCGGGGTCGGGGGCACCTGGTACTGGAACCGCTATCCGGGGGCCCGCTGCGACGTGGAGAGCGTGGACTACTCGTACTCCTTCTCACCGGAGCTCGAGCAGGAGTGGACCTGGTCTGAGCGCTATGCGACCCAGCCCGAGATCTTGAAGTACCTCGATCACGTCGCCGACCGCTTCGACCTGCGCCGGGACATCCAGTTCGACACCAAGGTCACTTCGGCGCATTTCGACGAGTCGGCCAAACGCTGGCTGGTGAGGATCGAGGCCGGCGTGACCCTCACGGCGCGGTTCTGCATCATGGCGACCGGCTGCCTGTCGGCGCCGAAGCTGCCCGAGATCGAGGGGGTCGAGACCTTCGCTCGGGCGACCTACCACACCGGCCACTGGCCCCACGAGCCGGTCGACTTCACGGGCCTGCGGGTCGGCATCATCGGCACCGGTTCCTCGGCGATCCAGTCGATCCCCCACATCGCGCGGCAGGCGGCGCATCTCACCGTCTTCCAGCGGACCCCGAACTTCAGCGTCCCGGCCTGGAACCACCCCCTCGAGCCCGACTACGTGGCCGAGATCAAGTCCGACTACCGCGCCCGGCGCGAGTTGTGCCGGACGTCCCAGGCCGGCTTCCCGGTGACCGCAGTCGGCGAGGCGGCCAGTGTGGTGGCGCCCGACGAGCGCCAGCGGCGCTACGAGGAGAAGTGGGCCGAGGGCGGGCTGCGGTTCCTCGGTTCGTTCACCGACCTGCTCGTGGACCCGGCCTCCAACGAGACAGCGGCCGAGTTCATCCGCTCCAAGATCCGCGAGATCGTGAAGGACCCCGAGACCGCGGCGGCGCTCTCGCCGAGGGACTATCCCGCAGGCGCCAAGCGCCTGTGCGTGGACACCGGCTACTACGAGACCTACAACCGGCCGAACGTGACGCTCGTCGACCTCCGGAAACACCCGATCGAGCGGATCACCGAGGACTCGGTCGTCACCGCCGTGGACACCTACGAGCTCGACGCCCTGATCTTCGCGACCGGGTTCGACGCCATGACCGGAGCGCTGTCGCAGATCGAGATCGAGGGTGCCGGCGGGTGCACGCTCAAGGAGAAGTGGAATGACGGACCCCGGGCCCATCTCGGGCTGACCGCGGCGGGGTTCCCCAACCTCTTCATGATCACCGGCCCGGGGAGCCCGTCGGTGCTGAGCAACATGGTCGTCTCGATCGAGCAGCACGTCGACTGGATCACCGAGTGCATGGAACACATGCGGGCCGAGGGCCTCGAGCGCATCGAGCCGGAGCCCGGTGCCGAGGACGAGTGGGTCGAGCTCGTCTCGGCCCTCGCCGAGTTCACGCTCTTCCCGCGGGCCAACTCGTGGTATCGGGGCGCGAACGTGAAGGGCAAACCCCAGGTGTTCATGCCGTATGTGGGCGGGGTGTACACCTACCGACAGCAGTGCGACGAGGTCGCCCAGAGCGGCTACAAGGGGTTCTCGCTCGCATGAGCACCCGGCGGAGCTGCGTGCCGCCGGCTTGGTCGTGCCCGAGGCGCCCGTCGTAGTCTGGCCACGCACCACCCGGTGCCGAGCACACGAAGGGGGAGGCATGCGAGTCCCGCTCACCGTCGGCGACTTTCTCGAGCGCGCCGCCACCGTCTACGGCGAGCGCATCGCCGCGACCGACGAGCCCGACGTCGCCGGCTCCCTCGGGCAGATCACCTACGGGGAGCTGCACGAGCGCGCCCGTGCGATGGCGATCGGCTTCGACGCCATGGGAATCGCCCAGGGGGAGCGGGTCGCCATCGTGAGTCCGAACTCGACGCGCTTTCTCACCTCCTACTTCGGGGTGAGCGGGTTCGGCCGGGTGCTGGTGCCCATCAACTTCCGCCTCACCACCGACGAGATCGCCTACATCGTCGAGCACTCCGGGACGAGCCTCCTGCTCTATGACCCGGACCTCGACGAGGTCGTCTCGCGCCTCGCCGGCGTGAAGGCGATCCGCCTCGACGGGGTCCAAGACGCTGAGCTGTTCGACCCCGATGCCGGGCGGCGCTCGGAGCCCGCCCGCTGGGATGCCGACGAGGACGCGACCTGTTCGATCAACTACACCTCGGGGACGACCTCGCGGCCCAAGGGCGTGCAGCTCACGCATCGCAACTGCTGGCTGAACGCGGTGAGCTTCGGCTGGCACACGGGGGTGTCGGACCGCGACGTGCTGCTCCACACGCTCCCGATGTTCCACGCGAACGGCTGGGGGATGCCCTACGCCCTCACCGCCATGGGCGGCCACCACGTGGTGCAGCGCAAGATCGACGGCGAGGTGATCCTGACCAGGATCGAGCGCGAGGGGGTCAGCCTGCTCTGCGCCGCCCCGGCGGTCGTCGCGAGCGTGCTCGGCGCGTCCGAGGACCGCCGGTCGGCCGGGCGCTCGACGCCCTCGGGGGTGCGCATCGTGGTCGCCGGAGCGCCGCCGCCCTCCAAGACGATCGCGCGCGTCGAGCAGGAGCTCGGATGGGAGTTCATCCAGATCTACGGGCTCACCGAGACCTCGCCGCTCCTCACGATCAACCGGGCACCGGCGGAGTGGGATGGGCTCGGGTCCGACGAGCGCGCCCGCCGTCTGAGCAGGGCCGGCGTCCCGGCGGTCGGCGTTCGGATGGCGGTGAGCGAGGACGGCGAGGTGCTGGCGCGCTCGAACCACGTCTTCGAGGGCTACTGGCGCCAGCCCGAGGAGACTGCCAAGGCCCTCGAGGGTGGCTGGTTCCACACCGGCGACGGCGGCTACGAGGACGGGGCCTACACCGTCATCTCGGACCGAAAGAAGGACGTCATCATCACCGGGGGCGAGAACGTCTCTTCCATCGAGGTCGAGGACGTCCTCTACCAGCACGAGGCGGTGGCCGAGGCCGCCGTGATCGGGGTGCCCGACGAGAAGTGGGGCGAGTCGGTCATGGCGCTCGTGGTGCTGAAGCCCGGGGCCGAGGCGAGCGGGCAGGAGCTGATCGAACATTGTCGCGAGCGCATGGCGCACTTCAAGGCCCCCCGGACCGTCGAGATCCGCCAGGCGCTGGCGAGGACGGCGACGGGGAAGCTCCAGAAGTACAAGCTCCGCCTGCCCTACTGGGAAGGCCGGGACCGACAGGTCAACTGAGCCGCCGGCGCCGGCGCTCACCGCGGTGCCGGCCGCGAACGTGCCTGTTCGGGCCGCCGATGGCGCCCCCCCATGGATCCGAGAGGTCGCCCCCGGTACGCTTGGGCGTGTGGAGCTGACGTTCTACGGGGCGCGCGGGTCGTGCCCGTGTGCCGGCGTGCGCTATCAGCGCTACGGCGGTAACACGGCGAGCGTGCTCGTGCGCACGTCGTCGGACGAGCTCATCGTGCTCGACCTCGGCACCGGCCTGCGGGCTCTCGGCGCCGCGGTGTCCTCGGACCACCCCTCGGGCGGTCGCCCGGTGCAGGCAACCGCGCTGCTGACCCATCTGCACTTCGACCACATCCTCGGGCTCCCGTTCTTCGGCCCCCTCCGCCACGAGGACTCGGTGTTCGAGGTGTACGGCCCGCGCCAGCCCGAGGGCGAGCTGTCGGGCGTGCTGGGCGACGTGGTGCGCCCGCCCTTCTTCCCGGTCCCTCTCCAGCACCTGCTCTCGGAGCTCCGCTTCCACGACGTGGGCGACGGCGAGGTCTTCGCGATCGGTGACGCCAAGGTCCGCGCCCGCGTGGTGCGGCACCCCGGGGTGACGCTCGGGTACCGGATCGAGGCCGACGGGCAGTCCCTCGCCTATCTGCCGGACCATCAGCAGCCGGCGCCGGGCGAGGCCTGGGACCACCGCGCGCTCGAGCTGTGCGAGGGCGTGGACGTGCTCGTCCATGATGCGCAGTACACGCAGTTCGAGCTCGAGCACAAGAAGGACTGGGGCCACTCGACCGTCGAATTCGCCGTCGAGCTCGCCCGTCGGGCCCGGGTCCATCACCTCGTCCTCTTCCACCACGATCCGTCCCACGACGACGAGATGCTCGACGACATGCTCGAGCAGGCCGCAAAGCTCGCGGCCCCCGACCGCATCACGGTCAGCTCGGCACGCGAGGGCGCCACCTTCTCCATCTAGGGGTTCGGCCGCTACCCTCGTCCGATGCCCTCGGTCACAGAGTCGAGCGGGATCGCCGGCGTCCTTGTCGTCGAGATGGACGTCCACGGCGACGACCGCGGCACCTTCGTCGAGACCTGGCGGCGGGAGTGGTTCCCCGGCGCCGAGGCGATGGTGCAGGCCAGCCGGTCCGACAAGGCCGCGGGATCGCTGGTCGGGCTCCACTACCACCTGCACCAGGCCGACTTCTGGTACGCGGTGTCCGGGCGGGCGCGCGTCGTGCTGCACGACCTCCGGCGCACCAGCCCCACGAGGTCGGCCACCGTCGCGCTCGAGCTCACGGGAGACTCCCAACGCGGCATCTACGTGCCACCCGGCGTCGCCCACGGCTTCGCCGCCCTGAGCGACTTCGTGCTCTGGTATTTCGTCGATCGCTACTACAACCCCGACGACGAGCTTGGCGTGGCGTGGGACGACCCCGAGCTCGGCATCGACTGGGGGCTCGACGCGCCGATCGTCTCGGAGCGGGACTGCACCAATCCACTCCGATCGGCGATCCGCGAGGACCGATTGCCCGGCTGAGAGGCCTTCCGGCCTGCGGCGTTCGAGGATTGTCCACCGGGGGCCAGGCCGCAGGTCGCGAGTTTCCTGTTGAATGGTGGGATGGTCTTTGTCGGGGCCCTCCTCGTCGTCGCCATCCTCACCGGCCTGGCCGTGTGGGCCTTCCGCCGGCGCGGATCCGACGAGCTGCACTCCGTCGCCGGCTACCAGCACCGGCTTGAGCGGCTCGAGGAGCTGCGCCGGCGCCAGGGCGGCTCGGTCCGCATCGTCGGCAGCGCCGGGCAGGCCCCGAGGGACGAGCCGGTCCCCGGCGAGACGGGCCGGATCGAGATCTCCTCCTCGGGCTCGCCGCGTCGGAGCATCGAGGACGCGGGGCAGCGGCCGCCGAGCGAACAGCGCCGCCCACCGCAGCCTTACCGGCGTGCCCGGCGCGATCTGTCGATCTCACGGATGAGCCATCGCCCGAGGCGCCTCGGGGCGCCCATCGCGGCAGCGGCCGCCGTCATCATCCTCGTGATCGTGCTCGCCATCCTCGGCGCCCGCGCCCACCCGCCGAAGGCCAACACAACTGGCCAGAGCCACCACGGCACCGGGCACCACCCGAAGAACACCACGACCAGCACCACGACGTCGACGACCCTGCCGGCAAGCTTCACCGCGGCCTCGGTCAGCGCCCCCGACGCCACCTACAACCTTCCGTATGCCTCTTACACCCTCAATATCCAGGGGACAGGCTCGGGGGGCAGCTGGGTGCAGGTCACCGAGGCGAACGGCTCCGTGCCCTACGCGGCGGTCCTCGGAGACGGCCAGACCCAGCAGCTCACGGTGACCGGCGACAGCAGGGTCGAGCTCGGCCGCTCGGCGGACGTCGCAGTGACGATCGACCAGAAGCAGGTCAGCTTCCCGAACCCGCTGCCCGACCCCCTCGTGCTGGTCCTGAACACCCCCCAGACGAGCGGCACGACGACGACCACGACGACCTCGCCGGGCTAGTGCGCCCCGCGCCAGGGGCGATGCTGCGTCGGACCTGGTCGCCACGGTGTTCCGATCCCGGCGCCCAGTTGTTACTATCGAGATAGGGGAAATTCCCTGCTTGGCTGCCCCCCCAGGGCGGTGCTGCGATACCCAGACGGGTGCGGAGTCTCCATGGCACTGACGGATCTCGATCTCGGTCGTTACCAGCTCGGCTGGAGCGACGAGGAGGACTACGTCTTCAAGCCCAAGAAGGGCCTCAACCAGGACATCGTCCGCGAGATGTCGGCCATCAAGAAGGAACCCGACTGGATGCGGGAGTTCCGGCTGAAGGCGCTCGGTCGCTTCGAGCGCAAGGCGATGTTCCCGCTCTTCCGCGGCATGGGGGAGAGGATCCAGCACGACCTCGCCGATCTCGACTTCGCCAACATCTTCTATTACGTGAAGCCGACCGAGTCCCAGGTGAAGGACTGGAACGACCTCCCCGACGCGATCAAGCGGACCTACGAGAAGCTGGGCATCCCCGAGGCGGAGCGCAAGTACCTGGCCGGGGTGACGGCACAGTACGAGAGCGAGGTCGTCTTCCACCGCAACCGCGAGGACCTCGAGGCCCAGGGCGTCCTGTTCACCGACATGGACAGCGCCGTGCGCGACCACCCCGACATCGTGCGCAAGTACTTCGGCACGGTCATCCCTCCCAACGACAACAAGTTCGCGGCGCTCAACTCGGCCGTGTGGTCCGGCGGCTCATTCATCTACGTCCCCCCGGGCGTCAAGGTCGACATGCCGCTGCAGGCCTACTTCCGCATCAACGCAGAGAACATGGGCCAGTTCGAGCGGACGCTGATCATCGCCGACGAGGGCGCCCAGGTGCACTACATCGAGGGGTGCTCGGCCCCCGTCTACTCCACCGACTCGCTGCACTCGGCCGTCGTGGAGCTGATCGCCCTGCCCGGCAGCCGGATCACCTACACGACCATCCAGAACTGGTCCAACAACGTCTACAACCTCGTGACCAA
This sequence comes from Acidimicrobiaceae bacterium, assembly GCA_027315315.1. Lineage (GTDB taxonomy): Bacteria > Actinomycetota > Acidimicrobiia > Acidimicrobiales > RAAP-2 > Palsa-461. Next base: position 52,061 of record DAHUYG010000002.1, on the reverse strand, counting down.
GCGGGCACGAGCAGAAGCCGAGGCAAGGGTCGAGTGGATCGACGGGAACATCGGCTCCCGCCTGACCATGAAGTACCCCTCGGTGTACCTGATGGGGCCGAAGGCCTCGGGCGAGGTGCTCTCGGTGGCCTACGCCGGGCCGGGCCAGCACCAGGACGCCGGGGCGAAGATGATCCATGCCGCCCCCGAGACGACCTCGACGATCGTCTCCAAGTCGATCTCCAAGGACGGCGGGGCCACCACCTACCGCGGCACCGTGCGCGTCGACCCGGGGGCGACCGGCGCCAAGTCGTTCGTCCGCTGCGACGCGCTCCTGCTCGACGAGAAGTCGGTGTCTGAGACCAAGCCCTACATGGAGATCGGCGAGCGAGACGCCTCGATCGGCCACGAGGCCACCGTGGCCAAGATCGGCGACGACCAGCTCTTTTACCTGATGAGCCGCGGGCTTTCGGAGTCCCAGGCGATGGGGATGATCGTGAACGGCTTCATCGAGCCGATCACCCGGACCCTCCCCATGGAGTACGCCGTGGAGTGGAGCCGCCTCATCGAGCTGCAGATGGAGGGCTCGGTCGGCTGAGCCGGTGTCACCGCGACGCGGACCGGGTGGCACGATGGTGCCGTGCCGATGCGCGAGGAGTGCAAGCACTTCCAGAGCAGGACCTACGCCTCGGGCGAGGTGGCCCGCTTCTGCGTCCTGGATCTCGCCCCCGAGGCGCCCTGGCGCTGTCCGGCGGGCTGCCCGCGCTACGAGCGGCGCCTGGCCGACGCGGGGTGGGTACACGGCAGCCTGGTGGAGCCCCCGGTCGAGGACGAGCCCGAGGTGCCGGTCGAGCAGATGTCAGAGGTGTTGCGGAGCGCCGAGACGATCGTGAACGACATCTCCGAGGAGGCCGTGGCCGAGGCCCGGGCTCGCGACGAGCAGGCTGGCCGCCGCCGGCGCTTCTTCCGCCGCCGCCGCTGACCCGATCGCTCCGGGCCACCTCCGGGAGCTCGACATGACGCCCGGAACCTTCACCCGGGAGGACTCGAGCGCCCTCGGCGGCCCCCCGTGGATGTCGACCCGCCGCGCCAATGCGCTCGATCGACTCGAGACCCTCGTGCCGCCGACCGCGGACGGCTCCGAGGTCTGGCGCTACTCGCCGGTCGATCGGTTCGACGTCGGGGCGTACCGCCCCTCGGCGCCCGCCCGGGGCGAAGAGGGCGAGGCCGCTGCACAGGCCCTCGGGGCCGAGTTCGGGACCGGCATCGTCGTCGTGGTCCGCAATGGCAGGGTGGTCGAGGTGTCCCGGGCCGGGGTCCCCGGCGCCGTCGTCCTCGGGGCGGCCTCGTCCCTCGCCGAACGGCCGGCTGCCCTCGGCTCGGTGGTCGGTGACGACTTCTTCGTGGCCCTGAACGACGGCTTCGCCCCCGATGCCGTGGTCGTCGAGGTGCCCGAACGCTGCGTCGTCGAAGAGCCGATCGTCGTGGTCCACTGGTGCGAGACCGGGGCCCCCGACGGGCCGGCACCGGCCAGCTTCCCCCGGACCCTCGTGCAGCTGGGCGAGGACGCCGAGGTGAAGGTGGTCGAGGTCCTGGCCGGTCCCGACGCGGGGCGGGCCCTCGTGGTGCCGGTCGGCGAGCTCGTGGTCGGCGACCGGGCCCGGCTCTCCTACGTGCTCGTGCAGGACCTGGGGATGGGTGCCTGGTCGATCGGCCGGCTCGCCGCGACCGTCGGGCGCGACGCGAAGTTGCGGAGCTTCACAGCGGGTCTGGGCGCCGACTACGACCGCTGTCGCGTCGATGTCGCGGCGCTGGGCGACGGCAGCTCGACGCAGATCACGAGCGTCTATCTCGGTTCGGGTGACCAGGTCCACGACGTGCGCACGCTCCAGGACCACGCGGCGCCGAGGTCTCTCAGCAATCTGCTGTGCAAGGGCGCGGTGGCCGAACGGTCGCGTTCGATCTACAGCGGGCTCATCAAGGTCCGCAACGGCGCGGTGCGCTCCGATGCCATGCAAACCAACCACAACCTGGTCCTCGACCCGACGGCCCACGCCGACTCGGTCCCCAACCTCGACATCGAGGAGAACGACGTGCGCTGCAGCCACGCCTCAAGCGTGGGACCCGTCGGCGAGGACCAGCGCTACTACCTCGAGTCGCGCGGGCTCTCGCCCGAGCGTGCCGAGCGGCTCATCGTCCTCGGGTTCTTCGACGACGTCGTCGAGCGCTCGCCGATCGCCTCGGCCACGGCCCCGCTGCGCCGGCGCATCGGCCAACGGCTCGAGGGGCTCCTTGGGCGTGGAGGCGAGCGGTGAGCGGGCGGACCGTGGTGTGCAAGCGCGACGAGCTGGCCTCCGGGGAGGCCCGGCGCGTCGAGGCAGGCGGGGTGACCGTCGCGCTCGTGCGGATCGGCGAGGACTTCTACGCGTTGGGCGACCGCTGCAGCCACGAGGACTACTCGCTTTCCGAGGGCGAGGTGTGGGCCGACGAGTGCGAGCTCGAGTGCCCACGGCACGGAAGCACCTTCGATCTCAAGACTGGCGAGCCGTGCTCGCTGCCGGCGACCTCCTCGGTCCCCGTCTACGGGGTCGAGGTGGAGGGCGACGACGTGATCGTGGTGACGCCGTGACTGCGGGACGGACCGACACCCTCCGGGTCTCGGGACTGCGGGCCGAGGCCGGCGGCGTCGAGATCCTCCACGGCGTGGATCTCGAGGTCGCTCCGGGCGAGGTGCACGTCGTGATGGGGCCCAACGGGTCGGGGAAGAGCACGCTCGCCCACGCCCTGATGGGCCGCCCGGGGACGACGGTGACCGGCGGGACCATCTCTGTCGGGGAGCTCGACGTGACGGGACTCCCGAGCTGGCGGCGCGCCCGGGCCGGGCTGTTCCTGGCGCTCCAGCACCCCATCGAGGTGCCCGGCGTGCGGGTTCGCGACGTGCTGCGGGAGGCGGTCGAGGCGTCCTCCCGCAGCGCCGAGATCTCTGGCACGATCGACGAGGAGGCGGCCGCGATCGGTTTCGACCGTCGGCTGATCGACCGGGCGATGAACGTGGACCTCTCGGGCGGGGAGCGCAAGCGCAACGAGATCATGCAGCTCGGCGTCATCCGGCCGCGCTTCGCCGTCTTGGACGAGATCGACTCGGGGCTCGACGTCGACGCGCTGCGCGCCGTGGCGCGCCGGGTCGAGCGCGCCACGACCGAGTGGGGGCTCGGCGTGCTCGCGGTGACCCACTTCCGGCGCCTGCTCGAGGAGCTCCGGGCCGACCGGGTGCACGTGATGGTGGGCGGCCGGATCGTCGCCCACGGCGGCCCCGAGCTCGCCGAGGAGCTCGACACGACGGGATACGGCGCGTACGCCACCCCGGCCTGAGAAGGCCACCGGCCGGCTCTTGATGCTGCCGAGGCGAGAAGAGATTGCCAAGAGGACTGCTTCGGTGGCCCCTTGACGCCGTGCTGAGCGCGGGGGCCGGATCGCTCAGGTCGAAGCGACCTCGTCGAGCCCCTGGCTCAGCGCGTTCCAGCTGAGCGTGGCGCACTTGATGCGCACGGGGAACTTCACGACGCCCTGGAGGGCCGCCAGCTCGCCCATCTTCGAGAAGTCGAGCGGCTCGGGATCGACGGCATCCTCGGCGCCCGTGGTGCGGTCGTCGCCGAGGCTCGCCTCGTGCACGGTCATCATCGTCTTGAAGGTCTTGATCATCTCCCGTACCTCCGAGAGCGGACGGCCCTTCACGGCGGCCGACATGAGCGACCCCGATGACTGGCTGATCGAGCAGCCCGAGCCGGCGACCTTGATGTCCCGCAGCTCGCCGTCGGCGACCTCGAGGCTGAGGACAACCTCGTCGCCGCACAGCGGGTTGAAGCCCTCGACCCGGTGGGCGGGGGGGACCGGCAACTCGCCGCGGTTTCGCGGCGAGCGGTAGTGGTCCAGGATGATCTCCCGGTAGAGCTCTTCGAGATCAGGCATCAGTCCTCGTCAAGGGCCCGAATGCTCACCCGAACACTGTACCGACGTGGCTCAGGCCTTCGATCAGGGTGTCGATGTCGGCCTCGTCGTTGTAGAGGCCCACCGAGGCCCTGGCCGTGGCGTTGACCCCGAGCCGGTGCATCAGGGGCTTTGCGCAGTGGTGACCGGGCCGCACGCACACGCCGAACTGGTCGAGCACCTGGGCGAGGTCGTGGGGGTGCACGTCGCGGTAGGCGATCGACAGCACGCCGCCCCGGTCGCCGCCGGCCGGCGGCCCGTAGATGCGGCAGTCGCCGCCCAGGCGTTCGTGCAGGGCGTCGATCGCGTACGCGGTGAGCAGCCGCTCGTGGGCGACGATGCGCTCCATCCCCACCCCATGGAGGTAGTCGACGGCGGCGGCGAGTCCGACCGCCTCGGCGATGGGCGGGGTCCCCGCCTCGAACTTCCAAGGGATCTCGGCCGGGGTAAAGCGGTCCAGCCTGACGTCGAGGATCATGCCGCCACCACCGAGGAACGGCGCCATGTCCTCGAGGAGCTCGGCACGGCCCCACAGCACCCCGATCCCCGTCGGACCCTGCATCTTGTGGCCGGAGAACGCGAGGAAGTCGGCGCCGAGTGCCTTCACGTCGACGACGCTGTGGGGCACCGACTGGGCCCCGTCGACCACCACCACTGCCCCGTGCGCGTGGGCGGCCTCGGCCATGGTCGGGACCGGGTTGATCGTCCCGAGCACGTTGGACATCGCGCTGACCGCCAGCACCCGCGCGCCCTCGAGCGCCCGCTCGAGGCCGTCCAGCTCCAGGCGCCCGTCGGCGTCGACGGGCAGGTAGCGGAGCTCGATCCCGATGGCCTCGGCGAGCATGAGCCAGGGGACGAGGTTCGAGTGGTGCTCCATCTCGGTCAGCACCACGGCGTCGCCCCGCTTCAGGTGGCGGCGGCCCCAGGCGTTGGCGACCAGGTTGAGGGCCTCGGTCGCGTTCTTGGTGAAGACGATCTCCCGCTTGGGATCCGGGGCGCCGATGAAGCGCCCCACCTTGCGGCGTGCCCCCTCGTAGAGCTCGGTGGCGCCCTCCGCCGTCGCGTACACCCCGCGGTGGACGTTCGCATGGGTCGTCTCGTAGTACTGCTCCATCGCCGCGAGGACCTGGCGGGGTTGGAGCGACGAGGACGCCGAGTCGAGGTAGACGATCGGACGGTCGTGCACGGTGCGGGCAAGGAGCGGGAAGTCCTTCCGCAGCACCTCGACGTCGAGGGGATCCTTCACGCTCACGGCGTGCGCCATTCCTCGTAGCCGCCCGACTCGATCCGGGCGGCCAGCTCGGCCCCTCCGCTCTCGACGATGCGACCTTCCACCATGAGGTGCACGCGGTCGGGGACGAGGTCGCGCAGGATCCGCTGGTAGTGGGTGACGACGAGGACACCCATCGCCGGCCGCATGCCACGCACCGTGGTCACGCCGCGCCCGACGACTCCGAGGGCGTCGACATCGAGGCCCGAGTCGGTCTCGTCCAGGATCGCCACCTCGGGCTCGAGCAGGGCCATCTGAAGGATCTCGTTGCGCTTGCGCTCGCCGCCGGAGAACCCCTCGTTCAGGTACCGCTCGCCGAACGCCGGGTCCATGCCGAGCCGCTCCATCCACTCGGTCATCGCCACCCTGACCTCGAGCACGGAGACCTCGGTGCCCCGCCGGGCCGACATGGCCTGGCGCAGGAACTGGGTGACCGAGACGCCGCCGAGCGCCTCTGGGTGCTGGAACGCGAGGAACATGCCGGCCTTGCCGCGTACCTCGGTCGGCCAGGTCGTGATGTCCTCGCCTCGCAGGCGGATCGATCCGCCGGTGATCCGGTAGTCGGGGTGGCCCAGCAGCACGTTGGCCAGCGTCGACTTTCCGGCCCCGTTGGGTCCCATCAACGCGTGCACCTCGCCGGCGCCGATCTCGAAGCTGATGCCGCGCAGGATCTCGGTACCCTCGGCGCTCGCATGCAGGTCCTCGACTGCGAGCAGGGGCGCACCCTGCGCTGGGTCTCGCTCCTCGGCCATGGTCAAAATCCTACCTTTTTGGTCGACTTTTCCGACCGGTCGGGCCCCTGGTCAGGGGCGCATTCGGGCCGGATGCTCACCAGCCCCGGTCGACCCACTCCTGGAGGTGCGGCGACTCGGCGCCGATGGTGGTCGACGCGCCGTGGCCGGGCAGCACGACGGTGTCACCGGCGAAGCGGCCGAACAGCCGGTGCTCGATGGACCGGATGATCGTCGCAAAGTCGCCGCCCTCGAACTTGGTGTTCCCGGGACCGCCCGGGAACAGGGTGTCCCCGCTCAAGAGGAGGGGCGTCCCCTCGACGGCGAAGCACATCGATCCCGGGGTGTGCCCGGGGGTCGCGATGGTGCGGACCCGGAGCCGGCCCACCTCGACGATCGAGTCGTCCTCCAAGAGCAGGTCGTAGGAGGGGAGCATGGCGGCGTCCTCGGCCGTCACCGCGACGCTGATGCCGGCGTCGCGGACCGGGCCGACCGCCTGGATGTGGTCCCAGTGCCCGTGGGTCTCGACGACCTGGGTGACCCCGAGGCTCCGGCACACCTCGAGGAGCGCCTCGTGCTCGTTGGCTGCGTCGACGAGCAGCGCCTGGCCGCTCCGGCGGCAGCGCAGCACGTAGACGTTGTTGTCCATCGGCCCGACCACCATCCGGTGCACCTCGCAGCCGGCGTCCTCCCAGATCCTCACGAGTTCGGGCACGACCCCAGGATCCCACAGCGCCGGGGCGCTGGGAACACCCACCGGGCACGGCAGCCCCGGGGTGGGAACGTTCCCGTTGTCCATCGGTGGCCAATTCTGGTAGACAGCGCCCAGGAGACGTCGGGGCCCGGGGCCCTGAAGGCGTTGCGGGCCCCTGACCGGCCCGTCGCCGGCGAGAAACAAGGGGACCTGATGAACTTTGCCTTCAGTGAGGAGCAGGAGGAGCTTCGTAGCGCCGTCCGGCGTTTCCTTCAGGAGAAGTCGCCCGAGACCGAGGTGCGGCGTCTCATGGAGACCGAGGACGGCTACGACCCCGCGGTGTGGTCCCAGATGGCCGAGCAGCTCGGCCTGCAGTCGCTCACGATCCCCGAGGAGTTCGGCGGCTCTGGCTTCGGCTACGTCGAGCTGATCGTCGTCTTGGAGGAGATGGGCAACGCCTTGCTGTGCGCCCCCTTCTTCTCCACGGTCGCGCTTGCCACCAACGCCCTGCTCACCTCGGGGGACGACGCGGCCAAGAAGGACCTCCTCCCCGGCCTCGCCTCGGGCGCGACGATCGGCACCCTCGCCATCACCGAGGACAACGGCCGGTGGGACTTCGAGGGGGTCGCGTTGCAGGGGACCGAGTCGGGCGGCTCGTGGACGCTGGACGGGCACAAGTCCTTCGCCATCGACGGCCACGCGGCCAACCTGATCCTCGTCGTCGGACGGACCAAGGCCGGCCTCAGCCTGTTCGCCGTCGAGGGTGACGCCGCCGGCCTCACCCGGACCTCGCTGCCGACCATGGACCAGACCCGCAAGCAGGCCCGGCTGGTGTTCGAGTCCACCCCGGCCCGACTCATCGGCACCGACGGCGGCGCGGCGGAGGGGCTGACCAAGACGCTCGACCTCGCAGCCGTGGCACTCGCCGCCGAGCAGGTCGGCGGGGCCCAGCACTGCCTCGACAGTTCGGTCGACTACGCGAAGAACCGGATCCAGTTCGGCCGCCCGATCGGCAGCTTCCAGGCCATCAAGCACAAGTGCGCCGACATGCTGCTCGAGGTGGAGTCGGCCAAGTCGGCCGCCTACTACGCCGGCTGGGCCGCCGCCGAGGACTCCGACGAGCTGCCGGTCGTGGCCAGCCTGGCCAAGTCGTACTGCTCGGAGGCCTACTTCCACGCGGCGGCCGAGAACATCCAGATCCACGGCGGCATCGGGTTCACCTGGGAGCACGACGCGCACCTCTACTTCAAGCGGGCCAAGTCCTCCGAGCTCCTCTTCGGCGACCCCGCGTACCACCGCGAACTGCTCGCCCAACGGATCGGCATCTGACCCACCAGAACACCGCCCCCGCGTCGAGGTGACGTGAGCGGGCTCTGGTCCGAGACCGACGGTCCCGCTGGCAAGTTGCGCTTCTACGCGTCCGGCGGGTCCCGCGAGGGCATCCAGCCGCTGCTCCTCCTGTGCCCCGAGCTCCCGACGGTCGAGCGCGCCCGGGGCGACGTCGCACGCCCCTACGAGGCGGTCGCCGACCGGGTGGCCCAGGAGTCGGGCTGGCGGGTGGTTGCCGGCATGTTCCGAGGTCTCGGCGGGTCGGCCGGGAGCTTCTCGCCAGCGGGCTGGCTCGAGGACGCAAGGGCCCTGGTCGAAACCGAGCTGGGCGCCCGCCCGGGGCTACGCGCCGCCGGCTTCGGGTTGGGCGGCGCAGTGGCGCTCGCGCTCGGCGCATCGGACCCCCGAGTCCGCGGCGTCGCCTGCTTCGCCGCGCCTGGGGTGCTCGCCCTTTGGGCGGCCGACCCGGGGGGCCTGGCCGAACACTGCCGGGCGCTCGGGCTCCTCGAGCCGGGATACCCCGAGGACGTGACCGCCTGGGCCGGTGAGCTTGGTCTGCTCGAGCCGGCGACCAGCGCCGCCCGGATGGGGGGCCGGCCGGTCCTGGTCGTGCACGGCTCGACGGATGACGTGGTGGCGAGCCAGAGCGCAGCCGAGCTCGTCCGAGCCGCCGGCTCGGGGGCCGAGCTGCGGATGGTGCTCGGCGCCGGGCACTGGCTGCGGGCCGACCCCCGGGCAATCGCGACTCTGGTCGGCTGGCTCGAACGTCAGTCCTGACCCACGACGCGGTCGATTGCGAGCCGCAGTGCGCGGGCCGCGCCGGCCGGGTCCGACGACCCGGTGAGCCACCGGACGACGACGAAATGGCGGGCGCCGGCCGCTGCCAGTCCGGCGATGGCGTCGGGGGTGACCCCGCCCGTCACGTAGACCGGCCAGGGCGAGCGCGCCACGGCCGTCGAGAGATAGTCGACGCCGGTGCCGGGTCGTCCGGGCTTGGTCGGGGTCGGCACGACCGGGCCGGCCGAGAGATAGTCGACCGGCAGGGCCAAGGCGTCTTCGAGGTCGGCGACCGAGTGCGTCGAGTGGCCGATGATGGCCCCGGGGCCGAGCAAGCGCCGGGCGAGCGAGCACGGCGCGTCGTCGCGTCCGAGATGCACCCCGTCCGCCCCGGCCTCGAGCGCGAGGTCGGGGCGGTCGTTCAAGATGAACGGCACGCCGTGGGCCGAGCACACCTCACGGACGACGCGGGCCCGCTCGAGGAGAGGCTTCGCTTCGAGTTCCTTGTCGCGTAGCTGGACGATGTCCACGCCACCGGTGATGACCGCCTCGAGGAATTGCGCGAGGTCGGCACGGTCGGGCGTGCAGAGGTAGAGGCGGCGCCCTTCGAGTCCGAAGTTCATCCGGCCGACTTGGCGGCCGCCTTCATCGACCTTTTGTATTCGCGCACCTTGTTGAGGCTCGCCTCGTCGACGATGTCGGCCACGGAACGGAAGGACCCCGGCTCGCCGAATGGTGCCGACGCCTGCTCCCAGCCCTCCGGGCGCACCCCGAGCTGCTTGGCCAGCAGCGCCACGAAGATCCGGGCCTTCTGCTCGCCGAAGCCCGGCAATGCCTTCACCCGGGCCAGTAGCTCCTTGCCGGTCGCGACGTCACGCCAGACGTTGGCCGGATCGCCGTCATAGTGCTCAACGATGTCGGTCGCAAGCGCCTGCACCCTCTTGGCCATGGAGGCCGGGTAGCGATGCAAGGAGGGCTTGCGGGCGAAGTAGGTCGTGAGCTCGTCGGGGTCCATGGCGGCCAGGACGGACGCGTCGAGCGGTCGGCCGAGGCGTTCGCTCAGCTCGCGGGGTCCGCGGAACGCCCATTCGAGGGGGATCTGCTGATCCAGGACCATCCCGATGAGCAGCGCGAGGGGACTCTCCGTGAGGAGTTTGTCGGCGTTTGGTTCCTGGGCGAGACAGAGCATCGGCGACCGACACTAACTGTCGGCGAACCCCGTTTCGAGTGCGGCGATTCGAACAGTGTGCCCGACGCACAGCGGAATGGGTCCCGGTCATGAACACGGTGATCTGGTCCGCGTGGCCTGGCACCCAACGAGCCCGCTGGTCAGGCGGGCACCTCGTGCGAGGACGCCTGACCACCGTTTGTTCGTTCCTGCGTTTGTCCGATCGGAGATGCGAATTTCCTGGGTGTTTCTATACTGCCCACCAAGTTCGCGGCGGTGCAGAAGCGTCAGTTGCCCGGAGCTGGTGCGAGGATCTGGAAGGCCGACCTTGGAGCAAGCCTGGAGCCGAAGGGAGTTTCTTGCAGTCGGGGGGCAACTGCAGCGACGTTTCTCGCCCGAAGCTCGCCACGCACCGGCCGGACGTCGAACGCTCCATCAATTGCAACCGACGTGGCGATTTCGCCGGAGTCCGCCGGCATCCACGTCACCGACCTACCGAGCGAGGACTTGGTGTTCTCGTGGATCGCCGAGATCGTTCGCCATGGCGTCCGGCGCCCCGGCTACGCAGCCGATGTGTGGGTTGAGGACTGGATCGAGGCTCGCTTTCGAGAGATGGGTCTTGAAGACGTCCACCGGGAGCCGGCGCCGGTACTCAAGTGGGAGGAAGGAACCTCATCGCTCATGGTGGAGACGTCCAATGGCGAGACTCGGGAGCTCGCCCATTCACCTGTCCCTTACGCGACATCGGCGAAGAGTCTCGAGCTGGAACTCGTGGCCTTCGACAAGAGGGATCCAGGTGCGGTAGCCGGGAAAGCGGCGCTCTTCTCCGTGGAAATGATCACACTGCCGGCTGCTTTCATGGCTCGGAGCGGCAGCGTCCCGAAGGATATGGCCGGTCGAATCATCGACGACGCCGAGCGCTCTCTCGAATATGGAACGCAGACGCTTCCCTTTGCATCCAGGTCCAAAATGTCATGGAGCCCACGCAGAGCGCAGGGGCCGCCGCCTTCATCGGATCGGTTCTCGACCCAGGGAACACCTACCACTACTACGTCCCGTACGCGATCATCCAGGCGAAGATCCCCGGCGCGTCTACGTCTCTCAAAGCGACGGGACATGGCTTAGCGAACTGTTCGCGTCCGGCCCAGTTCGGGTGCGTCTCAGCGTAGATTCACGGGCAACGAGCCACCCCTCCTACAACATCGTGGGCGACCTTCCTGGGCGTGACGAGGAGATCGTCATGATCGGATCGCACCACGATGGCCCATGGGATTCGGCCGTTGAGGATGCGAGTGGCACCTCTCTCGTGCTCGCTCAGGCGCGCTACTGGTCAAGGCGACCCGCAAGCGAACGCCCGCATCGTCTCCGGTTCATCCTCCATGCGGGCCACATGGCCGGCGGGGCAGGCATCTACGCATACATCAAAGCTCATCGCAAAGAGTTCTCAAGCTTCGTGCTCGAGGTCCATCTCGAGCACGTGGCGCTCGACACGAGGACGGAGTCCGATGGGTCCATCGTGCCGATCCACCAGAACGTCCTCGTTGGTTCTTTACGAGCCGGCACGCCTCCCTCGAACAGGCCGTGAGCACCGCTCTCACCGAGGAGAAGCTGACGCGGTCGATGCTCTGCGCGCCGGACGCCCTGGGGACCGCACCGCCGACCGATGGCGGTTTGTACTACACGGAGGGCATTCCCATCGCGCAGTTCCTCTCGGCACCTTGGTACTTGTTCGATTCGGCTGACACCCTTGACAAGATCGACCGGGCAAGCTTGATTCCCCTAACGAGGGCAGTCATCCGCATCGTCGATTCGACGCGGATGACAACGGCGGCCGAGCTGCGCGCCGAGGCGCCGACGCCCTGACTGATGTGTCTGGTGGGCCGCCTCTGAGCCTCTGAGCGAGAGGTGGGACCCGAGATGGGCCGAGCGGGACGAGGCAACATCGTTCGCATCACGCTCGACGGCCCCATGGTTGTTGCAGAGGAGCCTTCTTCTCGCACGCCTCCGGTTCCGGTTTCGCTTCCCACCTGCCTTGCAGCCCTCACCGTTGCCCTTCTGGTAGCGTCTTTCCGCTCGTGTGGCCGCCGCTCAAGGCTCGAAGAGCGACGCTCCGAGGGTTGCCGGCGGCGCCACGTTCGCACGCGGCGCGGGTCGGTCACCGGCAGAGATTTGGGACTTTTTCCTCTGGCCGCAGGCTCGTCAACGCACGATCGTGGACCTTGCGCTCCCCGCCGCCTGGAGGCAGGTGGAAGGGCGTGGGCGCGAAGGGAGGGTCTCGGACCATGACCGTGAGCGCCTTACCCAGTCCCTCCCCTCCCATTAGCAGCCGTCGCGGGGCCTCCCTCCTCTGGCGGCGTGAGCTGTCGGGCTATCCCTCCACGCGAGCCAGATTGGGCTACCTGACGATCGTGGTGCTCGCCACCATCGTCTTGTACTACGAGGCCTATGCACCGGGTGGGGTTTCGCCGCTCATCCTGTCGCACTTCAAGATGTCGTTCCTCTATTACCTGAACTTGCTTGTCGTGGGTTCGGCTTTCGGTGCGGTCTCGACGTGGCTCGGGGGCCTTTCCGACAAGATCGGTCGCGCCAACCTCGTGATCTGGGGCCAGCTCGTGGTGGCGCTGATCACGCTCTTCGGTGTGCCACACGCAGCTTCACAGCTCTGGTACGCGATCGCGGTGATCGCGATCGGAATGGTCGAGGGCGTGATCCTCGTCGCGTCGCCCGCGCTCGTGAGGGACTTTTCCCCACAGATGGGCCGAGCCGGTGCCATGGGCTTTTGGACCCTCGGACCGGTGGCGGGCAGTCTCATCGTCAGCATCGTCGCCAACCACACGCTGAGCCACCTGCATCCCTGGCAGGACCAGTTCATCATCGCCGGTATCACCGGCCTTGCCATGTTCGCCATCTCGCTCGTCTTCTTGCGGGAGCTGTCGCCCGAAATCCGTGACCAGAAGATGGTCAGCGTTCGTGACCGGATCCTCGTCGAAGCGAAGGCCCGCGGCCTGCAGGTCGAGCGGATGCTCACGCATCCAGTGCGCCAGATGTTGCGTTGGGATCTGGCGCTCTCGGCGCTCGGTATCAGCCTGTTCTTGCTCATCTACTACGCCGCAGTTGGTTTCTTCACGATCTACTTCGTGACCACCTACAACATGACAACGGCCCAGGCCAACGGCATCAACACCTGGGGATGGGCGTTCAACTGCGGGGCTCTCGTGGTTGCCGGGCTGCTCTCGGACTGGATGCGAGTGCGCAAGCCGTTCATGGTGGTCGGCACCCTCGGGACGCTCGCCATGACGCTCGTCTTCGTCTGGGAAGCCAAGAACGCGCAGATCACCTACTACGACCTCGTCGTGATGGTGAGCGTCCTCTTCGTGTTCTTGGGTGTGGCCTATGCGCCTTGGATGGCTCAGTACACCGAGGCGATCGAGGCGAAGAATCCTGCGTTGACTGCGACCGGCCTCGCCGTATGGGGCTGGATCTTGCGCGTCGTGGTGGCCCTGGCCACGCTGGCGGTTCCCCATGTGGTCACGAGCGTGACGCCCCTCGTCCAGGACGCCCCGGCCGCGACCCAGGCGGCCCTGCTCCAGCAGGGCAACACCTACCTGTCCCGTCACGAGACCCCGCCGGCCTCCTATATCGGCCAGCTGAAGGCCATCGGTCCGCCAGGAAAGGCGTTCGCATTGTTCCTCAATCACCAACCGGTGCCCGCGAGTCTGGCTCCACAGCTCACCGGGCTGATCGACTTCGGGAAGGCGGTGGGGCTCTACAGTGCCGACAAGCCCGTGCCGACATCGCTCACGGCGAACCTGGCGAAGAACTCGCCACAGCTCTCGACGCTCTACGGGACCTTGACCGGGCTCATCTCGGCGAAGAACGCCGCACCTGGCCAGTGGCAACGCTGGTGGTGGGTCGACGCCGGCGGCGAGATGGTCTTCTTGTTCGTGGTGGTCTTCTCGATCCGGGGCCGGTGGCGCCCGTCGCAGGCCCGCCGGGACATCGAGGCGTACGAGAAGCGAGTGCAGGCTGAACTGAGCGCAATGCGCGGTAGCGAAGCGGCGTGAGCTTCGTGATCTACGAAGTCCCATTCAGCAGGCCTCGTCCTGCGGGTCGAGAGCGCCTAGAGGGCGAACGGCGGCGTGGTGTCGGCTGAGATCCCGAAGCGTTCGATCGCCTCGGTCACCTCCTCCTCGCTCGCCAGGCCTTCGAGCGCGAGCGCCGAGAGCACCGCCACGACGAGGTGGCCGGTGTCGATCTCGAAGTACCGGCGCAGTGCCGGTCGCGCGTCGGAGCGACCGAAGCCGTCCGTGCCGAGCGAGGTGAATGGGCGTCGCACCCAGCGGGCCACCTGGTCGGGTACGGCGCGCATGTACTCGGTGACGGCGACGACGGGCCACTGGTCGTCGCCGAGTTCGCTGCTCACGACTGGCACGCGGAGCTGTGCGCCCGGGTGCAGCCGGTTCCAGCGTTCGGCCGTGATCGCGTCGGTCCGAAGCGCCGACCACGAGGTCACCGACCACGTGTCACAGGCCACCCCCCAATGCTCGGCCAGCAGCGCACGGGCCTCGTCCGCCGCCTGCCACATCGTCCCGGAGAAGCAGATCGACGCCCTACGCTCGAGGGATTCGTCCCGGGTCCTGAACCGGTAGATGCCGCGAAGGATCCCCTCTTTGATGGCGTCGCCCTCGGCGCCCTCTGGGAGCCCCGGCATCGGGTAGTTCTCGTTGTAGAGCGTGATGTAGAAGAAGCGGTCCTCGGGGTCGGGCCCGACCGTCTTGGCGACCGCCTCCTCCACGATGACCGCGAGCTCGTACGCGAAGGCCGGGTCATAGATGCGGGCCGCCGGGTTCGTCGAGGCGATGAGGGGCGACTGGCCGTCGTCGTGCTGGAGGCCCTCCCCCTGCAACGCGGTGCGCCCGGCGGTGCACCCGGCGAGGATCCCTCTGCCGCGCATGTCGCCCAGCGCCCATGCGAGATCGCCGACACGCTGGAAGCCGAACATCGAATAGAAGAGGTACACCGGCAGCATCGGCTTGGCCCAGGTCGCATACGACGTGGAGAGCGCGATGAAGCTTGCGAGCGCCCCGGCCTCGGTGATGCCCTCCTGGAGGAGCTGGCCCGAGGTGCTCTCGGCGTAGCGGAGCGGCAGGTCGGCGTCGACCGGGACGTAGCGCTGGCCCCCCGGTGCGTAGATCTTCGACTCGGCGATGATCGACTCGAGACCGAAGGTCCTGGCCTCGTCGGCCACGATGGGTACGACCCGAGGCCCGAGCTCGGGGTCACGCACGAGATTGCGCAGCAGACGGGCGAAGGCCATCGTCGTTGACACCGCTTGGCCGCCCGAGCCCGTCAGGAGATCGGCGTAGACCTTGGGGTCGGGGACCACCGGTCGACTCGGCCGGACCACCCGGGAGGGAACCGGGCCGCTCAGGATGGAGCGCCGCGCCATGAGGTACTGGTGGGCCTCGGAGCCCTCGGCCGGCCGGTAGTAGGGGGGAAGGTCCGCCTCGAGCAGCGAGTCGGGGATTTCCTCGGCCAGGTACAGGCGGTTGCGCAGCGCGAGCAGCTGCGCCTTGGTCATCTTCTTGATCTGGTGGGTGGCGTTGCGGGCCTCGATCTCCGGCCCGAGCGTCCATCCCTTGATGGTCTTGGCCAGGATCACCGTCGGCGCCCCGTCCTGCTCGGTGGCGAGCTTGTAGGCGGCGTACAGCTTCCGGTAGTCGTGCCCGCCGCGGGGGAGGTTCCGTAGGTCGTCGTCGCTCAGGTGCTCGACCATGCGACGGAGCCGAGGATCGGGTCCGAAGAAGTGCTCCCGGATGTAGGCCCCGGACTCGGTCGCGTACTTCTGGAACTCGCCGTCGACCGTCGTGTTCATCCGGTCGAGCAGCACCCCGTCGATGTCGCGGGCCAGCAGCTCGTCCCAGCGCGACCCCCAGATGACCTTGATCACGTTCCACCCGGCGCCCCGGAAGACGGCCTCCAGCTCCTGGATGATCTTCCCGTTGCCCCGCACGGGCCCGTCGAGGCGCTGCAGGTTGCAGTTCACGACGAAGATCAGGTTGTCGAGGTGCTCGCGTCCGGCGACGCCGAGCGCCCCGATCGACTCGGGCTCGTCCATCTCCCCGTCGCCCACGAAGCACCACACGCGGCTGTCGCTCGTGTCGACCAGTTCGCGCTGGTGCAGGTAGCGGTTGATGTGCGCCTGGTAGATGGCCGCGATCGGCCCGAGGCCCATCGAGACGGTCGGGAATTCCCAGAAGTCGGGCAAGGAGCGGGGGTGCGGATAGCTGGGCAGCCCGTTGCCGCCGACCTCGTGGCGGTAGTTGTCGAGCTGGGTCTCGCTCATACGGCCCTCGACATAGGCTCGGGCGTAGATGCCGGGGGACGCGTGGCCCTGGAAGAACACCTGGTCGCCGCACGCGCCGCTGGACTTGCCCCGGAAGAAGTGGTTGAAGCCGACCTCGTAGAGCGAAGCAGAGCTGGCGTAGGTGGAGAGGTGTCCGCCGATGCCCTCGGTCCGCGCGTTGGCGCGTGTCACCATGACTGCGGCGTTCCATCGGATGAAGGCGCGGATGCGCCGCTCCATGTACTCGTCACCGGGGAACCACGGCTCGTCCCCGGCCGGGATGGTGTTGACATATGGAGTGGACACGGTGGCCGGGAAGCCCACCTGGAGGCTCCGGGCCCGCTCCAAAAGCTTCATGAGCAGGTACCGGCCGCGGCTCCGCCCGCGCGACTCGACGACGGCGTCGAAGGAGGCGAGCCACTCGTCGGTCTCCCCTGGGTCGATGTCGGGGATCTGGTGGGAGACGCCGTCGAAAAGCATGCTTCCATGTTCGCACCTCGGGGCAACGCTCCGATCACCGGCCCGAATCGCTGGTGGGGGCGGCGTCGCACCCCGACCTGACCGGGGGCGCGCTCGGAGCGAGCGCCCGGGGGGGATCGATTGGCCGGCCCGGCGATCCGGGAGGTGTCCCGGGTGTCCAGCTGGCGGACCGGCGGGTAGTACACATGTCGAGGTGTCCGAGGCCCCATCAACCGTCGTCTACACGGATGGCTCTTGTCTTGGGAATCCGGGGCCCGGCGGCTGGGCCTGGGCCGTTCCCGACGGCGAGTACGCCTCGGGGAGCGATCCTCGCACCACCAACCAGCGCATGGAGATCACCGCGGCGCTGCGGGCGCTCGGCTCCCTAGGCGGTCCCGGACCGATCATCGTCATGAGCGACTCGACCTACGTCGTCAAGTGCTTCCAGGACCGCTGGTGGGAGGGTTGGCTCCGCCGTGGTTGGCGAAACGCTGCGGGCAAGCCGGTGGCGAACCGTGACCTTTGGGAGCCCTTGATGGACCTTGCACTGCGCCCCGACCGCGAGATCGTTTTCAAGTGGGTGAAGGGGCACAGCGGCGACCGATGGAACGACTTTGTCGACGAGCTGGCCGTCGCCGCCGCCACGGAGGCCCGCGCCCGGTAGTCGTCCCGGGTGGTGGTCCGAAGCCTCCCCGCCGTACCATCGCAGCATGGAAATCTCCAACAGTTCTGCCATCGTCACCGGCGGCGCATCGGGGCTCGGTGCGGCCACCTGCCGGGCGCTCGCCGAGAAGGGAGCCCGGGTCGTCGTCTTCGACCGCAACGAGGACGGCGCCAAGCAGGTCGCTGCCGAGATCGGTGGCGAGTACATCGGTGGCGACGTCACCAATCCCGACGACTGTCAGCGCGCCGTCGACCTCGCTGCCGAGGGGGACGAGCTTCGGATCGCGGTGAACTGCGCTGGCACGGGTTGGGCCGAGCGCGTGATCAACCGCAGCGGCGAGCCCCATAGCGCGCAGGGCTTCGAGTTCATCCTCCGCCTGAATGTGATCGGCACCTTTAACGTCATGACGCGGGCCGCCGCGGCGATGGCCAAGGTCGCACCCGGCGAGGACGGTGAGCGCGGCGTCGTCGTGAACACGGCGTCGGTCGCCGCGTTCGACGGACAGATCGGTCAGCTCGCGTACTCAGCGTCGAAGGGTGCCGTCGTCGCGATGACCCTCCCGGCGGCGCGCGACCTTTCGGTCGTGGGCATCCGCGTGGTGACGATCGCCCCGGGGCTCTTCGACACCCCGCTGCTCGCCACCCTGCCCGAGGACCAGCGCAGGGCCCTCGGCGAGTCGGTGCTCTTCCCCAAGGTCCTCGGCTTGCCCTCCCAGTACGGCCAGCTGGTCGTCTCGATCGCGCAGAACCGCTACCTGAACGGCGAGGTCCTCCGGCTCGATGGGGGCATCCGGATGCCACCACGGTGACCATCTCGAGACGGAGCGGACGTCCATGAGATTCCGCGAGGTCGGCGGCGTCAGGCTCTCGGCGGTCGGCCTCGGCACGTGGCAGTTCGGGTCCCGGGAATGGGGCTACGGGGCCTCCTACGCGACCGGCATCGCCCCCGAGGTCGTGCGGCGTTCGCTCGAGCTCGGGATCAACCTGTTCGACACGGCTGAGATCTACGGATTCGGTCGCTCCGAGCGGATCCTCGGCGAGGCGCTCGGGGGCCACCGCGACGAGGCGTTCATTGCCACGAAGCTTTTCCCGGTCCTCCCGGTCGACCCCGTGGTCAGCCGGCGGGCCCGCCTCAGCGCGGGCCGCCTCGGGGTCGACAGGATCGACCTCTACCAGGTGCACTGGCCGAATCCGGTGGTCCCCCTCGCCCCGACGATGCGCGCGCTCGGGCGACTGCAGCGCGACGGGGTTGTCGGGCACGTTGGGGTCTCGAACTTTCCGCTCGGCCGCTGGCGGCAGGCCGAGGAGCTGCTCGGTGGGCCGGTGCTCTCCAACCAGGTGCGCTACAACCTGATCGACCGCCGGATCGAGCGCGAGGTGCTCCCCTGGGCCGAGCACGAGGGGCGCCTGGTGATCGCCTACAGCCCCCTCCAGCAGGGTCTGCTCTCGGCGCGCTATGGGGTCGACAACGTCCCCAAGGGCATGCGGGCCGCCACCGCCGACTTCCTGCCCGAGAATCTCGGACGCATCGAACCGCTTCTCGGCGTGCTCCGCCGGGTCGCCGATGCCCACGACGCCAGCCCGTCCCAGGTGTCCCTCGCGTGGCTCCTGCGGCGGCCCAACGTCGTCGTCATCCCGGGCGCCTCCTCGGTGGCCCAGGCCGAGTCCAACGCCGAGGCGGCCGATCTCGAGCTGACCGCTTCCGAGGACGAGGAGCTCACCGCAGCATCCGACGCCTATCGACCGATCCGGGGGGCACACGCCGTGGGGTCCCTTGCCAAGGGCGTGGCCGGCCGGTTCGCCGAACGCGTCCAGGGCATCGCCCACGGCCTGCGCGCGTAGGGGCGCCAGGCAGAACGGGCTGGTCGGCGCGCCGGTAAGGTGGAATGCGAACAGCCCGGCCAGGGTTATGCAGAGGGTTTTGGGCGCGTGGTTCGGGGACCGGCGGGCCCGCCAGGGGAGGGGCAGGGTACAAAGGCCCGACGAAGGAGCTGACGAGGTGACGACCACTGGGACCGAGTTCGATGTGGTCGTCATCGGCGGCGGCCCGGGTGGCTACGCGACGGCGCTTTACGGCGCCTCGGCCGGCCTCTCGATCGCCATCGTCGAGCGGGACAAGGTCGGCGGCACGTGCCTGCACCGGGGGTGCGTCCCGGCCAAGGAGTTCCTCGAGACGGCATCGGTGTACCGGACGGTCCGCGGCGCCTCGGAGTTCGGGATCACCCCGGGCGACCCCTCCCTCGACTTCTCGGTGAGCCAGGCTCGCAAGAACGCGGTGGTCGACCGGCTCTTCAGGGGTCTTTCGGGCCTGCTGAAGGGCCGCAAGGTCACGGTCCTCTCGGGCACCGGCGCCCTGCTGCCGGGCCGCCGGGTCCGGGTGATCGACGGCCCCGACGCCGGGGCCGAGATCATTGGCCACGCCGTCGTGCTCGCCTCGGGGTCCGTCCCGAGGACGCTCCCCGGCCTGCCGGTCGACGGCCGGACCGTCGTCACCTCGGACGAGTTCTTGGACCTGGAGTCGATCCCCGAGACCGTCGCGGTCGTGGGTGGGGGGGCGATCGGCTGCGAGTTTGCCTCGCTCCTCTCGGATCTCGGCTCGCGCGTCACGCTCATCGAGGCGCTCGACGGGATCCTCTCGGGCTGCGACGCCGAGGTGGCCGCGGTCGTGCACCGGTCGTTTCGCAAGCGAAGCATCGATGTGCACACCGGCGCGCAGGTGAAGGGGTTCGTGCCCCGCCCGAACGGGGTCGGCGGCGTCCTGCATCTCGACGAGGGCCCCGAGATCGAGGTCGACATGGTCGTGGTGTCCGTCGGGCGCCAGGCACGGACCCAGGATCTCGTGGCGGAGGGCACGGCCGTCGTCATCGACGAGCGTGGCTTCGTGGTGGCCGACGAGCTCCAGCGCACGCACGAGCCCGACGTGTGGGCCGTGGGCGACGTCGTCGCCGGGACCCCCCAGCTCGCGCACGTGGGCTTCGCCGAGGGGATCGTGGCGATCCACGGGATTCTCGGTGAGCCCGCGCTGCCGGTCGACTACGAGCGGGTGCCATGGGCCATCTATTGCCACCCGGAGGTCGCGTTCGCCGGGCTCACCGAGGAGCAGGCCAAGTCGAGGGGCCTCGACGTCGTCACGAAGAAGGACCCCTTCGGGGCCAACAGCCGGGCACAGATCATCGGCGACACCGAGGGGATGGTGAAGGTGGTGGCCGAACGCGGCACCGACGGCGCCGAGGGCCGGATCCTCGGCGTCCACATGGTCGGGCCCTGGGTCACCGAACAGCTGGGTGCGGGTTACCTCGCGGTGAACTGGGAGGCGACGCCGAGCGAGGTTGCGCAGTTCATCCAGCCGCACCCGTCGCTGTCGGAGACCTTCGGCGAAACGGTGTTGGCACTGACCGGAAGGGGACTCCACCTTGGCTGACGTGATGATGCCGCAGCTCGGCGAGACCGTGACCGAGGGCACGATCACGCGATGGATGAAGTCCGTCGGCGACAGCGTCGAACGCGACGAGCCGCTCTTCGAGGTGTCGACCGACAAGGTGGACACGGAGGTCCCCTCGCCAGCGGCGGGCGTCCTCACCGAGATCGTCGTCCCCGAGGGTGAGACCGTCGACGTCGGCACCAGGCTCGCCGTGATCGGCGACGGGCAGGCGCCGGCGGCCGAGCCGGCAGCGCCTGCGGCCGAGGTCCAGGCTCCGGCGGAGCCGGCTGCACCGGCCGTGTCGACGTCGCCACCTCCTCCAGCGGCGACACCGCAGGCGATCCGGGCCGAGGTGGTGCCCCCCGCGCCCCAAGCGCCCCCCGCCCCGCCCGGCTTCGCCGCGCAGGCGCCATCCGAGCAGGACGAGACGGCCGAGGACGGCATGCTGCTCTCGCCGATGGTGCGCCGCCTGCTCGCCGAGAACGGGATCAGCGCCTCCCAGGTGCGCGGTACCGGGCTAGGCGGAAGGATCAACAGGGCCGACGTGCTCTCGTACATCGACGCCCAATACGCTAACGGGCGGCCGTCGAGCACCGGCACGGCGCCGAGCACACTCCCTGCGGCGGCGCCGAGCGCTCCGGTCCCGCCTGCACCGGCCCCCCGGGCGCCGGCCCCCACCCAGCGCGCCCTCGTCCCGACGGCGGGCGACAGCGTGGGGCCGTTCTCCAATGTGCGCCGGCGCACGGCCGAGCACATGGTGCGGTCCAAGCAGACCTCTCCCCACGCGTTCATCGCCGCCGAGACGGACTTTGAGAACGTCGAGCGGGTGCGGCGCTCGCACGGGGGCCGCTTCCGGGCCGAGGAGGGCTTCTCGCTCACCTACCTCCCCTTCGTCGCTCGCGCCGCTGTAGAGGCGCTGCGCGAGTACCCGCACCTCAACGCGTCGGTCGCCGAGGACTCGCTCGTCGTGCACAGCGAGGTCAACCTCGGGATCGCGGTCGACCTCGACTACGAGGGCCTCATCGTGCCGGTCATCCACCGGGCTGAGGAGGTGACGCTGCGCGGCATCGCCCGCCGGGTCCGCGACCTGGCCGATCGGGCCCGCACCCGCCAGCTGAGCGCGGACGACATCGCCGGGGGCACGTTCTCCATCACCAACGACGGGCCCTTCGGCACCTACTTCACGGTGCCGATCATCAACCAGCCCCAGGTGGCCATCCTGGCGACCGACGGGATCAAGCGGCGCCCGGTGGTCGTGACCACCGCCGACGGCACCGAGTCGATCGCCATCCACTCGGTCGGCGTCCTCGGCATGTCATGGGACCACCGCGCGGTCGACGGCGCCTATGTCTCGGCGTATCTCCGCCGCGTTGGGGAGATCCTGGGGTCGCGCGACTGGGCCGCGGAGCTCTAGGGACC
The DNA here is from genome assembly GCA_027315315.1 of Acidimicrobiaceae bacterium. Taxonomy (GTDB): domain Bacteria; phylum Actinomycetota; class Acidimicrobiia; order Acidimicrobiales; family RAAP-2; genus Palsa-461. The sequence continues at coordinate 29,818 of DAHUYG010000002.1, read as the reverse complement.
TCCGTGCTGCGGGTCCGGCGCCTCGGGACCGTGGGCTACGAGGAGGCCCACGCGCTCCAGCGAGCCCTGGCCGAAAGGGCACGCGACGACTACCTCCTCGTCCTCCAGCACCCCCACGTCTTCACCCTCAGGGTGCGGGCCGACCCCGCCCACGTGCTCGGCGATCCGGCCGCCCTCGGCGCCGGGCTCGTCCGGACCGACCGCGGCGGCGACGTCACCTACCACGGGCCCGGGCAGCTGGTCGTCTACCCCATCGTGACGGTGCCCGACCGGCTCTCCTCGGGCCCCGAGCACGTGCGCCGGCTCGAGCAGGTGGTGATCGACGCGCTGGCCAGCCTCGGGGTCGGCGGCGCTGGGAGGCTGGCCGGCTATCCGGGCATCTGGCTCGACGCGCACGGCGAGTGGCCGGCCAAGGTCGCGGCGATCGGCGTCCGGGCGACGCGGGTGAAAGACGGCCGGCGCCGGACGCTCCACGGGGTCGCGCTCAACGTCGACTGCGACATGTCGATGTTCGCCCAGATCGTGCCGTGCGGGATCGCCGACCGCCCGGTCACCTCCCTCAGCGCTTCGGGACACGAGGTGTCGCTCGGGGTGGTCGCCGACGCCATCGTGGAACGGGCGGTGGCCGAATGGGGGGACGGGCGCGAGGAGTCCGCCGTCATGGAGCGACGGCCACTCGGGTCCCGGGTCGAGCTCGGCTCCGAGCGCGCCCCGCTCCGGCGCCTCCGACAGGCCGGGGTCGACCCGGCGGCCGGGATGCCGGTCTCGGTGCGCAAGCCGCCCTGGCTCCGGGTGCGGGCGAGGATGGGGGAGGACTACCGCTCGGTCGCCCGGACCATGTCGTCGCTCTCGCTGGTCACGGTGTGCGAGGAGGCCGGCTGTCCCAACATCTACGAATGCTGGGCCGACGGCACCGCCACCTTCATGGTGAACGGCTCGCGCTGCACGAGGGCCTGCGGCTTTTGCAAGGTGGACACCCGTCACCCCCTCGCTCTCGACCCCGACGAACCCGAGCGGGTCGGCGAGGCCGTTGCCCGCATGGGGCTGGCCCATGCGGTGGTGACCTGCGTGGCCCGCGACGACCTGGAGGACGGCGGAGCGGGCGCCATCGCTGCGACGGTCGAGGCGATCCGCCGACACCGCCCCGGGACCACCGTCGAGACGCTCATCTCGGACTGCAAGGGCGATCGGGGCGCGCTCGAGGTCGTGTTCGGCGTCCGGCCGGACGTCTTGAACCACAACATCGAGACGGTCGCCCGCCTCCAGCGGGCGGTGCGCCCCCAGGCCGGCTACGCGCGGAGCCTGACCGTGCTGGCCCGCGCCGCTGACGCCGGGCTCGCGGTGAAGTCGGGGCTCATGGTGGGATTGGGCGAGACCGAGGCCGAGGTGGTCTCGACGCTGACCGACCTCGTCTCGGTCGGCGTGCGGATCGCGACAATCGGCCAGTACCTTCGGCCGAGCACGGCGCACCTCCCCGTGGCCCGTTGGTGGGAGCCGGCGGAGTTCGAGCGGCTGCGCGCCATCGGCCTCGGGCTCGGCTTCGACCACGTGGAGGCCTCGCCGCTCACCCGGTCCTCGTACCACGCCCGGGAGGCCGCGGTCGCGCTCGGTCCCACGGCCGCCCGTCCGGCGGAGGCGGTGCCGGGCTAGACACCCCTCGCAGGTGACGCCGAGGGGCCCCGGCGGGATCCAGTTGCGGATCATTTAGCCTTCCGAAGGTGGCGACCGACGCTCCGCCGGCGGCCCCCCGCCTTCCCGAGGCACTCGAAGCCGCGCCTCCGGGTCCACTTCGCGACGAGGCGGTCCTCTCGGGGTGCGTCCTCGAGGGAGCCTTCGCTGGCCAGTCGGTCGGCGCGCTCGAGATCCAGCGTTCCCGGATCGTGCGCAGCACCCTCACCGCGGCGAAGCTCCCGGCGTTGCGCCTCCGGGACGTGACCCTCGAGCACTGCGACCTCTCGGGTGCGGTCCTCGAGCTGGCGACGCTCGACCGCGTCCGCTTCGAGGATTGCCGCATGTCCGCGCTCGACCTGTCGCGTGCCTCGCTCCGAGACGTCGTCATCTCGGGTTGCCGCTTCGACGCTGCCAACCTCAAGATGTCCGAGCTCCGGCGCGTGCTGTGTCAGGACGTGGACCTGCTGGGTGCCCGACCTCGGCGGTGCCACCCTCGTGGGCTGTCGTCTCTTCGACTGCGACCTGAGGGGAGCGGACTTCTCGAGGGTGCGGGCCGGCGGCACCCGGTTGCACGGGTCCCGGCTGGAGGAGGTCCAGGGAGCCGGATCCCTCCGAGGCGTCGTGGTCGACTCGGCGCAGGCCGTCACGCTCGGCCTCCGGGTGCTCGGGACGATGGAGGTCGCGGTGGATGACGAGCGCGACCGGCGAGCCGACGCCGCCGCGGGCAAGCGGTCCAAACTGCGTGCGCCCTCGAGCGGAGTTGGCGGTTGACCGGGTCCACCCGCCGGCCCCCCGGCGCACGCTTGGCCGCCGCGGTGCTCGCCGGGCTCGGGGTGCTCGCCGGGCTCGGCGCCTGGCTGGGCGTCGCCCAGTCCCCGGGCGCCCCGCCCGCGGTGCTCGCCGGCGCATGGGCGGCCACCGGGTCCTCGGGCATCGCCCGTTTCGTCGAGCGGACCACGCTTGGGACCTTCGAGCCGGGCGTCAGCACGCTCGCGACCTCCTCGAGCGTCGGCTCCATCGACTTTCGCTCCGAGCAGATCGCGCTCTCGACCGCCGTTCGCCAGGCCGGACTCACCCCACAACGCAGCACCTCGTTCCTCGAACCGGGGACCCTCTACGAGCGCACCGAGCTCGGAGCGCGCCGGACGTGGACCGAGCAGCCGAGCGTCGCCGACCCGCTGCTCTCGGTCCCCGCCCTGGCGGCGCTGCGGGGCGAGCTGTCGAGGACGCCTCGCCGGGTTGGCAGTGGGTCGGTCGGGGGCGTGCCCACCACCGAGTTCGCCCTCGAGGTCACCACCGTGTGCTCGCTCGGGCGCGCTGCGGGCGACCGGTTCGAGTCCCGGACGACCCTCTGGGTCGATCACCGACAACGGATCCGGCGGGTGGTGTTCACCCAGCAGAGCGTGCTCGGCTTCGGCACCGCCGCCCCGCACGACTACCTCACGGCGAGCGTCGTCACGCTCGGCGGCTTCGGTCGGCCCATGCTCTTCGGGCGCCCGACCGGGGCGCTGCACCTGGCGGACCGTCGCGCCCCGGGGTCCCCGGCACCCTCGGAGGGCTCGCCGTGCTCGACGGTTGCTCCCGTGCAGCCCTGAGGACCCGCCGCGGCGCTCAGGCGTAGGTGCGCAGGAACTCCCGGAGCGGGCCGTTCACGACCTCGGGGTGGCTGAGGTTGGCGGCGTGTCCCGCACCGGGCACGCGGACGAGACCCACGCAATTGGGCAGGCCGGCCTGGAGCGCCTCGGCCAGCGCCATGGGGATCGCCACGTCGGCCTCGCCGTGGAAGATGATGGCGGGGGCGTTGATCTCGCCGAGGCGGTCGGTGATGTCGTCGCGGTCCATCAGGCAGTTGAAGGGCAGCGTCATGTCCTCCTTTGGTGCCGCCTTCCACTTCGCGATCCACGGCGCCGGGTCGTGATCGCCGAGGATCATCGACGCCACCGCCCCGGCCAGCTCGTCACTCGGACCCTCGCGCACCCACTGATCGTGCATCCCCTGGTACAGCGGGCGGGCCTCGACCGCCTCGGTCCCCGACTGGGTGTCCATGAGCACGAGGCCGCGGACCCGCTCGGGCGCCCGCAGCGCAGCCCGGAGCGACAGGAAGCCGCCCTGGGACATCCCGGCCAGGACCGCGGCGTCGATGCCCAGGTGGCCGAGCAGCGCCAGGCAGTCGTCGGCCGAGTCCCAGTAGCTGAACGGCGCCGTGGCCGGGGTCTGGCCGAAGCCACGCTCGTCCCAGGTGATGCAGCGGAACTCGTCGCGCAGGGCCTCGACCTGGGGCGCGAACATCTCGTGGTCCATCAAGAACCCGTGGCTGAAGATCACGGCCGGGCTGGTGCCCCCCGAGTCCTCGAAGTAGATGTGCTGGTCGTTGACGTCGGCGAAGGGCATGGGCGAGAAACCTATCGACGAATCGAGCCGGGCGCTCGGCCCCGGCCGTCCGCCGCTCAGCGCGGGCGCCCGAGGACCCAGGCCGTCTCGGAGCCGGTCCGGACGCTCGGGGGGCCGAGGATCCGCGCGAGCACCGCGGCCAGCCCCGGCCCGCCGCGCGCCGCGCGGTCGACGATGACCGCCGCCACGTGCAGGCCTGCGATCGCGTCGAGCACGCCCCGAGCCTCGCTGGGCCCGACGGTCGGCGGCAGCCTCCCGAGCGCGGCCGCCGTGTAGAGAAGCTGGAGCGGGTTGCTCTCGGGCTCCTCGGTGTTGCGGCCCGAGGGCCCCGGCACGATCGCATAGCCCCCGGTGGATGAGAACCGGTAGCCGGCTTGCGCTTGGGCCACCAACAGCGGACCCTGGCGCTGGGGGGCCGACGGGAAGGCGCTGAGCACGCTGCCCGGGGGGAGGGCCTCGAGCTCCGGGATGTGCACGATGGCGGGCGTCGCGACCCTCGCGACGCGGTAGGGCCAGGGGAGCGCGGCGGCGAGGGAGGCGACCACCACGGCGGCCACGCCGAGCGGGAGCAGGGCCGGCGCGACGGGAGGGTGGCTCCCAAGGCGCGCCCGGGCGAGCACCGCCGGGCCGTCGGCCCGCAGGCGATCGAGGACGATGCCGAGCGCGAGCGCTGCGAACAGGTCGACGAAGAGCCCGAAGCGGCTGGGCATGATCGACCAGAGCACCGGGAGATGCGCGAGGAGCGCGGCGGGCAGCGGGACGCCGGTGTCGGTGTTGGTGATGTGCAGCGAGCCCCCGAGCGACAGGAGGAAGGAGATCCCCGCCATCGCGCAGAAGTAGACGAGCCCGCGCGCCCGCCTCCAGCGGAGCACGCCGAGGCCGAGCACGACGACGAGTGGCGGGCCGAGATACGCGCCGTTGCCCTTGGAGATGAAGAGTACGCCCGGGCGGGCTGCGTGGGGGATGATCGCCGACCACAGGCTCGCGGTTGCGCCGGCGGTCGATCCGAAGACGGGGCCCGACACGTGCTCGGGCCCGAGGAGGGCGAACCACGCCGGGTAGGCGAGCGCCACCACGCTGATCGCGAACGCCAGCGCGATACCGGGCGCAGCGACCCGCATCCTGCGCCCCAGGTCGCCACGGTGCGCGACGGCGAGGAGCGCCAGGCCGAGCACGCCGGTCACCCCCATGATCGCGAGCATCTCGGTCGAGACGAAGAACTCGACCACCAGCAGCACGCCGAGCCACGCCCCGGTCCATCTCGGGTCGCGTCGCTGGGTGACGAGGAGCTCGTCGAGGCACACCACGACGAGGGCGGGCACCGGCGAGAAGGTCAGGTTCAGGTGGCCGAGCTGCAGATCGGTCGCGAGGAACGGCCCGAACCCGTAGAGGAGGCCGGCGACGAACGCCGCCGGCCGCCAGGCGACGTAGCGCCGCGCCGCGAAGTAGGCGGCCAGCGCGCTCGCCGCGGGGGCGAGCACCACGGCCACGTTGAAGCTCACGACCGCCCCGAAGAGCGAGCTGATGGGGGCGAGGAGGACGCCGAAGGCGAGGGTCGAGGTGTTGTCGAGCAGGTTCAGCCCGTGGGGGAAGTACATCGCCCGGGAGAAGAACGGGTCGCCCCCGTGGGCCACCCACCCGAGGAACCAGACGCTCTGCTCGGGATCGACCGACCCCGGCGGCAGGGTCGAGGCCGGCCCCCCGATCCAGGCGTGGGACCACAGGGTGAACCCGAGGAGCAGGTAGGCGAGGGCGGCGAGGCGCCAGGGCGCCCGGTCCTCGACGTGGGCCGACCACGGGGGGACCTCGGCGGGCGCCCGATGCCTCGCCGCCTGTGCGACGAGCGCCATGCACTAGAACGTGTCCCCGCTCGGGGGCTCGATAAACCTGCCGCCGGGCGAGTGTGCCCCGACGGGCGCCGAGTGGCGGGCGCGCCGGGTGGCCGAGGCTCAGGTCACGAAGGACGAGGTGACCCGGCGCGGGGCGACGCGCTCAGGTCCCGGGGCGACGACGACCCGGTGTGTCGCGATCAGTTGCGCTTGGCGACGTGCTGGGTCCAGCCGGCGCCGTCCCAGTAGCGAAGCGTGTCGGGCATCCCGCTCGGGTCGGGCAGCCAGCCGGCCGGCGTACCGGGCGGCGGTGCCATCGGCGCGCTCGGTGCGGGCGGCGGGGGAGGAGGCGGTGTCGGCGAGGCCGTGCCGCCTCCGAACCCGGCGAAGGGATCGGATTGCCCGCCGAAGGACTGTCCGCCGCCGAAGCCGCCCGAGGGCAACGTGCTGACGTCGCTGTAGTACGACGCCGGCGAGCCGGCGGCGCCGGCCTTCGCCGGCCGACTGTTGCGGCGGTAGAGGACGAGGATGGTCGCCAGCAGGATCACCACCACTGCCAGGATCACCACCTCGATCATCTTCGTGCTGCTCGACAACGCTGCCACCAGGTGCGTTTCCACGGTCTGCAACGGTATCGCCCCGACTCTACAAATTCGGGGATATCCGGGGCACTTCGATGCTTCCGGCGGCCCCCCGGGCACGCCGGCGCGCCGGGTCGATCAGGCCACGAAGTACTTGGCCGCGGGGTGCGAGCAGATGATCGCGTCGGTCGTCTGCTCCGGCTCGAGTTGGTGCTGGTCGCTCACCTCGACCCCGATGCGATTCCCGCCCAGCAGCTCGACGACCTTGGCGTTGTCGGCGAGGTCCGGACACGCCGGGTAGCCCCACGAGTAGCGGCCGCCCCGGTACTGCTGGCGGAAGAGCCCGGTCACCGTGGGCCCGTCCTCGTCCGCGTAGCCGAGCTCCTCGCGGATGCGCCGGTGCCAGTACTCGGCCAGCGCCTCGGTCATCTCGACGCCGAGGCCGTGCAGGAACAGGTAGTTCTGGTACTCGTTGGCCGCGAACAGCCGGGCCGTCTCCTCCGAGACGCTCCGACCCATGGTGACGAGCTGGAAGCTCGCCCAGTCGCCCTCCTCGGCGCCCACCGGCCGGAAGAAGTCGGCGATGCAGAGCCATGGCGCCTTGGCCTGGCGCGGGAAGCTGAAGCGCATGATCTCGTTGTCACGCCGCTCGTCCTCGTAGATGACGAGATCGTCGCCCTGGGCGTTGGCCGGGAAGTGGCCCCAGGCCACCTGGGGGATGAGCAGGTCCGCCTCCTTGGCCCGGGCCAGCTGCTCGCGCAGCACGGCCGAGACCCGCTTCTTGAACTCGGGGTCGGTCTCCTCGATCCCCTTGTCGGGGCGGAAGCCCCACTGGTTCCTGAACAGCGAGGTCTGGTTTAGGTACTCGGCGATGTCGTCGAGCGAAATCCCCTTTGCGATCCTCGAACCGAGGAACGGCGGCACGAAGAGCGCGTTGTCGGTCGCGACCTCGGGCGAGCGTGCGGGGGGGCCCTCGGCGTCGGGCCTGGGCGAGAGCCCGGCTCGAGCGGGCACCTTGCGCTCGGAGATCTCGCGCCCGAAGTCCGGGTCCTCCTCCCCGGCCTTGATCTGCATCAGCCGGTCCATGGTGCGAAGCCCCTCGAAGGCGTCGCGACCGTAAAAGACCCGGCCGCGATAGACGTTGCGCAGGTCCCGCTCGACGTAGGTGCGGGTGAGCGCTGCGCCACCGAGCAGGACCGGGATGTGCGAGAGGCGCCGGTCGTTCAGCTCCTCGAGATTGTCTCGCATGATGAGCGTGGACTTCACGAGGAGCCCGCTCATCCCGATGACATCGGCGCGGTGCTCCTCGGCCGCTGCGATCATCTCGCCGATCCCCACCTTGATCCCGAGATTCACGACCTCGTAGCCGTTGTTGGTGAAGATGATGTCGACGAGGTTCTTGCCGATGTCATGCACGTCGCCCTTCACGGTGGCGAGCACGATCGTGCCCTTCCCGCCCTGGTCGATCTTCTCCATGTGGGGCTCGAGGTGGGCGACCGCCCCCTTCATCGTCTCGGCGCTCGAGAGCACGAAGGGGAGCTGCATCTCGCCGGACGCGAAGAGCTCGCCGACCGTGCGCATGCCGGCCAGCAGGAAGTTGTTGATGATCTCGAGCGGCGTGAACCCACCCTCCATGGCGGCGTCGAGGTCGTCCTCGAGGCCGTTGCGGTTGCCGTCGACGATCCGCTGCTCGAGGCGCCGCTCGACCGGCCAGTCCAGGTGCTCGTCGACCGAGCGTGACGCGATGGAGACGCCCTCGAAGAGGCCGAGAAGCTCCTGGAGTGGGTCGTATCCGTTCCGCCGACGGTCGTAGACGAGGTCGAGGCAGACCTCGCGGGCCCGCTCGTCGATCTTGGCCAGGGGCAGGATCTTCGACGCGTGCACGATCGCCGCGTCGAGGCCCGCCTCGACGCACTCGTGCAGGAACACCGAGTTGAGGACCTGGCGGGCGGCCGGGTTGAGCCCGAAGGACACGTTGGAGAGCCCGAGGATGGTGGAGACCCCGGGGAGCTCGGTCTTGATCCGGCGGATCCCCTCGATGGTCTCGATCCCGTCGCGTCGGCTCTCCTCCATGCCCGTCGACAACGGCAGCGCGAGCGGGTCGAAGAAGAGATCCTCGGGCGCGAGGCCGTAGCGCCCCACGGCGATCTCGGCGATCTCCCTCGCGGCGCGGAGCTTCCACTCGGCGGTCCGGGCCTGTCCCTCGCGGTCGATGCAGGTGCACACGACGGCGGCACCGAACTCGCGGGCGAGCGTGAGGAACGCGTCGAGCCGCGTGCCGGGGTCGTCCCCGTCCTCGAGGTTGACCGAGTTGAGCATCGGTCGGCCGCCCAGCCAGCGCAGCGCGGTCTCGGCCACCGGGGCCTCGGTCGTGTCGACCATGATCGGGACGCTCGACTGGGTTGCCAGCCGGCTGATCAGCTCCTCCATGTCGGCGACTCCGTCGGCGCCGGTGTAATCGACGCAGACGTCGATCAGGTGTGAGCCCTCCTTCACCTGGTCACGCGCCATGGCGACGCAGGTGTCCCAGTCGCCGGCGAGCATCGCCTCGCGGAACTGCTTGGAGCCGTTGGCGTTCGCCCGCTCGCCCACCACGAGGAACGAGGTGTCCTGGTGGAAGGGCATCGCCGAGTAGATCGATGTGGCGGCGGGCTCGGGCTCCGGGTGTCGTGGCGCGGGGGTCGCCTTGGCGCAGCGCTCGACGACGGCTGCGAGGTGCGCCGGGGTCGTCCCGCAGCACCCGCCCACGGCCCGAACCCCGAACTCGGTGATGAACCGGTGGTGGTGCTCGGCCAGCTCCTCGGGGCTGAGGTCGTAGTGCATGGCGCCGTCGACGACGCTCGGCAGGCCCGCGTTGGGCTGGCACGAGATGGGCACGGTCGAGTTGTGCGAGAGGTATCGCAGCGCCTCGCCCATCTCGGCCGGACCGGTCGCGCAGTTGAGGCCGACCACGTCGACGCGCATCGCCTCGAGGGTGCTGAGCGCTGCGGCGACCTCGGTGCCGGGCAGCATGCGGCCGGTCAGCTCGATGGTCACCTGCACCTGGAGCGGGACCTGGGTGCCGAGCGCGGCCATGGCGCGACGGGCGCCGTTGATGGCGGCCTTCGCACCCAGCAGGTCGTAGACCGTCTCGACCAGCAGCAGGTCGACGCCGCCCTCGAGCAGGCCCCGGGCCTGGTCCTCGTAGGCCTGGCGAAGATCCACGTAGGCGATCTGGCCGAGCGTCGCGAACTTGGTGCCCGGTCCCATCGAGCCCGCGACCCAGATGGGTCGGTCCGGCGTCTCGTACTCCTTGGCCACCGCCTTGGCCAACCGGGCGGCGGCGAGGTTGATCTCGTGGGCCCGCTCGGCCATCTGGTACTCGGCCAGGACGACCGAGAAGGCCCCGAAGGTGTTGGTCTCGATGGCGTCGACGCCGACGTCGAGGAAGGAGCGGTGCAGCTGCTCGACCAGCTCCGGCGCACTCAGGGCCAGGATCTCGTGGCAGCCCTCGGCCGAGGGGCCGCCGTACGCGGACGCGTCGAGGCCCATGCGTTGGAAGCTCGTCCCGGCCGGACCGTCGTAGATGACGACCCGCTCGCGAAGTGCGCTCAGGTAGCTCGACGAATCCGGGTCCAGGCGACCCAGGAGGACTTCGGGGGCGCCCATGGCCAACAAAGGCTACCGGCACCCGTCTGTAGCATCGGCACCCGTGCGCATCTACACGCGCAAGGGGGACGACGGCTCGACCGGCCTGCTCTACGGGGGCCGGGTGGCCAAGGACTCCTGGCGCATCGAGACCAACGGGGCGGTCGACGAGGCGCAGGCCGCGCTCGGGCTCGCCCGGGCCGAGGCCGAGCCGGGCTCCGAGCTCGACGAGATGCTGGTCGCCCTGGAGCGGGACCTCTACGTCCTCATGGCCGAGGTGGCCACGCTCCCGGAGAACCGGCGGAAGCTGACGCCGGGTACCTCGCTCGTGACCCCCGAGATGGTCGAGGCCCTGGAGACCCGGATCGACGCCCTGTCCGAGCGCACCGAGATGCCGACCGAGTTCGTCGTCCCGGGGGTCAACCGAAGGGCGGCCACCCTCGACCTCGCCCGGACGGCGGTACGGCGGGCCGAGCGGGTCGCCGCCGCCAAGCCGATCGAGGGCTCCCAGGTCGGTCCGTACCTCAACCGACTGTCCGACCTCGTATGGACCATGGCCCGCTGGCAGGAGGGCGACGAGCACCTCTCGGCCCGCCGGGGACCGGCGAGCCCACCCAGAGCAGAGACAGAGAAGGAGAATCCGTGACGCTATCGGTGGAGCTCGTTGGGCCCGGGGAGATGGACGGCGAGGTGAGCGTCGCGGCGTCGTTCGCGACCAGCGGAGCGGACGGGGCCCCGCCCGAGCTGGTCATGGCGACGCCCGAGTCGGCGACCGCCCGGGGGGTGCCCGTCGCGCTCGATCCCGCCGAGTGTGCCCGTGAGGGCTTCAAGGCGAAGGTCGGCCAGGTCCTCCGGCTGTCCTCGGCGAATGGGCGCGTCCTCGTGATCGGGCTCGGGAACCCCGATGCGCTCGAACCCGAGCGGTGGCGCCGGGCGGCGGCCGCGGTCGTCCGGGCCGGCGGCGAGGGTGGGACGGCCGCCGTCTTCGTTCCTTCCGATGCGCCGGGGGCGGCGCTGGCCGAAGGCGCGCTGCTCGCCTCGTATCGCTTCGACGCCTACCGCTCGAAGCCCTCGGCCGCCGCGCTCGAGCGCGTCGCATTCGTGACCGAGCAACCCGACCGGCTGCGCGGAGACTTCGAGCGCGGCGTCGTCGAGGCCGGGGCCGCGATGTTCGCTCGAGACCTCGTGAACACGCCGCCGAGCGACCTCGATCCGAGCGAGTTCGCACGGCGGGTGCAGGAGCGCCTGTTGGCCCAGCCCCGGACCACCGTCGAGGTGTGGGACGAAGAACGCGTGGCGGCCGAGCGGCTCGGGGGGCTCGAGACCGTCGCACGCGGCTCGTCCCAGCCGCCCCGCGTGGTGATGGCGCATTACACGCCCGAGCATCCAAAAGAGGTCGACGGCAAGGTCCCACATGTCGTGTTGGTCGGCAAGGGGATCACCTTTGACTCCGGAGGCCTCTCGCTCAAGAGCGCCGACGGCATGATGACCATGAAGACCGACATGAGCGGCGCTGCGACGGTCATGGCCGCCCTCTCGGCCTGTGCCGCCTGTGGCGTCCCGGTCAGGGTCTCGGCCATCGCCATGGTCACCGAGAACATGCCCGGTCCGAACGCGGTCAAGCCCGGCGACGTGTTCCGGGCACGCAACGGCGCCACCATCGAGGTGCTCAACACCGATGCCGAGGGCCGGCTGGTCCTCGCCGACGGGCTCTCGCTGGCCGCAGAGCTCGAGCCCGAGGCGATCATCGACGTCGCCACCCTCACCGGGGCCCAGGTCGTCGCGCTCGGGCGGGGCATCGGGGCGCTGTTCGGCAACGACCAGGCGCTCATGGACCGGATCGAGGCGGTCGCCCGCGAGGAGGGCGAACCCCTCTGGCAACTCCCTCTGCCCGAGGAGTACGCGGAGCACATCGACTCGGAGATCGCGGACATGAAGAACATGGGCCGCCCGGGGGAGGCCGGTTCGATCGCCGCCGCGATGCTGCTCTCGCGCTTCGTCGGCGAGGTGCCGTGGGCCCACCTGGACATCGCGGGGCCGGCTCGGTCGGGGGAGTCCTCGGGCTATCTCACCAAGGGAGGCACGGCCTTCGGCGTCCGGACGCTGATCGAGTACGTGCGCACCCGGGCGAGCACCTGAGGCTCCTTCATCCCGACGCGGTGAGCGGCCGGTCGGCGGCACTCTCGGGAGACCAGGCCCACCGGGCCGCCTCGAAGGCGGTCGCCGGGTGGACGCCGCGCCGCAGCAGGTGACGCTCGATCGACGAGTCTTCGACCCCCAGCTCGCGCAGGTCCAGGGCGACGAGGCGGGCCCGTCGCCGGAGGCGCAGGCCCCGATCGGCATCAGCGTCGGCCTCCGCCGCGCACTGGATCCAGATTCGATGCTCCTCTTGGAGCGCGATCGGCAATCTCATCAGGTGCCTTGGGGCGACCGGTGGCACCCGCCCCGTCACGGCCAGGGTGGACTCGTCGCGTCGGCTCGCCAGCCCGAAGCGGACACAGCGAGCGAGCGCCCGCCGCAGCGGCGCGTGGCGGCTGGTCGACACGCCCACGCCAAGGCAGCGCGCCGTCTCGTCGAGGTCGAGATCGAAGCCCTCCGGTGCGTCCTCGAAACGATCGGCGACGTGGCGGAGCAACCACGTCGCCGATGGCCCGATCACCGGGAGCCCGAAGCGCTCCGCATAATGCGAACGCGGGTCGAGCCGCATCTCCTCCGTCGGCCCCTGCACCCATGGGAGGACTCGCATGACCGTCCTCCCCGGGTGCCCGAGGTCTCGGACACCGTCGTTGCACACCGTCATCTGCACCCGCCGATGATGCGTTCGGCACCTCTCCCGCGACCTTGCAGCGCTCGCACCCTCGCGCAGGGGGACCGTTTGTCGCCTCCGGTTGGGGCCCCTCGAACAGGGGATCCCGAGTGACGTTCCGCCGGGTGCTCCCGGTGACGGTCTCCGGCCTTCACCAGGCCGGGGCCCCGCCTGCGATCTGCGCCCGCGCCCGACGACGTCGCTCTCGCCGCCGGGCGGATCGCTCCGAGGAGCCGGTTCGGGTGAGCATCGGTGATGGCGTGACCTCTCGCTCACCCGGGGGACAACGACCCCGGCGACCGGCCCGCGATCGGCGCGAAGTGCGCTCGGGCGGCCCTCGAGCTGCCGCCGGTTGGGTGAGCCGGAGCCGTCGTGACGATCGGTCCCAGCCTGCAAGGCACGACGATCGGCTTCTCGATCGCTGGTGCAGCACCGGGCGGGGGTCCAGAATCCGCCAATGGGTTCGGGCGATGGGAGTCGATCGGAACCCGTGACGTGACTGTCACGATCGCCTTCTCCCTGGCCGCCGCCCTGGCAAACGCGGTACACCTCATGACCCAGCACGCGGCGAGCGTCGGCGTGTCCAAGCACCGCGGTTGGAGTGTCGTCACCTTCCTGATCCGCCAGCCTCTCTGGCTCCTCGGTTGGGCGGCGGCCGCTGGGGCATTCGCCTTCCAGGCGATCGCACTCCACGGCGGGCAGCTCGCGGTCGTCCAGCCCCTCCTCGTCACCGAGTTGGTCTTCGCTCTCCTCCTGCGCCGGTTCTGGGTCCGCCAGCACATCGCGCGGATGGCGTGGGTCGCTGCGCTCGTCGCCTGTGGGGCCCTGGCGGTGTTCCTGGTCGCGGCCGAGCCCCACGGTGGCCACCTGAAGCCCGATGCCGTCGATTGGTATTCCGCGCTGGGCGTCTTCGGCGGCGCAGTCGCCGCGTTGAGCGTCATGGCACGATGGGGATCTTCCGTGCGCCGTGCGGCGCTCTACGCCATCGCTGCCTCGACCACCTGGGCGCTGATGGCAACGTTCATCAAGGCGACCACCGACGTGCTCGCGGCATCGGGCCCCCTCGGGACGTTGGAGCACTGGCCGATCTACGCGCTGATCGCCGCGGGCGTCCTTGGTTCGGTGCTCCAACAGGCCGCCTTGCAGGTGGGCCCGTTGAGCGTGTCCCAACCATTGATCGTCGTCGTCGACCCGGCCGTTGCCATCGGGTTGAGCGTCTGGATCTTCGACGAACGGTTCGCCGCGAGCACGATCCAAAGGACGGTCGCCGGCGTGGCCTTCTGCGTCATGGCCCTCGGGATCACCGTCTTGTCCCGGGCGGCGCCGACCGACCTCGACCGGTCGATGCCGGTCCGGCTCTGAGGGCCCGCGACGAGGCGAAGGGGTGTCCGAGCGTCCCACTGCACCGCCGGAGTCAGGCGGGACGCGACGCTTCTCCGCCTCCGGGCGCCGACGTCGGGCTCGTCGGCATCGGGTCGGGCCACACGGTGATGGCCTCCGGGGGCAGTTCGATGCGACAGGGCTGCCCGACCTCGAGATCGAGGCCCTCCGGCGTGCGCGCCACGATCCGCAGATCGTTGGCGAGGGCGACCTCGAGCTCGGTCGTGGTGCCGAGATCTGCGATGTCGGCGAGGGTGCCGAGCAGCCTCCCGTCGGCGCGGACCCGGACGTGTTCGGGACGGATGCTCCAGAGGACCGCGGCGTTCGCGCCAACGCCCTCGGCGTTCACCTCGAGCAGCGTGCCCTGGGCGTCGATCAGGCCCTCGGAGGCGACGACGGCCCGGTGCAGGTTGGGGATGCCGAGCAGCCGCGCCACCCTTGGCGATGCCGGATGCGCGAACACCCCCCGCGACGGCCCCGATTGGAGGGCCGCACCCTCGGAGAGCACGATGAGATCCTCGGACAGGAGCGCCGCCTCCTCGGGATCGTGGGTGACGAGCACCGTGCTGAGGCCGGTGTCGCGCTGCAGCCTGCGCAGCTCACGCTGGAGGTCCCGCCGGACGGGGGGGTCGAGCCCCGAGAAGGGCTCGTCCAAGAGCAAGAGGGCGGGCGAGCTGCACAGCGCCTGGGCGAGGCCGACCCGCTGCTGCTGACCGCCCGAAAGCTGGCGGGGAAACCGGTCCTCGAGCCCTTCGAGCCCCAGCCGCGCCAACCAGTGCGCCGCGATCGACGGCGTGGCCCCGCGGGCGAACATGAGGTGCTGCCACACCGTCATGTGGGGATAGAGCGAGAAGCGTTGCGCCACGTAGCCCACGC
Source organism: Acidimicrobiaceae bacterium (assembly GCA_027315315.1). Lineage (GTDB taxonomy): Bacteria > Actinomycetota > Acidimicrobiia > Acidimicrobiales > RAAP-2 > Palsa-461. The sequence continues at coordinate 14,657 of DAHUYG010000002.1, read as the reverse complement.
GACGGTCCTCGACCCGAACGCCCTCGATCGCACGATCCCCGAGGCGCACGCCACCGGCCGCCGCCCCTTGCAACCCGGCCAGACACCGGAGCAGGGTGGATTTCCCCGACCCCGAGGGGCCGAGGATGGCCAGGCGATTCCCGCCGGGCCGGTGGGACACCGAGAGGCGGAAGGAGCCGACCCGGTGGTCGAGGTCGAAGCCGACCCGATGCGGCGGGCTGGGCGCCGGGGCACTCGCCTCGGGGACAAGGGCCGCCCGGGGCCTCGGATCGAGGCGGATCCGGCTGAGGCCGACCACCGCCACCGCGACGAGAAGGGCGAGCGCGCTCGGCGCGAGGGTGGTCGGCAGGCCCGCCCCACTGAACTGGTTGTAGGTGTACACGGGCAAGGAGAACGGGTGGTAGGCGATCACGACGACGGCGCCGTACTCGCCGAACGCCCGCAGCCACGCGAGGAGCATCCCGGCGCGGATGCCCCGTGCGGCCACCGGCAGCGCGACCCGTCGAAACCGTGACAGCTCGGAGTGGCCCAGGGTCGCCGCGACGTCCATGAGCGAGGGTTCGACCGACGCAAAGGCGGCGCGGGCGCCGACGATCAAGAAGGGCGCCGAGACGAAGGTCTGGGCCAGGATCACGCCCGTCACCGACATCGTGAGGTGCCCATCGAAGAGCCGGCCGAGGAACGTGTAGGGACCCACGAGGTACACGAGCAGGATCCCGCACATGAGGGGCGGAAAGGCCAACGGCAGTTGGACGACGACGCCGAGGACCGACGCCACCCGGCCGGACGACCGCGCGAGGAGGTAGGCCAGCGGGACGCCGAGCACGGTGATCAGCGCCAGCGAGATCGTCGCGCTCTCGAGCGAGACGAGCAGGGAGGGGAAGAGGCCCGCTGACCCGAAGCCCCGTTGGTTCGACACTGCGAAGCGCACCACGAACGCGCCGACCGGCACGGCGAGGTACAGCGCGATCAGGCCAGCGAGCCAGGGCAGGGGGCTCCTGGTTACCCCCCGTCGCATCTATTTGAGCGCTGCCCTCAGGCCGCGGGGCGCGAACCGAAGACCTGACACCTTGGGCTTGGATGCGACGACGCCGTTCTTCGCAAGGATCTTCTTTCCGCTCTTGCTGAGCAGGAATTTCACGAAGGCGACCGCAGCGGCCTCGTGCGGGGCGCGGTTGAGAATGGTGATCGTGAAGTCGGCCCCCGACGAGGTGCCGGCCAACGGGACCGTCTTCAGCTTCGCCGCAGCCGCCTCGACCTTATAGAAGAAGCCGGCGTCGAGCTGTCCGGCCTGCAGCTCGCCGACCAACGCCTCCTCGGGGAACACGTTGACCTGCTCGGTGGCCAGGGTCCTGAGCTGCGGCAGGTGGTGGCGGGTGGCCGCCTGATCGAGGGCGTTGTCCGCGAGGACACCCTTCGGATCGAGCGAGGGGTCGGTCCGACCGAGCCTGAAGCCGGGTCGGCCGACGACCGCATACCAGGGCTTGGTCCTCAGGTCCCTCGCGAAGCTGCTGATGGGGTTGTAGCCGAGGACGAGGGGCGAGCTCGCGAACTGCGCGTACCACGAGACCCAGTTGCCGTGCGCGCTGCCCTCCAGGGTCGCGTTGACCGCGGGCGCAGCGCTGATGAAGACGTCGGCCTGGATCGTGCCCCCCGAGATGCTGCTCGCGAGCGCGGTCGACCCCATCGAGATGTTGTTGAGGGTGTCTCCGGTCACCCGGTGGAATGCCGCGGCGACCTGGTTCTGCATCAGGTCCTGGAGAGACCCGGCCGAGAGCACCGTCACCGACCCGGTGGCTGCGGCGGCCTGGCCAGGGGCGCCGGCGCACGCCAACGAGCAGGCGACGAGGAGGGTCACCCCGGGGGCGCCGAGGCAGCGAGCCCTCCGCAGGCGGGCGGGGCGAGGCGGGCGCGGCCCATGTGGCATCGGGGAAGTGTACAAGACCGTCATTTGCGAGGATTTCTCCGTCGCTGGGCTAGCAAACCGGAGTCGAGCCGGCAATTTCTCTGGTAGTTGCTGGACGTCGTTATCCACGAGCCGGGAACCGGTGCCCGTCATATGGTCTCCCCCATGCCGAACTACGGGATTGGCCAGGCCGCCGAGGTGCTCGGCGTGAGCAGCGACACGATGCGTCGGATGGCCGACGCCGGCCAGGTGAAGGTGGTGCGCACGGCGGGAGGCAGGCGCTCGGTGGACGGCGAGGACCTGGCCCGCCTGGCCGTCGAGGTGGCGAAGAAGGACCATGCGGGGCGCGAGCGTGCGCAGTCGGCGCGCAACCGCTTCGCCGGCATCGTGACCCGGGTCGTCCGCGACACCGTCGCCGCCCAGGTCGAGGTGCAGGCCGGTCCCCACCGCTTCGTCTCGCTGATCACCCGCGAGGCCGCCGACGAACTGGAGCTCGCGCCCGGCGTACTGGCCGACGTGGTCATCAAGGCGACCAACGTCGGCATCGAGCTCGCGCGTCGACGGGCATAATCCCTGGACGGGGAGCCATTGACCCGTGGAGGTCCGACGGAGCGCCGCTAGGGTGGTCCGGTGGGTCAGGACGACTGGATCGAGCTCACCTCCGGTGAGATCCCCTTCGCGGCGATCGCCGCCTGGGTCGTCCGGCCGGGTTGCGGTGCCGTCGACATCTTCTGCGGCACCGCTCGCGAGCAGTCCGACGACCGCCCACGGGTGGAGAGGCTCGAGTACGAGGCCTACGAGCCGTTCGTCGTCCCGAAGATGACCGAGATCGCCCTCGAGGCCCGCCGTCGCTGGCCCCAGGTGGGCCGGCTCGCCCTGGTGCACCGGGTGGGTCCGGTCCTCATCGGCGAGGCCTCGGTGCTCATCGCGGCCTCGACCCCCCATCGCTCCGAGTCCTTCGACGTCGTCCACTGGTGCATCGACACCCTGAAGGCGACGGTCCCGATCTGGAAGCGGGAGATCTGGGGGGGCGGCGCCGACTGGGGGCTCCATGCCCAGGAGCTCTCCCAGGTGGCCGACGCGCCCGGTCCCGATCGATGACCGCAGGCTCCTCGGTCCCGGTCGCGCTCGGCCCCCGCCCGAACCCGGCCGAGCCGGGCACCGACGATCCCCGCCTGGTCGACCGCTTCGGGCGGGTGCACCGGGACCTGCGGATCTCGATCACCGACCGCTGCAACCTGCGCTGCGTCTACTGCATGCCCGAGGAAGGGGTCGTGTTCGCGCCGCGGAGCAGGAACCTGACCTACGACGAGCTGACCCGGATCGCACGGGTCGCACGGGACCTCGGCGTGAGCCGCGTGCGCATCACCGGCGGCGAGCCCCTCGTGCGTCGCGGCGTGGAGTCCTTCGTGGCGAGCCTGGCCGAGCTCGGCTTCGCCGACCTGTCGATGACGACGAACGGTATCGGCCTCGAGCGCAGGGCGAAGGCCCTCGCCGATGCGGGTTTGCAGCGCGTGAACATCAGCTGCGACTCGTTGCGCGACGACCGGTTCCCGACGATCCGGCGCCGTGGTCAGCTCGCACCGGTGCTGGCGGCGATGGATGCGGCGGAGCGGGCCGGGCTCGCCCCGCTCAAGGTGAACGTCGTCGTCGTGGCGGGTGTCAACGACGACGAGATCGCCGACTTCGCCGGTTTCGCCCGGTCCACGGGTCGGATCGTTCGCTTCATCGAGTACATGCCCCTCGACGGCGCCGGTCGCTGGGACCGCGGGAGCGTGGTGTCGGCGGACCACATTCTCGAGACCATCGCCGCGCGCTGGTCCCTCGAGTCGGTCGTCCCGGCGGACGCCGACCCGTCCGCCCCGGCGACCCGCTATCGATTCACCGATGGGGCCGGCGAGATCGGCGTGATCGCGACGGTCACGAAGCCCTTCTGTGGGACCTGCGACCGGTTGCGGGTGACCGCCGACGGGGCCATTCGCAACTGCCTGTTCGCCAACGAGGAGACGCCGTTGCGCGAGCTCATCCGGGGCGGGGGCGGCGACGACGAGATCGCGCTCGCCCTCCGCCGGGCGGTCAACGCCAAGCTGCCCGGCCACGGGATCAACGATCCGGGCTTCCTCCGCCCGGCCCGCTCCATGTCGATGATCGGGGGGTGAGTTGCCGAGCGTCGTGTTCTTCGGGCCGGCCCGCGACGCCACCGGCACGCGTGCGACGCTCGTCGAGGGTCGCACGGTCGGGGACGTGGTCGCAGCGACCGTCGAGCGCTACGGCGAGGAGCTCGCCCGCCTCCTGCCGACCTGTCGGGTGTGGCTCAACGGCGACCCGACCACGCCCGAGACGCCGGTCGGCCAAAAGGACGAGGTCGCGCTGCTCCCGCCCGTCTCGGGGGGTTAGCCCGTCGGGGGGTGGGGATCCTCGTCCCCGGCGAGCAGCGCGAGCGCATGGGGGAGCACGTCGAGCACTGCGCCCAGGCACTCGGTGGCCCCGCTCGGCGAACCCGGGACGTTGAGGACGAGGCAGCCCCCGACGGTGCCGGCGACCGCCCGACTCAACCGACCGAGCGGGCTGACGCTGCGCATCGCCTCGGCGAGCCCCGGCGCGCCGCGCTCGACCACGAGGAGCGTGGCCTCGGGCGTGACGTCGCGCGGCGCGAATCCGGTCCCGCCGGTCGTGACGACCAGGCCGGCGAAACCCGAGCACAGTGCGCGCAGCGTCGCCGCGATCTGCTCGAGCTCGTCGGGGCACGCGACCGCCTCGGCGTCCTCGTAGCCCTCGGCCGCCAGGAGCTCGGCCAGGGCGGCGCCCGAGCGGTCTTCCCGGGTCCCCGCCACCACCCCGTCGGACACGGTGAGGACCTTGGCCCGGTGCCCGTTCACCGGGGACCCCCGGTCGCCTCCTCGCGGCGCCCGGTGCCCGAGCGCCCGCCGCGCTTCTCCCAGACCGTCAGGCCCTCGATCGAGACCCCCGGATCGACCTCGTGGCAGCTGTCACAGATGGCGAGCGCCGTCGCAGCGCAGGCGGTCAGCGCCTCCATCTCCACGCCGGTCTGACCGAAGGTGTTGACCCTGGCCTCGATCGCGAGGTGATCCCCGTCGACGACCGCGACCTCGACCGCCACGTCGCCGATGAGGAGCGGATGGCAGAGCGGGATGAAGTCGGCGGTCTGCTTGGCCGCCATGATCCCGATGACCCTGGCCGAGGAGAGGGGATCGGGCTCCTGCGCGCTCGTGAGGGTGGCGAGCGCCGCCTCGGAGAGGCTCACCGTGCAGCGGGCCGTGGCGAAGCGCTGGGTCTGGGCCTTGCGGGTGACGTCCACCATCCGGGCGTGCCCCCGCGCGTCGAGGTGGGTGAGGCCGTCGAACGCCATGGGGCGATGCTAGGGAAGAGTTGTCGTCTGCGCCGCCGGCCCGGCACGCCCGAGCCGGTCGCCGTCGAGGAGCAGGATCTCGACGGGTTCCCCGGCCCCGACGCCGGTCCCGTCGGGCAGCACCGCCAGGGCGTTCGCCTGGGCCATGGCCAGCAGCTGGTGGGAGTCCTGCCCGCCCGACGGGCGGACGTGGAGGTGGCCGGTCCGGTCGACTTCGGCGAAGACCCTCGTGAAGTAGGTCTTGCCGTCGGGCTCCCGGGGCAGGTCGACGTCGGCGATGGCCGACAGCGTCGGCTGGATCAGCTGGCGGTGCCCGGCCATCTTGCGCAGGGCCGGCCGCGCGAAGAGCTCGAAGGACACGAGGGAGGACACCGGGTTGCCCGGGAGCCCCAAGACCGGGAGGCGTCCGTCGAGCACGGCGAAGGCGAGCGGCTTGGCGGGCCGGATGGCCACCTGCATCCAGTGCATCGCGTCCCCGCACATGTCGCGTAGCACGATGCGGACGATGTCGAGGTCCCCGACGCTGACCCCGCCGCTCGTGACCAGCGCGTCGCACCCCTCGGCGGCCCGCTCGATGGCCCTGCGCAACACCGCGGGGTCGTCGGGGACGATTCCCATGTCGACGACGGGATAGCCGGCGCGCTCGAGGAGTGCCATCAGCACCGGCCGGTTGCCGTCGCGGATCGCGCCGCGCGGCAGGGACCCCGGGCCCTCGCGAAGCTCGTCGCCGGTCGAGAGGATGCCCACCCTCGGGGTCCGATGGACCAAAACCGCGTCGAGCCCGATGCGGGCCAGGACGCCCAGATGGGCCGGGCTGAGCACCGAGCCGGCCGGCACGACCTCGCTGCCGGCCGCGATGTCGCTGCCGGCCAGCCGCACGGCCGTGCCCGCCCCGAGCGCGTCCTCGATGATGACCGACCGGCCGTCGTCGTCGGTTCGCGTCCGTTCGACCATGCACACGGCGTCGGCGCCCTCGGGGAGCGGCGCGCCGGTCATGATGCGGACGGCCTGGCCCTCCCCGAGCGCGACCCGTCGGCCGTCCCCGGCCATCACCGAATCGGCCACCGGGAGGCGGACCGGCGCCCCGGCCACGTCCTCAGCGCGGAGCGCGAAGCCGTCCATCGCCGAGGTCGCGAAGGGGGGGACGTCCTCGCTCGAGAGGATCGGGGCCACCGTGACGCACCCGAGGGCGGCCCGGAGCGCCCGAGGCTCGCCCTCGAGGACCGGGCAAGCCGAGACGACCAGGTCGCGGGCCTCTTCGAGCGAGATCACCCGCCGAGCACCAATGGGTTCAGCGGCGGCGGCGCCGCAAGAGGCGAAATGCGCCGAGCAGCGCGAACGCGACGACGATCGGCAGGGCTCGCTTGAGCACCGATCCTCCGGCGACGTCGAGCAGGTCGACGGGCTTCGCCGGCGCCGAGTCGATGGCCCGGGCGCCCTCGGGGACGACGGTCGTCGTGGCCGACCCGCCGACCCCCGCAGACGAGGACTCGGCCGGCTCGTTCGAGGGGTCCAAGCGCACGCTGGCCTCGAGATCGCGCACGAACTGGTCGAGGATCTTTGCGCTCACCTCGGCCATGGCGCCCCGGCCGAATTGGGCCACCTTGCCGCTGACCTCGAGATCGGTCTCGATCCGCACCTGGGTCCCGGCCTCGCCCTCGCTCAAGACGGCGGTGACCGTCGCGGCGGCGGCCCCCTGGCCCTTCGTGTCGCGACCCTCGGCCCGGAGCACGGCCCGGTGCGCCTCGGGGTCGAGCTCCACGATCCTCGCCGTCCCCTTGTACTGGGCGGTGATCGGTCCGACCTTCACCTTGACCACCCCGCGGTACTCCTCCCCCTCCACCTCGAGGAGCTGGGCCCCCGGCATGCAGGGGGCGATCCGCTCGAGGTCGGTGAGGAGGGCCCACGCGTGGTCGATCGGCACCGAGACTTGAAAGTCGTGCTTCAGTTCCAACGCGCCAGGTCCTCCGCCGTGTCGATGTCGATCGGTCGTCCGGGACACGCTACTTGCTCGACGAGTTCGGGATTACGCCGCATGACCAGGCGCGCTCCCTCGTCACCGTCGACGGGGAGCATCGGCCACACCGAGGCGGCGAGGCGGGTGGGCGGCCTCGGTTCGCCCTCGAAGGTGGCGACGGCGATCGGACTCCTCGATGCCGCCACCGCCCTCCAGGCCCCGGCGGGAATGAGCGGCTGGTCGCCCAGGCCGATGACGACGGCGTCGAAGCCCCCGTCGCGGGCCCGGGCGATCCCGGCCTGCAGCGAGGTCGCCTGGCCCTGCGCCCAACGGGGGTTCTCGACCACCTCGACCCCCTCGGGGAGCGCCGCTCGCAGGTCGACCGCCCCCGTGACGAGGAGCGTCGCGTCGAGCTCCGCCTCGAGGGCGTGGCGGACCGCCCACGCCACGAGCGGTTCGCCACGGAACGCTGCCAGCAGCTTGTGCCCGCCGCCAGCGAACCGGGACCCGGACCCTGCGGCCAGGATCACGGCTGCGGTCCTCACGTGGCGCGGTCGTGGTGGTGGATGGGGCCCGAGCCTCGGCTGAGTGCCTCCGCCCGGTCGACGCCGGTGCGGGCGGCGATGATCTCGGCGCAGATCGACACGGCGGTCTCCTCCGGGGTCCGTGCGCCGATGTCCAGACCGATCGGCGCCCGGACCCGGGCGAGCTGCTCCTCGGACACGCCGGCCTCGCGCAAGCGCGCCGTTCGGCGTTCGGTGGTCCGGCGCGAGCCCATCGCGCCGATGTAGCCCACCCCCGTCTCCAGTGCGGCGACGATGCCCGGGACGTCGAACTTCGCGTCGTGCGTGAGCACGCACAGCGCGTCCTTCGGGCCGAGCTCGGGGGTCAACCGGCGCAGGAACCGGTCGGGCCACTCGGCGACCACCTCGTCGGCGTCGGGGAGGCGCCGCGCCGTCGCGAACACGGGCCGGGCGTCGCAGACGACGACCCGGTAGCCGAGGACCTTGCCCATCGAGGCGAGGGCCGCGCTGAAGTCGACCGCGCCGAGGATGACCATGCGGGGCTGGGTGCTGAATGCCTCCATGAACACCGTGACGGCGTCCTGGCCGAACTCCCCCGCAGTCCCGTAGTGGACGAGCGAGCTCCGGCCGGTGGCCAGCCACCCCAGTGCGTCGCGTGCCACCGAGGAGTCGAGGCCGGGATGGCCCAGCGATCCGACGGGCTCGGCACCCTGGCGGACGAGCAGCTTGGCCCCGAGCCGATCGGCCCCGTCCTCTCTCCTCGACACGACGGTCGCCAGCACCACCGGCTCGTCACGGCGCAGGCAGTCCCGCAGCATCTCGTAGAGCACTCCGGTGCCCGGGCCGGCCGACCCTTCGTCGCGGCCTCCTACCAATCCAGGGGCTCCACGAAGATCCGGAGCGTCCCGCCACAGGTCAGGCCGACCGCGAAGGCCTCGTCGTCGGAGTAGCCGAACGTGCACAGCCGCGGCACCCCGGTCGAGAGGACGTCGAGCGCCTCGGTGACGACGGCCCCCTCGACGCAGCCTCCCGACACCGAGCCCGCGACCTCGCCGTCCTCGCTCACCGCCATGGTCGCACCGGGTCCCCGCGGCCCGGACCCGATCACCTCGACAACCGTGGCGACGGCGACCCTCCGGCCGCCGGTCCGCCAGCGTTCGATGTCCTCCAGCACGTCTTTCATGGGTGGCCCTCCTCGGAGATCAGTCGGCCAGCGCGGCCAGGAGCTCGACCAGTGAGGCGACGTTGTGACCGGGAACGAAGCGGTCGACGTAGGGGAGGGCGGCCGCCATCCCCTGGGTCAGCGGCTCGTAGCCCGGGGTCGACTTGAGCGGGTTGACCCAGATGATCTGGTGCGCGACGCGTCGCAACCGTGCCATCTGGGAGGCCAGCTCGCCCGGATCACCGCGGTCCCAGCCGTCCGAGAGGATGACGATCTGGGCCCCCCGGGCCATCCCGCCGATACCGAACCGGTCGTTGAACTCGCGAAGCCCCGCACCGAGCTTCGTCCCCCCGGACCAGTCGAGGACTGCGCCCGAGGCTGCGACCATGGCGGCGTCGGGGTCGCGCGACGACAGTTGCCGGGTAATCCGGGTCAGCCGGGTCCCGAGTGCGAAGGCTTCGACCCGGGTGCGCCCCGCGACCAAGACGTGCGCGAACCGGAGCAGCGCCCGCGCGTAGGGCTCCATCGACCCGCTGACGTCGGCCACCAGCACCAGCCGGCGGGCCCGGGGGAGCCGGTCGGTCCGCTCGAGGCGCCCGATCTCCCCGCCGCAGCGCATCGAGCGCCGTATCGTCGAACCGATGTCCGGCCGGGTGCCGGCGCGGGCGGCCCGCCAGCGGTGCGAGCGCCGGAGGGTCTCTGTGGCCGAAACCTCGCGCATGGTGGCGATCGCCTCGGCGAGCTCGGCGGGGGTGCACGCAGCGAAGTTCTTCTCCCGCAGGACCTCGATCCGGCTGTAGCTGACCGAGCCGCCGCCGGACGCCTCCCCGTCGGCGTCCTGGTCGTCCGCCGCGACCAGCTCGGTGGAGCCCGTCGCGCCGAGCTGCTCGACGACGGGATCCTCGCCGTCGGGTCCGCCGAAGTAGGACGCGAACACCGAGTCGTAGAGGCCGATGTCCTCGGGCCGGCGGACGAGGGTCGCCCTCCCGGCCCAGTACAGCGAATCGGGGGAGCGGAGTCCGAGGAGGCCGAGCGCGCGGACGAACGTGAAGACGTCCGCCACCGGCGTCTCGAGGCCCCGTGCCCGCAGCGTGCGGCAGAACCCCACGACGGCGCGCACCGGGGTGTCGGTCTCGAGCGGCGCGACGTCAGCCACGGGTCGTCGCCGAGGTCACGAGGGCCCCCAGCTCGGGCCGGGCCCGCTCGGCGTCCTCCCGGTACTTGAGCACCGCCCCGAGCGTGCGCGCCGCGCTCGGGACATCGAGCGTCTCTCGACCGAGGGCGTGGAGGGCCCGCGCCCAGTCGATGGCCTCGGCGACACCGGGGGACTTGTACAGGCCCATCGTCCGCAAGCCCTGGATCGCGCCCGTGACCTGCCGGGCCAGCTCCTCGCCGGCCTCGGGCACGCGGGTCAGGACGATCGCGACCTCCCGGTCGAAGTCGGGATGCTCGACCCAGTGGTAGATGGCCCGGCGCTTCAGCGCGTCGTGCACGTCACGGGTGCGGTTGGAGGTGAGGATCACGACCGGGGGGGTCTCGGCCCGGAAGGTGCCGATCTCGGGAACCGTCACGGTGAAGTTGGCCAGGATCTCGAGGAGGAAGGCCTCGAATTCGTCGTCGGCGCGGTCGATCTCGTCGATGAGTAGGACCGAGGGCGCCGCCCCCGCGGTCGAGCCGCTCGCGATGGCCTGGAGGATCGGCCGGCGGATCAAGAACCGCTCGGAGAACAGCTCGTCCTCTTCGATCGCCGGGGCGTCGGCCGCCCGATCGTGGGCCCGGAGATAGAGGAGCTGGCGCTGGTAGTCCCACTCGTAGATGGCCTGATGGACGGCGATCCCCTCGTAGCACTGGAGCCGGACCAGATCCGCGCCCAGCCACTGGGCGAGGGCGTTGGCCACCTCGGTCTTGCCCACACCGGGCTCGCCCTCCAAGAACAGCGGCCGGCGGAGTTGGATCGCGAGGAAGATCGCGGTCGCCAGGCCCTCACCGGGGAGGTAGCCCTGCCCCCGGAGCGCCGACTCGATGTCGTCGGGGGCCTCGGGGGGCGCCCAGGCCGCCCGCGGCGCGTCGGACGCGGTCGGCACGTCGGTCGTCACGTCGGTCGTCACGCTCAAAGCGTAGTGGCGGTTCCACAACCCGATCTGACCTGGGAGAAGCGCTGGATCGGGCGCGGGTCGGGGAGGCGAGGGGCCCCCAGAACGGTGGCGGCCGGCGCGCCGGGCGCGACGCTCGGCCGTGAAGCGCCGCCGCCGGGCGTTCGTCGGCGGCATGCGAGAGGCACCACTACGATGCCGGCGGAAGCGATGGCCTCGAACCGGGGGGAACCCAACTGAAGCCTTCTCCGTTCGCGTACTTCTCACCGAGCTCGCTCGAGGAGACCCTGGCGCTCCTCGCCGAGCACGGAGACGACGCCAAGCTCTTGGCCGGCGGCCAGAGCCTGGTGCCGCTCCTCGCGCTCCGGCTCGCGTCCCCGGCGGTCCTGATCGACCTTTCGGCCGTCCCGGGGCTCGACTACATCGAGCGCAACGACGGGCACGTCGCCATCGGCGCCATGACCCGGGAACGGACCGTCGAGCGCTCCGAGGTGGTCGGGTCCTTGGTGCCGCTTCTGACCGAGGCGATGCCGCTGATCGGCCACCTCGCCATCCGCAACCGGGGGACCGTCGGCGGGAGCACCGCCCATGCCGACCCGTCGGCCGAGATCCCGGCCGTTGCGCTGGCCCTCGACGCGGACATCGTCGTCACAAGCGCACCACGGGGCGAGAGGACCGTTCCCGCGGCCGAGTTCTTCCAGGGGTTCTTCACCACCGCGCTCGAGCCCGACGAGGCGTTGGTCGAGGTCCGGTTCCCGGTGGCGCAGCCCGGGACCGGAGTGGCCTTCGAGGAGGCGACCCGCCGGCACGGGGACTTCGCCATGGTTGGTGCCGCAGCGAGCGTGCGGACGGAGGACGGACGCATCGCCGACGCGCGCATCGTCACCATCGGGGTGTCCGACACGCCCGTGCGCTGCCGGGATGCCGAGCAGGAGCTCGTGGGCTCGGCGCCCTCGGCGGAGGCCTTCGAGCAATCGGGCTCGCTCGCGGCGGGCGCCTGCGACCCCCCGTCGGACCTTCACGGGACGACCGCCTACCGCAGGCACCTGATCCACGTGCTGGTGCGTCGGGCGCTGGAAAAGTCGACGAGCCGCTCAGGAGACAAATGACTGACACGATCGACGTCGAGCTGACCGTCAACGGCACGCGTCACGTCGCGAACGTCGAGCCCCGCAAGACGCTGGCCGACTTCTTGCGCGACGATCTCGAGCTCACCGGGACCCACGTCGGGTGCGAACACGGGGTGTGCGGTGCATGCACGGTCCTCATCGACGGCCAGGCGGCCCGGTCGTGCCTCACCTTCGCGGTGCAGGTGCGCGGCGCACAGATCACGACGATCGAGGGCCTGGCCAACGACGGGCAGCTGAACCCGCTCCAGCAGGCCATGGTCGAGAGCCACGGGTTCCAGTGCGGCTTCTGTACGCCGGGGTTCCTCATGCAGATCACCGAGCTGCTCAACGAGAACCCGTCACCCACCGAGGCCGAGGTGCGAGAGGCGCTGTCGGGGAACGTCTGCCGCTGCACCGGATACCAGAGCATTGTGGCCGGGGTGCTGCGGGCGGCCGGTCAACCCTCGACCGCCAACAGCGGACACTAAGGAGCAGCCATGCCCACCGAGGTCGCCCAGCGCTATGTCGGGGCGTCCGTCGCCCGATCCGAAGATCCCCGGATCCTGACCGGCGGCGGGAAGTACGTCGACGACGTGAAGCTCCCCGGGATGCTGCACGCGGCGTTCCTGCGCAGCCCGTTCCCACACGCGAGGATCGTGAGCATCGACGCCAGCGCGGCCCGGGCGGCCGAGGGCGTGCTCCTCGTCTACACCGGCGAGGAGCTCCAGTCGATGATCAAGCCGGGCCCGTACTCCATCGGCATCATGATGAACCAGGAGAAGCCCTTCTTCTCTTGCCTCGCCACCGACAAGGTCCGGCTGGTCGGTGATCCGGTGGCGCTCGTCGTGGCGGAGAGTCGCTACCTGGCCGAGGACGCCGTCGAGCTGATCGACGTCGAGTACGAGGACCTACCCCCGATCGCGACCTACGAGCAGGCGCTCGACCCCGCAAACCCCCCCATCTTCGAGGATCTCGGTACCAACGTCTTGGCCGAGTCGGAGGTCACCACGCACGGGGACGTCGAGCAGGCGTTCTCGTCGGCCGACCACGTGCTCTCGGTGAGGATCAGCCAGCATCGCCATCAGAACGTGCCCATGGAGACCCGTGGCTTCGTCGCGAGCTACGACCCCGAGACCGAGCACCTCCTCGTGTGGTCGGCCAACCAGGGCGTGCACCTCGCGCTGCACATCCTCGCCGGCCGGCTCGGACTCCCACCGGACAAGATCCGGGTCCGGACGGCCGACGTCGGCGGCTCGTTCGGCTTGAAGATCGGGGCGTCCCGGGAGGACGTCGCGGTCGCCGCAGCGTCGATTGCGCTCGGTCGCCCGGTCAAGTACATCGAGGACCGATACGAGAACCTGATGGCCTCCGGGCAGGCCCGCGAGGAGTACCTCGACGTGGAGGCCGCCTACACCGACGACGGGGACATCCTCGGCATGAAGGTGCACATGGTTGTCGACTCGGGCGCATACCCCGGCATGGCCGCCGCACTGCCCACGATGGTCGAGGGCATGCTTCCGAGTGCCTACAAGATCGGGGCGCTCGAGTTCCGCTCGACCGTCCTCATCACCAACAAGGCCACGTACGTCGCCTACCGCGGCCCCTGGGCGGTCGAGACGTTCGTGCGGGAGCGGGTCGTCGACCTCATCGCCCACGAGCTCGGCAAGGAGCCCTTCGAGGTCCGGATGCGCAACGCCGTGACGCGGGGCGAGGAGCCCACCACGATGATCACCGGGCGCAGCCTGGCGGGTGTCACGGTCAGGGAGTCCCTCGAGCGCCTGGCCGAGATCGTCGACATCCCGGCCTTCCGGCGGCGCCAGGAGACGGCGCGGGCCGAGGGTCGCTATCTCGGGCTCGGCGTGGCCTCCTACATCGAGGCCGCCCCCGGTCCGAGGGCGGGGGAGTCGCCGCTCGGGCGCGAACAGATGAAGATGGAACTCGACGAGGACGGCAGGCTCCTCGTCTACACCGCCCAGATGCCCCATGGTCAGAGTCACGAGACGACGCTGGCCCAGATCGCAGCCGACGAGTTCGGCGTGCGGTTCGAGGACGTCCGGGTGATCGTCGGGGACTCCGACGTGGTTCCGCCGGGGCTCACCGGCGGGAGCCGCTCGGCCACCATGGCCGGTGGCGCCGCCCTCACCACGGCCCGGGCCCTTCGGGCCAAGGTGCTTGAGCTCGGTGCGCACCTGCTCGAGGCGAACGCCTCGGACCTTCGCATCGAAGACGGGGCGATCTCGGTCGTCGGCGTCCCGACGAGCGCGATGGGACTCGCCGACCTCGTCGCTGCGGTGCGTGAACCCGGGCGGCTGCCCGAGGACGTTGACGCCGAGTTGAAGGTGGAGAACGCCTACGACGGAGGGGCCGGGGGGTGGTCGGGGGGCACCCACTGCGCGATCGTGGAGGTAGACGTCGAGACCGGGCTCGTGTCCTTCGAGCGCTACGTCGTCAGCGAGGACTGCGGAAAGCTGATCAACCCGGCCGTGGTGGACGGCCAGGTCCGCGGCGGCGTGGCCCAGGGGGTGGGCGCGGTCCT
>DAHUYG010000062.1 GCA_027315315.1 Acidimicrobiaceae bacterium | reverse complement strand
GGGGTACGGCAGGCGGGCCTACGCCGGCATCAAGTTCTTCGTGTACACGTTCCTCGGCTCGGCCTTCCTCCTCGTCGGGATCGTGGCCCTGGCCTTCGTGCACCAGCACCAGAGCGGGGTCCTGACCTTCTCGCTCCCGGTCCTCGAGCACACGCATCTCTCGTCGACGACGGGGATCCTGCTCTTCTTGGCCTTCACGGCGGCCTTCGCGGTCAAGGCGCCGCTCTTCCCGCTGCACACCTGGTCGCCCGACGCATACAGCGAGGCACCGGCCGCCGGATCGGTGATCCTGGCTGCGGTCCTGGCCAAGCTCGGGACCTACGGGATCCTGCGCTTCGACCTCAACCTGTTCCCCCAGGCCTCGCGCACCCTCGCCCCGCTCTTGCTCACCCTGGCGGTGATCGGCGTCCTCTACGGCGCGCTCGTGGCGTGCGCCCAGAGCGACCTGAAGCGCCTGGTCGCCTACTCGTCGCTCGCCCAGGTGGGCTTCATCGCGCTCGGCACCTTCGCCCTCTCCACCGAGGGCCTCGTGGGCGGCGTCCTGCTCATGGTCAACCACGGCCTCGTCACGGCGGGGTTCTTCCTCCTCATCGGGTGGATCTACGAGCGACGGCAGACCTGGCAGGTCCAAGAGCTTCGGGGCCTCCAGACCCCGGCCCCGGTGCTGGCCGGCGCGTTCACCGTGGTCATGCTGGCGTCGATCGGTCTGCCCGGCCTGAACGGCTTCGTGAGCGAGTTCCTCGTGCTGGCGGGGACCTTCCTCACCCACCGGTGGTGGGCGGTCGTCGCCACCGTCGGCGTCGTCGGCGCGGCGCTCTACCTGCTTTGGGCCTACCAGCAGGCCTTCCACGGCAAGCCGGGACCCGAGGTCGCCCAGACCCGCGACCTGCGCTGGAACGAGCGCCTCGTCATCGCGCCGCTGATCGTGCTGATCATCCTGCTCGGCGTGTACCCCAAGCCGGTGCTCGATCGCATCACGCCGGCGGTCGACCGACTGGTGGCCCACGTCGAGCAGGTCACCAACGTCCACCAGCCGGCGGTCGCCAACCACGGGCTCTCGGCCACCGGGGGCGGGCGATGAGCCACCCCCTCCTCATGGCGGCGTCGCACACGATCCACGCCCAGCACGCCGCCCCGGCGGTGATCCACGTCCCAGCGATCCGCTACCTCACGATCCTCCCGGTGATCGTGATGCTGGGCGGGGCCATCGTGGTGCTGGCCACCACCTCGCTCGTCAAGCGGCCGCTGCGCCTCCGGGTGGCCACGGCGATGACGGTCGTCATCTCGCTCAGCGCCTTCGGGCTGGCCTGGTGGCAGTGGGCCGACGTCATGTCGCGGGGCGCCTCGACCTCGATCGACCACGCCGTGGTCGAGGACGGGTTCAGCGTGCTGATCACCGTCCTCGTGACCTCGGCGATGGCGCTCAGCGCGCTCGTCGCCGAGGGCTATCTCGCGCGCGAGGGCATCGACGGCGCCGAGCTCCACGTGCTCGCGCTCGTGTCCGCGTCGGGGGCCATTCTCATGGGCCAGGCCAACGACCTCATCATCGTCTTCCTCGGCCTCGAGATCCTCTCGATCGCCCTCTATGTGCTCACCGCCTTCAACCACAAGCGCGCCGAGTCGGGCGAGGGGGCCCTCAAGTACTTCGTGCTCGGCGGATTCTCCTCGGCCATCTTCGTCTACGGGATCGCCCTCACCTACGGGGCCACCGGCACCACCAACCTGACCCAGATCGCCGCCTTCTTGTCCCACAACGTGCTCGTCCACGACGGGCTGCTCCTCGCCGGGATGGCGCTGCTCCTGGTCGGGTTCGCGTTCAAGGTCGCCGCCGTGCCCTTCCACATGTGGACGCCCGACGTCTACCAGGGGGCGCCCACGCCGGTGACCGGGTTCATGGCCGCCGTGGCCAAGGCCGGCGGCTTCGCCGCCCTACTGCGGGTCTTCGTCTCCTCCTTCGGGGTGCTCTCGAGCGACTGGCGGCCCATCGTCTACGCGATCGCCGTCGCGACGCTCGTCATCGGGGCCGGGCTCGCCGTCGTGCAGCGCGACATCAAGCGCATGCTCGCGTACTCGTCGATCAACCACGCCGGCTTCGTGCTGCTCGGTCTGCAGGCGGCCACGGCGCGGGGGGTGAGCGCCTCGCTCTACTACCTCTTCGCCTACGTGTTCATGGTGATCGGCAGCTTCGCGGTGGTGACCGTGATCGGGGGGCCGGGGGACCGCGACCACGACATCGCCTCGTACCGCGGGCTGGCCCGGCGCCAGCCGCTGCTTGCCTTCGTGTTCGCGCTGCTCCTGCTCGCGCAGGCCGGCGTGCCCTTCACCACCGGGTTCTTGACCAAGTTCCAGGTGATCATCGCCTCGGTGGACGCCCACTCGGTGCCGCTCGCGGTGATCGCCATGGTCTCGGCGGCGATCGCCGCCTTTTTCTACCTGCGGGTGGCGCTCCTCATGTACGCGCCGGACGGTGAGCCGTCGACCGGCCCGGCGCCCGCCCCCGAGCTCGTCACCGTCGGCGGTGCGGCCCTGCCCGACTTCGGCGCCCAAACCGAGACGCGCCGCGAGCTGAACGCCGCCCTGCTCCTCGAGCGCCCGGCCGGGGCCGGTGAGCCCGGGGAGGCCCCCGCCCGCCGGGTTCCGTGGCCGGCGGGCGTGGCCATCGGCATCTGCCTGGCGGTGACGGTCGTCTTCGGCATCATCCCGGCGCCGCTCGTCGACTTCGCCCACAAGGCGACGCTGCTCTTCGTCCCCTGATCCGATGGCCGGCGTGCCGCCCATCCCCCCCAACTGGCACTGGCGCGACGGGCCGGTCGCCCCGAGCCGGACGGTCGTCTTCGACATCGACGGGGTCCTCTCGGACGCCACCCGCCGCCAGCGGTTCTTAGAGCGCGGCCGGCGCGACTGGGACGCCTTCTTCGAGGCCTGCGGCGAGGACCCCCTCGTCGAGGAGATCGGCAAGCTGCTCGATCTGCTCGACCGGGAGCTCCAGGTGGTCCTCCTCACCGGCCGGCCGCTGCGGGTGCGCCCCCAGACCGTCGCGTGGCTGCACCGCTACGGGGTCCGCTACGACCTGCTCGCCATGCGCGACCACGGCGAGTACGCGCGGGTGGCCATCTTCAAGCGGCGGACGGTGGAGGAGCTCCGGGCCTACGGGTTCGACCTGCAGCTGGCCTTCGAGGACGACCCGCTGAACCAGGCGATGTTCGAGGCCGAGGGCGTCCCGTGCATCTACATCCACTCGGGCTACTACGAATAGCGCGCACCGCCGCTGTGGGCCGCCCCACGGATTCGCCGCGATCGGACCGGGGAAGGCTGCAAGGAGCGGATGCCGAGGGCACCGCTCGGCGCGCCAGCTCCCCGCCGCAGCGGGGCTCGCCCGCCGGATCACCGAGGCCCCGGAGGCAGGGATGCGCATCGCAGTGCTCGGCATGGGACGGATGGGCCGGGCGGTCGCCGGGCGACTGCTCGAGGGTGGCCACCGGGTGTCGGTCTGGAACCGCACCCCGGGCAGGGCGGGCGACCTCGTGGGTGCCGGCGCGACCGAGGCGGGCGACATCGACGCTGCGGTGTCGGGCGCCGAGGTCGTCGTGACCAGCCTGGCGAACGACGACGCGGTGCGCGAGACGGCGCTCGGCGAGCGTGGTCTCGTCGCTTCGATCGGGGAGGCGACCTACCTCGACGCCTCGACCGTGTCCCCCTCGCTGGTGCGCGAGCTCGACGACGCGTTCGACCGCTTCGCGGCCCTCCCGATCCTGGGCGCTCCCCAGGCGGTGTCCGGGGGCAAGGCGACCTATCTGGCGGGCGGCCGGCCCGAGCTCCTCGAGGCGCTGGCGCCCGCCCTCGACAGCCTCGGGGGGAGCGTGAAGCGCTTCGACCGACCCGAGCTGGCCGCCGTGGCCAAGGTGTCCCTCAACCTCCTGCTCTTGTCGGGGGTCGCCACGCTCGCCGAGGCCGTCACCGTCGGCCGGGCCGGCGGCCTCGACGACGGGCAGCTCGCCGACCTGCTGGGCGATTCCCCCATGGTCGCGCCGGGCATGAGGAACCGCCTGGGCGCCGTGATCGACGGCACGGGACCGACCTTGTGGACGACGACGCTCGCGGCGAAGGACGGCGGGCTCGCAGTGTCGCTCGCCAAGGAGCACGACAAGGGGCTCGTCCTCGCCCCCGTGCTCGCGGACCTCTACCGGGAGGCGGCGGCCCGGCGCGGTCTGGCCGACGAGGACATGGCGGCGGTCGCCCGGCTCTACGGGGAGACCTGAGCCTCGGGCCCGGCGCGACCGGCGCGCCGGGCGAGCAGCAGCGCGGCGCCCAGCGCGCCCGCCGCGAGCACCAGCACCGGCAGGTCGCCGAGGCGCTCGTAGAGGGTTGCACCCGAGCGCAGCGTGACCTCCCGGCGCAGCACCGCTTGGACCGAGAGCCCCGAGCGCTCGAGCACCGCGCCGGAGTTGGTGACGAAGGCCGAATACCCGGTCGGGGCCGCCTGGACGAGGTCGCGTCCCTCCTCGACCGCCTGCACCCGGTCCGCCGCCACCTCCTGGCTCGGCATCTGGTCGCCCGAGTACGACGAGGTGTTCGTCGGCACCACCAGGAGCCGGGCCCCGGCGCGGACCGCCGATCGCCCGCGCGCCGCGAAGAACACCTCGAAGGAGACGAGGATCCCCACCGGGGCGGCCGGGGTGCGCATGAGGCCGCTCCCGTGGCCCGCGATCGCGTCCCGGGGGACCGCGGCCAGGCTCGCCAGGTGCGAGAAGAACCCGCGCCAGGGCACGTACTCGCCGAAGGGCACGCGGTGCACCTTCTCGAAGACCCCGATCTCTGCTCCGCTCGGCCCCCAGGCGACGATCTCATTGCGGAACGCGTCGTGGGGCTCGGGCTCGGTCACCCCGGCGAGCACGGTGGCGCCGAGGGTCGAGGCGAGCGCCCCGACCCGGGCCGCGTCGGGCGAACCTGCGAGGGGGCGCTCGAGGGCGACGACGTCCTCGGGCCAGACGACGAGCCCGGGCCGGGGGGCCACCGAGGCGAGCCGCCCGCTCGCCGCCAGCTCGGCAGCGAAGTCCCCGGGCCGGCCGGTCTCGATCGCGCTGTAGCCGCGGACCCCGCCGCCCTGCACCGCCGCCACCTCGAGGTGCCCAACCGCCGGGCCGCCGTCCGGGGCGAGCGCGCCGGCCGCCCCGGCCCCGACGACGAGCACCAGCGCGACGGCCCCCGCCCAGGGGACCGGGCGCACTGTGCGCCGGGACACCAACGCGACCAGCTCGCCCACGGCCACCCCGCCGGCCCACAGCGCCGCGGTGAGGAGGAGCGGTCCGCCGAGCCGGGCCGCCCCGAGGAGCGGTCCGCCGGCCTGTCCGAGGAACACCCCGCCGACCGGGAGCCCCCCGAAGGGCCAGGTCATGCGGGCCGCCTCGAGGAGCGTCTCGGCCCCGACGAAGGCGAGGCCGCGGGCCGGCCCCGGGACGCTCAGGCCGGCCGCCACCGCCGGGAAGAGGGCCTCCAGCGCGACCAGGACCACCGCCCCGTACCAGTTGAAGCTCTCGGCCCAGAAAAGCCCGATCGCGAAGCACCCGACGCCGGCCAGCCAGCCGGCGAGGAGCCGGGCCCGCAGCGGGAGGCCCAAGAGGCGCCAGTAGAGGAGCCCGGCGCCGAGGAAGGCCACCGGCCAGGCGCCGAAGGGGGGGACCGACAGCGCCATCAACACCCCGGCGGCCAAGGAGGGAAGGGCGACCCCGCCTCGGCGCGTCCTCACGGCGGGCCGGCGCCGGCGCCGAGCGCCTCGAGGACCGAGCGGGCGGCGGCCCGCCCGCTCGCGATGCAGGCCGGCACCCCCACGCCGCGGTAGGCGGCACCGGCCACCGCCAGCGCCGGGAGGCGCTTCACCGCCGCCTCGATGCCGTTGACCCGCAGCAGGTGGCCGACCTTGTACTGGGGGAAGGCGTTCGGCCAGCGGGTGACCATGCGCTCGGTCGGCCGGGCCGCGGTGCCGAGCACCACCGCCAGCCCGCCGGCGACGCGCTCGACGAGCTCGTCGTCGCCCATCTCCTCGGCCCGGCGGTCGCCGAAGCGCCCGGCCGAGACGCGCACGAGCGTGCGCCCGGGCTCCGCCAGGTGGGGCCACTTGCGGTCGAGGAACGTGCCGGCCGTGATGAGCAGGTCGGGGTCCCGGTCGGTCGCGAGCGGCGAGCGGGTGTGGCGCGGCACGAGGAAGCCGGTGCCCCCCGGCAGCCCGAGCTCGTCGCGGAACGCCATGGTGACGACGCTCACCGACCCGTACTCGATCGAGCGCTCGAGGACAGCGGCGTTGGCGTCGTGGGGCTCGAGCAGCGCCCCGGCCGCCCCGGCCGGCACCGCCAGGACGACCGCTTGCGCCGCGAGGCGGCCCCCCGGGATCTCGAGCGCCCACTCCTCGCCGTCGCGCCCGAGAGCCGACGCCGGCGTCCCGGTCCGGAGCTCGACCCCGCGCTCGACGAGCCTCGCCTCGAGGGCCCCGACGAGCGATCGCATGCCCCCGACGAGCGCCCAGAAGGCCGGGGCGTCGGGCTCCGCCGGCGCCGCCGCGGCGGTGTTGCGCCGGAGCGCCCGCATGAGCCCGCCCCGTCTCGGCACCGCGAGGAGCTGGGGCATGACCGCTGCGGCGCTCATGTCGGCGACCGAACCGGCGTGGATCCCGCCCACGAGCGGGTCGACGAGCGCCTCGACGACCGCCCTGCCCTGGCGCCGGGCCACGAGCGGCCCGAGGGCCCGATCGCCGAGCGGGCCGCGCCGGTCCGGGAGGGGGAGGAGCGCGTCGCGCAGCAGGCGGGCCGAGCCGAGGGGCCCGAGGATCCCCGAGCGGGCGACCGGCCACCATCTGGTCGGCACCCCGAGCACGAGGCCGGTCGGCAGGGCCCGGAGCCGGCCCCTCGAGTAGAGCGAGGCCCCCGACGCGCCGATGGGCCGGAGCAGCTCACCGACCCCCACCTCGTGGCACAGCGCCGCCGCCTCGGGCCGCCGCCCGAGGAAGCCGTCGGGGCCGAGGTCGACCACCGTCCCGTCGATCGGCGCCGAGTCGAGCGGCCCGCCCAACCGCGGGCCCGCCTCGAGGAGGACGACCCGGGGGGCGCCGGGGTCCGGACGCTCGCCGCCGGTCAGCTCCCACGCCGCCGCCAGCCCGGCGATCCCGCCACCGATCACGACGATCGGTGCTGCGCGCGGCGGTCCCCCGGCGGCCCCGCTCATGGCGCCCGTCGGGCGGCGTCGAGGACGGTGCCGGCGAGCGCGGCGACGAACGCCGGGTCGTCGTTCAGCGACGCGGTGCGGGCGAAGGCGATCCCGGCCGCCTCGGCCCGCTGGCGGGCCTCGATGTCGAGGTCGTAGAGGACCTCGAGGTGGTCGGAGACGAAGCCGACGGAGCACACCACGACCGATCCCCTGCCCTCCGCCGCGAGTTCGTCGATGCGGACCAACAGGTCCGGTCCGAGCCACTGTTGGTTGGTGCGCCCGGCGCTCTGCCACGCGACTCCCCAGCGGACGCCCGCCCGGGCGAGCCCGGCCTCCGCCGCCACCAGCTCGGCGGTGCGGGCCACCTGCTCGGCGTAGGGGTCGCCGGGATCGCCCGAGATCGGCACCGAGTGCGCGCTGAAGAGGACCGCCGGGTCGGCGACCGTGGCGAGGGCGTCGCCGAGCCGGGCCGCCAGGAGCTCGACGACGCCCGGCGCGTCGAACCACTGCTCGACGGCGACGAAGGGGAGCCCCGGCCGGGCCGTGCCGAGGGCCCCCGCCGCCCGGGCCAGGTACTCGCCCGAGCCCCGGGCCGAGCGGTGCGGGGTGAGCACGATCCCGACGACGACCTCGACGTCGGTCTCGGCGAGCTCGGCCGCCGCCGCCTCGATGGCGGGCTCGGTGTGCTTCGCGCCGAACGCCACGACGAAGCGCCCGGGCTCGAGCGCCTCCAGCCGGGAGGCCAGGCCCCGCACCTGGGCGGCCGTCCGCTCGGTCAGCGGCGAGACCCCCCCGATGGCCTCGTAGCGGCGGAGGAGGTCGGCCAGCTGCTCCTCCGACGGCGGGCTGCCGCGGCGGATGCGGGTGTAGAAGGCCTCCACCTCGGCGAGCGAGCCGGGCGTGCCGTGGGCCATGACGAGCACCCCGGTGCGCCTCACCGCGCGACCCCGGCCCGTCCCTCGGCGTGCACCAGGTCGACGACCGCGCCGAGGATGCCCGGGTCGGTCTCGGGCAGCACCCCGTGGCCGAGGTTGAAGACGTGGCCGGGGGCGCTCCCCGCCCGCGCCAGCACCGCCCTCGTCTCTTCGGCCACCACCTCGAAGGGTGCGAGGCATGCCGCCGGGTCGAGGTTCCCCTGGACGGCGCGCCCGGGACCGACCCGATCGCGCGCCACGTCGAGGGGCACCCGCCAGTCGATCCCCATGACGTCGGGGCCGGCCGAGCTCATGAGCCCGAGGAGCTCGCCGGTCCCCACGCCGAAGAGGATGGTGGGGACGCCGAGCGAGCGGACCGCGTCGAGCACCCTGGTCGTCGCCGGCAGCGCGAACCGCTCGTAGTCGGCGGGCGAGAGGCTGCCGGCCCAGCTGTCGAAGAGCTGCACCGCGTCGACCCCGGCCGCCACCTGGGCGACGAGCGAGTCGATGGCCATCTGGGCCAGGCGGTCCACCAGCCCGTGCCAGGTCGCCGGGTCCGAGTGCATGAGCGTCTTCACCCGGGCGAAGTCGCGCGACGGGCCGCCCTCCACGAGGTAGCTGGCGACGGTGAAGGGCGCCCCGGCGAAGCCGATCAAAGCGACGTCGCCGGCGAGCTCGCCCGCCACCCGCCGGATGGTCTCGAGGACGAAGCCGGTGTCGCCCTCGGGATCGAGGGGGCGCAGGCGCCCGAGATCGGCCGGCGTCCGGATGGGGTCCTCGACGACCGGTCCTCGGCCCGCCACGATCTCGACCCCGAACCCCGTCGCCCACACCGGCACGACGATGTCGGAGAACAAGATCGCGGCGTCGACCCCGTAGCGGCGGACCGGCTGGAGGGTGATCTCGGTGGCGCGCTCGGGGTCGGCGATGGCCTCGAGGATGCTGCCGGTGCCTCGGATCGCCCGGTACTCGGGGAGTGCGCGACCGGCCTGGCGCATGAACCACACCGGCGTATGGGGGACCGGCTCCCGCCGGCAGGCCGCGAGGAACGGGGCCGAGCGGTTCCTCACCGCTGCGGCGCCCGCCGGCCCGGCGGTGTCGCTCCGAGCTCCGCCCTCAAGCCGGCTCGACGACGACAGCGGTGCCGTAGGCGCAGATCTCGGTCCAGTTGCCGCCCATCTCGGAGGTGTCGAAGCGGAACGCGAGGACGGCGTTGGCCCCGCGGGACTCGGCCTCCTTGGTCATGCGCCCGATGACCTCCTCCCGGCTCTTTTGGAGGTTCTTGGTCATGCCGGCCAGCTCGCCGCCGACGATGGACTTCAGCCCCGCGCCCATCTGGGAGAACACGTTTCGCGATCGGACGGTCAGCCCGAAGCACTCACCGATCACCCGGGTGACCCGGTATCCGGGCACGTCGTTCATGGTCGAGATCAGCACTGCGGTCCCTTTCGTCCGGGCACCCCCGACGAGATGCGCCCTCGATGGGGCATCTTCGCAGGCTCGGTCGGCTCCGACCAGCGGCGGGGGTCGCCGCCGGGGCCCTAGAATCGATCGGTTCTAGGGCAGGAAAAGGACGCGGATTTGGTCTTCGACCCTGAGCTCGACCTCGAACAGCGATTCTTGGACCGCGCCTATGCCGGGCTCGACGCCATGCGGGAGGAGTCCCGCAGCATGCTGGCGTCGGTGCTCGACCTCGGGCGGGGCGGGACCCCCCAGTCGAGGACGGAACGGGACATCGTGGTCCGGACGAGCCTGGCCCGCCTGGCGCAGCTCGACATCGGCGACCAGGGGCTGTGCTTCGGCCGGATCGACCGGGTGCCCGAGGAGGGCCACGAGTCGGGCGACGTCTTCCACATCGGGCGCCTCGCGGTCTCGGGCCCCGACCGCGAGCCGTTGATCGTCGACTGGCGGGCCCCCGTCGCCGCCCCCTTCTACCGGGCGACTGGCCTCGATCCCCAGGGCCTCGAGCGACGCCGCCACCTCGCGGTGAAGGGCCGGAGCGTCGTCGGCTACGAGGACGAGTACTTCGGCGACGCTCGCCTCGCCGGACCCCCGGCGGCCGGCAGGCCCCAGGACCCCGAGGGCGGCGAGCTCCTCGACAGCTCGGTCCCCCTCGGCGGCCCGGCCGCCCTCCTGGCGGCCCTCGGGTCGGTGCGCACCGGGCGCATGTCGGACATCGTCGGCACGATCCAGCGCGAGCAGGACGAGATCATCCGCTCGCCGCTAGCCGGCCTCCTGATGGTCCAGGGGGGTCCGGGGACCGGCAAGACGGCGGTCGCCCTGCACCGCGCCGCCTACCTCCTCTACACGCACCGCTTCCCCCTCGAGCGCCAGGGCGTGCTGGTCGTCGGCCCGAACCCGCTCTTCCTCCGCTACATCGAACAGGTCCTCCCCTCCCTCGGGGAGACCGGCGTGACGCTCTCGACGGTCTCGGGGCTGGTCCCCGAGATCCGGGTGCGCTCGAGCGAGCCGCCCGAGGTCGCCCGGCTGAAGGGCGACGCGCGCATGGCCCGGTTGATGCAGCGCGCCGTGCGCACCCGGGAGCGCCGGCTGCGCCGTCCGACCGAGGTGCCCTTCGGCGCGACGGTGCTGCGCATCGAGGTCGAAGACTCGGCCCGGATCGTGGCGAGGGCCAGGCGCCGCCCGGGCAGCCACAACGCCAAGCGGCGGTTCGTCGAGGGCGAGGTGACCTCGCTCCTCGTGGAGCGCTACGAGGCCTTTCAGGAGGCCAGCCGGGAGCGGCTCGGGGCCTCCACCACCGCCCAGGACCTCGGCGAGTGGGAGGGCGAGGACCAGGCCGGGGGCGCCGAGGACGAGGAGACCAACCGCGCCGATCGGGCGGCGCAGTTCCGGCGGATCCCGGCCGTGCGCGAGGCGCTCGACCGTATGTGGCCGCGCCTCGCCCCCCACGAGCTCCTCCACGACCTCCTCGGCGCGCCGGCGCTCCTCGCCCAGTCGGCCGAGGGCATCCTGAGCGCCGACGAGCAGGCGATGCTCGTGCGGCCGAGGAGCCGGTCGCTCGACGAGGTCCCCTGGACCGCCGCCGACGCCGCCCTCGTCGACGAGGCGCGGGCGGCCCTCGGCCCCTTCCGCGCGCGCCCCGCGGCCCGCGCCGAGCGGCCCCGAGCCGAGCAGCGACCCCGCGCCGAGCTCCAGCCCGAGGGGGGCTTCTGGCCGGCGGGTCTCGCCCCATCGCCGGCGCCCGCCCCGAGCGTCGAGGCCCAAGGGACCGACGGGGTCCGCTCCTTCGGCCACATCGTGGTGGACGAGGCCCAGGACCTCTCGCCGATGCAGCTGCGGATGCGGGCGCGGCGCTCGATCTCGGGAGCCATGACGGTGGTCGGGGACCTCGCGCAGGCCACCGGGGCCTGGACCCCGACCAGCTGGGAGCAGGTCTCGGCCCACCTCTCGCCCAGGCACCCGCCCCGCCTGGTCGAGCTGTCGGTCAGCTACCGGACCCCGGCCGAGGTGGTCGCGGTGGCCGCCCGGGTGCTGCGGGCCGCCGTCCCCGGCCTCGAGCCGCCGGTGCCGGTGCGCCGCTCGGGCTCCGAGCCCCAGATCGAGCGGGTCGCCCGGGGGGAGCTGGCCTCCCGGGCCGCCGAGCTCGCGGCGGACCACCTCGCCGCGGTGGGCCCGGGCCGCGTGGCCGTGCTGGCGCCCGAGGTGCTGCTCGGGGAGCTCCGCCGAGCCCTGGTCGAGCTGCGCCTCGATCCGGTCGACCCCCGCGACCCCGCCGGGCCGGGCCTTGGGGCGCCCCTGGTGCTGCTGCCGGCGACCGAGGCCCACGGGCTCGAGTTCGACGCGGTGGTGGTCGTCGAGCCGGCCGGGATGGGGGAGGACGTCGCCTCGGGCGGGGAGCGCCCGCCGCCCCTCGACCACCGCGGGCTGCGGACCCTCTACGTCGCGCTGACCCGCCCGACGCGGCGGCTGGCGGTCGTCCACTCGCTCCCGCTGCCGGTCGGTCTCGGTTCGGACTGAGCGATCCGGCCTCCGGACATTTCGCAGAGTGTGCCCTGGTGGCAAGGGCCGAACCCCGTCACCAGGGTGTTGGCGTGGCGTGGTTGCCGTAAGGTAGGAAATACCTCGTGAGCCAGGCGATCTCGGTGGGCGAGCCCGCCCAGACCCCCCGCATCACCCACGACCGTCCGCCGATGCTCGCCATCGGCGTCATGATCTGGCTCGGCTCCGAGCTCATGTTCTTCAGCGGCCTGTTCGCTGCGTTCTTCACCATCCGCTCGGAGCACGCGATCTGGCCCCCGGCCGGCACCGAGCTCGACACCATCCGGGCCGGCATCTTCACCGCCGTGCTCGTGTCGTCGAGCTTCACCATGCAAAAGGCGGTCTTCGACGAGGAGCGCCGCAACCGGCGCTCGGCCAAGCGGTGGGTCTGGATCACCATCTTCCTCGGGGTCGCGTTCTTGGGGAACCAGTTCTCCGAGTGGCTGCTGATGACCACCCGGCCGAGCACCAACGCGTACGGGTCGCTCTTCTTCATCATGTCGGGGCTGCACGGTCTGCACGTCTTCTTGGGCCTGGTCGCAATGGTGTTCTTGTTGTTGCGCATGAAGGGGAAGTCGGGTGATCCCGGCGAGCTGTCGGTCTTCCAGGGCGTGAGCTACTACTGGCACTTCGTCGACATCGTCTGGATCGGGCTGTTCAGTTGCCTGTTCCTCCTCAAGTGATGGCAAGGCTCCGCCGACTCGCCTCCAGCCGACTCCTGTTGCCGCTCGCCGTCGTGGTCGGGGTGGGCGTCGGGGGAGCCCTCGCCTTCGGCACCACGTCGGGCGCGCAGGGACTCGGGGGGGCGAGTCAGCGCTCCTACGGGAGCGCATCGACCATCGAGTACCAGTACCCGCCCAACTCCTACATCCCGGCCGGCCAGGCCCTCTTCGCCACGTTCTGCTCGAGCTGCCACGGCCCTGGGGCCCAGGGCACGTCGCGGGCCCCCAACCTCCTCGGCCTCGGGCCGGCCACCGTCGACTTCTGGGTCTCCACCGGGCGCATGCCGGCCGAGAACCCCTCCGCCATTCAGGCCCCCCGCAAGCCGGCGCTGCTCAGCAACCAGCAGGCGCTCGAGGTCGCGGCCTACGTCAACTCGCTCGACCCGGCCAAGCCCGGCATCCCGAAGGTCAACGTGAAGACGGCGAACGTCGCGGTCGGGGCCGACCTCTTCTCGCTCAACTGCGCCGCATGTCACACCATCACCGGGACCGGTGACGAGCTCGCCTTCGGCACCGTTGCCCCGTCGCTGCGCCTCGCCTCGTCCACCCCGGTCGCCGAGGCGATCCGGACCGGCCCGGGGAACATGCCGCGCTTCAGCGGGAACCTCACCAACGCGCAGGTGCGCGACGTCGTCGCCTACGTGACCGAGTACATCCAGCACCCGACCAACCCCGGAGGCTTCGCGCTGGGCGGGGTGGGTCCGGTGGCCGAGGGGTTCGTCGCCCTGCTCTTCGGGGTGGGCATCCTCGCCCTTGTCGCCTTCTGGATCGGGGAGCGGTCGTGAGCGACGGGCACCACGAGGACATGACCACCGACGAGCCGCCGCCGGTCGCGAGCATCGACGACCCGCACATGCGCGAGGCGGTGGGCAACCCGCGCCGCGTCGAGAACGCCATCGCCCTCAACATGGTCCTCGGCATCGCCGGCGTCGCGGTCTTCGGCGCCGCCTACGTCCAGAACTGGAAGCCCTGGGCCCTCGGCGTCTCGCTCGGCCTCGGGCTCTTCTTCTTGGGCTTCGGGCTGTCGGCCTGGGGCAAGTACCTCATGCCCCAGGGCCCCTTCAGCGAGGCCCGCCACGCGCTGCACTCGGCCAAGGCCGAGCGCGAGGCGATCTCGGCCGCCCTCGTCGAACGCACCGGGGTGGTCATCCGCCGGCGCAAGATGCTGGGAGGCCTGCTCGGTACGGGGCTCGGGATCTTCGGCATCGTCGCGGTCTTCCCGCTGCTTCGTTCGCTCGGGCCGCTCCCCGGCCTCACGCTCACCAAGACCAACTGGCGGCGCGGCTCGCTCCTCGTGGACGCGGACGGCCGGGCGATCCACCGCGACACCCTCGACCCCGGCGGGATCGTCACCGTGTTCCCCGCGGGCTACGAGAGCGACATCCAATCCCAGGCGGTCGACCAGACGGTGCTCGTCCGGGCCCAGACCACCGACCTCGTCACCGAGAACGGCCGGGGCAACTGGGCCCCCGAGGGCTATGTGGCGTACTCGAAGCTGTGCACGCACGCTGGGTGCCCGGTCGGGCTCTACGAGCGCCAGCTGCGCCTCCTCGTGTGCCCGTGCCACCAGTCGATGTTCAGGATCGACGACGGGGCGGTGCCCGAGTTCGGGCCGGCCCCCCGACCCCTGCCCCAGCTCCCGCTCTACATCGACAGCCTCGGGTTCCTGCGGGCCCAGGCCCCCTACGATCAGCCGGTCGGACCCGGATACTGGGAGAGGACGACCACGTGAGCCTGGCCGCTCCCCGCACCAAGCGAGAGTCCAAGGCCGCCCGCGGCTCGTATGGGCGCGTCGGGCAGATCATCGGCGAGCTCGACGACCGTCTGGGCATCGCCAAGGGCGGGCGGGTCTTCTTGGACAAGATCTTCCCCGACCACTGGTCCTTCCTCTTGGGCGAGATCGCGCTCTATTCCTTCGTCGTCCTCATCGCGACCGGCATCTTCCTCACGCTGTACTTCGTGCCGTCCCAGACCGAGATCGTCTATCACGGCGCCTACGCGCCCCTCCGGGGACTCAAGGTCTCGGAGGCCTACGCCTCGACGGTCAACATCAGCCTGGCGGTGCGCGGCGGGCTGCTCATGCGCCAGATGCACCACTGGGCGGCCGACGTGTTCCTCGGGTCGATCGTCATCCACATGGCCCGCATCTTCTTCACCGGCGCCTTCCGCAAGCCCCGCGAGATCAACTGGACCATCGGGCTCACCTTGATGATCCTCTCGCTCGCCAACGGCTTCATCGGCTACTCGCTGCCCGACGACCTCATCTCGGGCACCGGGCTGCGGATCATGTACTCGATCGTCCTGTCGATCCCCTTCGTCGGCACCTACCTCGCGTTCTTCCTCTTCGGCGGCAACTACCCGGGCAACATCATCATCCCGAGGCTCTTCACCATCCACGTGCTGATCCTCCCGGCGGTCATCGCCGGGCTCATCGGGGCGCACCTCTTCCTCCTGGTGCGCCAGAAGCACACCCAGTTCCCCGGCAAGGGGCGGACCGCCGACAACGTGGTCGGCTCTCCCATGTACCCGACCTTCATGGCCAAGACCACCGGGTACCTGTTCATGGTCACCGCCGTCCTCGCCGTGCTCGGCGGGATCGCGCAGATCAACCCGATCTGGCAGTTCGGCCAGTACCAGCCGGACAAGATCTCCTACGCGGTCCAGCCCGACTGGTACATGGGCTGGCTCGACGGCGCGCTGCGCATCATGCCCTCCTGGGAGTTCAGCGCCTGGGGCCACACGATCCCCTTCGTGGTGCTGCTGCCGGCGGTGGTCTTCCCAGGCCTCATCTTCACCCTCTGCTACGCGTGGCCGGCGATCGAGCGCCGCTTCACGGGCGACAACGAGATCCACCACCTCTTGGACCGGCCGCGCGACCGGCCCAAGCGGACGGCCGCCGGCGCAGCGATGATCGCCCTCATGTTGACCCTGCTCGGGGCCAGCGCCACCGACGTCCTCGCCAACTTCTTCCAGGTCTCGCTGAACGAGGTGCTCTGGACGTTCCGGATCGTCGTCTTCGTCGTCCCGATCGTCGTCGGCGTGTTCACGTGGCGCATCTGCCTCGAGATGCAGGGCGGCGGCGGCGACATCGGCAAGCGCAAGCGGGCCCTCCTCATGACCCGCAGCGCGACCGGCGAGTACCACACCGTCGAGACGGTCCCCCAGCCCGACGACCAGCACGAGGAGCTGGAGCCGATCATGGTGCCGGTCAAGATCGACATGTCCGAGTCCAACGGCGACACGGCCGGGGAGCCGGGGGTCCGCACGGTCACCCGCTGAGCGTCGCCTCGGTGCCGCCGCCTCCGCGGGCGCCCCCCGGCGGTGCCGGGGACCCGGGGTTCGGGCGACGGCATGCAAGCCTGGAGGCATGCTGGACCGACTGAAGTCCCTCCTCGCCGCCGTCGACCGGGCCCAGCAGGGCCGCCGATGGCTCTCGTTCCCGGTGGCGGTGGTCAGGAAGGCGGGCGACGACCAGGCCGGGAGCCTGAGTGCCCTGGTGGCCTACTACGGGTTCCTGGCCGTCTTCCCGCTGCTGCTCGTGTTCGCCTCCGTGCTCGGCTTCGTGCTCGCCGGCCACCCGGGGCTGAAGGCCCACGTGCTGCACACCGCCGAGAGCTCGTTCCCCTCGCTGTCGGGCTACCTCAACAGCGCCGTCTCGGGCAGCGGTGTCGCGCTCGGGATCGGGCTCGCCTGGGCGCTGTGGGCGGGCCTCGGGGTCACCCGGGCCACCGAGCGCGCCATGGACTCGGTCTGGGACGTCCCGATCGAGGAGCGCCCGAACATCTGGTGGGCGAGGCTCCGGGGCCTGCTGATGCTGGCCATCCTCGGCGCCACCTTCCTCGTGTCGACCGCCCTCGCCAGCCTGCGCGGCGTCGGGGGAGCGTTCGGCCCGGCGACCGACGTGCTCGCCGTCGGCGGCGCGTTCGTCCTCAACGTGGGGCTGTACCTGCTCGCGTTCCGGGTGCTCACCAACCGCCACCTGGCCTGGGCGCAGGTCCTCCCGGGGGCGGTGGCCGGGGGGGTCGGCTGGACGGTCCTCCAGAACGTCGGTGCCTACTTCGTGCAGCACGAGGTCGCGCACGCCTCGAGGCTCTACGGCTCGCTTTCGATCGTGGTCGCGCTGCTCGCCTGGATCTACCTCGGCGCCCGGCTCACCTTGTACGCGGCGGAGGTGAACGCGGTGCGCGCCTATCGGCTGTGGCCCCGGAGCCTGACCCGGGGCATGACGACCGAGGGCGACCGCCAGGCGTTCCGCCGGCAGGCCCGCGAGGCGCAACGCTCGGCCGGGGAGGAGATCGACGTGCTCTTCGACGCCGACGGTCAGCCGGCGTCGGGGACCGCCGCCGACTCGGTGCTCGCGCATCTCCGGTCCTTCCAGGCCTACCGGCGCGAGGCGGAGGGCTGCGCCGACCCCGACCAGCGACGCGCCCTCGACGCCAGCCTCGCTGCGGAGGCCCGTGCCGTGGCCTCCGGGCTGCGCGAGCTCGCCCTTGGCGACGAGGTCATGGCCGCCGCCTTCGAGGGTTGGGCGGCCGGCTGACCAAGGGGCGGGGCCCACGAGCCCGGCGCTCACCACGCGGTGGTGCCGGGCTCGCCGGACGCGGACCTCGCCACCTCGCCGCACAGGGCGGCGAGCGGTGCGGGCGCGGGGTGCCGGAGCAAGGAGAGGGGAGTCTCGGGCCCGGCCCTACGACGCGGCCGCCAACGGCTCGACGCCCGGGAGGGCGAGGGGACGGACGTGCTCGAGCACGGCGCCTGCGAGGAGCAGGGCGCCGAAGCCGCCGCCGAGCCAGCAGATGCCGTCCCAGCCCGCGGCGGCGAGGACCAGACCGGCGCTGAGCGAGCCGAGGGCGCCCCCGGCGAAGTAGCAGACCATGTACGCGCTGTTGACCCTCGAGCGGGCCTCGGGGCGGATGCGGTAGATGACCGCCTGGTTGGTGATCTGGATCCCCTGGGTGCCGATGTCGAGCACGAGGATGCCGACGATGAGCGCGACGAGCTCGGTCCTCCCGAGGGCCAGGATGGCGAAGGAGCCGGTGAGGACGATCGCCGAGACCGTCGTGGTGAGCCGGGCCTTCTCGTTGTCGGCCAGGCGCCCCGCCACGTTCGCCATCGTGACCCCGGCCACGCCGGCCAGCCCGAACAGGCCGATGACCGCCCTCGAGTAGTGGTAGGGGGCGCCCGAGAGCAGGAAGGCGAGGGAGGTCCAAAGCACGCTGAAGGCCGCGAACTCGGTTGCCCCGGCCCAGGCCCGGCGCCGGAGCACCGGCTCGGTCGCGAGGAACCGGATCGAGGTCGCGACCAGGCGCCGGTAGGGGATGCGGGGCCGCTCGGACTCCTCGGGCAGGGTCCGGCGCAGGATCAGCGCGAACGCGATCATGAGGCCGCAGGAGACCCAGTAGATGGTGCGCCAGCCGGCCAGCTGGGCCACGAGGCCAGCGGCCGTCCGGGCGAGCAGGATGCCGAGGAGCAGGCCGGTCATGATGCGGGCGACGACGCGACCCTGGCGGCCCGGCTCGGCGAGATCCGCAGCGAAGGGCAGCATGATCTGGCCGGCGACCGAGGTGCAGCCGATCGCCACCGACGCCACCTCGAACAGCCACAGGGTCGGGGCCGCCGCCGCCAGCACCAGGAACCCGGCGCACAGCACGAAGACGAAGGCGGTGAGCGAGCGGCGCGGCCGAAGGTCGCCCAGCGGGACGACGAGGAGCAGCCCGAGCGCGTAGCCGATCTGGGTGCAGGTCACCACGAGCGAGGTGGCGGCGGTCCCGACCCCAAAGCTGACCGAGACCTGGTGGAGCAGCGGCTGGGAGTAGTAGAGGTTCGCCACGATGGCCCCGGTGGCAACCGCCATCACCAGCACCAGGCGGCTCGACAGACGCGGCGGCGCCTCGAGGGATCGTGCCGGCTCCACGGATCGACGCTAACGGCTGGGGTGGAGGCTCAGGGCGGGTACGTCGCCGATGGCCCAGCGGGCGGAGCGCTCGTGGCGTCGCCCGAGGGGCCCCGTGGTCTAATGGGGCCCGGCCGGAACGGACCACGCGGGCCGGCTGAAGAGAGCGAGGGACCTGCGACATGGCGTACCAGGCGGAATACATCTGGATCGACGGCACCGAGCCGTCGCCCCTGCTCCGCTGCAAGACCAAGATCGTCGCGACCGGCAAGCAGCCGGGGATCTGGGGCTTCGACGGGTCCAGCACCAACCAGGCGACCGGTTCGAACTCCGACTGCGTCCTCCAGCCGGTCTTCGTCTGCCCCGACCCGCTTCGCGGCGGGGACAACGTGCTCGTGATGTGCGAGGTTCTGCTGCCCGACATGTCGCCGCATCCGACCAACACCCGCCGGGCCTGCTCGGAGACCGCCGAGCGCTTCAAATCCCACGAGGCCCGGTTCGGCTTCGAGCAGGAGTACACCTTCTTGCAGAACGGCCGGCCGCTCGGGTGGCCGACGAGCGGCTACCCCGGGCCCCAGGGTCCCTACTACTGCGGCGTCGGGGGCGACAAGATGCCCGGGCGCGAGATCGTGGAGCGCCACACCGCCGCCATGCTCCGCGCCGGCCTCGGGATCGAGGGCACCAACGCCGAGGTGATGATGGCCCAGTGGGAGTTCCAGATCGGGATCCTGGGGGCCCCCGAGGGCGGCGACCAGCTCTGGCTCGCCCGCTGGCTCCTGTTCCGGATCGCCGAGGACTTCGGGGTGTGGGCCACCCTCGACCCCAAGCCGATCCTGGGCGACTGGAACGGCGCGGGTTGCCACACGAACTTCTCGACCAAAGAGATGCGCGACGAGGGCGGCTGGGACGCCATCGTGCGCGCCTGCGAGGCGATCGGCGAGCACGTCGGCGAGCACGTCGAACACTACGGGGTGGGCATCGAGATGCGCCTGACCGGCCTCCACGAGACCCAGCACTACTCGAAGTTCAGCTACGGGGTCTCGGACCGGGGCGCCTCGATCAGGATCCCCTGGCAGGTGGCCCAGGACAAGCGGGGCTACATCGAGGACCGGCGCCCGAACGCCAACATGGACCCCTACGTGGTGATGCGGCTGTTGATGCAGACCGTGTGCTCGTCGGCGGAGGACGCGGCCCGCTAGCCACCGGGCGTCGTTCCCGGTTGGCGGCACCGGGGGCCTCCTGGGCCAGACTGACGACCATGAGCAACCCTTCGCGCCGGACCCTGGCCGGCATCCTCGACCTCACCCCCTCGGGGGAGGACGCCTGGGTGGCACCCACCCCCGGCGAGGGCCCGCCGAGGCTCTTTGGCGGCCAGGTCGCTGCGCAGGCGCTCGCCGCGGCGTGCAGGACCGTCGACGCCGACCGCCCCCCGCACTCGATGCACGGCTATTTCATCCGGCCGGGCCGGCCCGACTCGGTCCTCGAGATGCGCGTCGAGCGCACCCGGGACGGGCGCTCCTTCACCACCCGGCACGTGACCGCCCTCCAGGAGGGCAATGCCATCTTCAACCTCACCGCCTCCTTCCACGGCGGGGAGGAGGGCACCGACTGGCAGCTGCCGGCGCCCGACATCGCGCCACCCCCGAAGGAGCGGGAGCCCGCGCCCGAGCAGGGCTTCTGGTTCACCAACCCCTTCGAGATCCGCCCGGTGAGGCCGAGGGGCGACGACCCCTTCCCTCCCCACCCGTGCTGGGTCCGGCTCGTCGAGGAGCTGCCGGGCGACCAGGCGACCCAGCTGTGCGCGCTGACCTACATCTCGGACATGGGGGTCGTGGGCTCGGCCCGCGCGCCCCACGACCGCACGCCGGCCAACCTGGCCAGCCTGGACCATGCGGTGTGGTTCCACCGCCCCGTGGACATGTCCGAGTGGCACCTGTTCTCGGTCGACCCGGTGTCCAACTTCGGCGGCCGTGGCCTCGCCCTCGGCACCATCCATGCCTCCGACGGCCGCCTCGTGGCCTCGGTGGCCCAGGAGGGCCTGATCAGGCCGGGTCGGCCGGACTGGATGCCGCCCGAGCGCAGCTGACGCCGGGGCGACCCGGGGGGCCGCCCCGGTCCTCAGACGTGGCCGCCGCGGCGGCTCTCGGCGGTGACGCCCACCAGCGCGGTCAGGATCAGCCCGACGGCCGGGAAGAAGAACCACATCCCGAAGGCGAAGGCCAGCACCAGCATGAAGGCGCCCATCCCGAGGACGAAGGGCCAGATGCTCGAGCCGGGGAAGGTGGCGATCTCGCCAGCGCCGTCCTCGACGGTGGCGTCGGGCCGGTCCTCGGGGCGGTCGCCCATCCGGCGGTGCCACCAGTAGTAGTAGCTGCCGGGCAGCAGGCCGAGAAGACAGGTGCCGACGAGCATCATCGTGCCGCCGTCCTCGTAGCTCGTGAACCAGTAGACGGCGCCGACGATCCCGAAGAAGATCGCCACCCCGATCAAGACGAGCGCCTCGATCCTCATTGGCCCACCGTCACCTTGTCACGCCGGTGCGGCTCGCGGCCCTCGCCGTGCCCGACCGCCGGGGCCTCGGGGTGGTTGTAGTCCCACGTCGGGCGCTCCGAGCGGATCGGCGGCAGGTGCGAGTAGTTGTGGTGCGGGGGCGGTGAGGTGGTGAACCACTCGAGCGTGTGGGCGTCCCAGGGGTTGTCACCGCAGACCACCGGCTTGCGCCAGGAGATCCAAAGGTTCCAGAGCAAGACGGCGAAGGACGCCGCGATGATGAACGCTCCGACCGTCGAGATGATGTTGTAGCTCTGCCAGCCGAGGTAGGAGGGGTAGACGGCCACCCGCCGGGGCATGCCGAGGAGCCCCACGATGTACTGGGGCATGAAGGTCACCCAGAACCCGATGAACATCAGCCAGAAGTGCCACTTGCCGAGGTGCTCGCGCAGCGTGCGTCCGAAGAACTTCGGATACCAGTAGTAGAGGCCGGCGAACCCGGCGAAGACGGCCGTGCCGAAGAGCACCTGGTGGAAGTGCGCGACCACGAAGTAGGTGTCGTGGGTGAAGAAGTCGATCGGCGGCGAGGCGAGCATGACGCCGGTCACCCCGCCCATCAAGAACGCGAACAGGAACCCGATGCTGAAGAGCATCGCCGTGCTGAACTGGATCTCACCCCGCCACATCGTGCCGATCCAGTTGAAGAACTTGATCCCGGTCGGCACGGCGATGAGCAGCGAGAGCAGGGAGAAGAAGGGCAGGAGCACGAGGCCGGTCGTGAACATGTGGTGCGCCCACACCCCCGTCGAGAGGGCGGCGATCGAGAGGGTGGCGAAGACCATGCCCTTGTAGCCGAACACCGGCTTGCGGGAGAAGACCGGGATGACCTCGGTCACGATCCCGAAGTAGGGGAGGGCGAGGATGTACACCTCGGGATGGCCGAAGAACCAGAACAGGTTCTGCCAGAGGATCGGCGAGCCCCCTCCTTGGACCGAATAGATGTGGGTCCCGAAGTGCCGGTCGCAGAAAAGCATGACCAGGGCCGCGGTGAGGACCGGGAAGGCGATCAGGATGAGGATCGCGGTGACCAGCATGTTCCAGGTGAAGATCGGCATCCGGAACATGGTGAGGCCGGGCGCCCGCAGGTAGAAGATCGTCGCCACCAGGTTGACGCCGGTGAAGATGGCCGAGAAGCCCGTGAGGACGAGCGCCATGATCCAGATGTCGCCGCCGGCGCCCGGCGAGTTGGTGGCGTTCGAGAGCGGCGCGTAGGCGACCCACCCGAAGCTGGCCGCGCCGCCGGCCACGAGGAAGCCCATCATCATCGTGATGGAGCCCGACAGGTACAGCCAGTAGGAGAGGGCGTTCAGCCGGGGGAACGCCATGTCGGGTGCGCCGACCTGCAGGGGCACGATGTAGTTGGCGAGCCCCCCGAACGCGAACGGCCCGGCGAAGAGATACAGCATCAGGCTGCCGTGCATCGTGAACAGCTCGTTGTACTGGGCGAACGACACGAGCGAGCTGTTGGGCGTGGCCAGCTGCAGGCGCATGACCAGCGCCATGATCCCGGCCATGTAGAAGAGGACGAGCGAGGTGATCATGTAGCTCATCCCGATCACCTTGTGGTCGGTGCTGGTCAGCCACTTGAGGATCCCGGTCGGCCCGTGCTCCGCGTGCTCGCGGTGCTCGATGATGTCGATGACCGAGGTCCCGTGGGCACCGTTGCCGGTGAGCGGTGGGTTGATGAGGTCAGTCACGTCGTCACGCTCCGGGCCCGTTCGCACGAATCTGTTGCTTCAGCTGACCGATCGTCGCATGGTGCCCGCTCGTCTGGTGGACCCAGGCGTCGAACTGGGCGGGGGTCACCGCCTTCACGCTGAAG
This sequence comes from Acidimicrobiaceae bacterium, assembly GCA_027315315.1. Classification (GTDB taxonomy): domain Bacteria; phylum Actinomycetota; class Acidimicrobiia; order Acidimicrobiales; family RAAP-2; genus Palsa-461. The sequence goes on along the minus strand of DAHUYG010000062.1, from coordinate 17,728 downwards.
AGCATGAGGGAGTGGTACAGGCCGCAGAGCTGCGTGCACTGCCCTCGGTAGACGCCGGTGTGCAGCACGTTGAAGTTGAAGACGTTCACGTAGCCCGGCTGGGCGTAGCGGCTGAAGTTGAACTCGGGCACGTAGAAGCCGTGGACGACGTCGGCCGACTCGAGGTGGATGGTGACGTCGCGGTTGATCGGGAGCACCATCTGGGGCTGATCGAGGGTCTGGCCGATCACCACCTTGCCGGTGGCCGGGTAATAGAACTGCCAGCCCCACTGGAAGGCGGTCACGTCGATCGTGACCTGGGAGTTTGGAACCGCGTCGACCTCGTTCTCGGTGATCACGGTGAAGACGAACAGGCCCGCCACGATGAGGATCGGGACGACCGTGTAGAGGATCTCGATGACCGGGCGGTACTGGGTCTGGCGGGGCACGGCTTCGTTGCGGCGCCGGTAGCGGAAGACCGCCCACAGGATCAGCAGGAAGACGAAGCCGCCGACCACGATGCCGGCGATGAAGAAGCCCTGCCACAGCTTGTAGGCGTCCTGGCCCTGGGAGGTCGCGCCCTTGAAGGCCCCGAAGTCCGGGACCTGGCACCCGGCGAGCACGATCGGGGCGAGGATCGCGAGGGGCACGATGCGCCGGGCGCGCACCTTGGCGAGGCGCGCGCCGATCCTGCGGAGGCGCCCCGGGCCCGGCGCGACGGCGTCGCTCAAGACGGGGTTTCGGGGTCCAGAGGCGGGGGTTTCAGCGTGTCGAGGTTCGCCCCAGACGTCCACGCCGGCGAACCTTAGCGAACTGCGATTTGGAAAACGAAGTTCCTGTTCGGAGGCCCGCCCAGGCACGGGTTGGCGTCGGGCGAAGTCGGCTCAGCCGGCGGTCGGCCGGTCGTCTCCAGCGTGGGTCGGGTCCTTGGACTCCTCGCCCTTGCCCTCGGCCATCCCCTTCTTGAACTCGCTCTGGGCCGAGCCGAGGCTCCGGGCGAGCTTGGGGATCGCGGCGCTCCCGAAGAGGACGACCACCACGACGACGATGACGACGACCGAGTCGAGGCCAAAGATCTCTGCCAACATTTCCAACCCTCCTCGGCACTCCGCCGGGCGGCACAGCCTGACGCCCAGATTACCGCCTGGGCCAGGGCGTGGACGGGCGGCCGTCAGCCGGCCAAGAGGACCCCCATCACCAGGGCGGCGAGCGAGGTGAGCCCCGACACCGATCCCCACAGCGCGAGGCCCCGCCGGGTGGTGGCCCTCGTGTGCGCGAGGGCGGCCAGGCCGGCCAGCGCCACGACGGCGATCTTCACCCACAGCACCACCCGCCAGGGCGCCGACTGGTTGGGGGGGTGAACGGCCGCGATGTTCCAGAACCCCGTCGCCACCACGAGCGCGTAGGCGGGCCAGCTGAGCCGGGCGAAGGCCCGGGCGACCGCCTTGGGTCCGTCGGCCGAGAGCCCCCGCACGGTCGGGACGAGCCCCGCCAGCACGATCTGGCCACCGACCCAGACCGCCGCCCCGAGCACGTGGAGCGAGAGGCGGAGGGCGGTGAGCGAGTCGGCGAGCGAGCCCGCCGGATGGCTCAGCTGCCCGTCCAGTTGGGCGCGCGCTTCTGGGCGAAGGCGAGCGGGCCCTCCATCGCGTCGGCCGACCCGAAGACCTTTGCCGTCGCCTCGTCGCTCAGCCTCCAGGCCTCCTCCTCGGTGACGTCGCCCACCTGGAGCACGAGCTGGCGCGAGTAGCGCACCGACAGCGGGGCGTTCTCGATGATGCGACTGGCCAGGGCGAGCGCCTCGTCCATGACCCGCTCGGCCGGCACCACGGCGTTCACGAGGCCGAGCTCGTGGGCCCGCTCGGCGCTGATCGAGTCCCCGGTCAAGGCGAGCTCCATGGCCATGGCCATCGGGAGGCGCCTCGGGAGCCGGACGAGGCCGCCGCCGGCCGCGAGCAGCCCGCGCTTCACCTCGGGGATGCCGAAGATGGCGTGGTCGGCCGCGACGACGAGGTCGCAGGCGAGCACCAGCTCGAAGTCCCCGGCCAAGGCCGGCCCGTTCACCGCCGCGATCACCGGGACGGGGATGTCCCGGCGGGCGAAGCCGGCGAACCCGCCGGTGCCGCCGCCGATCGACCCGCCCCCGCCGGCCCCGAACGCCTTCAGGTCCATCCCGGCGCAGAACGCCTTGTCGCCGGCCCCGGTCAGCACGATGACCCTGAGGTCCTCGTCCTTGTCAAGGTCGTCGAGCGCGGCGGTCATCTGCTTGGCCACCTCGCCGTTGACGGCGTTGCGGGCCTCGGGGCGGTTGAGGGTGAGCACCTCCACCTGGCCACGGCGCTCCCGCAGGATCAATGGCTTGTCCTCTGCTCCGGTCTCGGGCACCGGCCGCTCCCTTCTCCTCAAGACGGCGGCGACGCTACCCCGGAGCCGGACACCGGGGTAGCCCGAGCTCATGTGACGTCCCGCTTGAAGGTGGCGAAGTAGCCGACGACGATGGGCACCAGCGCCCACCCGGCGAGCACGACGGCCGCCACCCACGCCCCGAGCAGGGCGCCGTGGTCGGGTACCCGGACGAGGCCGCCTGCGATCGACGCCGAGGCGGCGAGCGGCAGCCACTTGCCGGCGTTCGGCACGACGCCGTCGATGATCGGCTCGATGATGAAGGTGATCGCGAGGATCGTGACCACCGCCGCGATCTGGTTCTTGATGAGCGTGCCGAGCCCGGCCCCGAAGAGCGCTAGCAGGGCGAACCCGGCGAAGTACCCCGGGAGGACCGCGCCCGCCTGGTCGAAGAGCGAGGAGAGGGAGCCGCCCTGGGTGACGAGGAGCGGGATCCCCATCGCCCCGACCATGAGCAGGCTGGCCACGGCGTAGAAGACGCCCCAGAGGGCCGTCCCCAACGCCTTGGCGAGGAGGAGCTTCCAGCGACGCGGCTCGACCAGCAGGCTCTGGGTCATGAGCTTGTGGCGGTACTCGCCGGTGACCGAGAGCACGCCCACGATGGCGCCCATCCACACCCCGCCCGCCACAAAGCCCGCACCCATCAGCCGGCGGAGCCGGTACTGGGTGTGGGGCGCCACGAACTCGAGGTGGTGGGCCCCCTTTGCCACGAGGAAGGTGAAGACGATGCCGAGCGCGCTGAAGGCGAGCACCGCGCACAGCACGACCCAGGGACCCGGCGAGGTACGGAGCTTGAACAGCTCGGCCCGCACGGCGCGGATCACCGGGGCGCCCCCACCCCCCGGGCGGTGCCGCCGGTGGCGGCCGGCGGGTGGACGCCGGGACCGGTCAGCGACAGGAACACCGCCTCCAGGTCGGTGCCCTGGCTCACCAGTTCGTAGGTCACGATCTGGCTCCGGGCGAGGAGCGGGCCCAGCTGCTCGGCGCTGACCCCGTCGACCACGACGACGTCTTGGGCCAGCCGCCGGTACGCGAGGTGCGCCGCGTGCAGGATCCCCTGGAGGCGGTCGGCCTCGGGCGTGCGCACCCGCATGGCCAGGTGGACCCGGCCGGTGAGGTCGGACAGCGGCCCGCTCGCCCGGGCCCGGCCGCCGGCGATGATGACCACGTCGTCGACCGTCTGGGCCATCTCGGCCAACAGGTGTGAGGAGACGAGCACAGTGTGTCCCTGCCTCGCCAGGTATCGGAGGAACTGGCGCAGCCACGCGATGCCCTGGGGGTCGAGGCCGTTGGCCGGCTCGTCGAGGATCAGGACCGCGGGATCGCCCAGGAGCGCGGTGGCGAGGCCGAGGCGCTGGCGCATGCCGAGCGAGAACCCACCCACCCGGCGCCTGGCCGAGTCCTTCAGCCCCACGACCTCGAGCACCTCTTCAACGCGGGCCCGCTCGACGTGGGCCCCCAGTGCGCACATGCGGAGGTGGTCCCGGGCCCGGCGGGCCGGGTGGAAGCTCGTCGCCTCGAGCAAGGCGCCGACCCGGCGCAGCGGGTCGACGATGTCGCGGTAGCGCTGGCCGCCGATGAGGGCGGTGCCCGAGGTCGGCCGCACGAGGCCGAGCAGCATCCGCAGGGTCGTCGTCTTCCCGGCGCCGTTGGGGCCGAGGAACCCGGTGATGCGGCCCGGGGCCACGGTGAAGTCGAGGTCGGCGACCGCCTCGACCGCGCCGAAGCGCTTGCTCAGCCCCCGCACCTCGATGGGGACCGCATCGGCCCGCTTGATGGACGGGTCCACAACCTGGGAGCTTAGGGTGGAGTTCGAGACGATCCACGAGGAGCGCACCCATGACCGACACCGACAAGGTCGTTGCCGAGGCCGGCAAGAAGATCGGCGCGATGGGCAGCGCCTTCTATTTCACCGAGCCCGCGGTCTCCAAGGGCGCCGAGCTTGGGATCGGGACGCTCCGGCTCTACTTCCTGGGCCGCGGCGGGGTGCTCGGCGACGTGGATGCCCCGGTCGTGCACAGCGCGTTCGGGTACTTCAAGGCGGAGTTCCTGGCGGCCCAGTGGGACAAGGGCCGCGCCAAGGTCCCGCCGCCCGAGGCGGCACGCGTCTACATGGAGTGCTGCGCCGAGTTCGGGCGTTCGAAGCTCTCGGGCACCGACGGCCTCGCCGGCCTCTGCGACGCGATGGCAGCGGTGAACGACGCGGCGGACCCCACCTCTCTCGCCCTCTATGCGGGCATCCAGGCCATGCCTCTCGCGGACGATCTGCCCGGACGCGCCATGCAGCTCGTTGCCGTGCTGCGCGAGTACCGAGGCTCGGCGCACCTGGTGGCGATCGTCGCCCAGCGGCTCGACCCGATGATCGCCCACTACATCCGTCGCCCCGAGATGTTCGGCGCCTTCGGCTACGGCGAGGACGAGGTCCCCGAGGTGAACGACGAGGACCGGGCCAAGCTGGCGGGGGCCGACGCGCTCACCGACGCGATCGTGGCCCGCGCCTACGGCGTGCTCGACGAGCCCCAACGCGAGGCGTTGCTCGGCGGCCTGGCGGCCATGGAGCGGGCGCTCGCAGGCTGACCTCGGGGGAGTCGGGGCCGGGCGTCAGTCCCGGGGCTCCTCCCAGGACCGCGCGTCGACCGTGCCGGCGCGCACGGTCGGCCCGTAGCTGGTCCTGAGGAAGCGGATGGCCCGGCGGTGCACCACGGCGTTCTGCGCGCCGAGGGAGATCGCCATGTACAAGAGCGCGCTGGCGGCGATCACGTCGACCGGCCCGTGCAGCGACGAGACGAACCCGCTCATCGCGAAGTGGGCCGCGATCGAGGCCAGCCAGAGGGCGATCGTGAGCCAGCTGGCCTGGGCGGCCACCCCCTTGCCCAACGGCGTGAGGATGACCGACACGGCCCGGATCGCCCCGAAGACGGCGCCCCCGACGAGACAGCTGCCGATCGCGACGGCGGTGACCTCCGTGCCGAGCGAGTGGTTCTCGGTGAAGTGCACGAACTGGGCGAGCCCGACGAGCGAGAGGATGATCGGGACCCGCCGGCCGAATCGGAGCCGCACCCGGCGGACGCCCCGCTGGCGGTAGAGGATCCAGGCGAACACCAATGCGTCGACGACGAGGTCGAACACGCTCACCCGCGCGACCATACCGCCGCCTCGCGGCGGGTCGGCTTAGGCCGATTCGAGCGCCAGCAGCATGCGCTTGGTCGGGAGCCCGCCGCCGTAGCCGCCGATCGAGCCGTCGGCCGCGATCACCCGGTGGCACGGGAGGATGATCGCGATCGGGTTGGCCCCGTTGGCCTGACCCACCGCGCGCGAGGCGCCCGGCCGCCCCACCCATCGGGCCAGCTCGCCGTAGCTGACGGTCGCCCCATAGGGGATCTCGGCGAGGGTCGTCCACACCTGGCGCTGGAACTCGGTCCCGCCGAGCGCGAGCGGCAGGTCGAAGGACCGGCGCCGGCGGGCGAAGTACTCGTCGAGCTGCCTGGCGGCGTCGAGGACCGGGCCCCGGACGCCACGGCGGGCGGTGCTCGCCTCGCGTCGCCGTCCCGGGACGTCGAGCAACAGCTCGGTCACGAACTCGTCGTTTCCCCCCACCACGAGCTCTCCGACGGGGCTCGGTACGCAGAGCTCCGTCGTCGTCTCGGTCTTCTCCGGCGCGCGCACCGTCACGGCCAGCCCTCCTTCTCGCTCCACCGGCGATCCTGACACGGCCAAACGAGGGGTTCTGGCGGGATCCGGACAGGCCGCCCGCCGGTGCGGGGGGCTACGACGCCGGCGGGGACCAGGTGATCTTGGCCGAGCGCTCCGGCCGAACGTATCGGTGCTCCACGAACCAGCGGGCCGAGTCGTAGACGGCTTCGGCGGCCGGTCGGGAGGTGTAGCCGAGCTCGTCCCGGGCGCGCGAATCGTCGAAGATCATGTGCTCGCGCGACATCCGCGCCGCCTCCAGGGGGACCCGGGGGGTCCGGCGGAGCAGCCGGCCCTCCACCAGGTCGGAGACCAGCCCGGCGCCCAGTCCGAAGGCGCTCGGCCACTGCCGGGTGGGGGCTGGGAGGCCGGTGCAACGGGCAGCGGTCGCGAGCAGATCGCGCATCGCCAGGTTGTCGCCCCCGATGATATAGCTGCGGCCCTGGCGGCCGCGTTCGAGCGCGAGCAGGTGGCCGAGCGCGAGGTCCTCGACGTGCGCGACGTTCATCGCCGTGTCGACGAAGCCGGGCATGCGGCCGTTCAGGAAGTCGAGCAGGACCTTGCCGGTCGGGGTCGGGCGGATGTCCCGGGGCCCGAGTGGGAACGTCGGGTGCACGAGGGTGAGCGGAGCCCCCTCGGCCGCGGCGCGCAGCGCCTCGTGCTCGGCCACGTACTTGGAACGCTTGTAGCGCCCGAAGAGGTGCTCGATGCGTGCGTGGGAGGTCTCATCGGCCGGGTGATCGGCCCCGGGGTGCAGGCCGACGGTGGCCACCGTGCTCGTGTAGACGATCCGCTCGCACCCGGCCCCGAGCGCAGCGGCGATCACGTTGCGGGTCCCCCCGACGTTGATGTCGTAGAAGACGTCGGGGTCCTTCGGCCAGAACGCGAAGAGCGCCGCGGTGTGCATGACGAAGCGCGCCCCCTCGAGGGTCGGACCGAGCGCGTCGGGCTCGCGGATGTCGACCGGGAGCACCTCGAGCTCGAGGTCCTCGAGGTTGGCCGCCGAGCCACCCGGTTCGAGGAGCGCCCGGACCCTTGCGCCACGCGCGAGCAGGGCCCGGACGATCGCAGACCCGATGAACCCCGCGGCTCCGGTGACCGCGACGAGGTCCCCGGCGGCGAGCTCGTGGTCGGCGGCCGGTGACCGGCCGGCGCTCAAGGGCTGCTCGCGGTCGTCTCGAGCGGGGCCCCGGTGCCGTTTGTGTGCTCGGCCTCCTCGTAGCCGGTCTTGCGGCGGCGGCCGCCGGGCAGGGCGCCCTTTGCCATGGTGCGCCCGAGCTCGAGGTAGAGGCCCGCACCCTTGTGGGCGGACTCGAGTATGTCGTCGAGCGCCGCGACGAAGGCGTCCACCTCGGCCTCCCCTGCGACGAGGGGTGGCAGGAGCTTGATGATGTTGACGTTGTCCGCCGCGACCTGGGTGAGGATCCGGTGGCGGTGGAAGAGGGGCACCACGATCGCCTGGGCGAAGAGGGCGGGTCGGACCCGCTCGACGGCGTTCCAGCGCCGGCGGAGCTTGGGCGTCTCGGGCGGCCCGAACTCGAGGCCGATCATGCACCCGAGGCCGCGCACCTCGTGGAACATCTCGTACTTCTCGACGAGGGGGGCCAGCTTGGCCTTGAAGGACTCGCCGGTCGAGGCGGCCCGGGCGACGATCCCCTCCTCGTCGATGGCGTCGAGGGTGGCCAGGCCGGCCACCATCGCCAGTGCGTTGCGGCCGAAGGTGCTCGAGTGGACCATGGCCCGGTCCATCGAGCTGAACACGCTCATGAAGACCTTGTCGGTGGTGAGCATGGCCCCCACGGGGATGTAGCCGCCCGAGAGGGCCTTGGAGACCGTGACGATGTCGGGCTCGAGCGCCCAGTGCTCGTGGCAGAAGAAGCGTCCGGTGCGCCCGAGGCCGGTCTGGACCTCGTCGGTGACGAGCAGCGTCTTGTACTGGCGGCAGAGCGCCTGGACCCCCTGCCAGTACTCGGCCGGGGCCACGTGCACTCCCTTCCCCTGGATCGGCTCGACCACGAAGGCGGCGACGTCGCCCCGCCGGAGCTGGCGCCGCAGCGCGTCTAGGTCGCCGAAGGGCACCTCGGTCGAGGGCACGAGGGGGCCGAATCGGCGCCTGAACTCGGCCCCGCCGTTCAGCGCGAGGGCGCCGGTCGTGAGCCCGTGGAAGGCGTGGGCGGCGTACAGGATCCGGTCGCGTTGGGTGGCGAACCGGGCGAACTTGATCGCCGACTCGACGGCCTCGGCCCCCGAGTTGGAGAAGAAGACCCGGCGGATCCCCGCGTGCGAGCGGGCGACCAGGGCCTCGGCCAGCAGGCCGGCCAGGAGCGCGCAGTCCATCTGGACCATGTTGGGCAGGTCGAGGTCGAGCGCCTGGTGGAGGGCGGCCTTGATCCCTCGATGCGAGCGGCCGAGGCCATAGACGCCGAAGCCCGAGAGGAGGTCGAGGTAGCGGTCCCCCCGGTCGTCGTAGAGGTAGCAGCCCTCGCCCCGCACGTAGAAGCGGTCGAAGCCGAGGGTCCGCAGCACCCTGGCCATCTGGGGGTTCATGAACTCGCCGTGGAGCTTGAAGTTCTCGCCGTGCCGGTCGGCCAGCACCTTGGCCACGTCGAACGCCATGCCGCCTCCCGCCTCGACGCTCAGGTGGCGAAAGGGTAGTGGAGCAGGACCGGCGAGGGGGCCAGGCGCACCTCTGGGTGCGCCTCCGCTCCTGGTGGATCACCCTATATCGGGTCCCGATCAGCCAGAATGGTGCCCTCGGGCAGCGCCGCGCGTCGGCCGGGCTCCGGGGCGCCGGGGCGCCCGGCCAGGAAAGCGACCCACCATGACGAGCACCCGACCCGACACCGAGTCCCTCATCCTCTCGGGGGAGCCCGCCCTCGAGTACCAGCCACTTGTCGACCTGGGCTCGGGTCGCCTGCTCGGCTTCGAGGCGCTCCTGCGCTGGCGGCACCCCGCCGAGGGGGTCATCCTTCCGAGCCTGCTGCTGCCCTGGCTCGAGGCCAACGGCGACATCGTGCAGCTGGGCGAGTGGGTCCTGGCCGAGGGCTGTCAGCAGGCGGCCTCCTGGCCGAAGAACATCCAGCTCGCGATCAACCTCTCGATCGTCCAGCTCCGCCGGGGCGTCGGGTCGAGCGCCGTGACCAGGGCCCTCGAGCGCTCGTCGCTCGAGCCGGACCGGCTGACCATCGAGGTCACCGAGCACGCCATGGTCGAGGAGATCGCCATGAGCGACCTGCGCAAGATTGGCGCCCTCGGCGTCGAGCTCGCCGTGGACGACGTCGGCACCAGCTGGACCTCCTTCGACGTGCTGCGCCGCTTGGCGGTGAACACGGTGAAGATCGACCGCTCCTTCGTCGGCTCCATCGAGCCCCAGCAGGGCATCAACCGCCTGGTCGTGGAGACCGTGGTGTCCCTCGCGCACTCCGAGGGCATCTCGACGGTGGCCGAGGGCGTCGAGACGGCCCAACAGGCCGCCATCGTGCGGGGCTTCGAGTGCGACGCCGCGCAGGGCTACTTCTTCGCCCCACCGTTGTCGATCGAGGTCGCCACCGAGCTCGCGCACGAGCCCGGCTACTGCTTCGCCTTCGAGGGGGCGGGCTGGGCGTCGAACACCTTCACGCCCCACGAGCAGCGGGGTGCCCCGGCCGAGCATCAGCCCTTCTCCTTCGGCCACCAGAAGGCCTGATCGGGTCGGGCCCGGATTCCGGGCCCGCCGACCGTAGCTGCTAAAACACCTCCGTGCTCCTGGCCGTCCCAGCAGAGACGCGGCGCGGCGAGCGACGGGTGGCGCTCGTCCCCGACATCGTCCAGCGCCTCGTGGCCCAGGGCTGGGAGGTCCGCATCCAGTCGGGCGCGGGTGCGTCCGCCTTCTTCGAAGACGACGCCTACCGCGGTGCCGGGGCGACCGTGGCGCCCGACCCGGCGGCGCTCTACGCCGGGGCCGAAGTCGTCGTCTCGGTCAACCCGCCCGACGCCGAGCAGGCCGCCGCGATGCCCGAGGGCATCATCACGTTGAGCTTCGTCCAGCCGGCCACGAGCGTCGAGCCCCTGCGGGCGCTCGCCTCCAAGCGCGGCACCGTACTCAGCTTCGACTTTGTCCCCCGCATCAGCCGGGCCCAGTCGATGGACGCGCTGTCCTCCCAGGCGACGGTCAGTGGCTACCGCGCCGGGCTCCTCGCGGCCGAGCACCTCGCCAAGTTCTTCCCGATGTTCATGACCGCAGCGGGCACCGTGCCGCCGGCCAAGGTGCTCGTGATGGGGGTCGGGGTGGCCGGCCTCCAGGCGATCGCCACCGCGCGGCGCCTCGGCGCGGTGGTGCGTGCCTATGACGTCCGGGTCGCCGCCAAGGAGGAGGCCGAGAGCCTCGGGGCGACCTTCGTCGACCTCGGCATCTCGGCCGAGGGCACCGGCGGCTACGCCCGGGAGCTCTCCCCCGAGGAGCTTGCCCGCCAGCAGGAGGCCCTCGCCAAGGTGGTGACCGAGAGCGACGTGGTCATCACCACGGCCTCGGTCCCCGGCCGGCGCGCCCCGGTCCTCGTGAAGGGGGACGTCGTGCGGGCGATGGGCCCGGGGTCGGTCGTCATCGACCTGGCCGCCGACAACGGGGGCAACTGCGAAGCGACGGTCGCTGGCGAGGTGATCGACGTCGAGGGGACCACCGTGGTCGGCGTGGCCAACCCGCCCTCGGCCATGCCCAACCACGCGAGCCTCCTCTACGCCCGCAACGTGTCCAACCTGCTCGCCCTGGTCGGCCGGGACGGCGCCGTCGACCCCGACTGGGCCGACGAGATCCTGATCGGCTGTTGCCTGCTGCGCGACGGGAAGGCCACCCAGGCGGCGACAGCCGAGGCGCTGGGCGCCCCCCACGAGCCGATCGCGGATCGGTCCGGACCCGCCGGGAGCGGGCCTGCGCCAGGAGACGCGCCGTCGTGACCAACGGACTCCTCGAGCTGTTCACGATCTTCGTCCTGGCCGGGTTTGTCGGCTACGAGGTCATCTCGAAGGTCCCGAGCATCCTGCACACCCCGCTCATGTCGGGGTCCAACGCGATCCACGGCGTCGTCGTCGTCGGCTCGATGATCGTGCTCGGCGGGGCCCACACCGGGGCCGAGGAGGCCCTCGGGTTCGTCGCGGTGGTGCTCGGCACCCTGAACGTGGTCGGCGGCTTCGTCGTTACCGACCGCATGCTGCAGATGTTCAAGTCGCGCCAGCCGGCCCCGAGGGGCGGCGAGGCCCGAAAGGCAGAACCGGGCGACCCGTCGTGAGCCGGGGCACGGCCATCGATCTCTGCTACCTGGTGGCGGCGATCGGCTTCATCGTCGCCCTGAAGGGGCTGTCCTCGCCGCGCCACGCCCGGGCGGGGAACCTGCTCGCGGCGGGCGGGATGGCCCTCGCCATCGGCGCGACGTTCGCCCGCTCGGGCCTCGCCCACATCTGGCTCATCGTGGTGGCGATGGTCATCGGCGTCGCCGTCGGCGTGCCGGTGGCCCGCCTGGTGAAGATGACCGCGATGCCCCAGATGGTCGCCGCCTTCAACGGCGTGGGCGGCGGTGCGGCGGCGGTGATCTCGGTCACCGAGTTCATCGGCTCGGACGCCAAGCTCGTCGCCACCTACAAGGTCCTCGAGGTCGTCTTCGGCGTGCTCGTCGGCGCCGTGTCCTTCGCGGGGTCGGCGATCGCGTTCTTGAAGCTCCAGGAGCTCATGGCGACCCGGCCGATCACCTACCCCGGCCAGCAACAGATCAACGCCCTGGTCGGGCTCGGGATCCTGGGCATCGTCGTGACCATCTTGGTCACCTCGTCGACCCCGTTGCTCTGGGTCCTTCTCGGCCTCTCGCTCGTTCTCGGGGTGATCTTCGTCCTGCCCATCGGCGGCGCGGACGTGCCGGTCCTCATCTCGCTCCTCAACTCGTTCACCGGACTCGCCGTCGCGGCGTCGGGCTTCACGCTCGACTCCAACGTGCTCGTCGTCGCCGGCACGCTCGTCGGGGCCTCGGGCATGTTGCTCACCCGGATGATGAGCACGGCCATGGGGCGCTCGCTGCCCAACATCCTCTTCAGCGCGTTCGGGGCGGTCGTCACCGCGACCGGCGGGGAGGCCGGGGACGCCAACCGCAGCGTGCGCACCGGGACCCCCGAGGACGTAGGGACCCTGCTCGCCTACTCCCGCAAGGTGGTGATCGTGCCCGGCTACGGCCTGGCCGTCGCCCAGGCCCAGCACACCGCGAAGGAGCTCGCCGACGCGCTGCTGGAGAAGGGCGTGGACGTCTTCTACGCGATCCACCCGGTGGCCGGCCGCATGCCCGGCCACATGAACGTGCTCTTGGCCGAGGCCAACGTCCCCTACGAGGAGCTGAAGGAGATGGAGGAGGCCAACCCCGAGATGTCGACGGCCGATGTCGCCCTCGTGGTCGGGGCCAACGACACGGTCAACCCCGCCGCCCGCAACGCGCCGGGCAGCCCCATCTACGGGATGCCCATCATCGACGCCGACCAGGCGGAGAACATCGTCTTCCTGAAGCGCTCGATGCGGCCCGGCTTCGCCGGCATCGACAACGACCTTCTCTACGACCCGAAGACGACGATGCTCTTCGGCGACGCCAAGGACACGCTCCAAAAGCTGGTGGCGGCGGTCAAGAAGGCCTGAGCCGCTGGGGCTCAGTCGACCGAGATGTGCTCGTCGACCAGGCGGTCGGCGTCCTCGTCGGTCCCGGCCCCGTCGCCCCGCGCCGTCACCTCCCCGCTCGAGAGCGGTCCGGCATTGGAGGGCCGGTCGGCCAGCTTGGCGAACACCATGAGGCCTTGGTTGGTGCGGCGCGTGGAGAGCACCTCGATCACGACGTTCTCGCGCCCGATCATGTGGGCGGCGTCGTTCACGATGACGAGATCGCCGTCGGCCAGATAGCCGGCCGCCTGCCGCGGCTGGTTCCCCTCCTTGATGAGGTCGATCACCAGCTGCTCGCCCGGCATGTGGTCGGGGGCGAGGTCGCTGGCGAGCGGCCGGAGGTCGGTGACCGCCACGCCCCGGCGCTTGGCCGCCTCCCGGACCTGGCCCGAGCAGGTGACGAGGCGCAGGCCGAGCCGGCGGGCCACCTCGACCAGCCGGTCGGTGAGGTCGTCGATCTCGGGCAGCTCGTTCTCGGCCACGTGCACCGGCACGTGCAGGTCGCGCAGCACGTCGAGGCGCTCGAGGCCGCGCCGGGCCCGCCGCGAGGTGACCGGGTCGGGGCCGGCCGCCATGGTCTGGAGCTGGTCGATGACGAAGCGCGGCACGACCAGGCCGCCGACGAGCAGCCCGTAGCGGCCGAGCACGAGCAGGAAGGGGGTCATTGCGGCCGAGGTGTCGACGAGGAGCGCGTAGCCCGGCGGCGGCTCGGCCGGCGGGGCGAGGATGCGGCCCAGCCCCGCCGCAGCCACCACCTGGCGGCCCTTGGTCATGCCGATCTGGAAGGTGACGAAGGTGAAGACCCAGGCGATGGCCACAGCGGCCGGCCACACGATGGGGGAGTGGACGAGGACGACCAGCGGCACGCTCAGGGCGATCCCGAGCATGAAGCCCGCCATGCCGGTCAGGGTCCCGGCGAAGAGCTCGCCCGGGGGGATGTGCTCGAAGCGGTTGGCCGCCCGGTCGCTCTGGCTGCGCAGGAGCCGCCCCACCACGCCGCCCACGACGTACGCGACGAGCGCGCCAAGCACGAGCCCGACGACCTGCCCGGCCGAGGAATGCCCGGACTGCCCGATCTCGTACCCGGTGAGGGCCCCGATCAGGACGAGGATCAGGCGGAAGATCTCGACGAAGAGCACTTCGCTCAAAGGCTAGTTGCCGACCCCCTAGAAACCGGGCGATAGGGCCGGCTCCCCCGGCGCCCCGCGGTCGCCCAAAAGCCCTGTTCGGACCCGTTCCGGCCTGGCCGATAGGACCCCTGTCCAGGGCTTTCGGCCCGGCGCGGACTCTCAGGTTGCCGCGGCGCTCCTGGCCGCGCTCGATCGCCTCGAACAGCGCCTTGAAGTTGCCCTCGCCGAAGCCCCGCGCCCCGCGCCGCTCGATGATCTCGAAGAAGAGCGCCGGGCGGTCGGTGACCGTCTCGGTGAAGATCTGGAGCAGGTAGCCCCCGGCGTCGCGGTCGACGAGCACGTGCAGGCGCTCGAGGTCCCCCCAGGGGAGTGGACATGAATGTCCGCTCGGCGAGCGACCCGTAGAAGTCGCGGGCGGGAACGAGCCCGGGCACGGGTCTGAAGCCGAACCCGCTCAGGGCGCGGAGCCGCTCGTCCACCTCGCGCAGCTGGGGCACCCGGTCTCCGGGAAGGACGAGCTGCGACGAGCTCTCGAGGTACTCGGCGCAGGCGTGCTCCCGGTGCTTGATCGCGAGCTCACGCGAGACGATGCGCCAGACTTCGTCCTCCTCGGCGCTGTAGGACACCACGGGGATTGGCTCCCCCGGCAGGTAGGTCCCCGGCCGACTTCAGCGATGGTGGCCCGGCGCCCCCGATAGGCAACGTCTCCGTACCCCGGGTGGTCGGTCGGCAGCTCGAGGGTCGCCGTGGCCATTCGTTTCATCCTGCGCCCGCTGGCAATGTCTGTCCAGGGAACACAACAAATATGAGATGATTTGTCGAGTAAGATAGGATCTGCTGAGCATTTCGTCTTGTAGCACCGCTGGAGGAGGGATGCGGTTGGACGCGTTTCCGGCGCTCGACGATGTCGACGAGCGGCTCGTGCACCACCTCGTGCGCGACGGCCGCGTGTCGATCAGCGCCCTCGCCGAGCGGGCCGGGGTGTCCCGGGCTACCGCCTACTCGCGCTTCGACCGCCTCGTCGACGAGGGCGTCGTGACCGGGTTCTCGGCTGCGGTCGATCCGGTGAAGGTCGGCCTCCCGGTAACCGCCCTCATCCTCGTCAACATCGACCAGCCCAGCTGGCAGACCCTCCGACGCGAGTGGCAGACGCTCCCCGGGCTCGAGTACATCGCGTTCACGAGCGGCGGGTTCGACGTCGTCATGGTGGTCCGGGTCGCCGACGTGGTCGCGCTTCGCGACGTGGTGCTCGTCAGGCTCCAGGGATCGCCGCACGTCCGCTCGACCCAGACGATCTTCATCTTGGACGAGGAGCACCTTCCCCTCGGCGGCTGAGCCACCCGCGACGGCGCACGTCAGCGGCCTGTACAAGGCGCGTTCGAGCGTGGCGGCCTGAATAGCCTGGAGGGGACGGCCGGTCGGGGCCGCCCGGAGAGACCGCACCGCGGCTGTTTCGAGCCGCCCGACCCAGGAGCTCACGACGAGCAAGGCGATGACACCGAGCGCCCCGATCGAGGCGCTCCTCCTGCACCCCTCGACGAAGGACCTCTATCCCTGCCGCGTCCGGGTCACCCGCGACGGCCTCGTGCTCTGCCGGGTGGAGGCCGTCTGGGCGGGTGTCCGGGGTGCCCGGGCCGAGTCGGATCCGATCGGCGTCTCGTGGCGCTCGCTGCGGGGCTTCTCGGCCGACGAGTCCTGTGCGACGCGGGCGGGGAACCGACTCCAGGTGCTCGAGATCGACTGCGAAGAGGGGGTCGTGACGATGCTCGCCCCGGTGAGCGAGGTGTCCCGGCTCTTCGCCGCGGTGGGCCAGGTGTGGCAACAGTGGCGCATCGCGCGTTCCCCCCTCGGCCTCGTCTTCGGCGGTCTTCGCCGCCGCCTGGTTGGTCAGGTCGCCTGAGCGATCGCAGCTGACACGCCGGAGGCCGCCGCCGACGCGGTGGCCTAGCCTCGAACCGTGGGAATCGGGTCTCCGGACTGGGCGACCGAGCCCGGCCCGAGCGGCCAGTCGCCCGCCATCTACCCCCGCCGACTGCCCGAGCCCGGCGCCGCCGCGCTGTTGCGCCGCGGCACGCAGATCGCGCAGATCGCGACCCGCCACTTCATCCACGCCGCGCTGCGCCGCCTGCACGACCGGGGCGAGGGCCGGCTCACCCCGGCCGACTTCGCCCGCCCGCTGCGCCTGACCTTCGAGGACCTCGGCGGGACCTTCATCAAGTTCGGCCAGATCATGGCGTCCTCGCCGGGGATGTTCGGCGAGGAGGTGGCCCAGGAGTTCCGCTCCTGTCTGGACACCGGCCCCCCGGTGCCCTTCCCCGACGTCCGCATCCGGGTCGAGGACGACCTCGGCATGCCCATCGACGTCGCGTTCGCCGAGTTCGAGCGCGAGCCCTTCGGCCGGGCCTCGATCGCGGTCGTGCACCGGGCGAGGCTGCACGACGGGCGGCGGGTCGCGGTCAAGATCATCCGGCCGGGCATCGAGGACCGAGTGGCCACCGACCTCGACCTGATGCAGCCCTTCTTCGAGGTGCTCGCCCGTCAGACGGGCGACCAGATGGCGGGCTCGGTGCTCCAACTCGTCGACGGCTTCCGCATCCAGGTCGGCGAGGAGATGGACCTGCGCAACGAGGCCCGCACCATGGCGCACTTCCGCCAGCTGCTCCGTGCGGTCGACATGAAGCGCATCGTCGTGCCCGAGCCCTACACCGAGTTCTCCGGCGCCAACGTCCTCACGATGGAGCTGCTCGACGGCGTGCCCATCGACGACCTGGCCAAGGTGGCCGAGCTCGGGATCGACCCCGCCCCGCTCGTCGAGGACATCGTCCGGGCCTTCTTCCTACTCATGGTCCGCTCCGGCGTCTTCCACGGCGATGCCCACGCGGGGAACATGCTCTTGCTCCGAGACGGCCGGATTGGGCTCATCGACTGGGGGATCGTGGGTCGCCTCGACCCGGCGACCCACCGCTTCGTCCTCCGGCTGCTCGCGGCGGCACTCGGCGAGGAGGACGCCTGGGACGAGATCACCGAGCATCTGATCGCGACCTACGGCCCGGCCATCGGGATCGCGGTGGGGATGGACAAGAAGGAGATGACCGCCTTCATTCGCCAGCTCGTCGAGCCGACCCTGACCCGGCCGTTCGGCGAGGTCAGCCTGGCCGCCATGCTCCAGACGGTCCAGCTCCAGCTGGCGAGGGCCCAGGGGGTCGAGGCCCACCGGCGCTCGCTGCGCTCGATCGTCCGTCGGCTGCGATTCCAAAGACGGGTCCGACGCATGGCCGACGCGTCGGGAGGCCTCTTCTCGGACTTCGACCGGGGGACGTTCCTCCTCTCCAAGCAGCTGATGTACTTCGAGCGCTACGGGCGCCTGTTCCTGGCCGACGTGCCGCTGCTCAACGACCGGGCCTTCTTCAAGGAGCTGCTCCGCGCGGCGCCCCCGCCGGGGGCCGCGGGCGGCGCCGGTGCACCCGGACCCGGCGGGGGGCACCGATAGAGTGAGGCGTTCATCGGGCGGGGAACCTTGGAGGTCGCCGTGAAGGTCGTCGTGGACTTCGATCGCTGTGCCAGCAACGCGGTGTGCATGAGCCTCCTCCCGGAGGTGTTCGAGGTCCGTGACGACGGCTTCCTCTACGTGCTCGACGAGCACCCGCCCGAGACGATGCGCGAGAAGCTCGAGGAGGCGGTCCGCAGCTGCCCCACCCAGGCGATCTCGCTTGCCGAGGACTGAGCCACCCGGCGTGATGGGTGGCCCATCCTGAACACCCCGCGGGTCCGCTTCGCCCCGTCGCCGACCGGCTACCTCCACGTCGGCAACGCACGGACGGCGCTCTTCAACTGGCTCTTCGCGCGCCAGCAGGCGGGCACC
>DAHUYG010000054.1 GCA_027315315.1 Acidimicrobiaceae bacterium | reverse complement strand
CTCGTTTCGGACCCGGTCGGCGTTGTCACCGGCCGTAATGAGCATCTGGGCGGCAATATCGAGGCCGACGCCGAAGGCGTCGACCAGATCGGGCGCTGCGGCACGGGTGAGCTCCTTGAAGTGCCTGGAGTGGGTCTTGATCTCTTCGTGCAGATCGAACCAACGGCGCGCGAGCGAGTTCCGACCCTGATGTGGCCTCATGGTGGATGCCCGGTGGCCAGCCCGACGAGGGCCGGGTGACAGATAAGAAGCGGTCCGTTCCATCTATCTCGAGGAGGACCCAAGGGCGGCCGGTGTGCTCCGCTCCTGGGCACCACCATCGCCGCATGTCTCGAGGACCATGTGAGTGAGATCCGCACCCTTGTATGAACGCTCTAGCGTTAGCGAGAGGAGATCTTTAACCACCATCGGACCGGCGCGTCCAACGGACCGACCGAAGGTCAGAACTTCTGCGCCAAACAGGTCAAGCGGGCTGTGTTCAGGTCAGGGCATGACCAACTTCGCACTACAGGCTCCGGGTCCTGCTCTACGCCGACGGCGTTCACTGGCATACGCAAATCCGACCGCCCCGGATCACCACAACGCACCCCCAGTGAAGACCGGAAGAGCCCCGAAAGGTACCATGATCTCGGTGATTAACGAGGGCGACGCCATCAACTCGTCGTGTGCCAACGAGGTGCATGATACTTGCCCCCATGCGCTCAGCGAGGTTGCGCCATTTCCGCGGGAAGGGATTTTGGTGATCTTCCTATGTCGCTGCCGATGTCACTCACCCTGTCCAATCGGAACTCGCCACGAGGCTCCGATGGCCGCATGGTTGACCAATTGCTCTTGCTTAGGAGCTGTGCGAATTCGAACTACCTTGCCGGAGAACATTGAGGAGGGTATATCGCGCATGGATTTCACTCACATCGCCGCGCCTTCCGAGCCTGGCGAGGCAATCTCGCGTCTAACAGGGCACAGCACGAACAGGAACTCGACGAATCAGCAAAGCTTCCGCCGTCTCTTACGAACGACGATAGGCTTATTAGCCTTGACGGTTGGGCTGGCAGCAGGGGCGTACCTCACCGACCATATCGTTCAAATCATTTTGGCTATCCTTGGGGCGATAGTTAGTCTATTTGCTGCCTATTCGGCAGCAATCTCTATCAGCATTTGGGTGCTACTAAGGGCAGAACGGGTGTTCCGAGAGGACAGGCAGGTTTCCCATTGAAAAAGTGAGGAAGTGGCAGCCAATGGGCATGGCAAAGCTCATAAAATGCTCATCGATAGGCTATAGGGGGCGGGCGAAACCAAGGACTCACGTACCAACCTATTCCCACCGGTCGAGCAACCGTCATCCCGCTGTGGGCCCCGCCACTTGCAGTGCTGTCGAATGAAGCGCCTCACCAAACCCCCCTATGGTAAAGCCAGGTTGAAGTTCCAGGTACCCGATCGGTGTCACACTAATGGGAAACACCCACACTGTATGAATAGCGATTAAGACTCTACCGACTACCCTGAGGCTCCAGCCTATCGCACTAAACAAGTTGTTCCATGCTGTCGCTTGACTCTCTGCCCACTTACCCTGCTGTAGGAGATAATCGGCATTGAGTCCAGCGTACGAAAGAATACCTGCGATGGCTGCGCCGATTAGGCCCCCGACTCTGGTTAGCGTCAGAGCATCGGTTATTTACCCGCCAGCGAGAATGATTTCAGCAATCCGAATAGCGGTGTTCGCCGAGAGGTCGATGTTCCAGTCTTTTCCCGTCGGATCGGTCAGATTCAACGGATCGCCGCCCACGTATTGATAGGGCTGTCCAGTTGACGCCAGATCGGGATCGACCGAGATGAACTGCCCAGTGTTCGGGTCGTAGTAGCGGTGGAGCAGATAGACCAACCCGCTCTGGTCTGTGTACCCTCCGGCGAACCCGAAGGGCGTCCCGATGACGCATGTGGAACAGGGGCTCCCGTAGTGCCGTAGGTGGCCGAGCCGACCACGGCTCCAGAGGTGGAGAGCTGCTCTCGGATTCCGGTCGTGTCGGCGACGAGGAAGGTCGGCCGCGGATAGGGGGCAACAATAGAAGTTGGGCGTCATTATTATTCAACGGTGTACGGATCGTTGTTCCGCTGATAACTCACCTCTCAGGATGAAAGGCACCGCTCAGATCCAACCTGTCGACCGGCGCTCTTCTTATAATCGTCCGTTATCACCCCTTGGTAGGCTGGGGTCGTTTTCAGGCGGGTAGGGCCAAGGATGTTCACCTTATAACTCGAAAGGCGGCACTTGAATCTCGCGAATGGGCGCTCCGGGCAACGATCGTCGGACGAGTCATTAGAGAATGGCCGGTTATCGATCTGCCCTCGAAGTCATTAGCCCGTGTTGCCTACGGGGGGCGCACCCCTAAGGCAGAGGGGTTCTCGACACAGGACTCTCCGAAGTCCTACTCGAGACGCGCATCAGTCGGCGGATCGCGCATAGCGACCAAGAGGTCCGGCTATCCCCTCGCAGCGCGGGGGAATAGAGGGTACCGTTTTCCCATGTCGATTGCCATCACCGATGACCATGCCGCACTCGCCAAGACCGTCTCGGAGTTCCTGAGCCGTCACGAGTCGCGCGGGGCGGCGCGTGCCCTGCTCGAGGCGGAGACCGAGGGCCTCCCCGCATTCTGGGGCGAGCTCTCGAAGCTGGGCTGGCTCGGACTGCACATCCCCGAGGAGCACGGCGGCTCGGGCTTCGGGTTCCCCGAGCTGGTCGTGGTGCTCGAGGAGCTCGGCCGGGGCATCGCCCCGGGCCCGTTCGTGCCGACCGTGGCGGCCAGCGCGGTCATCGCGGCGGCCGGCTCCGACGCCCTGCGCGCCGAGTACCTGCCGGGTCTGGCCGACGGCTCGGTGATCGGGGCGGTCGCGCTCGGCGGCGAGGTGTCGCTGTCCGAGGGCAAGGCGAGCGGACCGGTCGGGGCGGTGATCTCCGCCCACCTGGCCGAGGTGCTGCTGGTGCCGGTCGGCGACGACGTGGCGATCGTGGCGCGCTCGGCCGGTGGCGTCGAGATCGAGACCCCGAAGAACCTGGACCCGACCCGCCGCGCCTCCAGGGTGACGCTGGCGGGCGCGCCGGTCAGCATCCTCCCGGGTGCACGCCGGGTGCTCGTCGACTACGCCCGGCTCGTCTTCGCGGCCGAGGCCGTCGGGGTCGCCCGCGAGTGCACCGAGCTCGCCGCCGCCTACGCCAAGGTGCGCATCCAGTTCGGTCGGCCCATCGCGACGTACCAGGCGGTCAAGCACCACTGCGCCAACATGGCGGTGGCCGTCGAGCTCGCCACGTCCCTCGTCTGGGACGCCGCCAGGGCGGCCGAGCACGGCGGCGACCAGCTCTCGTATGCCGCCGCGATGGCGGCGGCGCTGGCCATGCCCGCGGCTGATCTCGACGCGCAGCTGAACACCCAGGTCCACGGCGGGATCGGGTTCACCTGGGAGCACGACGCGCACCTCTACCTCCGCCGGGCAACCGCCATCGAGTCGATCGTGAGCCCCGAGGACGCGGCGGTCGCCGTCACCGAGCTCGTGGCGAAGGGCGTCACGCGGGGGCGGACGGTCGACCTGCCCCCCGAGGCCGAGGCGATCCGCAGCGAGGTTCGCGCCTTCGCCGAGCGCGTGCGGGAGATGGACGAGGCGGCCCGGCGGGCCACCATGATCGAGGAGGGGTACGCGATGCCCCACTGGCCAAGGCCCTGGGGGCGCGACGCCAGCGCGGTCGAGCAGCTCGTGATCGAGCAGGAGTTCGCGGCGGCCGGCGTGAAGCGGCCGGCGCTCGGCATCACCGGCTGGGTCATCTTGACCCTCATCCAGTACGCGACCGAGGACCAGGTCGCCCGCTGGGTCCGTCCCGCCCTCAACCAGGAGGTCATCTGGTGCCAGCTGTTCAGCGAGCCCAACGCCGGCTCTGACGCGGCGGGGGTCCAGACCAAGGGCACGAGGGTCGACGGCGGGTGGCTCGTGAACGGCCAGAAGGTCTGGACGAGCGGCGCCCACCTCGCGAAGTACGGGCTCGCGACGGTCCGCACCAACCCCGACGCGCCCAAGCACGACGGCATCACCATGATGGTGATCGACATGAAGGGCGAGGGCGTCGAGGTCCGCCCGCTCAAGCAGGCGACCGGCAGCTCGGACTTCAACGAGGTCTTCTTCAACGACGTGCACGTCCCCGACGACGACGTCGTCGGCCCGGTCGACCACGGCTGGGCCGTTGCCCGGGCGACGCTCGGCAACGAAAGCGTCTCGATCGGCAGCGGCAGCGGAGGGGGCGGCGGCGGCACGCCGGTCGACGGCCTGATCAAGATGCACGAGGCGTACCCCGACCGGTTGCCCGGCGGGTTGGGCCGGATCGGGCGCTACGTCGCCAACCACCAGGCGATCGACGCGTTGAACCTGCGCAGCGCGCACCGCGCGGTCGCCGGGGCCGGTCCTGGGCCCGAGGGCAACATCACCAAGCTCGTGCTCTCGGAGAACGGCCACGAGATGGCAGCGATGCTGGCCGCCCTGTCGGGCCCCGACACCGTCTTCATGGACGGGCTCTCCGCCATGACGGGCACCCTGGTCCTCGCCCACCGGGCCATGTCGATCGCGGGAGGCACCTCGGAGATCAAGCGGAACCAGATCGGCGAGCGCATCCTCGGCCTCCCCCGGGACCCGCTGATCAACTGATCGGGCTCACGCCTTCTCGGCCAGCATCCAGGCCGCAACGATCTCGGTCCTGAACGCGCCCTCCTCGGCGATCGCGAGCTCGATCCGCCGCCGCGCCGCCGCGTCGACCGCCGGCCAGTCCACGGGCCGCCCGAGATAGGTCTCGATCGGCCCGCGCATCGACGCCATCACGCCGAGCGCCGGCTCGGGTTCCGGGATCGCGAACGCGCTCACGACGTGCTCGACGATCACCTCGCCGAAGACCTCGCCCACGATCGCCGGACCGTTCTCGGCCGTGAAGTTCAGCTGCGGGAGCCAGCGCTCACGCTCCTCGCCGAGCGTCTCGGCCAGCGAGGCCGACAGCACGGCGTCGAGGGGCCGCTGCCGGGCGCTGTTGGTCGCAACGACGAGCCGGCCGCCGGGCCGCAGCACCCGGCGCAGCTCCGCGAGGGCGCTGCGATGGTCGGCGACGTGGTACAGCATCCACAGCGCCATCGCGACGTCGAAGCTCCCCTCGGCGAAGGGCAGGTGCCCCACGTCGCCCGCCACCGCCGGCTGGCCGGGGTCCTCGGCACGGAGCGCCCCGAGCATGCCCATCGACAGGTCGAGCCCGACGACCGAGCGCACCCGCTGCCCCCTCGTGACAGCGCGCGACCAGACACCGTTCCCGCACCCGGCGTCGAGCACGCGCTCGTCGCCCGCCCAGGCGATCCGATCGATCGCCGACCGGCCCGAGGACCGCTCCGGATCGAGATGCGCGAAGATCGCCTGGCGACGCACGAGGTTGTCCTGCGACGCGTAGTGCGCTCGCTGGGCCCGACCGACCGTCGCCTGCTCGGATCGCGCGTCGGGTCGTTCGCCCTGGGTCTGCATCGGATGCTCGACGCGAGCTTGGCCCCTCGGCGGCGCAGGGGCCAATGACGGGCGGCCCTCGCCGGGCGACCTCCTCGCGCGACGGACGCGCCCCGGGCGCGGTGCCCCGGAGCTCGCCGAGCGGGTGGACGGATGGGGGATCGCCGTGGAGCGATCAGCGCCACACCCGACCGACCCCTGGTGCCTCGTCATCCCCGCAGCGGTCCTGACCGCCGGGTGGCCGGCCGATCCTCGGCGCACGGCGTCGGGGCGGCCTGCGCCGTCGCTCAGGCGAAGAAGGCCCTCGGCGCCCAGGTGGTCGGGCGGCGGCCGGCGGTAGCCTCACCCGATGGCCGCTCTGCTGGGAGACCACGACCCGGCCAGCCGCCGTCCGGGCCCGGACATCTTTCTCGAAGCCGCAAGCGTCGGCCGCCGACCGCCCCGCGCGCCCGTCCGGTTCGCGTGGGTGCGCCGGAGCGGCGAACCGCTCGGCGGGTGGGCGCGCCCGTGAGCGCGCCGACGCCGGCCGTCCGCCAGCGCGCCAAGTGGGGGTCGCTCTCGCGCGCGCTGGTGGTCGAGGCGGCGACGCGTGCCGTCGCCGCCGGCGGGTTCGAGACACTGACCATCCGATGCCTGGCCGAGACCCTCGGCGTGGCTCCGATGACCCTCTACCGCCACGTCCGGGGCAAGGACGACCTCCTCGGGGCGGTCGTCGACGGCATGCTGGCCCCGATCTGGCGCCCCCGCACCGCGACGAGCGACTGGCAGGCGTGGGTCATCGAGGCCGCCGAGCGGCTGCGCCGGTTCCTGGTCGAGCAGCCGGCCGCCCTCCACGTCTACCTCGCGCACCCGGTGGTCTCCGCCGCCGCGATCGAGCGAATGGAGGCGATCCTCGGGGTGCTCCGGGGTGCCGGGTTGGACCAAGCCGGCGCCGAGAGCGCGTACGGGACCGTGCACACCTACACGATCGGCTTCGCAGCGCTCCAGGCCTCGAGGCTGCGATCGGCTCCCGAGCACGGCGCAGGGCCCCGCGAACGGAGGCTCGCCGCCTACACCACGCGGCGCCAGTTCATCGTCGGGCTGCGCTACCTGCTCGAGGGGATCGGGCGGGGAGCGGTTGCGACGGGCCCGCCTCCGGAGGCCGCGCCGCCGGTCACCGACTGACCCCGATGCCCCCTACGTCGCGCAGAGGGCGTAGGGCTGCAACACGACCTGCTCGTTGGCCGGAAGGGTGCCGGTCACGACGCCGGTGACCCGCCAGGCCTGCGTGCCGAGGGGATAGCTGTCCCGCAGCTCGACCTGCTTCGCGGACGTCGTCGCGCTTGGTGCGGACGCCGGGGTGCTCGGCGCGCTCTGGTCCTTCATCGAGATCCGGCCTCCACCACCGAGGAGCACCTGCCCCGTCGGGCACGACGCCGTCGCGCTCAAGACCGTGCCGATCGCGGGATCGACGGCCGACATGGTTGGCGCCGGGGTGATCGCGTGGCTGGCGGTGATGGTCCCGGCGGCGCCGCGGGCGCCGGTGGCTCCGGTCTTGCCGACGGGGCCCGCCGGCCCCTGCTTGCCGGTCGGACCGGGGATGCCCTGGGGTCCCTGGGCCCCCGGAAGCCCCTGGGGACCCGGCGCCCCCTGGGCCCCGTTCGCGCCCTGGGCCCCCTGAGCGCCGATGGCCTTCGTCGGCGTGGTGAGGAGCGCACCGAGCCCGAGCGCGACCCCGGCCGCCCCGAGGATGAGCGCCGCGGCGACGACCCACCCCGGTGCCGGGGTCCATCTCGAACCGGCACCCCTGGGCTCGTGGCCGACCGGCTGACGGTCGACCGGGCGAAGCTCCCTCGTGACGTCGGCCGGCTGATCTCCCCGCGCTGCGGTGTAGGTCATCGGACCCCTCGTTCTCGACTCCGACACATGTCGGTTTCGAGAACATCATTACCCCTTGAGATGTACATGTACACATAAGGGGCCTCTAGCCCATGGCGGCCGCGAGGGCGTCGAGGTGCCGCCGCATCCGGTGCGCCGCGAGCGACCGGTCGCCCGAGGCCACGGCCTCTGCGATCCCGTTGTGGGCCCGGAAGACCTCCTCGCGGATCCGCTGGCGGGCCCCCTCGGCCAGCCGCTCGATCTGGTGGAGCCGGGCCAGCCGGATGAGGACGAGGGCGACCAGCTGGAGGACGCGGTTGTCGGCGACCGACGCCACCGCGGCATGCAGATCGTGGACGGCCTCGGCGAGATCGGCGTCGGTGCTGGTCGCCTCGTGCTCGAGCGCGAGGCGCATCCTCGCCATCCCTTCGTCGTCCACCCGCGCCGCCGCCAGGTGGGCGATCGCCACCTCGACGCCGGTCCGCAGCTCGGCCAGCTCGCCCAGCTGCATGCCCCGCCGCATGAGGTAGATGGCGGCGATGTCGGTCACGGCGCTCGAGCTCGGCCGGACCACGAAGAGACCGCCCCCGGGCCCCCGTCGCATGCGGGCGATCTGGTGGTGCTCGAGCAGGCGGACGGCCTCGCGCAAGAGCGCCCGGCTGACCCCCTCGCGCTCGATCAGCTCGGGCTCGGTCCCGACGAGCTCGCCGGGCTGCATGGCACGCGTGAGGATGCCACGGGCGATGTTCCTCGCCACGGCCTCGGCGCCCTTGCCGGTGTTGGACGCCGACAGGATGACCGTCTCGGGCAGGAGCTGACGGGTGGAGCGGCGGCCGCGTAGGAAGTCGGCCTCGGCCTCCAGGTGCTTGCGCATGCGCCTGGTGGCGAGCGGCGCGTCGCCGGCCACCAGCGCCCCGGCGATGTGGACGTGCGCGTGGGTCAGCTCGGCCGCGACCTGTTCCAAGGTGAGCCCGTCGGGCGAGTACAGGAGGGCCACCCGGCTCAGCACCTCGACGAAGAGCTCGAGCGCCGGGTTCCTCGTCGCCGAGGCGACCATCGCGTGCAGGGTGCGGGGATCGCACGCACGACCGTCGCCGCCGATCAGCGCCTCGAGCTCCTTGCGACTGGCGGCGTCGAGGCGGTCCGTCGCCAGCTGCGAGGAGATCTCCTCGAGCAGGATCCTCGCCTCGAACACCTCGTCGAGGCGGGCGTCGACCCGATGCAGGTAGAGCACCACGGCGTCGATCACCGCAGCGACGGTGGGCTCGGTGATGACGAGCCCACCGGTGGGTCCCCGCCGGGTCCTCACCACCTGCTGGTGCTCGACGATGCGGACGGCCTCCCGGAAGACCGCCCGGCTCACCTTGTATCGCTCGAGGAGCTCGGCCTCCGAACCGAGCACCTCGCCGACCGGCCACCCGAGGGCCACCACGTCCTCGACGATCCGGTCGGCGAGTCGCGCCGCCCGCTTGGCCGAGGACGGCACGGCGCTCGGGACGTCGATGGTCACGCTCGACCCGAGGCCCGGCATCGATCAAGGTTACCGACGAGTTTCGGGTGACCGGCGACCGGGTTGCCGGCCGGGGGCACGGTGCGGCACGGTCAAGCGATCTCGTCCACGAGGCCCCAGGCGAGCGCGGTCGTCGCGTCGAGGGGCGTGCCCGAGAGGGCCATGTAGGCGGCGCGCTGGCGACCGACCCGGCGGGGGATGCCGGCCGTGCCGCCGGCCCCCGGCACGAGGCCGAAGCCGACCTCGGGCAGCGAGAAGGTGGTCCCGGGGCGGGCCCTGACGTGGCCGGCGAACGCCGGCAGCTCGATGCCGGCCCCGACGCAGGCGCCGTGCACCTCGACGGCGACGCGCTCGGCGCACTCGTGGATCGCCAGGGCGACCGAGCGCCCGATCCGCACCAGGTGCGCCGTCGCCGGGTCCTCGGCCGATCCGAACTCGTCCAGGTCGCCGCCGCTGCAGAACGTCGGGCCGGCGCCCGAGAGGGTCACGTCGGTGATCGAGTCGTCGAGCGCCGCCACCTGCAGCGCACCGATGAGGGCGTCGCGCATCGCCCGGTCGAGGGCGTTGTGGACGGCCGGCCGGTTGAGCACGATGCGGAGCACCGACCGCTCGCGTGTGACGAGCACCGGGTCGCCCTCCCCCCCGCGCACCTCGGGGCGCGGGGAGCGCCCGGCGAGCCAGCCCCGGAAGGTCGGCCCGCCCTGCAGCATCGAGTAGACGAACGACTCGGCGACCAGCGCGTCGCGCACGGGGAGCCGCTCGCTCATGCGCAGGAGCTCGACCAGCGCGACGGCCGCCTGCGGCGAGCGCTCGGCGGAGACCCGGAGCCGGTCCGCCGTCTCGTCGGGGTCTGGGCACGAGACCCAGGGCCGGGGGGCTCCGGGCGTCGCGCTGAGGAGCACGTCGAAGCCGTCGGGCGCCTCGGCCATCGGCGTCTCGGCCACCCCGACCACCACGCACTGGAGCCTCGGGGCGAGCCAGTTCAGCCGGGCCAGGTCCGGTCCCGAATCGAGCTCGACCACGAGACAGGCCGGGCGGTCCAGGGGGTCCTCGAAGAGCCCGAGCTCGAAGGCGCTGCGTGCGAGGTCGATCGCGTCCGACACGCCTCTGGCCGCCCCGTGGCCCGGCCGGACCGACATGGGTGTCACTGTAATGTCCGCTTTCGGTGAGCCAGCTGGAGGCGGGCGCCGACGGGGCGGGCGCGCAGCTCGCGGCACTGGCCGGATCGGTCGGCATCGAGCTGGCCGTCGAGACGCCGCCCAAGGAGCCCTGCCCGCACCTCGCGCTGGCGCGCTCCGGCGTGCTCTGGCTCACCAGGGCGCCCGACGGCCCACCGGCGGTGTGCGGCCTCCCCCTGATCGCGAGCACCGCCGCCCTCTGCGCGGCGATCGCCGCCCTGAGCGCCGAGCGGGGCGCCGTCGTCGAGCTCGACGAGGGTCGGGTCCTCGTCGAGCGGGCCGCCGAGCGGGGGTTCGGGCCGGGGGGCGCCACCTCGGCCAATGGGTCGTGCCGGCTGCTCCCCTGTGCCGACGGCTGGCTCACCTGCAATCTCCCCAGGCCCGACGACCCGGCCCTCCTCGCCGCAGCGCTCGGCTGGGAGGACCAGCCGAGCGACCCGTGGGGCGCCCTGGCCGAGGAGGCACAGCGAGGCGGCGCCCGGGATCTCGCCGCGCGCCTCGCGCTCGTCGGGCTCGCCGCGTCGGTCCTCGGCGAGTCGACCGGCGACGAGCCGCTCGGGCTCCGACGGCTGGGAGCCCGGGCGCCCGTCGGCCGGCCGCGGATCGTCGACCTCTCCGCGATGTGGGCCGGGCCGCTGTGCGCGCACGTCCTCGGCCGCGCCGGGGCCGACGTCGTCAGCGTCGAGGACCCGTCGCGACCCGACGGGTCGCGGATCGGCGACCCGTCCATGCACGAGCGGCTCCACCGCGGCCACCGGCGGGTGGCGTGCTCGTTCTCCACGGAGGCCGGCCGGCGCGACCTGCGCCGGCTCGTCGCGACGGCCGACGTGGTGATCGAGTCCTCCCGGCCCCGCGCCCTCGGGGCGATCGGGCTCGGCCCCGAGGCGTTCCTGGCCGGGCGGCCCGGGCGGGTCTGGATCAGCATCACCGGGTACGGGCGGACCGGCGAACGGTCCTCCCGGGCCGCCTTCGGCGATGACGCCGCGGCGGCAGGGGGCCTCGTCGCGTGGAGTGGGGCGGCGCCGGTCTTCCTGGCCGACGCAGTCGCCGACCCGCTGAGCGGCCTGCTGGCGGCATTCGGCGGCCTGGTCGCGCTGCGGGCGGGCGGGGGGATCCACGTCGATGTCTCGATGAGCGGCTCGGCGGCCTTCGCCGGCCGGGGCGCCCGCTGCGCCGCCGCCCACGCCGTGCGCCGCAGCGACGACGGGCGCTGGGTGGCCACCCACGACGGGGCGAGCGCGGTGGTCCGATCGCCCGCCGAAGCGATCGGCGGTGGCTGAGCTCGTCATCACCGGCGCCGAGGTGGGTGGCCGGCTCGTCGAGGTGCTGGTCTCGGACGGCGCCATCGCCGAGATCGGGGTCCGGGTGGACGCGCCGGGGGGGTCGACCCGCCTCGACGGGGCCGGCGGGGCGCTCCTGCCGGGCCTCCACGACCATCACGTCCACCTGCTCGCCGCCGCAGCGGCCCTCGAGTCCGTGGCGCTCGGGCCACCCCACGTGGTGGACCGCGACCAGCTCGCGCTGGCCCTCGAGGCGGCCTCGCGACGGACGCCCTGGGGGGCGTGGGTCCGGGGGGTCGGCTACCACGAGAGCGTCGCCGGACGGATCGACCGCCACGACCTCGACGCGCTCCTTGCCGACCGTCCGCTCCGTGTCCAGCACCGCAGCGGGGCCGAGTGGATCCTGAACACCGCGGCCCTCGACCTGCTGGCGCTCGAGGGCGTCACGCACGAGGGCATCGAGCGCGAGAGAAACGGCGCCCCGACCGGGCGGCTGTTCCGGATGGACGCCTGGCTCGGCGAGCGGATCGGGCGCAGCACGCCCGATCTCGCCGAGGTCGGCCGGGCCGCGGCGCGCGCCGGCGTCACCGGGTTCACCGACGCGACACCGGCGAGGGGCCCCGACGACCTGGCCCCACTGGCCGACCCGGGGTCGGGGCTGCGCCAGCGGATCACCGTGATGACGGCGCCCGGCGCCGACGTCGAGTGCCCCGCCCCCCTGTCGCTCGGCCCGGTCAAGGTCCTCCTGGACGACGTCGCCCTCCTCGCCCTCGACGAGCTCAGCGCGATCGTCGCGGCCGCCCACGGGCGGGGCCGGGCCGTCGCCGTGCACTGCGTGACCCGGGTCCAGAGCGTGCTGGCCGTCTCGGCCCTCGAGGCGGCCGGGGCGCGCCCGGGCGACCGGATCGAGCACGGCAGCGTGATCCCGGCCGAGCTGATCGGGACGCTGTGCTCGCTCGGGACCACCGTCGTGACCAACCCCGGCTTCGTCGAGGCCCGCGGGGATCGCTACGCGCTCGAGGTGGAGGCGGAAGACCGCGAGGACCTCTACCGGTGCGCCTCGCTCGAGCGCGGCGGGGTCGGCGTGGCCGCCGGGACCGACGCGCCGTTCGGGCCCCCAGACCCCTGGGTGGCGATCCGGGCGGCGGTCGGCCGGACGACGGCCTCGGGGGTCCCGCTCGGCCCGGCCGAGCGCCTGGCGCCGATGGCCGCGCTATCGCTCTTCTTGGGCTCGGCGGCCGATCCCCTGATGCCGCGCCGGGTCGCGGTGGGTGCGCCGGCCGACCTGTGCCTGCTCGGTCTCCCGCTCGAGGCGGCGCTCCGCTCGCCATCGTCCGAGCACGTGGCGGTCACGCTCGTGGGGGGCGAGGTGGTGTCCGACAACCGCTGACATCGCGGCCCTGCCGCACGAGGCAGACTCCTCGGAGCGACCGAAGCGGAGGGACGGCGATGAGCGAGCACAAGATGGAGTACCGAAGGCTCGGGCGGACGGGGCTGCGAGTGAGCCCCCTTTGCCTCGGCACGATGAACTTCGGCATGACGGCCGAGGAGCCCGAGGCCCACCGGATCATGGACCGGGCCCTCGAGCTCGGCATCAACTTCTTCGACACCGCCGACATGTACGGCGGCGGGGGCGGGACCGAGGAGATCATCGGCCGCTGGTTCGCCAAGGGCGAGGGCCGCAGGGACAAGGTGGTCCTCGCGACCAAGGTCTACGGCGGGCGCGACCCGTGGCCGAACACCAACCGGCTCTCGGCGCTCCACATCCGCCAGGCCTGCGAGCAAAGCCTGCGGAGGCTCGGGACCGACCACATCGACCTGTACCAGATGCACCACGTCGACCGCGACACCCCCTGGGACGAGATCTGGCAGGCGATGGACCTGCTCGTCCAGCAGGGCAAGGTCCTCTACGTCGGCAGCTCGAACTTCGCCGGCTGGCACATCGCGAAGGCCAACGAGCACGCCCGGGCGCGGGGCCTGCTCGGCCTCGTCTCCGAGCAGAGCCTCTACAACCTGAACGCCCGCATGGTGGAGCTCGAGGTCCTCCCGGCGTGCCTCGACTACGGGGTCGGCGTCATCCCCTGGAGCCCGCTCGGCGGCGGCATGCTCGGCGGCGCGCTGCAGAAGGCCGAGACCGGCCGACGCGCCAACGAGCGGACCATGCGGTCGATCGAGCGGAACCGAGCCAAGCTCGAGGCCTGGGAGAAGCTCTGCGCCGAAATGGGCAGGCCGCCGGCGGACGTCGCCCTCGCCTGGCTCCTGCACAACCCGGCCGTCACGGCCCCCATCATCGGGCCCCGGACCCACGAGCAGCTCGACGGCGCCCTGGGGGCGCTCCGGGTCGAGCTCGACGACGAGCTCCTGGGCAAACTGGACGAGATCTTCCCGGGCCCCGGCGGGACCGCGCCCGAGGCCTACGCCTGGTAGTGGCGGGAGGTTGGTGGCGCGCAACGCCGCGGCGAGCGGGGCTCGAGGGTGTGAGACGACCTTGGAGGATGGTCCCATGACCGAGACCGACGCGCTCCTTCGCAACGCGACCAGGTACCAGGCGAGCTTCGACAAGTCGGCCCTCCCCCGCGCGCCGGCCCGCAAGGTCGCCGTCGTCGCCTGCATGGACGCCCGCCTCAACCCCTACGGGGTGCTCGGCCTCGCCGAGGGGGACGCGCACGTGATCCGCAACGCCGGCGGCGTGGTCACCGATCACGAGATCCGCTCGCTCGCCATCTCCCAGCACCTGCTCGGGACCGAGGAGATCGTGCTCATCCATCACAGCGACTGCGGGGTGCTCGGGTTCTCCGACGAGGAGTTCAAGTCCCGCCTGGAGGCCGAGACGGGCGAGCGGCCGACGTGGAGCGCGCATAACTTCGACGACCTCGAGGACGACGTGCGCGACGCCATCGCCAGGATCCGGTCGAGCCCCTTCCTGCGGGCCACGACCTCGGTCCGCGGCTTCCTCTACGACGTGGAGGACGGCTCCCTGCGCGAGGTCCGCTGAGCGGCGCGCCGGGGGCCGGCGGCCGCTACTCGGCCGCCGGTGCGAAGGCCGCCCCGGACATCTCGCCATCGGCGAGGGGGTCCTCGGCCCGGTTCTGGACCCTCCTGACCATCGTCGGCGCGGCATCGGCGTCGTCCACGGCGAGGGCGATCGCCGCGCCGGCGAAGGCCACGATCGCCGCGGCGACGAAGCCGTCGTGGTAGGCGGCCAGCGTCGGGGCCGCGACCGACCCGAGATGACGAGCCGGGCCCTCGGCCACCACCGCGGTCAACAGGGCGACGCCCACCGCACCGCCGAGCTGGCGGAACGCGTTGAAGACGACCGAGCCGCCGCTCGTGCGGGCCGAGCTGATCGTGGTGAAGGCGGCCGCCTGGGAGGGTAGGAACACATGCGACATCCCGTAGCCGAGGAGCAGCATGTCGAGCCGGGTCAGCCACTCGTTGGTGCTCGCGGAGACCTGGGTCAAGAGCAGCATCGAGACCGCGATGGTGAGCAGGCCCCCCACGAGCAGGCGCCGCGGGCCGAGGCGTGGATAGAGGATCCGCGAGACGACCTGGGACCCGGCCATCACCCCCAGGGCCTCGGGGAAGATCGTCAGACCGGCCCGCAACGCCGTCATGTGCAGCGAGTTCTGGAAGAACAGCGCGACGAGGTACAGGGTCCCGAGGAACGCCACCGAGCTGACGACCATGACCGACGTGGTCGACCGGAAGAGCCGGTCCCCGAAGAGCGACAGATCGATGAGGGGCCGGCTGGACCGGCGCTCGTGGAAGAAGAACGCGGCCAAGAGCGCCACGCCGGCCACGATCGTGGCGAGGACGTCCGCACTCGCCCATCCCTCGACCGGCCCCTCCGAGACCCCGTACATGGCGAGCCCGAGGCCGGCCCCCGAGAGCAGGAACCCACCGACGTCGAGCCGGCTGGTGCCGGCCTGGGCGTGGTCCGAAAGGAACAGCAGCCCGAAGAGCAGGGTCCCGAGGCCGATCGGGACGTTCACGTAGAAGACCCAGCGCCACGACACGTCGGTCGTGAAGAGCCCGCCGAGCACCGGCCCGAGTGCCGGGGCCACCGCGGTCGGGAGCACGAGGATGCTGGAGGCCCGGACCCGCTCGGCCGGAGGGAACACCCTGAAGAGCATGGCCAGGCCCACCGGCGTCATGAGGCCGCCGCCGACCCCCTGGAGGACCCGGAACACCACGAGCTCGCCGAAGCTGGTCGACAGGCCGCACAGCGCCGAGGCGACCACGAAGATCGCGATGGCGCTGAGCAGGGTCCTTCGCCCACCAAGCCGGTCCCCCAACCACCCCGAGATGGGGATGAACGCCCCGAGGCTCACGAGGTAGCCGATCGAGACCGCGTCGACCCCGTTCGCGCTGACGTGGAAGTGCCGGCCCAACGTGGACAGCGCGACGTTCACGATGGTCGTGTCCATGATCGTCATGAACATGGCCGCCACGAAAACGACGGCGACGGCGACCTTCTGGTCCATATGGCGTGATCTCATCGGTGCTCTCTCGGGTCTCCAGCGTCGCCGTCGGCCGAGGACACCGCACCCTGGGCGACGGCCATCGAGGTCAGGATGCGGGGCAAGCGCCCCAAACGGGCTTGGGGCCCACCTCTTTCGGCGACGCTCACGGTACCCAACGCCCTCGGCCCCCGATCCCTTCCCGGACCCGCGAAGCTCGGCGCACCGGTCAGTGGCGGCCCTCACCCCGCCAGCGGGCGGCCAGGACCGCGATGTCGTCTCCGGTGGCGCCGGAGGGGTCGAACCTCGCCACGAGATCGTCGATGAGCAGGGCCGACGACCCTCGGACGCTGCCCGCCACGCGCGCCGTGAGCCGCCCGAGCGAGACGTCGATGGGCTCGTCCCTGCGCTCGACGAGACCGTCGGTGTAGAGGAGGACTGCGTCACCGGCCCCGAGCCGGTAGCTGTTCACCATGACCCGCCCGACCGATCCGACGCCGAGCGGCGGCGACTGGTGGCTCTGCAGCACGTCGACCAAGCCGTCGGCGTGCATGACGATCGGCGGGAGGTGCCCGGCCGAGGACCACCGCAGGAGCCCCGAGGGCGCCAGCCGGGCGCAGATCACCCTGGCGAAGTACCCCATGTCCGACGCCAGCCGCTGGAGGACCGAGATGAGCTCGTCGGGCGCGCTCCGCACGAGGCGGAGCGCCACCATCGCGGCGCGGAGCTCCCCCATCTGGGCCGCCGCGTCGATCCCGTGACCCGCGACGTCTCCCACGCTGAGGGCCAGCGTGCCGTTGGGCAGCATCTGCGCGTCGTACCAATCGCCGCCGATGCGCAGGTCCATGGTGCCCGGCACATAGCGCGCCGCGAGATCGAACCACTCCCCCACCGGCAACGCGCTGGGCAGGAGGGAGGTCTGGAGCGCCTGGGAGATCTGGGTGGCCCGCTCGTGGTCGGTTGCATCGGCGATCGCGCTTCCCAGGGCGTCGGCGACCTCCTGGAGGTCCCCGAGCGCCTCGGCCGCCTCCTCGGCGCTGGCGTCGAGGGCGACGCTCAGGGCGCCGAACCCGCCCGCCGGGCCGCGCAGCGCCAGCACCACCCAGAGCGGCCCCCCCGAGCCCGCAAAGAGCGCCGGCCGACCGCTGGCCACGACGCGGGCGACGTCGGGTGGGGGCAGGTGCTCCGATCCCGCGTCGACCATGACCCGGAGCTCGCCCGCTTCACGGGCATGGACCACGCAGCAGACGGCGACCCGGTCGCAGATCTGCTCGGCCACCGCCCGGGCGAGCGCCTTGCGATCGGCGATCGCCTGCAGGGGAGAAAGCATGGCGAGGAGGCCGGGGAGGCCTTGCAGGCCCCGCCCTCCGTCCTGGTCGGCGCTCGACATTGCCCCGGGCACTCCCTCTCGACGAGTCGTGGGCCCGATGTCTCGGGCCTCCGTGCCACGGGTTCAGGGGGGCGCCCGCCATCGTAACAACGACGTGCTCCCCGACGTGCAGCAATAGAACCGGCCGACATTGGGTAGTGCAGGCCCGTGCACGTGCAAACCGACGTCCTCGAGCGGTCACTCGGCCAACTCGCCCAACGTGAACTCGAGCGACTGGGCCTCGTCCCCAGCCTGACGGAGGTCACCGCGGCCATGCCGGACCTCTTCAACGTGGACGGCGCCGGGGTCCTTCTCGTCGACGAGAACCAGGTCCTCCGCAACTGCGCGGCCACCGACGCAAGCGCCCACTTCCTCGAGGCGGTCCAGGAATCGACCGGACGGGGACCCTGCGTCGAGGCGCTCGTCGAGGGCGTCGTGGTCGAGACCACCGACATCCTGCTCGACGATCGCTGGCCCGACCTCGCCCGGCGCCTGGTCGACAACGGAGTGCGGGCCGTCATGGGCGCCCCGATCCGCCTCGCCGGGGCGCCCATCGGGAGCCTCAACATCTACAAGCGCGAACCCCACGAGTGGGACCCGAGCGACCGGACCGCACTCGCCTCCTTCGACCGGATCATCGAACACCTCCTGGCCTCGGCGATCGCAGCGGACCGCAACGAGGCGCTCATCCGGCAGCTCAACCAGGCGCTGCACGCGCGGGTGGGGGTCGAGCGCGCCGTCGGCATCGTGATGGCGCTCGAGGAGCTCGACGCGACCGACGCCTTCGAGCGCATCCGGCGCGCCGCGCGCTCGGCGAGAAAGCCGATCCGGGAGATCGCCGGCGACGTCGTCCGCTTCAAAAAGCTTCCCTGAGGGGCGGCCTCAGGGAAGGGCCTGGCTGACGCGGCGCCCCGGTCGGGCAACGCTGCGAGGCTCCGAGGCGAGCCGGCGCGGCCGGGCCGTCTGTGCCCGGGGGCGGCGCCGGCGGGGCCAGGGCCTCTGCGGGCTCGATGCGTCCGTGGGACCCGAGACCGAGGACCACGATCGAGGCCACCACCAGGGCGCCGCCGACCAGGACCGACCCCCCGATCGGTTCGCCGGCGGCCCAGGCGAAGACCGCGGCGAAGACCGGCTCGAGCGCGAACACGAGCGAGGTGGTCACGGCGGACAGCCGCGTCTGGGCCCACGACTGCACGACGAAGGCGAAGGCGGTCGCGGCCAGGGCGGTGACGAGCACCGCCCGCCACTCGCCGCCCGACGAGGGGAGCCCCACGCCCCGGGGGGCCTGGGCGACCAGGGAGACGACGCCGACGGTGAGGAGCTGCACGGTCGCGAGGCCATAGGCGTCGCCCGTCGACACCCACCGTCCCACCCCGACGATCTGCAGCGCGAACAGGGCCGCGCAGGAGATCGTGAGCACATCGCCGACGTTCATGGAAAGCCCGTGCAGGGTGATCACGCCGAGGCCCGAGACGGCCACGAGGGCCGCCATCCAGGTCCTCGCCCCTGGGCGGTGCCGCATGAGCGCCCACGCCAGGAGGGGTGTGAAGACGACCTGCAGGCCGGTCAGGAACCCCGAGACCGCGGCCGAGGTGTGCTCGAGGCCGTAGGTCTGCGTCAGGTAGCCGGCCGCGAGCACCGCACCGAGCAGCGCGCCACGGACCCAGCCCCGCCACCCGAGGCGGACGAGCGTCCTCGGGCGCATGGCCACCAGGAGCACGCTCGCGAGCAGGAACCGCCACGCGAGGAACTCGGGCACGGGTGCGTGGGCGACGGCGCCCTTCATCACCACGAAGGTGGAGCCCCAGGCGGCCGAGCTCGCGACGAGGAGCAGGACGGCGAGCAGCGTCGTGCGGGCTCGAAGCCTGTCGACCACTGGTGCTCCTCCTCTCCGCTCGGGTGCTCGGGCCCTCTCGAAGGCCTCCTGGCTCCTGCCAGGTAGTGCAGTATAGTGCCCGGTGCAATATAGTGCATCGCGGCGGGCCTCCGGCGTGGGAGACTCCCTCGGCATGGAGCCCGTCAACGGGGCCGAGCATTCCGCCGACCGGGTTGCGTCGGAGCTCTTCCGGGCGGTCGGGGCGCGGGTGCGCGAGCTGCGGTTGGACCGACACCTGACCCTCGACGAGCTGAGCAGCCGCTCGGGCGTCAGCCGCCGGATGATCACCATGCTCGAGAGCGGGGAGACCAACACGAGCGTGGGCACGCTGGACAAGCTCGCCCGGGCGCTCGACTGCGACTTCTACACGATGATCGCCGGGAGCCCCCTCCCCCCGCTCACCCCCGAGCGCTCCGGGGCGGTGGCGCCGCTGTGGGAGGACGGGCGGGGCAGCACCGCCCGGCTCCTCGTCTCCCATCCGCGCACCGCCACCACCGAGCTTTGGAACTGGGAGCTCGTCCCCTCCGCCCGCTACGACGCCGAAGCGGACCCCCCGGGCAGCGAGGA
The DNA here is from genome assembly GCA_027315315.1 of Acidimicrobiaceae bacterium. Taxonomy (GTDB): domain Bacteria; phylum Actinomycetota; class Acidimicrobiia; order Acidimicrobiales; family RAAP-2; genus Palsa-461. The sequence goes on along the minus strand of DAHUYG010000054.1, from coordinate 11,083 downwards.
GATCATCCTCGTCTCCTCGGGCCGCCTGGTCGTCGAGGTGGGCGACGAGCGGTACCTGCTGAAGAGCGGCGGGTACCTCCGGCTCCCCACCGAACGTCCGTACTCCTATGTCAACCCGGGGCGCACCGTCGTGCGCTTCGTGCGGGTCATCGTCGTGCCCTGAGGACGGCCGCGCTCAGAAGAACCCGAACCGGATGGCCGACGCCGCGCCGAAGAGCACCGAGTACACCGCAAAGGGATACAGGGTCCTCGTCTTGAAGTACCGGGACAGGAAGATCACGGCGAAGAGCGAGGTGGCGGCGGCGGCCACGCTGCCGGCCACTACCTCGCCACGGATACCGTGGCCGAGGTGCCCGAGCAGGTCGGGGACCTTGAGCGCGCCGGCCGCGAAGATGACCGGCGTCGAGAGCAGGAACGAGAACCGCATGGCGTTCTCGCGGTTCAGGCCGCGGAACATCCCTCCGACCATGGCCACGCCCTCCCGGCTGATCCCGGCGAGCAGGGCGAGCGCCTGCGCGGCACCGACGATCGCTGCCGACGGGAACCCGATCCTCGAGAGCTCGCGCTCGGCCTCGTCGTCCATCGGGACGATCCGCTCGTCGCGCATTCGACGGATCGAAGACCGCTCGGTCGGGCTCGAGGCGCGCACCGGTGCGTGCGTCGCCGCGCTCGTCACCTCGAGGCGTCCGGCGAGGCCGTGGGCAGACACCGCCGGGAGTCGGGTCGGACGCGGATGGCGCTGGAACCACTCCCCGAGGAGCAGGATGAACCCGTTCGCCAGCAGGAAGTCGGCCGCGGCGACGGGCTTGGCGAACAGCGTCCGAAACTCGTGCTCGAACACGAGACCGAAGATTCCAACTGGGATCGTCGCGATGACGATCAACCAGGCCAGCCGCTCGTCGTCGGTGCTCACCCGTCCCCTCGCCAGGCTACGGAAGAACCCGGTGATGAGCCGCCACCACTCCCGGGCGTAGAAGCCCAAGAGCACCACTGCGGTCGCGAGATGCAGCCCGACGATGAACGCCAGGTACGGGCTCTCGGCCTGGGACTCCTGGCGAACGAGGGTCGCCCAGGTGCCGCCGATCCACGACGGGATCAGCACCGTGTGGCCGAGGCTCGAGATCGGGAAGAGCTCGGTCAGGCCCTGGATCAGGCCAATGACGATGGCCTGGAAGAGACTCATGTGGTACACGCCGTGGGCCGCCGCGATCAGCATGGACGGTCTCCTGTGTGCGCGACCGGGCGGACCAGGCCACGTGTCATGGTTCGCTCACCTTGTGCGTTCTCGGCCGGCCGTTGCTCGACCAGCGCTCCGGCGCTCGATGCATTTGCCAAACCGTCCATCTCGCCACCGACGGCGTGGGGGATGGTAACCACTCCCTCGGTGCCCGATGGTGAGTCCGCGCAACCGTCACGAAGAAATTTCTCCGTGTTCGCATCCAGCAGCGAGCGCTCACCCTTTGCTCGCGCTGGATTCATCTCGGGTCCGTACGCTCCGATCGCGTGAAGATCGACATTTCCCCCGGCGCGCTCGGAGCGCGCTGCCTCGGCCTCGCCCTGGCGGGTCTCGGTGTATGGCTCGTCGTGCTCGGCGCCGCCGCCACCACCGATGCCTCCCAGGTCGCCGGGTCGCTCCTCGGAGTGTGGACCGCGTCCGGCGGGATCGGGTTGTTCGTCGGCGCGGTGCCGCCACCGGCTCGTTCGACTCGCTGCTTGACCGAGTCGGCGCGGCTGCGCCGTGGCGTCGCCCCCCCACCGCGGCTCGTGCTCCGGCCCACGGGCTGGCTTGCGGCGGGGCGGGTTCGCCGACCCTTCCTCGCCCGGGAGTCTCGGCCGATCCGCTGAGGGCAGCTTCACGCTCGGTCTCCGGGCGCGAGACCTCCGAGCCGGCGACCGTCCGCCGGGATTGCGATCGGGCGCTTGCGCACCGCTCTTCGCCGGCCGCCCTCGACCCCGGATGACCTCGAGCCGAGCGCAGTCGGCCCGGCTCCCTCGACAGGGCGCCCGATGCGCTCGCCCGGTACCGTTCTCGCGATGGAGAACCATCCCGCCGTCGGTACGCGCGAGGAGGTCGTCGCGCGGTTGGATCCGGTCGTCGCCTCCTTCGGAGAGGCCATCACCGACTACGTCCTGCTGCGCCAGCCCGAAGACATCGCAGCGGTGCGCGCGCAGGGCCTCGGGGTGCCGGTCGAGCTCGGGGACGCCGTCGAGCGCACCGACGTCGAGATCCCCGGCGACCCGCCCGTCAAGGTGCGCCTGCACCGTCCGAAGGGCGCTCGCGCCCCGCTGCCTGCGATCGTCTCGCTCCACCTCGGCGGGTACGTCGTGGGGACCTACGAGAACGAGGACGCGCGCCACGACCGGCTGTGCCCGAGGTTCGGGTACCTGGGGGTGGCGGTCGAGTACCGCCTCGCCCCCGAGAGCCCCTACCCCGGCGCCCTCGAGGACGCCTACCGCGCGCTCAAGTGGGTGCACGACAACGCCGACGAGCTCGGCGTCGAGCGCGATCGCATCGGCATCATCGGCGCGAGCGCCGGGGGTGGCCTGGGGGCCGTCCTCGCCCTGTACGCCCGGGACAAGGGCGAGGTCGCAGTGGCGTTCCAGCAGCTCCTCTACCCGATGCTCGACGACCGCCGTCGCACCCCGACGAGCCAGTGGGACGTGCCCATCTGGTCGCCCGAGAGCAACGAGATCGGCTGGTCCTCGTACCTCGGTCCCCTCTATGGCACCGAGGAGATCCCGATCTACGCCGCCCCCGCCCGGGCGACGGATCTCTCGGGCCTCCCCCCGGCCTACCTCTGCGTCGGGACGCTCGATCTCTTCTGCGACGAGGTCATCGACTACGCACAGCGGCTGAACCAGGCCGGGGTGCCCGTCGAGCTCCACGTGTATCCCGGGGGACCGCACGCCTTCGACGTGTTCGGGGAGGTGGTCGAGCTGGCCCGGCGGGCGCTTCGCGACGAGGAGGAGTGGCTGGCGGCCCAGCTCGGCCGCCCGGGTTAGCAGCGGCGCCCGCCGGTTCGATAGAAAGGAAACGTCCACGGCGATCGGCGCGTCGCCGGCGAGCTCCCCAGTGCGGGCGCTCCGAGCCAGGGAGAGGGGGGCGGACACGTGAGCATCCGGGGTAAGGCGTTCATCGCCGGCGCCTACGAGCATCCCCGACGAGAGATCCCCGACCGGACGAACTCGGAGATCCACGCCGAGGTAGCCGCCGGGGCGCTTGCCGACGCCGGCCTGTCGTTCTCCGACGTCGACGCGTACTTCTGCGACGGCTCGACCGGCTTCGGTCCCATGTCGATGGCCGAGTACATGGGGCTCAAGTGCAAGCACGTCGACTCGACCGAGACCGGTGGTTCGTCCTACGTCTTCCACGTCGGGCACGCCGCCGAGGCGATCGCCGCCGGCAAGTGTCAGGTCGCGCTCATCACCCTGGCCGGGCGCCCGCGTAGCGCGGCGATGGGTGGGAGAGGTGGCGGCGGTGGGGACCCGACCGGCGACATGGTCTTCGAGGGCCTCTGGGGCATGGCCGGGGCGGTGACCGGCTACGCAATCGCGGCTTCCCGGCACATGTACGAGTTCGGCACGACGAGCGAGCAGCTGGCCGAGGTGAAGGTGGCGGCGTCGCTCCACGCCCAGCACAACCCGAACGCGTTCTTGCGCAAGCCGATGACGGTGGAGGAGGTGCTCGACTCCCCCATGATCAGCTGGCCGCTGCGCCGAGACGACTGCTGCGTGGTGACCGACGGCGGCGGCGCGCTGGTGGTGGTCAGCCCCGAGGTCGCCCGGGACCTCGAGCGCACCACGGTCAAGATCCTCGGTCACGGCGAGCACGTGAAGCACGCCGACAACGGCCGGATCGACCTCACCTACACCGGTGCGGTCGTCTCGGGGCCGATCGCCTTCGAGGAGGCCGGGGTCAGCCAGGCCGACATCGACTACGTCTCGATCTACGACTCCTTCACGATCACGGTGGTCGAGACACTCGAGGACCTCGGGTTCTGCGAGAAGGGCCAGGGCGGTCGGTTCGTGCTCGACGGCACGCTGGTGGCCCCCCACGGCCGGCTGCCCTTCAACACCGACGGCGGGGGCCTGTGCAACAACCATCCCTCCAACCGCGGCGGCATGACCAAGGTCATCGAGGCGGTCCGCCAGCTCCGGGGCGAGACCCAGCCCGAGGTACAGGTGCCCGACTGCGCGATCGCCCTTGCGCACGGCACCGGCGGGTCGATTGGGACCCGCATGGGGAGCTCGACGGTGATCCTCGGGAGGGAGGACGCGTGAGCACGGATCTGCCCACCCCGGCCCCCCGAGTGACGACGGAGAACCAGGAGTTCTGGGCCGCCACCGGCGAGGGCAAGCTGCTCCTGCGCCGCTGCGAGGACTGCGGCAACCCCATCTGGTACCCGCGCAGCTTCTGCCCGGACTGCGGCACCTTCAACACCTCGTGGTCGGAGGCCTCGGGCCGCGGCACGGTGTACGCCTTCACCGTCGTGCACCGGAGCATGGTCCCGGGGTACCGCGAGGCCACCCCCTACGTCGTGGCCTACGTGGAGCTCGAGGAGGGGCCGCGCATCATGACCAACGTCGTCGGCTGCGGGCCCGACGCGGTGCACGTGGGCATGCCGGTCAAGGTCGTGTTCCACGACACGGGCGCGGGCAACGCCCTGTACCGGTTCGAGCCGGCGGGGAGCGAATAACCCCGATGGCGCCGCTGCGGTCCCCGGGCGATCGACACGCATTGGGCGGCCTGCGCGTCCTCGACCTCACGACCGGGCTCGCCGGCCCAATGGCCGCGATGCTGCTCGCCGACTTCGGGGCCGAGGTCGTGAAGGTGGAGCCGCCCGCCGGCGACCCGGCCCGTTCGCGCCCGGGGTTCGCCATGTGGAACCGGGCCAAGCGGAGCGTCGTCCTCGACCCCGCCAGCGAGGAGGACCACACGCGCCTCGCCGGACTGGTCGCCGGGGCGGACGTCGTGGTCGCCGGACCCCTTGACGAGGCCTTTGCGCCGATCACCGGGCCCGAGGCTGCGCTCGCCGCCAACCCCGCCCTCGTGTACCTCTCCATGCCCCGCGTGCTCGACGCGACCCCGTGGGCCGGCGGCGCCGAGTCGGCCGGGCTCTTGTGGGCGCACACCGGGCTCTCGCTCCGGCAGAGCTCCTTCGAGGGGGGGCCGATCGACCCGGTCTTCCCCTACATGCTCTACATGCACGCGACGTGGGGGGCGGCCTCGGCCCTGGCCGCGCTGGTCGAGCGCCAGGACTCGGGGCTCGGCCAGGTGGTCACGGTCGGTGGCGTCCACGCGGCGATGGTCGCGGCGTCGGCGTCGCTCCTCATCGACGCGAGGGCACCGGAGATCAAGGCCAACTACGGCCCGGGCGGCCCGCATCCGATGTACACGCGCTATCGCTGCGCCGACGGCGAGTGGCTGTTCCTCGCGACCCTCACCACCAAGTTCCAGCACCAGGCGATCGACGTCCTCGGGCTCGCCGACGTCCTCCACGACGAGCGTATCGGCGGTCGGGTGGAGGCCATGCTCCTGCCGGACAACCGCGCCTGGGTCCGCAAGCGCTTCGTCGAGGTCTTCGAGTCGAGGACCCGCGACGAGTGGCTGGCCACCCTGCGGGAGGCCGACGTCCCAGCGGGGCCCGTCCTCAGTAGGGAGGGCTGGTTGGACTCGGATCGGATCGCCGGCGTCGGGATGCGGGCCGAGATCGAGGATCCCGAGCGCGGGGCCGTCGTCATGCCGGCGAGCTCGATCAACCTCGCGTCCACGCCGGCCGCAGTGGGCCAACCCGCGCCCCGCCTGGGGGAGCACCCCGACGCGGGCGCGCAATGGGAGCCCGCCCCCCGGCCCCGGGCGGCCGGCTCCCCGAAGCCCGGACCCCTCGCCGGCGTGCGGGTGCTCGACCTCGGCACGATCCTGGCCGGCCCCTACGCCGGGACACTGCTGGCCGATCTCGGCGCCGACGTCATCAAGGTCGAGACCCCGACCGGCGACAGCTGGCGCGATCGCGGCATGGTCTACATCCGCGGCCAGCGGGGGGTCGCCATCGACCTGCGGGCGCCCGAGGGGCTCGAGGCGTTCCACGCCCTCGTCCGATCGGCCGACGTCGTCCTCGACAACTACCGCGCCGGCGTGGTCGGACGGCTGAAGATCGACCACGACTCGCTCACCGCGGTCCGCCCCGATGTGATCACCGTGTCGATCACGGGCTTCGGCGACGCCGGGCCATTCTCGGGCGAACCGGCCTTCGACCCCCTGCTCCAGGCCCGCAGCGGGATGATGACGTCCCAGGGTGGGGACAGCGAGCCGGTGCTCCTGACCGTCGCCGTGAACGACGTCGTCACGGCGGCCTCGGCGGTGCTCGGCGCGCTCTTGGCGCTCTTCCACCGCAACAACACCGGCGACGGCCAGCACGTCTGGCTCTCCCTCGCCGGCACCTCGGCCCTCGCCCAGTGCGAGGAGCTGATCCAGATGGCGGGACGCCCCGAGCCGCCGATCGGCGGGCGCGACTACATCGGACCGAGCGCATTTGAGCGCTCCTACGCCACCGCCGACGACGGCTGGATCCGCGTCGCCATCGACCCCGGTTCGCTCGGCGCGCTCGTCGGCGCCGGTCTGCTCGCGTCGGTGCCCGAGGATGAGGCGGGGCTGGCAGCGGCCCTCGAGGCATCCATGGGCGCACTGCCTCGCGACGCGGTGCTCGAGGCGCTGCGCTCGGCGGGCGTCCCGGCCGCTGCGGTGCGGCGCCAGCGCGAGCTCGCCGCCGACCCCGAGTACGAGCGCGCCGAGATCTTCAACACGCTCGAACGCCAGGACGGCCCGACCCTCGCGCCGGGCCGCTACGCCCGGTTCTCGCGGACCCAGGTGCGTGGCACCCTCACCCCGCCCGGCGTCGGGGAGCACACGGCCGAGGTCCTGGCCGAGGTCGGCTACGACGACGAGACCATCATGGACCTCGCGGCGCGCGGCATCGTCACGCTCGGCTCGCCGATGGTGCTGCGGGCCATGGTGGCGTACCGGTAGGGGCGGTGGCCCGGGCACTCTCCTATGCCCCCTATGGCGAGCTCGGTGGCCGCCCCAACGTCGTCGTCGACGGCTCGCCCACCGGGGGCACCGTCCTCACCCTCTCGCACTGGCCGCACACCCCGGTCCCCCAAGGTCTCGGACGGGACCTGTCCGCCCAGATGGCCTCGCCTACCTCGAGGCCTTCGACCTGCACGGCGAGGCCGAGCTGGTCTCCAATAACCACTTCGACCAGGACAGCCTGGTGTCGGTGCTCGCCCTCGAGCAACCCGAGTTCGCCCTGGCGCACCGCGAGCTGCTGATCGACGTCGCCTCGGCCGGGGACTTCGCGACCTATCGGTCGCGCACCGCGGCGCGCATCTCGATGACGATCGCCGCCCTGTCCGACGAGGAACGCTCGCCGCTCGAGCTGCCCGACGACGAGGACGGCCGCACCGCCGTCCTCTACGCCGAGGCGAGGGCCCGGATGCCCGAGCTCGTCGAGCACATCGAGCGCTACTCGGCGCTCTGGGCGGCCGAGGACGAAGCGCTCGGACGCAGCGAGGACCTGATCGCGTCGGGTGCCGTCGCGATCGAGGAGGTCCCCGAGCTCGACCTGGCGGTGCTGCACGTCCCGGCCGGCGCGCCGGACGAGGGCGGGCACCGGTTCGCCGGCTTGTGGCTGAACGGGCTGCACTCGATGGCGGTCCACAACGCCACCGAGCGGCTCGGGATCCTGAGCGTCCGTGGCAACTCGTTCGAATTCGTCTACCGCTACGAGAGCTGGGTGCAGTGCCGGAGCCGCAGGCCCCGCCAGCGCGTCGACCTCCAACCACTGGCCGACGCGCTGAGCGAGCTCGAGCCGTCCGGGTCGCGGTGGGTGTTCGAGGGGGCCGACTTCCTCATCCCCCGACTGTTCCTCGTCGGGGCGCCCGAGAGCGCCCTCACCTCCGACGAGTTCAGGGGGCACCTCCAAGACCACCTTCGCAGCGCGCCCATCGCCTGGGATCCCTACGCGCGCTCGGCCTGAGCGGGCCCCGCCTCAGGCGGCCGTCGTGCAGGTCGCCGCCCCCACGCTCACCGCGATCTGCTCCCCCGGGCTCGTGAAATAGAGCCCGATGTCCACCGATCCCGAGCCGTCGGTGTACCCGCTCCAGCTGTCGGTGGCGTCGGTCGCCGTGGCCAGCTGGTTCGGCTGGTTGGACTGGATCTGCACGTCGTAGTCGCCCGAGTAGCCGTCGTTGGAAGGACTGGCCGATGCGCTGCAGAAGGGCGATGACGTCGGCGGCGGCGCCCCGGTCGGCAGCGCGCCGACGTACTGCTGATAGGCGGTGACCCAGTTGGACGAGATCGCGAGCTGGGCCGTGAGGAGGGAGATCTGCCCCGAGCAGACCAGATCGTTGAGCCGGTTCTCGAGCACGTCCTTGGAGTTCGACGTGGAGGTCGCGTTCGGGTTGTCGTTGGGCTCGATCCAGAGGTTCTTCGCGTCGTTCGGGTCCCCGCCGAGCTCGAGCGGGATGAGGTGGTCGTACTCGGCCGTCTCGAAGGACCCGGTGTACCCGTAGGCCAGGGCCGAGGCATCCTTCTCGGGCTCGGTCACGCTCACCGGTGGCCGGATGCTCGCCGTGTAGCCGCCGGCGCAGATGGTCGAGCCGACGTCCGCCTGGTTCACCGCCGGGCTGATGGCCCCCGGCGTGCACGCCGGATCGGGCAGCGGGAAGGTCCCGATGTAGGTGTAGTGGCACGAGCCCGGCGGCGGCTGCGCCTGGACGCTGTAGGTCGCGAGCGGGCCCGGGCCCATTACGAAGCAGCCGCCGAGCAGCACGGCGGCCGCCAGCACGACACCCGCTGACAAGACACGCTTGGCCACGGCACCCCTCCGATCGCCCACCCCTCGCGACGGCTGGCGACGCTAGACCACCGGCGTGACTCGGGGCCCGTCCTCGACCCCCGAGCGCTCGGGTGCGTCGCCACTAGCGTTGGTGCGCGATGGCGACATTCGATTGGTTCGACCAGGCGCGCTTTGGGATGTTCATCCACTGGGACCACGCGAGCCAGCAGGGCCTCGAGGTGTCCTGGCCCTTGGTCGGCGGGATCTCGGTGCTCCCGCGCTGCCAGTCGGTGAGCGTCGAGCGGTACCACTCGTCGGCCGCCACCTTCGACCCGCAGGCCTGGGACCCCGCAGCGCTGGCCCGTCTCGCCCGCGAGGCGGGCATGGGCTACGTGGTCCTCACCGCCAAGCACCACTCGGGGTACGCGATGTGGCACACCGGGTGCTCGGACTTCTCGGTCGAGCACTCTCCCTGCGGCGCGGACATCGTGACCGGGTTCGTGGACGCGGTCCGCGCCGAGGGGCTCCGGGTCGGCCTGTACTTCTCGCTGTCGGACTGGCACCACCCCGACTACCCGGCCTTCCGCGAGGAGGACAAGCCCTACCGGCTCGGCTCGTCGCCCCCCTACCCGGGTGACGAGGCCTGGGGGCGCTACCTCGACTTCCTGGTGGCCCAGCTCACCGAGCTCCTGACCCGCTACGGCCCGATCGACCTGCTCTGGTTCGACGGGGGCTGGGAGCGGCGCAACTGGGATGCCGGCCGCATCGAGTCGACGATCAGGGGGCTGCAGCCCGACATAATCGTGAACGACCGGCTCCCCGGCGTCGGCGACTACGCCACCCCCGAGCAGTTCGTGCCCGAGACCCCGCCCGAGGGCCGCTGGGAGACCTGCCTCACCATGAACGAGAGCTGGGGCTGGAACCCCGAGGACGGCGAGTACAAGTCCGACCGTCAGCTGATCCACACGCTGTGCGAGGTGGCCGGCCGGGGCGGGAACCTGCTGCTCAACGTGAGCCCGAGGGGGGACGGGTCGCTCCCCGACGAGCAGGTCGTCCGCATCGAGCGCATGGCCCGCTGGTGGGGGTCCAACGGCCGGTCCATCGAGGGCACCTCGGCCGGCCTGCGGCCGGCGCAGTTCTACGGCCCGAGTACCACGGCCGGCGACACCATCTACCTCCACCTGCTGATGCGGCCCTACGACTCCTTCGACGTCCGGGGCCTCCCGGTCCGGCGCATCCGGTCGGTGCGCGAGCTCGCGTCGGGCCGGGCGCTCGCCTACTCGGCGCGCACCGGGATCATCGAGGGGATGCTGCCTGACCCGAGGGGAACCCTGACCGTCGAGATGCCAGAGGATCTCCTCGACGACATGGCGACGGTCGTGGCGATCGAGCTCGACTGAGGACTCCCCCCCCCGGGGGGGGGGACGAACCCGAAGGGCTCAGACCAGGACCGTGCTCGGCGCCCGCGACCCGAGCAGCTCGGCCATGTTCGCCCGGAAGAACCGGTCGCGGTCCTCGGCGCCGACGCCCCCGAGCTCGTCCTCGAACTTCGCGAGCGGATCGCGCCCGCCCTCGGGATGCGGGTAGTCGGTCGAGAACATGAAGAGGTCCCCCCCGGCCTGCTCGATCATCCAGCCGACCGGCTCGCCCGGGAACGGCGTGAACTTGAGGTGCCGGTGCACGTACTCGGAGGGCTTGGCCTCGAGCCGGCGCAACGGCTCCTCGGTGCGGCGGAAGGCGCGCTGGGCGTAGTCGAGGTGGTGCATCCAGGACACCGCCCAGCCCGCCCCCTGCTCGATGCACCCCCCGCGCAGCGCGGGGAACCGGTCGAAGAGACCGTCCAGGATCAGCGCGCCGAGGAACAGGGCCGGTGAGTGGTAGATGGCCAGGTAGTCCTTGGAGCGGATGTTCTCGCCGCCGCCCAAGTGATCGGTGACCGGCATGGCGTTGTTGTGGAAGGCGCGGTCGAGGAGCCGACCTCCCCCGCCCACGTGCAGCACGAAGGGCACGTCGCTCGCCTCGAGGGTGCCCCAGAAGCCGTCGAGGTCCGGATGCGTCGGGGCGAGGTCGCCCGCTGCGGTCGAGGGCACCATCACCGCCGCACAGCCACCTGCGATCGCCTCCTCGAGCACGGCCGTCGCCCGGAGCGGATCGACGAGCGAGACGTAGGCGACCGGGAGCAGGCGGGGATCCTGCGCGCAGAACCCCGAGACGGCCTTGTTCTGCGCCCGGCACCCCTCGTAGAG
>DAHUYG010000053.1 GCA_027315315.1 Acidimicrobiaceae bacterium | reverse complement strand
TCTCGACCAGCGTGCGCCATGCGCGCTCGACTCGCCTCCGGTGCCGAACGAGGACATCGACCCGGCCAAGGTGCGAAGGACCGACCGTCTGAGCGGCCTCATCCACGAGTATCGGATGGTCGCTTGAGCTGGGCGGATGGGTTTTCGGCACCCACACACTGCCCGACGCTGCGGTAGGGCTGCGTAGGCAAGGAGATGCCTTCGAAACCGGCAACCACGAACCCCCAGCGTGCGCCCGGTGTGGCGGCACACCCTGGTGCGTAGGGCTGCGTAGGGCAGGGTGATCAGGAGTCGATAATCAGGTCGATAAACCCGGTGGACAACCCCGTGGAAATGCCACGAAACAGCACGAAAGCCCAGGATGGTCAGCCCGAAAGGCGCGAAGATTCAAAGCACAGGGTGGAGGTGAGCGGACTCGAACCGCCGACTTCTACGTTGCGAACGTAGCGCTCTGCCAACTGAGCTACACCCCCGGCGGGCACCAGGCTAGTCCCCTCGTCGTGAGCCCTTTCCGGCCTCGCGGGATCGTCAGGGATCCCGCGAGCAGGCTTAGCCGAGCGCGCGAGCGCCCTCGACGAGGCGGGAGTCCTCGGCCTCGTAGTAGCCAGCTAGGGCCGCTCGGTACTCGGAGAGCTCCTCCGAAGAGAGGTACTTGACGACGGCCGACTCGTGCTCGCGCTCCGGTTCGCGCGCGCGCTCGGTCAGCTGGAGCTTCGCGAGGTGTCGACGTTCGGCCTCGATCCGCTGACCGTTGGCGGCGAGGCCGACGAATCCGACGAGCAGCACGAGGAGGATCGCCGAAACGACCCAGGCCCCGCGCAGCGGCCGAGCCAGTCCGAGCAGGCCGGTCAGCGCCGCGAGCCCGCAGAGCGCACCGAAGCAGTTACGCCGACGGCGCCGGGCCTGTTGGCGACGCTCGAATGCGGCCGACCCGCGACGTTCTTCGCCCCCGACCTCGGCGTCGATCCGGTCTCCGAGCGCGACGAGATGGTGCAGGCGCTCATTGCCCGGCTCGACGTACGCCTCCTCGTACTCGTCTGCGCAGTCCTCGACCCCCTCGTCGAGATACTCGTGATCCTGGCTCGCACGCATCTGCTCGACGACGTCGGAGATGTCGATGACGCCGGTCGGCTCCTCGTACTCGGCTTCGAACGTGGCTGAGGCCCCCTCTTCAGGCGATGGCACGAGTCGGAGGTTCGGTCGCACCGGCGGAGGCGCGACCGGCACCACGAGGGGTGTCGATGACTTGACGGCGTCCGTGCCGGTGAGCCGGTAGGCGGGTTTGACCAACTTCGGTCCCGTGCGTTCCAAGAGGTCGAGCCGTCGATGGAACCGGCCGATCGAGCCGGCGCTCCGGTGTTCCGACAGCTTCGAGATGACCCCCGGGACGAGCACCGCAATCCACAGGATTGCCACCAGGATCAACACGATCACCCGGCGCCACTCCCCTCCATCGTCCTCCGACGCATTTACGCTATCGAGGGCCCCCAACCGTTCGGTGGATGGTGGTGGTTATCAAGTGCCGCGGGTCGCGCTCGCACGGCTCGACCAGCGATCGCCGTCACGACCGACGACCACCGAGACCGAGAAGCACTCAGATACCGCGGGCGACGTGAGGACCTCGTCTACCGGGCCGCTCGAAAGGATGCGCCCCCCGGCGAGAAGGATCGCGTGAGTGATCCCAGGCGGGATCTCCTCGGTGTGATGAGTGACCATCGCGAGGGCCGCTGCCCCGTGACTCACGCTGAGGGCGCCAAGGACGCCGAGCAGGCGCTCACGTGCGCCCATGTCGAGACCCGCGGCGGGCTCGTCGAGGAGGAGCAACTCGGGCCGGCCCATGAGCGCCCGGGCGAGCAGCACGTGCTGGCGCTCCCCCTCCGAGATGACCCCGAACTCGGCGTCGCCGAGCTCGCCAACCTCGGTCGCCTCCAAGAGCCGATCCGCTTCGGCCCAGTCCTCTTCCCCGTACGCGTGCCACCACGTCTCGAGCGCACCGAACTTGCCGCTCGCCACCACCTCGCGCACCGGCTGCGTCGGACGCAGCTCACGGGCGACGGCGCCGCTGACGAAGGCCACCCGAGCGCGCAACTGGCGGACGTCCACGGCACCCAGTCGCCGGCCGAGGACCTCGACGGTGCCCGCCGTTGGCCATAACCGGGCGCCCGCCACCCGCAGCAGGGTCGTCTTCCCCGAACCGTTGGGACCGAGGATCACCCATCGCTCGCCGGGGCGAAGCTCCCAGTGGACTTCGTCGATGAGCCGACGCCCGTCGCGCACCACGCGCACGTCGGCAAGTCGAAGCAGCGGGCCGCCTTGGACCGACACCGGGAGGACTGCGAATTACTCGGCGGCGAGGCGGCGACCGATGCGGCCGATCAGGCCCGAGCAGCACTGGGCCCAGGTTCGCTCCCCCATCAACCAGAGCCACAGCTCGCGCCGGTATCCGGCCACGATCTCCACGAAGCCGGGCCTGTCGAGCCCCACAGATTCGAGGACACGCCAACGCTCCCAGAGCCACGCAGCGATGCCGTCCTCCTTCTCGATGACCTCGTCGAGCGTCGCCTGCTCGAGGGCACGCCTGGCCCAGCGCTCCCGACCGGGGTCGCTCGGCACATGCAGCATCGGTTGATCGGTCATCGCAAGCTCACCACCGCCCTACGCTCGCTCGCCTCGTAGTGGCGCACGTGCTCCTCGTAATCCACAAAGAGCGGGCCGTCGGGATCGAACGGGCGCTCGAGCGACCTGAACGCGATCCTCTTGTCGAGCTTGTCCAATCGGACCAGGGCGTCGGGGTCGTCGAGGGCTCGCACGTCGAGCCGGGGGCGGGCACGCTCAAAGGCGGCGAGACCCCGCTCGCTGCGGATCAGCACACTCGTCCATCCGCTGAGCGATCCGACGCTGCCCATCGAGATGTCGGCGCTCCTGCCGAGAAAGTCGGCGCATTCGTCGCACCCCTTGAGCGCGGTGTGGTGGAAATTCTTGATCGGCTCGTTGACCGCCAGTTGGCCGTCGCGGTACTCGACGATCATCTTGCCGTCGATGACGTCGATCTTGGCCACCCGGTCCAGGTCGACGCGGCGCTTGTCCTTCAGCTCGCGCAGGATCAGCCCCTCGTAGTCGAAGCTCTTGGTACACATGAGCGCGATCGTGAGCACGACCGAGTCGACCCGATGCGCGCCCGTCGCCCAGCGCCGGGCCTGCATCGCACGGATGCCCTGGACCTCACAGGGGGTCCCGACCACCGCCAACCGAGGGTTCGGGCCGAGCTGGTAGCGGCCGAGGTCCAGTTCGGCCAGCGCCATCGTCTGGTTGTAGAAGCTGCCCGACGCCTCGAGGACCTCGGCCGGCGTGCGGGCCACCGTGGCGACCCCTTTCCACGGCTCCTCGGGGTCCGAGCTCGGCTTGGCCACCAGCGCGCCGTCGATGTCGCCGGAGGCCAGCAACGCGATGAGGAGCGCGCTGACCGCCCCTCCGTCCTGGACGCCATCGGTCCGGGTCGCCGAGCGGACCGCGTAGCGCTCGACGACCGCGCCCAGTCCCTCTGCTGGGGGGCCGCCGGTGATCTTCCAATACGGATCGGAGGCATCGCTCCGCACGACCTCGGGCCCCTCGTCACCCGCGGCCGTCGACGGGGGCCACAGCGCCTCGTAGCGCAGCCCGCCACGCGGGCAGAAGTCCCAGCAAAGCGAGCAGCCGGTGCACATCTTCACCAGCTCGGGCAGCCCTCGGTCCTCGCTGATCCCGATCGAGTTCGACGGGCACGCCGCGACGCAGGTCCCGCACTGGATGCACCGGTCGGCGTCGATGACCCCTGCCGCCAGCTCCCAGAACCAGACCTTCCCCGGTGGCTCGTCGATGCCGTTCATCTCTTCACGCAGGCGATAGCGCTTCACGACACCACCTCGGTCGGGGCGCCCGACATGATCCTGCGCAGCTCGTCGTTCTCGGTGCGGCGGGCCCATGCGTAGAAGGGCTCGTCGCTTCGCCGGCCCTCCGCGAAGTGGGCGAGCAGATTGGCAAGCGCCGGCCCCATGGTGTCCACCGGGACGGCCCCGGCAACCCAGTCGATGAACGCCGCGTCGGGGCCGAGCGAGCCCCCGAGCCCGATGTCCACCGCCTCTTCCATGTGCCCGCCGACGTGCGCGACATCCCCCCGCAGCCCGATGTCGGCGATCTGGGGCTGGGCACAACTCGCCGAGCAACCCGAGAAGTGCAGCCGGATCACGCCCCGGTCCTCCCTCGGCTCGGACCGCCCACCCTCGGGGCGGTGGCCCAGCGACACGGGCACCGGCCTCGGGCCGTCGGGGTCGTCGGCCAGCTGTCCGTCGAGCCACCGGGCCAGCTTGACGGCGCGCTCCTTGGTCTCGACGACGGCGAAGCGGCAGAGCTCCGAACCGGTGCAGGCCATCACCCCGCGCTCGAAGGGCCCGGGGAAGGGCGAGTACTTGGCGAGGAGCTCCTCGTCCAACAGCGCGTCGAGCCGTTGCTCGGGCACGCCGGTGATGACGAAGTTCTGATCGGTCCCGAGCCTGATCGTCCCGTCGCCGTAGGTCCGGGCCAACCTGGCGAGCTCGATGAGCTCGATGCCGCGCATCCGACCGACCGGCACCGAGCACCCGACATAGAGGAGGTCGTCACCGCGCTGGGCGTGCACACCCACGTGGTCGCCCCGGAAGGCGGTCGTGAGCTCGGTGCCCGCAGGTCGAAGCGTGAGCGACGTCCGTTCGTCGAGTGCGGCCCGGAAACCCTCCGGCCCGAGCTCCTGGACGAGGTAGCGCATCCGGGCGAGGCCGCGGTTCTCCCGGTTGCCGAGCTCTCCGAAGGCCTGGGCGATGGCCCGGCAGATCTCGACCGCCTGCTCGGGCTCGATGAAGATGTCGAGGTCCGACGCCATCCGCTCGCCGTCGGAGAGGCCGCCGCCGGCCAGGACGTTGAAGCCGAGCGTCCCATCCGCCGAGCGGGCGGGCCACAGCCCGATGTCGTTGATCTCGATCCGGGCGCAGTTCTCCTTGCACCCGGTGAGCCCGATCTTGAACTTGCGGGGCAGGTTCGAGTACTCCCGGTTGCCGGTGAAGAAGTCCGAGACCGCCCGGGCGACCGGATAGGCGTCGAACGCCTCGTAGGGGTCGACCCCCGCCACCGGGCAGCAGGTCACGTTGCGGTTCGAGTCGCCGCACGCCTGGAGGGTGGTGATCCCGACGTCGAAGAGCCGCTGCCAGATGCGCGGGACGTCCCCGATCCGGATCCAGTGCAGCTGGATGTCCTGGCGGGTCGTGATGTCCGCGAACCGATTGCCGAAGATCTCGCTGTCCTCGGGGCCCTCGGCGAACGCATCGGCGACGACACCGATCTCGGCGACCTGCGCAGCGGTCAGCCGGCCGCCCGGAACCTTGAGCCTGAGCATGAAGGCGTCGCCGCCCTGCCGCTGGGGGTAGAGGCCGACCCACTTCAGGCGTTCGATCTCGCCCGGTGTCGAGTAGATGGCGGCCGGTCCCTCGACCGAGTACCTGTCGATGACGTCCCGGGCGGCCTCGACGGGGTGGCGATCGAGCTTCCAGCGCTCGACCTCGCTCAGCTCGCCCAACCATCGATAGGGGTTGACGAACGCCATCGGGCGCTCGCTGCCGCGGAAGCGGATGCCGTAGGGATTGTCGGGGTCCCGTGCCATGTCAGCCGTGGAGCCCGCACTCGGTCTTGTCCGACCCGGCCCAGCGACCGGCCCGGGCGTCCTCGCCCTCGGCGACGGGCCGGGTGGTGGGCGCGCACCCGATCGAGCGGTAGCCCCGGCGCATCAGGGGGTGCACCGGCAGGTCGTGGTCGTGCTCGTAGGAAACGATGTCCTCGTCGGTCCAGGTCGCGAGCGGGTTGACCTTGACGAGGCCGAACGACTCGTCGTAGCCGACGATCGGGATCCAGGCGCGCGTCGGCGAGTCGGCACGCTTCAGCCCGGTGATCCACGCCGCCTTGCCGGCGAGCGCCCGGCGGAGCGGCTCGACCTTGCGAACCTGGCAGCACCGCTCACTTCCGCACGGCCAGGCCTCGGCGTCTGGCGCCGGGGTCGTGACCACGAGGTTGAGCCCGTAGCGGGCACGGGTCTCCTCGACCAGGTCGAGCGTCTCTTGGAAGTGGGCCTCGGTGTCCAAGAAGATGACCTCGATGTCCGGCGCGAGCCGGTGGACGAGGTCGACGACGACGACGTCCTGGAACGAGCAGGCGAGGACGGCCGAGCCGCCGAAGCGCTCGAGCGCCCATTCGATGGCCTTGGCGGCCGGGGCGTGCTCGAGTGAGGCGCTGATCGTCGCCAATTCCTCGTCCATGCCGAGAGCCGGGGCGGTGACGTCGCTCATGGATCGGGACCTCTCCCCCACTCGGCGGACCCGGTGAAGACGGTCGACCGGCGGGTCCAGAACCCGGGACGACTTGTCGCTGGGTTCGTCGGCGAGTATACATGACCAAGTTGGTCAGGTTTTCGGGCCGACCCCTTGACGACATGACGACCCTCCCCACCACCACCGCGGGCCGAGCCGCCGCCCCCGCACCCGGGCACCGCGCCGACCATCTGTCGCTGCTCGAGAGCCACGCGATCTTCGTGCTCCGGGAGGTCGCAGCGGAGTCCGAGCGGCCGGTCCTGCTCTTCAGCGGCGGCAAGGACTCCGCCGTGTTGCTGCACCTCGCCCTCAAGGCGTTCCGGCCCGGCAAGTTCCCCTTCCCGATCATGCACATCGACACCGGGCACAACTTCGAGGAGGTCATGGAGTACCGCGACGCGAGGGTGGCCGAACTCGGTGAACGGCTCATCGTCGCCTCCGTGGAGGACTCGATCGCCCGCGGCCGGGTCCAGGATCCGGGACCCGGCCGGTCGCGCAACCGGCTCCAGGCGACCACGCTCCTCGACGCCATCGCCGAGCACCGCTTCGACGCGGCGATCGGCGGCGCCCGGCGAGACGAGGACAAGGCGCGGGCCAAGGAGCGGGTGCTCAGCTTCCGGGACGCCTTCGGGCAGTGGGACCCGAGGCGCCAGCGGCCCGAGCTGTGGCAGCTGTACCAGGGCCGGGTGCTGCCGGGCGAGCACGTGCGGGCCTTCCCCCTCTCGGACTGGACCGAGCTCGACATCTGGCAGTACATCGAGCGCGAGGGCATCGAGCTCGCCCCCATCTACTTCGCCCACGAGCGCCCCGTGGTCGAGCGCGACGGCATGCTGCTCGCGACCTGCGAGTGGGTCGTGCCCGAGCCCGGCGAACGGGTGGAGGTGGCGAGCGTCCGGTTCCGCACGGTCGGCGACGCGACGTGCACCGGCGCCGTCCGCTCCGTGGCGAGCACGCTGTCGGAGATCATCGCCGAGGTGGCGACCGCCCGGACCTCCGAGCGCGGCGCCACACGGGCCGACGACCGGTTCTCCGAGACGGCGATGGAAGACCGGAAGCGCGAGGGGTACTTCTAGGCGATGGCGCCGGTGGAAGCACCCGGCGCGTCCGTGACGGCCGAGCCGAAGGGTGTCGACCTCTTGCGGTTCGCCGCGATCGGCTCGGTGGACGACGGGAAGTCCACCCTCATCGGGAGGCTGCTCTTCGACACCCGCCAGCTCTTCGACGATCAGCTCGAGGCGGTCTCCGTGGCGTCGCAGCGTCGCGGGATCGGTGAGATGGACCTCTCGCTCGTCACCGATGGGCTCCGCGCCGAGCGCGAGCAGGGCATCACGATCGACGTCGCCTACCGCTACGCGGCCACCCCGACCCGCAAGTTCATCATCGCGGACTGCCCCGGACACGTGCAGTACACCGCGAACATGGCGACCGGGGCGTCGACGGCCGACCTCGCGCTCGTGGTGGTCGACGCGACCGGCGGCCTGCGCGAGCAGACCCGGCGCCACACCTGCATCGCCGCCCTGCTCGGGGTGGACCAGCTGGTGGTCGTGGCCAACAAGATGGACCTCGTCGGATGGGACCGCGACGCATACCGCCGGGTCGACGACGAGATGCGCCCCCTGGCCCAGCGCCTCTCGGTCGCCTCGTGCACGGTCATCCCGATCTCGGCCCTGCACGGCGACAACGTCGTCGAGCGATCGGGGGCCGCCCCCTGGTACGAGGGACCGACGGTGCTCGAGGCGCTCGAGGCGGCGCCCGCAGGCGGTTGGGCGGCCGTCCACGGGGACCACCGCGGATCGGGCACGCGACTTCCCGTCCAGTGGGTGCTCCGGCACGAGGGCGGCCGCTCGTATGCCGGGATCGTCGACGGCGGCCCGCTGCGGGTCGGCACCGAGGTGCTCGTGCTGCCCGACGGGCGCTCGACCACGGTCAGGGCGATCAACACCTACGAC
The DNA here is from genome assembly GCA_027315315.1 of Acidimicrobiaceae bacterium. GTDB lineage: Bacteria > Actinomycetota > Acidimicrobiia > Acidimicrobiales > RAAP-2 > Palsa-461. Next base: position 9,944 of record DAHUYG010000053.1, on the reverse strand, counting down.
CGAGCGCTCGTGGAGGCACCGGTCGGCATGTCGGTGTCGGTCGAGCTCGCCGACGACATCGACGTCTCGCGGGGTGACCTGATCGCATCGGCCGACGAGCCACCGCTCGTGACGAGCGAGCTCGAGGCGACGGTGTGCTGGTTCGGAGCGAGGCCGCTCCGGGCGGGTGACCGCCTGCGGATCAAGCACACGACCCGGGTCGCTCCGGCCAGGGTGGGCGCCGTCGTGTCGCGCCTCGAGGTCAACGGGCTCACGCTCAAGGAAGCCGACGAGCTCGCCGACAACGAGATCGGGGTCGTCCGCCTCACGACCGGTGTCCCGCTCGCGGTCGACCCGTACGCGACGAACCGGGTGACCGGGAGCTTCGTGCTCATCGACGAGGCCACCAACGCGACGCTCGCCGCCTGCATGGTCGGGACCCCGCCGCTGGCCGAGGCCCGCTCGGATCCGTCGTCGTGAGGGACGGAGGTCCGCCGGGCGCCGCTGCGGGCCGCCCCTATCCGGTCGTCCTGCGCATCGAGGGCCGTGCGTGCCTCGTCGTGGGGGGTGGCCCGGTGGCGGCCCGCAAGGTCGCCGACCTCTACGAGTGCGGGGCCGAGGTCACCGTCGTCGCCCCGCAGATCGAGCCGTCGATCGTGGCGCTCGCCGAGGCGGCCGAGGCGGCCGGGCGCCTCCTGCGGATCGCCCGGCGCCCCTATCGCAACGGGGAGGCGTCCCGCTACCGCCTCGTGATCACGGCGACAGGCATCGCAGCGGTCGACCGGAAGGCCGCTGCGGACGCCGAGTCGGCGGGGATCTGGGTCAACAGCGCCGACGACGTCGAGCACTGCACCTTCTTCCTTCCCTCGGTGCACCGCCAGGGTCCGGTCACGGTCTCGGTCTCGACCGGTGGGGCAAGCCCGGCCCTCGCCGCCTGGCTCCGCCGCCGGATCGGCGGCCTGCTCGGGGCGCACATCGGGACGCTCGCCGAGATGCTGGAGAGGGCCCGCCTCGAGCTGCGGAAGGCCGGGCGGCCGACCAGCGCGCTCGACTGGACGGGCCTGCTCGACGGCGAGGTGCCCAAGCTGCTCCGAGAGGGGCACCTCGAGGAGGCCCAGCGGCTCGTCGACGCCGCGGTGGCCCGGGCGAAGGGGCCAGAAGCGCCCGGCGGTTGATCAGCCCGGCCGGGCGACCATGAGCACGGTCGCCGCCACGAAGACGATCCCGAGCGCCCCGCCCAGCCCTCCGACCAGGCGGCACTCCCGGCTGAGCGCGCCAGCGGCGCGAGCCCCGGTGGCCAGGGCGGATTGGATCCGTCGCTCGGCCGGCCAGAGGACGAGCTCGGCGGCCAGGGCGGAGATGCCCCAGAGGACGAGCCCGGCGAGGACCCAGGGGTCCCCGAGCGCGAGGCGCCCGCCCGAGTCGGCGAGGAGCAGGAAGCCGAACACCGGCACCCCGTAGAGGACCCGTCCCGCCCAGTTGGTCCCGGGGGCGAAGTAGCGCCGCAGGTTCGCCGGGAGGCCGCCCCCGCCGACACGCCCGAGCCGGGCCGCCTGGACCCCGCTCGCAACGAGGGCCCCGAAGCCGACGATCGCGCAGGCCACGTGTCCGATGAGCAGCAGATCGAACCCGGCGTTGCTCGTGGACGCGGCCAACCCGGCCGGGGGGAGCTGCACGACCCATTCTCCCGCGCCGTCGCCGGAGTGCCCTCGCGCAGGCGGTACCGTAGGGGCGTGAGCGGACGTCCGTCGGCCACCCAACACGAAATGTCCGCGATGCACCCGGCGCAATGAACGAGCTCCGCCTCGACCCCCTCTCGGGCCGCTGGGTGGCCGTCAGCGCCGCCCGGGCGGACCGTCCCCAGGCCTTCCATCTGACGCGCTCGTCGGTGATCGAGCTCGACGAGCGGCCCTGCCCCTTCTGCCCGGGTCACGAGGAGGCCAGCCCACCCGCGCTCGAGACCTACGGCCCGACCGGGAGCTGGCTGGTCCGGGTGGTGCCGAACCTCTACCCGGCCTTCGAGGGCGACCAGCCCTTCGTCGTGTCCAACCGGGGGCCGGTCTTCACCCAGGCCACCGCCGGGGGGATCCACGAGGTCCTGGTCCTGTCCCCGGAGCACGAGACCTCGTGGGCCGAGTTGTCCGACGAGCAGGCCAGCCTGGTCATGGCCGCCCTTCGCGACCGGATCGAGGAGCACTCCCAGCAGTCCTACCTGCGCTACAGCCAGGCGATCGTGAACTGCGGCCGGGAGGCCGGGGCGTCCCTCGAGCACCCCCACGGCCAGCTCCTCGGCATGTCGTTCGTGCCCCGCGAGCTCGCCGAGGAGGTGGGCCGCTTTGCCAAGTTCGCCGGCGGGTGCCTCCTCTGCACGACCATCGACGCCGAGGAGAGCGCCGGGCTCCGGGTGGTCTACGCCGACGAAAAGACCGTCGCGGTCTGCCCGTTCTGGAGTGCGGTCCCCTACGAGATGCTCGTCATGCCCCGAGCCCACACGCCACACCTCTACCGGAGCCACACTGAGGACCTGGTGTCGGTCGGCTTGAGCCTTCGCGACTGCCTGAAGCACCTGCGCGAGAAGGTCGGCGACGTCGCCTACAACATCGTCTTCCACTCGGCGCCCTACCGGGTCAACGAGCCGTACCACTGGCATGTGCACGTGTGGCCGAAGGTCACCACGCGCGCCGGCTTCGAGCTGGGCACCGGGGTCGCGATCAACATCGTGCCCCCCGAGATGGCGGCCGAGGAACTCGGCATCGCCGCTCCCTCCATCGGCGGTTCCTGAGGGGACCTAGCCCAAGAAGGGCGCAGCGACCTCCAAGAGCCCCGGGTCGACGGTCTTCGGGTTGCCGACCGCCTCGGCGAGCGGCACCCGCACGATGTCGCCCGCCCGGAGCGCCACCATCTTCCCGAAGTCGCCGTCGTGCACGGCCTCGACCGCGCCGACACCGAAGCGGGTCGCGAGCACCCGGTCGAATGCGGTGGGCGTGCCGCCCCGTTGGATGTGCCCGAGCGTCGTCGATCGGGCCTCGTAGCCGGTCCGCTCCTCGACCTGTCCGGCCAGCCAGTCCCCGATCCCGCCCAGCCTGGCGTGGCCGAAGGCGTCCCTCGCGGCACCCGAGCGCGCCGAGGTGGCCGAATCGGCGAGGGCGGGGTCGGCCGGGAGGGCCCCCTCGGCCACCACGAGCACCGAGAAGAACTGCCCGCGCTCGTGGCGCGCCCTCAACTTGGCGCAGACCGTGTCGAGGTCGAAGGGGACCTCGGGCACGAGGATCTCGGCGGCGCCACCGGCGATGCCAGCCTCGGTCGCGATCCACCCGGCGTTGCGCCCCATGACCTCGCAGACGATCACCCGGTGGTGCGACTCGGCAGTGGTTCCCAGGCGGTCGATGGCCTCGGTCGCGGTCTGGACCGCGGTTTGGAACCCGAAGGTGACCTCGGTGCCCGAGAGGTCGTTGTCGATCGTCTTGGGCACGCCCACCACCGCCACCCCGAGCGGGCCCAGGCGGTTCGCGACCCCGAGCGTGTCGTCCCCGCCGATCGCCACCACGGCCTCGACGCCGGCCTGCGCGAGGTGCTCGATCACCCGCTCGGGCCCGCGATCCACGGCAAAGGGGTTGGTGCGCGACGTCCCGAGGACCGTCCCCCCGAGCGTGAGGAGCCCGGCCGACTCCACGGGGTCGAGCGGGCGGGAGCGCCGCTCGAGGACCCCCCGCCAGCCGTCGAGGTAGCCGACCGTCTCGTAGCCATAGCGCACGTGCCCGGCGATCACGACCGCCCGGATCACGGCGTTCAGGCCGGGGCAGTCGCCCCCGCCGGTCAAGATGCCCACCCGCACGGGCTCAGTGTGCCACGCCCCCCTCGGCACAGACTCAGCCCACGGGCAGGCGCCCGGTGCGACGAGCGAACTCCTCGAGCTCGAAGAGCGCGGTGAGCTCGTCGAGCACCGCCCGCTCGCTCGGCACCAGGTCCTCGATCCCCGGCGTGCCCAGGTAGCCGGCCAGGAACGCCCGCTGGTTGCGTTCCTCCCAGGACCCGGCGGCCGCCGCGAGCTCCGATCGGACCGCCGGGTCGCGCTCTTCGAGCGCGCTCGCCGCGACGTAGTGCAGGGACCAGAGCATGTCGGCGACATCGGCGAGCGGCGAGCGGAACGCCGGGGTGCCCTCGGCGTCGACCCCGCCCGGGAGCCAGTCGGCGATCACCCAGCCGGCGTTCGTGCGGGCCACCCGGCCGAGGTGGAGGTCCCCGTGGGTGCGAACCGTCGGCGAGCGGTCGTCGCTCGAGCGGAGGGTCGCCAGCGCCTCGGCGGCGGCGCCCGGGACCGGTCCGGGGGCCACCTCTCGCACAAGGAGCTCGACCTCGGCGGCCCAGTCCGAGAGCGCCCCGGAGCCCCGACCGAAGGCGTCGGCCGAGGCGAGGTGCATGCGGGCGGTCATGGTGCCGAGCGCGACGGCCTCGTCGGCGAAGTCGCCTCCGGCGTCCTCGGGGGGGCCCGACGTGGCGTAGAGGTCTCGAAGCGAGGTGAGGGCGAGCGCCCACCCTCCGGCCCGCTCCGCCAGGAGCTCCTGGACGAGCCCGAGATCTCGACCCTGGCGCCGCCAGAGCGCCACCGGGGCGGCCAGATGGTTGAAGCCCGCCTCGTCCAGGGCGACCAGCATCTCGACGCCCGGGTGCGGGCGCTCGGTGAGCCACGGGAACACGCTCAGGCTGGCCACGTCGTCGATGTCGAGGACGACGGCGTCGTCGTCGTCCCGCATCATGGAGACCACCGAGGGCTCCTCGCCCACCACCGCCACCATGACGAGCGGCGCCAGCTCGGCGTCCCACAGCGCGTCGACGGCGACCGCCACGCCGTGCTCGTCCTCGAAGCGCCCGAGCACGCTGTCCTCGTCGTGGCGCAGCATGCGCAGCGGCGCGCCCTCGGGGTGGAGCCCGAGGACCAGGTGCGCGAGGCGCCCACCGGCCCGGGCGACGATGTCGAAGAGGCCGGGCCGGCCGGCCAACAGGACCTCGACCTCGAGGACCTCGAGGTCGCCCGAGGGCGCATGGCGGCGGGCGAGCCACGGACGCAGGAGCCGGGCGAAGGCATCGCGGCGCCCGGGGTCGAGGTCGAGCATGGACCCGATCACCATTCGATGCCCGTCCCCGGGGTGAGCTCGAACCACAGATAGCCGTAGGGGCCAAGCGCCAGCGTGTAGGGCTCGTCGGAGATCGCCGGGAACGGCACCCGCCCGAGGACCTCGACGGGGGTGCACCCGGCCCAGCGCGCCAGGCCCAGCTCGGCCGGCTGGGCGAAGCGACTCAGGTTGTGCACGCAGAGCACCGCCTGGGGACGCTGCCCCGCCCGGTCGTCCTCGCCGGGTACGACCGGCACGACACTCGGCGGCCCCTGGGGCGCCCACCCGCCGCCCGACTGCCCCGAGACCGGGTGCAGCGGGCCCCAGGGCACTCGGATCTCCCGCGGGGCGTCTGCGACCTCACCCGATCGGACGTAGGCGAGCACCGAGGGGTTGGCGCAGGTTACCGGCTCCATGTCCCCCACCCCGAGCACCGGCATCGCCCGGCGTTGGATGAGCATGCCTCGCAACCAGTGCAAGAAGGAGCCCGGGTTGCGCGACTGCGCCTCGACGTTGACGGCGTCGGCCCCGTAGACCGCGTCCATCACCGGCGGCAGGTAGAGCTGTGCGAAGTCCGCGCGCGAGAACCCCCCGTTGCGATCCGGCGACCACTGCATCGGCGTGCGCACCGAGTCGCGGTCCCCGAGGTAGATGTTGTCGCCCATCAAGAGCTCGTCGCCGTAGTAGATGACCGGGCTCCCGGGCAGCGACAAGATGAGCGAGTACAACAGCTCGGCCAGGCGCCGGTCGCCGTCGAGGAGCGGGGCCAGACGCCGGCCGATGCCCATGTGGCGCTTCATGCGCTCGTCCTTCGCGTACTCCGAGAAGAGGTAGTCCCGCTCCTCCTCGCTCACCTGCTCGAGGCTCAGCTCGTCGTGGTTACGCAGGAAGATGGCCCACTGGCAGCCGTCGGGGATCTCGGGGGTCTGCGAGAGGATCTCGGTGATCGGGTAGCGCTGCTCCTTGCGTACCGCCATGAACAGGCGGGGCATGAGGGGGAAGTGGAAGCACAGATGGCACTCGTCGCCGGCGCCGAAGTAGTCGGCGACGTCGGCCGGCCAACCGTTGGCCTCTGCGAGCAGCACCCGGCCCGGGTAATGGGTGTCGATCTCCTTGCGGATGCGACGGATGAAGTCGTGGGTCTCGGGCAGGTGCTCGCCCGCGGTGCCGTCCCGCTGGAAGAGGTAGGGGGCGGCGTCGAGTCGGAACCCGTCGAAGCCGAGCTCGAGCCAGAACCGGACCATCTCCACCATCGCGTCGGCGACCTCGGGGTTCTCGTAGTTGAGGTCCGGCTGGTGCGAGTAGAAGCGGTGCCAGTAGTACTGCTGACGGGTGTCGTCCCACGTCCAGTTCGACCGCTCCACGTCGGTGAACACCACGCGGGCCTCGGCCCAGCGCTGGTCGTCGTCGTTCCACACGTACCAGTCGCTCTTCGGATTGTCCCGGCTCGAGCGCGACTCGACGAACCATGGGTGCGCATCGCTCGTGTGGTTCATGACGAGGTCGGCCACGAATCGGATGCCGCGGCGGTGCGCGTCGTCGAGGAGCTGGGTCAGCTCGCCAAGCGTGCCGTAGTCCGGGGCGACGTTGAAGAAGTCGCTGATGTCATAGCCCCCGTCGCGCATCGGCGACGGGTAGAAGGGGAGCAGCCAGATGGCGTCGACGCCGAGCCACTGGAGATAGTCGAGCTTGTCGTGGAGCCCTGCGATGTCGCCGATACCGTCGTTGTTGGCATCGTAGAAGCCGCGCAGGAACACCTCGTAGAACACGGCGTGTTGGAACCAGCGCCGGTTCTCGGCGGTCGGGTCGACGCTCGGGAGCGGGAGGCGCGGGCTGGTCATGGCGTGGTGGTGGTGTTCTCGACCGGCCGGCCCTCACCCGGCCGCCCGGTGCTCGCCCGCACGGTACCCCGAACCCGCCCGTCAGCTCGATCCGAGCAGCTCGTCGGCGATCTCGTAGGGGTCGACGCGGCCCGAACGGAGGCCCTCGATGGCCCCCCGGTACCGCTCCGAGGAGGCCAACCGGTCGAGCCGCTCCTGGAAGAGGGCGCCGAGCACCCGACGCAGCTCTTGTTCGACGCGCTCGGCTCGGCGCGCGTCGAGCAGGCCGCTCGCCACCAGATGCGCGCGGTGCCCGGCGACCGCCGCCCAGAGCTCCTCGACTCCCTCCCCGCTCGTGGCCACGGTCTCGACGATCGGCGGCATCCAGTCCCGCTCGCCGCCGAGCGCGAGCATCTGGCGCAGGTCCTGGGCGGCCTCGGCCCCTCCGGGCCGGTCCGCCTTGTTGATCACGAAGAGGTCGGCGACCTCGAGCAGCCCCGCCTTGGCCGCCTGGAGCGAGTCGCCCCACCCCGGGGTGACGACGACGACGGTGGTGTCGCTCGCCGCTGCCACCTCGACCTCGACCTGTCCCACGCCGACCGTCTCGACCAACGAGATCGGGATCCCCGACGCACCGAGCACCCGGAGGGCGTCGGGCACCGCGAGCGACAGGCCACCGAGATGGCCCCTGGTCGCCATGGAGCGGATGAAGACGCTCGAGTCGGTGGCGTGCCGCTGCATGCGGGCCCGGTCGCCCAGGATGGCGCCGCCCGAGAAGGGCGAGGTCGGGTCGATTGCGAGCACCGCAACCTGGTCGATCGCCTCGGAGTGGGCCGCCGGGACGGCACCCTTGGCCTCGAGCGCGGGCCAGCCGCGCCTCGCGACCTCGACCAACTGGTCGACGAGCGTCGACTTGCCCGCTCCGGGAGCGCCGGTCACGCCCACCACGTAGGGCGGCGCCGCCCGATAGCTCAGCCGGGCCACGGCCCGGCTCCGCTCGCCCCCGCCCTCCACGTAGGAGAGCAGCCGGGCGAGGGCGCCCCGGTCGCCCTCGATCGCGCGGCCGAGGAGCTCCTCCGGGTCGCTGCGCCGTGGCAGCGGTTTGGAACCCTCGCTCAACGACGCTCCACGTCGGCCCCGAGGGACCGCAGCGTGGCCGGGAAGTCCTCGTAGCCCCGGTCGAGATGATGCGCACCGGTCACGATCGTCTCCCCCTCGGCGACCAGCCCGGCGAGCACCAGCGCGGCGCCGCCCCGGATGTCGGGCGAGCGCACCTGGGCCCCCGAGAGCCGGGCAACGCCTCGGACCACCGCGTGGTGTCCCTCGGTGCGGATGTCGGCGCCCATCCGACGGAGCTCGTCCACGTAGCGGAAGCGCCCCTCGAAGAGGTTCTCGGTCACGATGGCCACGCCGTCGGCGATGGCCAGCATGGTCACGATGAGCGGCTTGTAGTCGGTGGCGACCCCCGGATAGGGGAGCGTCGCCACGTCGACCGACGAGAGTCGCCGGCGCGCCGCGACGCAGAGGCCCTCGGGCCGCTGTTCGACCTCGGCACCCATCTCGCGCAGCTTGTTCAAATACATCTCCATGTGGTCGAAGCGGCCGTCCTCGACCACCACCGCGCCGCCGGCGAGGCAGGCGCCGGCGACGAGGGTGCCGGTCACGACGCGGTCGGGGATCACGGTGTGCACGGAGGGCTCGAGGCGCTCGACCCCGTTGATCTCGAGGCGCGACGTCCCGGCACCGATGACCGAGGCACCCATCGAGTTCAGGTAGTCGGCGAGGTCACATACCTCGTGCTCTCGGGCCGCGTTCTCGATGGTCGTCGTGCCCTTGGCGAGCGTCGCCGCCATCATCAGGTTGTCGGTCGTCGTGTGGCTCGGATAGTCGAGGACGATCCTCGTGCCCACGAGCCGCGGCCCGGACGCGCCCGCCTCCACCGCTCCCTGAATGAAGCCATGGCTGGTCGTGAAGCGGGTGCCCATGTCGGCGAGCCCGTTCATGTGGAAGTTGATCGGGCGCGAACCGAAGTCGTCGCCGCCGGGCATCGAGAGCCTCGCGTGGCCGCAACGGGCGAGCAGCGGCCCGAGCACGACGATCGACGCGCGCATCTTGTCGACGAGCTCGTAGGGCGCCTCGGGTGCGAGCTCGTCAACCCGGGGGACGTCGATGTGGAGGGTCCCGGCCGACCGCTCCACGCGCACGCCGAGCGCCCCGAGCATGTCCGACATGATCTCCACGTCGACGATCTTTGGGACGTTTCGAAGCTCGTGGCGCCCCTCGGCGAGGAGGCACGCCGCCATCAACTTCAGCACCGAGTTCTTTGCCCCGCCCGCCTTCGCTGTGCCCTCGAGGGGACCGTTCGGACGGATGACGAGCCGGTCCACAACCCCATTATCGCCAACTATGGTCGGGGCCGTGGTGAGACAGCCCGAGGCGCCTGACCGCAACCTCGCTCTCGAGCTGGCCCGGGTGACCGAGGCCGCCGCCATGGCCGCCAGCCGGTGGATGGGGCTCGGCGACAAGGAGGGGGCCGACGGCGCTGCGGTCAACGCCATGCGGGTCGTCCTCTCGACCATCTCGATGGACGGCGTCGTGGTCATCGGCGAGGGCGAGAAGGACCACGCCCCGATGCTCTACAACGGCGAGCGCATCGGCGACGGCTCCCCGCCCCGTACGGATGTCGCCGTCGACCCGATCGACGGCACCACCCTCGCCTCGCTCGGCCGCGGCGGGGCGCTCTCGGTGATCGCCGTCTCCGAACGGGGCACGATGTTCGATCCGGGTCCGTGCTTCTACATGGAAAAGATCGCGGTCGGGCCACGCGGCGCGGGGTCGATCGACATCACCAAGTCGACCACCGAGAACCTGCACTCCCTGGCGAACGCCCTCGGCCGTCCGGTGCGCGACCTCACGGCCGTCATCCTCGATCGCCCCCGTCACGCCGAGCTCATCGCCGAGGTGCGCAAGACCGGCGCCCGCATCCGGCTCATCACCGACGGGGACGTCGCGGGAGCGATCGCGACCGGCC
>DAHUYG010000049.1 GCA_027315315.1 Acidimicrobiaceae bacterium | reverse complement strand
GACAGCGAGTGCAGTCACCGCATAGAGGTCGTGTTGCAACTCGACAGGTATCTCGCGGATCATGACGTCGCGGAGCATTCCGCCGCCGATGCCGGTGATGGCACCAAGGATGATGGCCTGGGCCGGCCCCAGGCGGACCTCGACGGCTTTAGCAGCCCCGGTGACACAGAACAGCGCGAGCCCGGCGGCGTCGAAGATCAGGACGATGTTCCAGAGGCGCTCGAGTAAGGGGCGGGCGGCGAAGGTGACCACCCCGGCTGCGCCTGCGGCGGCCAGATAGCGCCAGTCCCGGAAGGTGGCCGGGGGAGTGCCGATCAGCAGATCTCGGATGATGCCGCCGGCGAGGGCGACGACCAGCGCGAGAACCAGTACGCCGAAGAGATCGAGCCGGGCCTTCACGGCGGCCAGGCCCCCGCTGAGGCCGAACACGAACGTGCCGATGAGGTTGAGCCACAGGATCAACGTGGGGTCGAAACCCTGGACCATTCCTGGCATCCTTGCGTAAGGAGGTGGCCTTGTCCGATACCAGCCAGATCCGGTCTGTCCTTGGTCGCTTGGATGACATCTTGGGCGATCTCGAAGGCTTCTATCGTGATCTGCACGCCCACCCCGAACTGTCACTACGGGAGCACCGCACGGCAGAGAAGGCGGCGGCTCACCTACGCCAGGCAGGTTTCGAGGTAACCGCCGGGGTCGGCGGTACCGGGGTCGTCGGGCTGCTGCACAATGGAAACGGACCGACGGTGATGCTCCGAGCCGATATGGACGCCCTGCCGGTGAAGGAGGCCACCGGACTGCCCTACGCCAGCGCCGAGGTCGGCACCGACAGCGACGGCAACGAGGTGCCGGTCATGCACGCCTGCGGGCACGACATGCACGTCTCCTGGCTGGCGGGCACAGCCAGCCTCTTGGCCGGTGCCGCGGGGTCGTGGAAGGGCACCCTCATGGCAGTGTTCCAGCCGGCCGAGGAGACCGCCCAAGGGGCCCAGGCCATGATCGACGACGGCCTGTTCGATCGGTTCCCGAAACCGAAGGTCATCCTGGGCCAGCACGTGATGCCGGGCATAGCGGGCCGGATCGGCTACCGGCCTGGCACCACCCAGGCGGCCGCTGACAGCCTGCAGGTACGCCTGTTCGGGCGAGGCGCCCATGGCTCGATGCCCGAGTCCAGCGTGGACCCGGTGGTCATGGCCGCGGCGACCGTCATGAGACTGCAGACCATCGTCTCCCGCGAGACCGCAGCCTCCCAGGCGGTGGTGGTCACAATCGGAGCACTGCAGGCCGGGACCAAGGACAATGTCATCCCCGACGAGGCGGTCCTCAAAATCAACGTCCGCAGCTTCGACGAGGCGATCAGGCGGCACACTCTCGATGCCATCGAACGCATCGTCAACGCCGAAGCGCAGGCCTCGGGGGCGCCGAAACCGCCGGAGATCACCGCCACCGAGCACTACCCGCTGACCGTCAACGACGCCGAGCGGACCGGCCGGGTAGCCGCCGCCCTGCGGACCCATTTCGGTGACGACCGCGTCGACGAGCTGACCGCCCCGTATGCGGCCAGCGAAGACTTCGGCTCGTTTGGCACCGAATGGGGCGTCCCGTCGGTCTTCTGGTATCTCGGAGGCACCGATCCCGACACCTACCGGGCCGCGCAGGCCGCGGGGCGGGTCGCCCAGGACATACCCACCAACCACAACCCGGCGTTCGCCCCCGTGCTGCACCCCACCATCGAAGCAGGCGTGCAGACCATGGTCGTGGCCGCTCTCGACGCTTTTAGCACCTAATCACCGCGAGACTCTGGCCTCGGAGCTGGGGGACGACGACATCCGTACCAATGTCATCGCCGCCGGCGCATTCGAGAAACCGCATCCACCGGAAACTGCAAGACCGGGCCGAGACCAGCGGACCTCCGCAAAGGTAACCGCGGACGCCCCGGGCACCCAGGCCGCCAACCGCTTCCGGGGTGACATCCCCGCGATCGCAATGTCACCGGTTCCCCGGCTGACCAACTCGATCTCCCGGCAGACCATCGCCATAGCCAGCGACTCCCAGACCGCGAGGTAGTCGCGACCGCTCTACAAGAAAGTCCAGCGGGCGGTCTCCCAACGAGGCTCTGTCGGCCCACTCAACTCTTCCCAGGTCCCGACGAAAGTGGCTCCGCACGCTAGGTCCGTCGCGGTGCTCACGCTCACAGTCGGTCCTCACAGTGGTCGTCAGAACCGTTGCGCTGTCAGGTGCGACGATACGCTCGATCAAGGAGGCACATCGTGGCTAGACCTGCGAGACCAACCTTGCTCGGGTATTCCGGTGACTGAGGCGGCCCGGGTCCCGGCTGCCTTCTTGGGCCATGGGAATCCCATGAACGCCCTCGACCACAACCGTTATACCGAGGCGTGGCGGGCCCTTGGTGAGAGCGTCGGCCGCCCGGCGGGCGTTCTATCTATTTCGGCCCATTGGTACACCAACGCCACCGCCGTGACCTCGATGGCTCAGCCTCGGACCATCCATGACTTCTACGGCTTCCCCGACGAGCTGTTCGCCGTCGACTACCCAGCGCCCGGAGACTCGGCGCTGGCCGGCAAAGTCGTCGACATGCTCGAGCCGACCTGGGTGGGCCAGGACAGCGACAGCTGGGGGATCGACCACGGCACCTGGTCGGTCCTGGTCCACGTCTTCCCTGACGCCGACATCCCGGTGGTGCAGCTTTCCATCAACGCCACCAAGCCCTTCGACTACCACCTCGACCTAGGCCGCCGCCTGGCTCCGCTGCGAGATGAAGGCATCTTGATCGTGGGCAGCGGCAACGTGGTTCACAACCTGCGCCGAGTCGACTGGAACCAGCCGGACGGGTCATTCGACTGGGCACGACGCTTCAACGAGACGGTCACCGAGGTCATGACGTCCGCCCCCGGCGACATCCTCTCGGTCGTCGATGACGCCGACTACCCGCTGGCCGTCCCCACACCCGATCATTTCATCCCCCTGCTCTACATCGCCGGGCTGGCCGATGCAGCCGAACAGAAGACTCGGGTCCTCATCGACGGCTACACCATGGGATCGCTGTCCATGACCTGCTTCGCCCTCGGCCGCAACGAAATCGGGCTCAGTGGGACCGGTGAGGCACCTCCCCTGCCGCATGTACCGGCAGACGAGTCCAACCTATGACTTGCTCCGTGACAGCCACCGGGCCCGGACACCGTCGTCACAGGTTCCAGGTGCGATCAGCGTCGGGAGCGCTGCACCCGGGGATGGGGGGGCTGAAATGAGGGTGGTGCTCGATGCCGCGACCAGACAGAACGCCATCCGCAGACTTCGAGGGGTAGCAGCATGACCGATGCGCCAAGTGCCGGTCCCCCAGGCGATCACAGCCGTATCGTCAATCACGTACTGGCTCCTTCCCCCGGGGTCTACGCCATCGACCCGGTGCACACTTTCGTGGGCTTCACAGCCCAACACCTCGTCGTCGGCCGGGTCCGTGGCCGCTTCGAGCGAGTCGCCGGCACCGTGACGATCGCGGAGGAACTGACCGCCTCATCGTTGGAGGTCACAGTGGAGACCGCCAGCATCAGCACCCTGTTCGCCGCTCGGGACGACGACCTGCGCTCGGATCGCTTCCTCGACTGTGACGCTCACCCGACGATGACCTACCGCAGCACCCGTGTCATCGAGCACCCAAGGGGTGAGTGGCGCGTCCTGGGCGACCTCACCATCAGGGGTGTCACCAAGCTCGTCCCACTGACCGTGCGCTTTGTCGGGTCGATCACCGACTCGCACGGAACACCCCGCGCTTCCTTCTCGGCCCGTGGGACCCTCACCCGAAGTGAGTTCGGTCTCGTCGCCGAACTGAACCAGGAGGCGGGAAGCATGCGCATCGGCGACGACGTCACCCTCGACATAGAAACCGAAGCGACCTTGTCCCAGTGACCCGCCTCAACCTCCGATTGACACCCAAACCAGCGGCCAAGCACAGGCCGCTCCAACTTGAAAGCGTGACCACATGAGCGATGACCAGGTTTCCGACAACCTCCAAGGTATGGACGACCTCGACTTCACAGGCTGGAATGGCGCCGACTGGCACGGCGTCTTCGCCGCTCACCACACCAACGACGTGCTCGTCGACTGGAAAGGCCAGCCGGTCACTCACGGCATCGAAGAGCACATCGCCGCAATGAAAGCCTACGTCGACTCCGCGGGAGGAACACCACCCCAGATCACTTCGCACCCGATCAAGTTCGGATCGGGAGAATGGACCTGCGTAGTCGGCGAGTTCGAGGGAGGCGGCCGCATGGTAACTGTCGCCCGCTGGAACAAGGGCGCCATCGCCGAGGAGTACATCTGGTCCTGAAGGCAGGCACGTGCGGCCTGATGCGCCGAACAGACATCCAGACAGAGTCACGCCGAATGGGCCGAGACGCGGCTGACAAGCGGTTGGGTCTCCTGAGCCACCGACACACGAATCCGCTGAACGCTCACGCAGAACATCGACGACTGGACCTCGAGCACTTCTACAGCCCCGAGCTCCTCCACAACTCGCTCGGCTACGTTCCTCCAGCGGAGTTTGAGGCGCTCCACGCAGCAACCGTCCAGGCCTAACCCTTATGAGCCCGGCTCGGAAAGCGGGGTCAAGGTCATCTTTTTGCACAGGTCAGGGGCCATTTCCGGGCGCCCCGGAGTGTCAAGGAACTCCGTCAGTTTTAGATGCTTCTCGCCTCGAGGAGTCCTCGGGCGTTTAGAGATATCGCGCCATGATGGCGCGATGAGCTTGTACCGGGACCAGGTCCTCCCACGCTTCATCGACGTGGTCCTCGGAGGCGGCGAATTCGCTCGGATCCGTGCCCGCGTGGCGGCAGGCCTCGCGGGTGAGGTGCTCGAGGTCGGCTTCGGCTCCGGACTCAATGTTCCCCACTACCCGTCGACGGTACGCCGGGTCCGAGCCGTCGACCCCGCGACTGTGGGTAGGAAGTTGGCCGCCAAGCGGGTGGCTGCCAGCCCGGTTCCAGTCGAGTTCGTCGGTTTGGACGGCCAGTGCCTGCCCGTCGATTCCGCCAGCGTCGATCACGTACTCGTCACGTGGACGCTCTGCACAATTCCTGATGTCAACCGCGCCCTCGCCGAGATTCATCGAGTGCTGCGCCCAGGCGGTGAGCTGCACTTTGTCGAGCACGGAATATCACCTGAGCCGGCGGTATCGCGCTGGCAGGACCGCTTGACGCCTGTGCAGCGCCGCCTGTTCGGGGGCTGCCATCTGAACCGGCCGATCGACGAACTCGTAGGTCGAAGTGGATTTCAGATCGCGAGGATGGAGAACTACTACCTGAAGGGCCCCAGGACAGTCGGCTACATATTCGAAGGTGTGGCGGCCAAGGCTTGCGCCGGAGTCTGACCTGGGGCTGGCCGAAATATTCCACGGGTAGCGGCTTTCGATGAGCATCGCCAACTATGAAGCCTTGAACCAGATCCGTCTCGGGGAGACGGATCTGGTTTAGTGGTCTACGGGTGCTGTAGGCCCTAAGGGGTTCGCTTGCCGGAAAGCGGTAGGTGCCCGAGACGAGCGAAGACACAGATGTCCGCAGCTCCCGCGGCGGGGGGGACGACACCGATGAGGGCGATGCGGATCCAGCCGCCTCCGGCCCCGACTTCAGCTGGGGTCACGCGAAAGTTCTGGTCGACGGTGCGCGGCGCGAAAGTGTTTCCCCCACACAACACAGTTTGAAAAAGCCCAGTCAGGCGATTACGCCCGGTTCCAGGGTGAGGTGTCCACCGCCAGGGCCTCGAGGATCCTTCGCTGCAGCGGGGTGGGCCGGTCCACGAGCTCGATGGGCCGTCCGGCATCGAGTCGATGGAGCCGGATGTTGCCCAGTTTGGCCAGGGCTCGTCGTGGTGTCATGACCTGGTCGTCGAGGTCGGGATCGCGGACGTCGGGGCGGGCGAGATCCTCGCCGATCACTGCTTGGATCACCGCGGCAATGACGCACAATGCGATATGGGCGCGCACGCGCTCTTCGGTCCGGTGGTGGACCGGTCGCAACCCCAAGAAGTCCTTCATCACCCGAAAGCGCCGTTCGACGTTTGAAGCATCTCGTAGTGCCGCACCACGTCGGCCGTCGAGGCTGCTTTCTGGTCGAGTGAGGTGGTGATGGCGTAGTGGCCCACCAAGAGGCGTACCTCGCAGTCGAGGGCTTCGGCATCGAAGTCTTAGCCGAAGTACCCGGTTCGGATCGTGGTGGTGAGGCATCGCCCGAACCCCGAGTCGCGCAGGATCCGATCGGCCGCAGCCCCGACCTTGGCCGGGTCGACAAACCTCTTGGCCGCGACCCGGGCGGCTAGTTGCGATACGCATCGAGGTCACCGAAGGACCGTCTCGTGTACGTGTGGCCGGATCGGTGACCGCCGAGGCGGTCGCGGGCACCTGAGCTGGCCGGTCAGAGGGCCGGGCGCGGAATCGGCCCGGTCTGCTCGAAGGCGGTGTCGATCTGGTCGCTGCTCCAGCGGGCGACGAAGGTGAACCGGTCGCCGCGCACGACGCTGTGACGCCACTCGAAGGGATTGCCGTCGTAGAGCCCGAGGCGTTCGACGGCGAACGCGGGTTGCCGGGCGGTGATCTGGAGCAGGTCGCGCTGGTTACGGTCGGGGAGGATGGGGCGGATCCGTTCCCAGCCGCTGGTGACGCGGATGCCGCACTGCGCGGCGAGCTGCTCGTAGAGGGCGGTGTGGGCGAAGTCGATCGACAGCAGTGGCGCGGCGAGCGGGAGCGGGAGCCACGAGCAGTCGAGGGCGATGGGTTTGCCGTCGGCGAGGCGGAGCCGTTCGAGGTAGAAAAGGGGCTCGCCGGGGCGGCCGAGCATCAGGGCGGCCTCGTCATCGGTGCGTTCCTCGAGGTGGCGGACCACGCTGTCTTGGACAATGCCCTGTTCCTCGATGGAGCGGAACAGGCTGTAGAGGGTTCCGAGCGGCTGGTCGATGACCGACTCGGTCACATATGATCCGCGACCCCGCCGTCGCTCGAGCAGACCGTCGGCCTGGAGGTGGCGGACCGCTTCGCGGATCGTGTGCCGGCTCACCTGGTAGTGGGCGACGAGCTCGAGGTCACCGGGGAAGCGGTCGGCGAACTCCCCGGTCGCGATGCGCTTCCGCAGATCCTCGAGCACCTTCTCCCACAGTGGCAGTGATCCGTCTGCCCTGTTGGCCACACCACCAGTATGGCGGGCCGGCGTGAACGACGAACCCTTGACGCCCATTTATGTCCGGACTTAAATGTCCGGACATAAATGGGCGTCCGAGTCAGTACCGGGGGTTCGATGAGTACGCAGCGGCGGCGGGTCGTCATCGTAGGAGGAGGCAGTGCGGGCATCTCCGTCGCCGCTCGCCTGAAGCGGGCGGGAGAGGGCAACGTGACAGTAACTGAGCCGTCGGAGGTGCACTACTACCAGCCGCTGGGGACCCTCGTGGGCGCGGTCGGTCGTCGCTGGCTCGCTCGGTGCGCCCGCAGGCATCGGTGATGCCCGAGGGTGTCGCCCGGGTGAAGGACCGGGCTGTCGACATCGACCCTGACGCGCAGTCCGTCGGCCTGGCTGGCGGCGGCAGGGTCGGCGACGACTTCCAGGTCGTCTTCCCTGGCATCGCGCTGGACTGGGATCGGCTGTTGGGCGTAGCGGACACATTGGGCCGTGACGGGTGTCGAGCAACTACCAGCCCGAGTTGACCCCGAAGGTGTGGGAGCTCATCAACGGCATGCGGTCGGGGACTGAGGTGTTCTCGATGCCGGGTCCGATCAGGTGCGCCGGCGCCCCACAGAAGATCGCCGATCTGGCCTCGGACTGGTGGCGCAAGCAAGGGGTGCTCGACAAGAACCAGGTGGTGTTGGTCCTGCCGACACCGGCCATGTTCGGCGTCCCCGAGTTCTCTTCGGTCCTTGAGACAGTAGCGGCGCGTTACGGCATCGACGTGCGACCCCAACACGAGGTGGTCGAGGTGAACCCTGACACCCATGAGGTCGTCCTAGTCGACCGATCCCACGGCAACGGCAAGAAGTCCACGCTCGGCTACGACTTCGCCCACCTAGTCCCGCCGCAGGGCGCCCCGGGGTGGATCAAGTCCGGATCGCTTGTCGACCCGCCAACCCGGGCAGGTACGCCGACATCGACAAGGCGACGATGCGGCATCGCCGGTGGCGCAACGTGTTCAGCCTGGGTGACGCCGGATCGTCACCGAACTCCAAGACCGGCGCCGCCATCCGCAAGCAGGCTCCGGTCATCACCGACAACTTCCTTGTCGTCATGACCGGACGTGAGCCCCCTGCCGTCTACGACAGGTACGCGTCGTGCCTACTGGCCGAGTTCGACTACACGATGAAGCCCCACCCGACGACCCCGTTGATCGACACCCAGAAGGAGCGCTACGACATGGGGCTGCTCAAGCGCTACGGCCTCCCCTCCTTATACCGGAATCTGACCCTGAAGGGGTTCGCGTGAGCCTGCAGCCCGTCCACTCGCCGGCGGTGCGCCAACCGAGAGCGCGTACCTGAGATGGCCCGGATCGTGACCATCGAGACCGCCGGCCTCGGCGACCGCAGCTACCTCGCCCACGACGGGGAGGTCGGTATCGTTGTCGACCCTCAACGCGACATCGACCGGGTCCTCGACGCAGCCCGCACCGAAAGGGTGCGCATCACCCATGTGGTGGAGACCCACATCCACAACGACTACGTGACCGGCGGTCTGGCCCTGGCCGAGGCCACAGGCGCCGCCTACGTGGTCGCCGCCGCCGACAAGGTCGCCTTCGATCGAACACCCGCATCCGAAGGCTCGGTCTTCGAGACCGGGCACCTGCAGCTGACCGCCCTGGAGACGCCTGGTCACACCCCCAGCCATCTCGCCTACGCCCTGAGCGAGGACCGCGGGCCCCCGTTGGCGGTCTTCACGGGCGGGTCGATGCTCTTCGGGGCGGTCGGCCGCACCGACCTGATCGGCGCGGACCGCACCGACGAGCTGACCCGCGCGCAGTACCACTCGGTCCGCCGCCTAGCCGCCGATCTGCCCGAGACGGCCGCCGTTTACCCGACGCACGGCTTCGGGAGCTTCTGTGCCGCCACTCCGACGAGCGGTGACGCCTCCTCCGTTGGCGAGGAGCGCGTCACCAACGTCGCCCTGGTGGCCGCCGACGAGGACGCCTTCGTCGAAACCCTGATCGCCGGGCTCGGCGCCTACCCCCGCTACTACGCCCACATGGGCCCCGCCAACAGCGCAGGACCCGAGGCAGCCGACCTCGACCCGCCCCGCCTGTTCGAACCAGCCGAGCTACGCCGGCGTATCGACGCCGGCGAGTGGGTCGTCGACCTGCGCCAACGGCGCGCCTTCGCCCGCCACCACATCACCGGCACCATCTCCGTCGAGCTCGGCGACTCGTTCGTCACCTTCCTCGGCTGGACCATCCCGTGGGGCACCCCGCTTACCCTCGTCGGCGACGACACCGCCCAGGTCTCCGACGCCCAACGCCAACTCGCCCGCATCGGCATCGACCGGCCAGCGGGCGCGGCCACTGGCCCGGTCAACGCCCTCGCCGACGGTCGCACCTCGACCTACGAGGTGACCGACTTCGACGGCCTTGCGGCTGTTGCAGGCCGCGACGAAGTGGTGATCCTCGACGTACGGCGGCCCGACGAGTGGGCCGCCGGCCATCTCGAGGCGGCGGTCCACATCCCGTTCTGGGAACTCGAGGACCGCATGGCGGAGGTGCCGGAGGGTGAGGTATGGGTGCACTGCGCCAGCGGCTTCCGGGCGTCGATCTCGGCGTCGCTACTGGACCGGGCCGGCCGGCGGGTCGTCCACGTCGACGACGACTGGTCGAGGGCGGCGGGCACCGGCCTCGCCATGGCCGAAGAGTGACCGACGGCCCGACCGGGGTGACCCCGGTGGTGTCGACACCCAAACCGTCAGGCAAGGAGCCGACTACCGAGCAGCCGCGGTGGGTGAAGGTCCTCGACCAGACCCGCTGCATCGGTTGCCATGCCTGCACGACGGCGTGCAAGAGCGAGAACGACGTGCCAGTCGGAGTCACCCGCACCTACGTCAAGTCCGTCGACGTCGGGGTCTTCCCGCAGGTCCGGCGGGCGTTCCAGGTGACCCGGTGCAACCAGTGCACCGACGCCCCCTGCGTCGCCGCGTGCCCGACCTCGGCGATGTACAAGCGTGACGACGGGATCGTCGATTTCGACAAGTCAATCTGCATCGGCTGCAAGGCTTGCATGGCCGCTTGCCCCTACGACGCCATCTTCATCAACCCCGACGACCATTCGGCGGAGAAGTGCAATTTCTGCGCCCACCGCCTCGAGGTGGGCCTCGAGCCGGCGTGCGTGTCGGTCTGCCCGACCGAGGCCATCCTCGTCGGCGACCTCCACGACCCGACCTCCAAGGTGGCCCGCATCGTGCAACGTGACGCCGTAACGGTGCGCCGCCCGGAGAAGGAGACCAAACCGGGCCTGTTCTACAAGGGCGCCCATCAGGCGACCCTCGACCCGCTGGCGGCCCGGCGACCCGACGGTGACCTGTTCGCATGGGCCACCCAGGGGCGCGGTGGTGCCCAGCAGGTGTCGTCAGGGCACCCGGGCCGGCGCAACTCCTCCGCCGCCGCCCTGCTGTCCTACGACATCCCCCACCACGCCCCGTGGGGATGGCGGGTGAGTCTCTACACGTGGACCAAGGGCCTGGCCGCCGGCTGCTTCCTCGTGCCGCTCCTCCTCGTCCTCTCCAGCCGGGTGGGCTGGGACGATCCGACGGTCCGCTGGGCGGCGCCGCTGATGGCGCTCGGCTTCCTGGGCGTCACCGGTGTGCTGCTCATCTGGGACCTGAAGCACCCGGCTCGCTTCTTCCTGATTTTCACCCGACCCCAGTGGCACAGCTGGCTGGTGCGAGGATCGTTCATCGTCGGCGCCTACGGCGCCGCGGTGGCGTGCTACCTGGCCGGCTCGCTCGCGGGGTCGGTCGTCTCCCGCCAGATCCTGACCGGCTTCGCCGTCCCCCTCGCGTTGGCGGTCGCGTGCTACACCGCATACCTGTTCGCCCAGGCCAAGGCCCGGGACCTGTGGCAGAGCCCGCTGCTCCCGCCGCACCTCGCCGTCCAAGCGGTGCTCGTCGGCGCCGCCGCCATGCTCCCGTTCGCAGAGGGCTTCTCCCCGCACCGAGGGGTGGTCGCCGTCGAGGTGATGCTCGGCGCGGCGGCGGCGGTGCATCTGCTGTTCGTGACCGGTGAGATCACCCTCACCCACCCGACCGCGCACGCCCACCTGGCGGCCGATGAGATGACCCGGGGTCGCTTCGCCCGGTACTTCTGGCCCGGCGCCCTCTGCGTCGCCGTGGCCGTCGCCGCACCGTGGATCGGGGTCGTCTCCGTGCCGTTTGCGCTGGTGGGACTTCTGGCCCACGAGCACGCCTACGTCCAGGCCGGCCAGTCCGTCCCGCTCGCCTAGCCCTCCGAGGAGCCCTGGTGCCTGACACTCCCTCAGCCGAGGATGCCGCCCCCGATCTAGATGAGCTGGGCCGGCGTGTCTCGGCGGCGCGAGCCGACGTCGAAGCACGCGGTGAAACCTTCTATCCGGGCGCCAGCCGCATCCATCTAGCTGCGTTCCCACCCAAGGAGCGATGGGACGACTGGGTCGAGCTCGACTCCCGGTCGTGGCCGAAGCGCGCGGAGCGGCACTCGATGCTGGTGCCGACCACCTGCTTCAACTGCGAATCGGCGTGCGGCCTGCTTGCCTACGTCGACCGGGACACCATGGCGGTCCGCAAGTTCGAGGGCAACCCCGAGCATCCGGGGTCGCGTGGACGCAACTGCGCCAAGGGCCCTTCGACGATCAACCAGGTGACCGACCCTGACCGGATCCTCTACCCGCTCCGCCGCGTGGGCGCCCGAGGCGAGGGCCGGTGGGAGCGGGCCAGCTGGGACGAGGCGCTCGATGCCATCGCCGCCCGCCTGCGCGCCGCCATCGTCGAGGACCGCCGCAACGAGATCATGATTCACATCGGCCGTCCCGGCGAGGACGGCTTCACCGAGCGAGTCCTCGCCTCGTGGGGCGTCGACGGCCACAACAGCCACACCAACGTGTGCTCGGCAGGGGGTAGGACCGGCTTCCAGTTCTGGACCGGGATCGACCGGCCGAGCCCCGACCACGCCAACGCCAAGGTCATCTACCTGAGCAGCTCACACCTCGAGACGGGCCACTACTTCAACCCGCACGCCCAGCGCATCACCGAGGCGCGGGCGAACGGCGCCAAGGTGATCGTCCTCGACACCCGCCTGTCCAACACCGCCACCCACGCGGACTGGTGGCTTTCGCCGCTGCCGGGCAGCGAGGCCGCCATCAACCTGGCCGTCGCCCGCTACATCCTCGTGACCGGCCGCCACGACCGGGCCTTTCTCCGCCGCTGGTTCAACTGGGAGGAGTACCTCGAGGCGTGCCACCCCGACCTGCCGGTCACCTTCGACTCCTTCGAGGACGCGCTGCTCGCCGAGTACGACCGCTACACCTTCGACTTTGCCGCCGCCGAGTCGGGAATCGATGCCGCCACCCTGGCCGAGGTCGCCGAGGCCGTCGCCTCCGCCGGCACCCGCTTCTCCTGCCACTCGTGGCGGTCCGCGGCGGCGTCCAACCTGGGAGGCTGGCAGGTGGCGCGCACCGTATTCTTCATCGCCGCGCTCCTAGGGGCCGTCGCCACCGAGGGCGGCACCTTCCCCAACGCCTACAACAAGTTCGTCCCCAAGCCGATCCACACCCCGCCGCACCCGGGCGTGTGGCAGGAGCTGTCCTGGCCGCTGGAATTCCCCCTCGCCCAGAACGAGTTGTCGTTCCTCCTCCCGCACTTCCTCAAGGACGGCCGAGGCCGCCTCGACACGTATTTCAGCCGGGTCTACAACCCGGTGTGGACCAACCCCGACGGTCTCAGCTGGATGGAGGTCCTCACCGACCACGACAAGGTCGGCTGCTACGTGGCTCTCACCCCGACATGGAACGAGTCGGCCTACTTCGCCGACTGGGTCCTGCCGATGGGCCACGCCTCGGAACGCCACGACACCCACTCCTACGAGCAGTACGACGGTCAGTGGGTCGGATTCCGCCAGCCGGTCCTGCGCGCCGCCCGAGAGCGGATGGGCGAGACCATCACCGATACCCGCCAGGTCAACCCCGGGGAGGTGTGGGAGGAGAACGAGTTCTGGATCGACCTGTCATGGCGGATCGACCCCGACGGCGCCCTCGGCATCCGCCAGTACCACGAGTCCAAGGCGGCGCCGGGCACGAAGCTCACCGTCGACGAGTACTACGGCTGGATGTTCGAGCACTCCGTGCCCGGCCTGCCCGAACGGGCCGCCGCCGAAGGCCTGAGCCCGCTCGAATGGATGCGAAGGTACGGGGCCTTCGAGATCATCAAGGGCCAGGGTGCCATCCACGATCAGCCCGTCCCCACCGACGAACTCACCGACATCGACATCGACCCCCACGGGCGCGTCTATGCCTCCAGCCCAAAGCCGGCCGGCCCCAACATCGTCCCAATGGGCGCCCCGGCCGCCGACGCCGAGGGGCGCCGCGCCGTCGGCGTCGAGATCGACGGGACCGTGCGGAGGGGGTTCCCGACACCTTCGGGTCGCCTCGAGTTCTACTCCTCGACCCTAGCGGCGTGGGGATGGCCCGAACACGCCCTCCCCGGCTACATCCGCAGCCACGTCCACCCTGACAACCTGGGCCCAGGACAGATGGTCCTGCTCTCCACGTTCCGGCTCCCCACCCAGATCCACACCCGCTCGGCCAACAGCAAGTGGCTCGACGAGCTGGCCCACACCAACCCGGTGTGGATTCATCCCCTCGACGCCGCCCGGCTCGGCGTATCGCGCACCGGCGACCTGGTACGTGTCGAGACCGACATCGGCTACTTCGTCGCCAAGGCCTGGATCACCGAGGGCATACGACCCGGTGTCGTCGCCTGCAGCCACCACATGGGCCGCTGGAAGCTCACCGGCCACGACCAACGCTCCGGCGGTCTCATGGCCACCGTCAACCTCGAGCGCGACTCCGAAGGCAGCTGGGTCATGCGGCGCACCGCGTCGGTCGGCCCCTACGCCTCGGAGGACCCGGACACAGCCAGGATCTGGTGGAACGACACCGGCGTCCACCAGAACCTCACCTTCCCGGTCCACCCCGACCCGATCTCGGGGATGCACTGCTGGCATCAGGCCGTCACCGTCAGCCCGGCGCGGCCCGGTGACACCCACGGCGACATCGCCGTCGACACCACCCGCGCCCGGGCCATCTACCACGAGTGGATGGCCACCACCCGGCCCGCCGGCCAGGTCTCCCCGGACCGGACCCGACGGCCCGCCTGGCTGATGCGCCCCCTCAAACCCGCGCCCGCCACCTACGCGCTGCCCACCGACGACTCCTCCGCTCAGGTTGCGACGCCATCGTGAGCGCAGGACGGGTCGCACCGACCAGGTCGCTGCGTTGGGAGCTGCTCGGTGCCCTCGCCGCGGCCTGCGACACCCCATCGGCGAGCTCGGCCGCCACCCAGGCGCTCGGCTTCGGGGCCACGTCGAAAGAGGAGCACACCGCGGTGTTCGTCCTCAACCTGCCACCGCACGCGTCGGTGTACCTCGGTGCCGAGGGCCAGCTTGGGGGCGAAGCCGCTGACCGGGCCGCCGGGTTCTGGCGTGCCGTCGGCATCGTCCCCGACGCAGACCCCGACCATCTCGCCTCCCTTCTCGCCCTCTACGCCCACCTGGGCGCCGCCGCCGACGAGGACACCACCACCTCGTCGACGAGGGCGGCGTTGGAGCGGATGCGCCTGGCGCTGTGCTGGGAGCATCTGTGGCCCTGGGTGCCGGCCTACACCCGCGCCGTCGAGTCGCTCGGCGTCCAACCGCTGGCACGCTGGGCGTCCCTTCTGCGGGCGACGCTCTCCCACGAACTCCCCGCCGTCGAGGCTGCGCTCGACGACCGTCGTCCGCTGGCGTTGCGCGACGCCCCCGACCCGCTCGATGTCAGTACCGGGCCGAGCGCCCTCCTCGACGGGCTGGTCATCCCGGTCCGCTCGGCCATGATCCTGACCCGTCCATCCCTGGGCGAGGCCGCCGCCCGCATCGGTGTCGGCTACCGGATCGGCGAGCGCCGCTTCTCGCTCAAGGCCATGCTCGAGCAGGAGCCCCACGCCACCGTCGCCTGGCTCGCCGGCGAGGCCGACCGCTGGGAACACCTCCACGTTGCCGACGGAAACGACCGCACCAGCCAGTGGTGGGCGGCCCGTGCCCGCATGAACGCCACCGGGCTTCGAGCCGTTCTGGACGGCAGCGAGGCCGACCTACCGTCGGGCCCGGTTCCAGCGGCTCGTTGACGGCCGTCACCGTCCTCCAAGACCGCGTGACCGTCCCCATTGGCCGGTGGGGGTCCGCAACGTCCGCCTCGGCCTCGTCGAGAACGGTCGAGAGTTGCTGTGTCGGCGCGAGGGTACGTCGGTCGCATGGCCAGCTGTGCTGAGAGCTCAACGGCGTCCTGGGCGCCTTGGGCGCGTGCCGCTTCGACGGCGAACCTGTGAGCGGCGGGCCTCTGGGTGGTCCCTTGGCACCGCCCTTTGACACCCCCCCGCCGATCCGATCGCGGCGCCGTCGCTTAACATCGCTGGGTGGTCGAACGCCTCCCAGCCACGCACATCGGACCGTGAGTGCTGCCGCCCTCCGCGTGCTAGGAGGGGAGGCCCGGTGGCTGGTGGACCCGACGGATCCGCTCCGCCCCTACAACCGCCGACTGGCGTCTTGCTTTGCGCGCCAGCGGGTGCGCCGATTGCGCAGCGGTGACGGCCTGCGGCTCTTTCCGATCGAGGGCCATTCGCTCAAGTCCCAGGCGGTCTTCGTCCAGCAGTTGATGCGCCGGTACACGGGCATCCGCGAGGTGGTCGAGATCGGGTTCAACGCCGGGCACTCGAGCTACCTCTTCCTCTCGGCGCGCCCCGACGTGAAGGTCCTCTCGTTCGATCTCGGCGACCACGACTACGTCGACATGGCCAAGGGCCTCATCGACCAGCTGTTCCCGGGCCGCCACGAACTGATCAAGGGTGATTCGACCAAGACCGTTCCCGCGTTCAGCGAGGCGCACCCGGGCCGGACCTTCGATCTCATCTACATCGACGGGGGCCACGAGTACGAGGTCGCAAAGGCCGACATCGAGCACTGCGCGCCGCTCAGCACCGCCGAATCGATCGTGCTGATGGACGACCTCGAGCCGCACAACGAATGGGGTGTCGGCCCGGCCCGCGCCTGGCGCGAGGCCCAGGCCGAGGGCCTTGTCGAGGAGCGCCTGCTCGTCGAGGACGGTTTTCCCCTCGCCGGTCTCGGTCTCGACGACGTCCGCCCGGGGACCATCGTGTGGGGCCTCGGCCGCTACCGGCACCTCTCCTGAGGGCCCGAGGGAGCGTCCCGCCCTCGGGCGGTGGCTGGCGACCGGACCTGCTCGACCGACGGGACGCTCAGATCCCGCAGGACTCGTCGGTGCACTTGGAGCCCCCGGCGGAAGCCGGGGCCGTCTCGAGCGACCTCCCGCGCTCCCAGACCCGCCGCATCGTGAGCAGCAGGGTCTCGGGATCCTGGGCGCCCGGGACCGAGAACGTCCGGTCGAACACGAAGAACGGGACGCCGGCGCAGCCGAGCGCGTTCGCCTCGGCCTCGTCGCGGCGGACGTCCTCCCCGTAGCGATCCGAGGAGAGGACCTCGTTCGCCTCGTCCCTGTCGATGCCGACCAGCTGCGCCGCCTCGAGCAGGGTCTCGCGCTCACCGATCGGCTTCAGCTCCTCGAAGTAGGCATGGAGGAGCGCCTCCTTCAATGCCGCCGCGGTGGCGGAATCCTTCTCGTAGGCGAAGTGGAGGAGCCGGTGCGCCGCGAAGGTGTTGCCCCCTTGGGTCTTGGCGAGGTCGTAGTGCAGGCCGTCGTGCGCCGCCAGCCGGTCGAGACTGATGAGCCTCCTCGACGCCTCCTCGACGGAGGTGCCGTACTTGAGGGCGATCGCCTCGGCCATCGTGCGCGAGCTGCGCTGCGAAGCGCCCGGGTTGAGCTCGAAGCTGCGCCAGCGCACCTCCACCTCGTCGGCGTGCTCGAACTGCGAGAGCGCGGCCTCGAACCGGCGCTTGCCGATGTAGCACCACGGACACACGATGTCGGACCAGATCTCGACGAGCACGGCCTTCCGATCTCGATGATGGGTTCCCTCCTGGAACCCTAATGACCGGGGGAGGGTGACCGTCTCCCCGAGGACCCGGGCCCTCGTGGGTGCGGCACGACCCGGCCCGGGGAGCCAAGATGGGCCCATGACCAAGAGAATCGAGGTCTCCCGGGAGATCGCCGCGTCACCCGAGGCGGTCTACGGGGCGATCTCCGAAGTGACCCGCATGGGCGAGTGGTCCGAGGAGTGCTACGCCTGCGAGTGGCACGACGGGGCGACCGGTCCTGCCCTCGGGGCGACCTTCGACGGGCACAACCGCAACGGCGAGAAGACCTGGACGAGCCAGGGCAAGATCATCGAGGCCGAACCGGGGCGGGCCTTCGCCTTCGAGTGCTCGATGATGGACTTCCACTACGCGACCTGGGGATACCGCATCGAGCCGACCCAGAGGGGCTGCACCGTGACCGAATGGAACGAGGACCTGCGGCCCGATTCGGTCCTCGAGCTCAGCAAGGAGATCTCCGGCATCGACGACCGGACGGAGCGCAACCGCCAGACCATGGGGACGACCCTCGGGCGGCTCGCGGCCGCCCTGGAGGCGGCCCCCGCCTGAGGAACGCTCCGCCCAGTCGGCGCCCGGTCCCCGGGTTCGGCCCCAGGGCGGACTTCGCGGTGCACCCGCTCTGGATCTTCGCCGTCGCGTTGCTCGTGTGCCGGGTCGCCGGCTACGCCTTCGCCCGCGGACCGCTGCGTGCCGGGCGGCGGGCGGCCCGCTGGGGCCCCGAGGGGGCCGCCCGGGCGGCTCGCGTATGATGGCCTGCCCCCCCGGTGCGGGATTCGCCCGCCCGAGGTCAATGGACCTGTGGTGCAGTTTGGAGTGCACGCCGGCCTGTCAAGCCGGAGGTCGCGGGTTCAAATCCCGTCAGGTCCGCCAAGGTCGGGTAGCTCAGTTGGCAGAGCGCGCGCCTGAAAAGCGTGAGGTCACCGGATCGACGCCGGTCCCGACCACCAGGCGGCTCGCTCGACGAGCGATCCCGAGCGGCCCGGGTCGCCGTGCAGGCCACCGCCCCCGCCCGAGCGGGTGGTCCCCCCTGCCCTCCCCCACCAACGGCCCGCGCAGGTTGGCGGCATCCCGGGCGGATCGATGCGCAGGTAGCGTGACCCACAATGTGCCCGACGGCAGGACAGGGAGGGGCCGATGGACGCCGACATGGTGAGCCAGGTCATCGAGGTCGCCAACCGGGTGGTCGCATCCGGCGCGATCTCGGCCAACGGCCACGGCAACGTCAGCCTCCGGGTTCCCGGCGCCGATGAGATGTACTTCACCGGCGGGCCGTCCCTGCGGGGCCACCTCCCCGAGGCGGTGGTCCGGGTGGGGCTCGACGGGACCCTGCGCGAGGGCCAGTTGCCCCCGATTCAGGCGGCCGTGGTCGCCATGCACACCGCCCTCTATGGGGAGGGCGCCGACACCGGGTGCGTGATCCACACGCACTCCCCCTTCGCCACCGCCTACGCCGTCACCCACCGGCCGATCGGCTGTTGGATCGAGGCGCTGGCGATGTTCGGGCTGCCCGACGGCGTGCCGGTCGCCCGGTACGGGCCGCGGGGATCCGAGCAGGCGGTCGCGAACATCCGCGCCGCGCTCCGACCGGGGGTGCCGGCGGTCCTCCTCGCCAATCACGGCGTGCTGGTCTTCCACCGGTCCCCCGAGCTGGCCGTCATGGTGGGAGGGATCGTCGAGGAGGCGGCTCAGGCCGGCATCAACTCCGTCGGACTGGGTGGGGCCGTCGAGATCCCGGGCGAGATGAAGGCGGCCGCCCTCCAGCGGGCGATGGCCTTCGAGGAGCGGGGGACCGCCACGGCCTGAGCCACGGGCGCGACGTGGGCGCGCCCGGCGGCTCAGGCGCCCGACTCGAAGGGGAAGCCCAACTCCGGCGCGCTGAACACCGCCCGGAAGGGGAGGCCCTCGGCCCTCGCCATCTCGGCGACGGTGCCCCCACGGTCGACCACCGCGAGGAGGAGGACCGGCTCGGCACCGGCGTCGCGCACGGCCCTGGCCGCCTCGAGCAGCGAACTCCCCCTGGTGACGGTGTCCTCGGTGATCACGGCCCGGTCGCCCGGATCGAGCGCGCCGGCGATGCGCCCCCCGCCCCCGTGGTCCTTCGCCTCCTTGCGCACGCTGAAGGCGCGCAGCGACCGACCCCTTGACGCCGCCACCGCTGCGGTGACGAAGGCGACCGGGTCCGCCCCCATCGTGAGACCCCCGATGGCATCGGCATCATCGGGGATCAAGGCGAGGACGGCCTCGGCGACCAGCAGCATCGACTCGGGGCGGCAGACGGTCTGCTTAGAGTCGATGAACCAGTCACTGGTCTTCCCCGACTTGAGGACGAAGGTGCCGCGGCGCACCGAGTGGGCGAGCAGGTGCTCGCGCAGCGCGTCGTTGCCCGGTGGGGTACTCAGCGGTCCACCACCGATCCGGAGCCCTCGACGACGCCGCCGATGATCGCGGTCGTCACCCCCTCGTCGTGCGCAGCGGCACGGGCGTGGTCGACGTGGTCCTCCCCCACCACGAGCACCATCCCCACGCCGAGGTTGAACACCCTGGCCATCTCCTCGTCGTCCACGCCCCCCTCCCGCGCGATCTCGCCGAAGATCCGCGGCACGGGCCAGCTGCCGGCGTCGAGCACGGCGTCGACGTCGTCGGGCAGCACCCGGGCGAGGTTGGCCGCCAGCCCCCCGCCTGTGACATGCGCGCACGCATGGAGGCCGCCACCGGCGGCCCGGTGGGCTGCTCGCACGGCGGGGGCGTAGATCACCGACGGCTCGAGCAGCACCTCTCCGAGCGTCCGGTCGGCTCCCGGCCAGGCCGGATCGCCGAGCGTCCGGCCGGCCCGCTCGAGCAGCACCCGGCGGGCGAGGCTGTAGCCGTTGGACCGTAGGCCCGGCGACAGCAGGCCGACGAGGACGTCGCCCCTGCGCACCAGGGCCGCACCGAGCTCCTCGCCGCGCTCGACGACCCCCACCGCGAACCCGGCCACGTCGAGGTCGTCCTCGGCCATCGCCCCGGGGTGCTCGGCCGTCTCGCCGCCGATGAGTGCGCAGCCGGCGCGCAGACAACCCGCCGCGATGCCCTCGACCAGCTCGGCCAGCCGGTCCGGGTCGAGGCGACCGACCGCCACGTAGTCAAGCAGGAAGAGCGGCTCGGCCCCGACGCAGACGAGGTCGTCGACGCACATCGCCACGAGGTCGATCCCGACCGTGTCGTAGCGGTCGAGGGCCTTGGCCACGAGGAGCTTCGTGCCGACCCCGTCGGTCGACGACACGAGGACCGGGTTCGAGTAGCGCCCGGTGTCGAGCGCGAACATCCCGCCGAAGCCCCCGATCGAGGAGAGCACCTCGGGCCGGGTGGTCGCCCGCACGATCCGCCCGATCCGCTCGACGGCCTCCTCCGCTGCGCCGAGGTCCACGCCGGACCCCGCGTAGGTGAGTCCGCCGGGCCGGCTCGGCCTCGAGGAGGCCATCAGCTCAGACCCCGGGGAGGGCGGCCTGCAGCACGCCCGCCGGGCCCGACCGATCGTCGTCGGCCTCCTCGAAGTGCACCGGGACCGGGACCGGGTAGTTGCCGGTGAGGCAGGCGTCGCAGAAGTCGTGGCCCGGCGCGCCGATCGCCTCCTTCAGTTTCGCGAGCGAGATGTACGCGATCGAGTCGGCGTCGAGATGTTGGCGAATCTCCTCGAGGCTCATGTTCGCTGCGAGCAGCTCGCTGCGCCTCGGGGTGTCGATGCCGTAGAAGCACGGCCAGGCGAACGGCGGCGACGAGATCCGGAGGTGGACCTCGGCGGCTCCGGCCTCGCGCAGCATCCGGACGACCGAGCGGACGGTGGTGCTCCGGACAATCGAGTCGTCGACCACGATGAGCCGCTTGCCCTCGATGTTGTCGCGCAGCGGGTTGAGCTTCCGCCGGACGGCGTTCTTGCGCGCCTGGTGGTCGGGGTCGATGAAGGTGCGCCCGATGTAGCGGTTCTTCACCAGCCCCTGGCCGTAGGGGATGTTGGACTCGCGCGCGTAGCCCTCGGCCGCCGGCACACCCGAGTCGGGGACCGCCATGACCATGTCGGCGTCCACCGGTGCCTGGCGCGCCAGGAGCTCGCCCATCCGCCGCCGGGCGCCGTGGACCTCGACGCCGTGCAGCCGGGTGTCGGGGCGCGCGAAGTAGACGAACTCGAAGATGCACAGCCGGTCGGCCACCTCGTCGGGTTCGAAGAGCTGGCGCGAGGAGACCCCCTCGGCACCGATGGTGACGAGCTCGCCCGGGTCGAGCTCCCGCACGAACGCGGCGCCGATCACGTCGAGGGCCGGCGACTCGGAGGCCAGCACCCATCCCTCGGGGGCCTCCGGGGGCCCGAGGCGCCCGAGGCACAGCGGCCGAAAGCCGTGGGTGTCGCGCACCCCGTAGAGGTGGTCGGCGTCCATGAGGACGAACGAGAACGCCCCGGCCAGGTCGGGGATCACGGCCTCGATGGCCTGCGCGAGCTCGCCGTTTCCCTCGTCGCCACGGTCGGCGAACTCCGCCGCGAGCAGGCTCGCGACCACGTCGCTGTCCGACGCCGTCATCCCGGGCAGCATCCCGGCCCGCTTGATGAGCGACTCGGTCTCGGTGAGGTTGCCGTTGTGGGCGAGGGCGAACCCCGCCCGGCCGACCGGTCGGTAGGCCGGCTGGGCGTTGTTCCAGTCCGAGGAGCCGTGGGTCGAGTAGCGGGTGTGCCCGATGGCCAGATGTCCGTGGAGGCCCGACAGGGTGCGCTCGTCGAACACCGTGGAGACGAGGCCCATGTCCTTCACCACCGTGATGGTCTGGCCGTCGCTGACGGCCATGCCGGCCGACTCTTGGCCCCGGTGCTGCAGCGCGTAGATCCCGTCGAAGGTGAGCTGGGCGATCAAACGCCCAGGTGCGAAGACCCCGAAAACGCCGCAGGCTTCCTTCATCGTCGGCCCTCTGACCCCGCTCGCTCCCCCGCGGCCACCGGTCGATCCGCAGCGCCCCGGGCGGACCGTCGATGACCCCCCGAGTCTCCCACAGGCGGTCGTGCGGCCCGGTCCGGGTCCCGTGGCGTCCTCGCGGCCCCGATATCGTCGGGCGGGCCGTGATCGACCTGCACGTCCACTCGAACGCCTCCGACGGGACCGACCCGCCCGGGGCCATCCCCGAGCTCGCCGCCGCCGCCGGTTGCTCCGCCGTCGCGCTCACCGACCACGACACCCTCTCGGGTCTCGGCGCGGCGCGGGCCCGCGCCGCAGAGGTGGGCGTCGAGCTCGTCGGGGGCTGCGAGGTCTCGTGCGCCTTCTCCGGCGCGAGCACCCACGTGCTCGTGTACTTCGTCGACCACGAGGAGGGCGCCTTCCACGACGAGCTGGTGGGGCTCCGCGACGACCGCGTCCGACGCAACCGGCTGCTCGCCGAGCGGCTGATCGAGCTGGGCATCCACATCTCCTACGAGGAGGCGGTCGCGACCGCCGCCTCCGAGGAGAGCCTCGGCCGGCCCCACTTCGCGGCGCTCCTGGTCGAGAGGGGCGCCGCCGAGTCGATCCCCGACGCATTCGACCGCTGGCTCGCCCACGGCCGCCCGGCGTTCGTGCCCAAGGCGCGGGTGCTGCCGGGTCGGATCGCCGCGGCGGCCCGGGAGTCGCGCGGGGTGTGCGTCCTCGCCCACCCGCTCAGCCTGGAGCTCCCGCCGCGCGAGCTGGACCGGGCGGTGGGCGAGCTGGCCGGTCTCGGGTTCGTCGGGATCGAAGCGAACTACGCGAGCTACCCACCCGAGCAGCGCGAGGAGCTCGCCGGCCTCGCGGCGCGTCACGACCTCGTGGCCACGGGGGGCTCCGACTACCACGGCACGGTCAAGGCCGGCCTGTCGATCGGTCGCGGCCGGGGCGACCTGGAGGTCCAAGACGAGGTGCTCGAGCGGCTCGCAGCGCGGCGACCCTGAGGTCACGCTCACCCGGGCTCGCCAAGGGCTCCAGGGAGGGCGTCGAGCCACCGGCCGGCCAGCCGGTCCACCGAGAGCCCGACCAGCCCGTCGACGACGAGCTCGGCGCCGCCCGCCGTCCCGAGCACCGTCGCTTCGAGGCCGGCCTCCCTCGCCCAGGCGGCGAGCTCGTCTGGCCGGCCGGTCGCGACGACGAAGCGCGACGGCGTCTCGGCGAAGAGCTCGAGGTGGCTCTCGATCCCACCGACGCGTGCCCCGGTGTGCCCGGCGATCGCCATCTCGGCCAGGGCCACGCCCAGTCCCCCGCCCGAGACGTCGTGCACGGCGCCGACCAGGCCAGCCCCGCACCCCACCTCGGCCGCCACGAGCCCGGCGACGAAACCGACCACGCGCCGATGCGCCTCGAGATCCAGTGCCGGGAGCCGACCGGCGCGCTCGCCGCGGCATTCGACCGCCCAGCGGCTCCCCCCGAGAGCCGGGCTCGGGTGTGGACCGACCGGGCCGACGAGGAGGATCGTCGAACCTTCCTCCCACGCCATCCCCGGCGGCCGGTGGGCGAGCGTCTCGACGAGCCCGAGGGCGCCGATCACCGGTGTGGGCAGGATGTCTGCGCCCCCGCTCTCGTTGTAGAGACTGACGTTGCCCCCGATGACCGGCAGCCCGAGCCCCCGGCACGCCTCGGCCATCCCGTCGATGGCCTCGGAGAGCTGCCACATCACGACCGGATGCTCGGGGTTGCCGAAATTGCAGCAGTTGACGATCGCGGCGGCCGTGGCCCCGACGCATGCCAGGTTCGCGACGGCCTCGGCGACGAGCATCGCGGTGCCCGCACGGGGGTCGACCGCGCACCAGCGGGGATTGCCGTCGGTCGTGATCGCGACGCCGCGCCGGGAGGGGGGGAGCCCCGGGCCGGCGAGGCGGAGCAGCGCCGCATCGCCACCGGGACCCTCGACGGTGTTCAAGAACAGCTGGTGGTCGTACTGGCGGTACACCCACGAGGGGTCCAAGAGCAGTGCGAGCAGGTCGGCCCCGCAGTCCGCGGGTGGGTCGAGTCGTTCTGGCCCCTCACCGAGGCGCCGCTCGAAGTCGGCCGGGCGGGCCATCGGACGGTCGTAGCGCGGTCCCTCGTCCGCCAGCGCCCCAGCGGGGACGTCGGCGAGCACCGGGCCGCCGGGGTGCTCCCGGATGCGCAGGCGGGCCACCGGCCGCCCGTCCTCGACGTCGGGCTCGGTGACCCTCCCGATCACCGAGGCGCGCACCTCCCATCGCTCGCACACCGCCGCGACCGCCGGCCAGTCCCCCGGGGTGACGATGGCGAGCATGCGCTCCTGGCTCTCGCTCGTCATGAGCTCCCAGGGCTGCATCCCGACCTCCCGGCGGGGCACGGCCGAGAGGTCGACCTCCATGCCGACCCGGCCCCGGGCCGCCGTCTCGCTCGTGGCGCAGGCGAGGCCGGCGCCGCCCAGGTCCTGAATGCCGACCACCAGCCGGGCATCGAGGAGCTCCAGGCAGGCTTCGATCAGCCGCTTCTCCTCGTAGGGGTCGCCCACCTGGACGCTCGGTCGCTTCGACCGGTCGACGTCGGTGCCTTCCGCGCCGTCGAAGCCGGCCGAGGCGAGCACGCTGACCCCGCCGATCCCGTCGCGACCGGTCGACGACCCGAGCAGGACCACGAGGTTGCCCGGGCCCGAGGCCGCCCCGAGCACCAGCCGCTCGACGGGCAGCGCCCCCATGCACAGGACGTTCACCAGCGGGTTCTGCTCGTAGCAGGGGTCGAAGGTGAGTTCGCCGCCGACGGTCGGCACCCCGACGGCGTTGCCGTAGGAGGAGATCCCAGACACGACGCCCTCGAGGAGCCAACGCTGCCTCGGATCGTCGAGCGGCCCGAAGGACAGGGGATCCATCAGCGCGAGCGGCCGGCCGCCCATCGTGAAGATGTCCCGGAGGATGCCGCCGACCCCCGTCGCCGCGCCCTGGTGAGGCTCGATCGCCGAGGGGTGGTTGTGACTCTCGATGCGAATGGCGACGGCGATCCCGTCCCCGGCGTCGATGACCCCGGCGTTCTCGCCCGGACCGACGAGGACGCCGGGCCCCTCGGTCGGGAGCCGCCGGAGGTGGATGCGCGAGGACTTGTAGGAGCAGTGCTCGCTCCACATCACCCCGAAGAGCGCCAGCTCCAGATGGTTGGGGGTGCGCCCGAGAATGTCGACGATGTCGCCGTATTCGCCGTCGGTGAGACCGAGCGCACGGTGTAGGGGCTCGACCTCACCCTCCACGACGGCCACGCGGCCACGATACCGGCGCGGCGACCCGGTGCCCGTTTCGGCCCCAGCGCCTCGCCAAACCCGGGCCGGCCGAACCACCCCCGGGGAGAAATTCCGCTCCGCTTGGTGACCAGAGTCCCGATTCCCCCGACCGTTCGATCAAAACGGGGGACCCACCCTCGCGGCATCGCCGAATGCGACCGTCGGGGCGCGAAACGATACCCGCTGGTAACCACGGCATTTTCGCATTTTGCTCGGTCGAATGTGTCGACTTCTGCCGCGAAGTGATCGCCTCGGGTCCGCTCTCAGGAAATGAATCGTGCCGAAGCAGAATCGCGTGTTCGCAATGCCGCAGCGAGAGAAATGTGGAAAATGGACTTGGACCTGAGTCATCAAATACGCGACAATGGGCGCATGCCAAGGACGAGTACAAAAAGTCAAGGGATGACCGCGCAACACAAGGCAGCCCTCGCCAAGGGACGCGAGGAAGGGCTCGCCGTTCGCCGCTATCTCGAGGCCATCGAGTCGTCTCGGCCCCGGCGCGGGCGGCGGCGCACCCCGGCGTCCATCACCAAGCGACTGGCGGCCATCGACGCGGAGTTGGCGACCGCCGACCCGCTGACGAAGCTGCACCTCATCCAGCAGAAGAAGGACCTGAGCGAGGAGCTCGGCAAGGGTGCCGAGACCGAGGACCTGAGCGCACTGGAGAAGCAGTTCATCAAGGTCGCCAAGTCCTACGGCGAGCGCAAGGGCATCAGCTACGGGACCTGGCGCACCGCCGGCGTGAGCGCGGCCGTCCTGCAGAAGGCCGGCGTCGCGAGGACGCGCGGCTAGGCGACCCTCGCCGAGAGCAGCGCCCGGAGCAAGACGAGCCCGTCGGCCGAGCCGATGAGCTCGTCACTCGCCCGCTCCGGGTGGGGCATGAGACCCACCACATTGCGCTGCGCATTGCAGATCCCGGCGATGTCGTCGACGGACCCGTTGGGGTTCTCCACGTAGCGGAGCACCACCCGCTCTTCGGCCCGCAGCTCGTCGAGCACACGGTCCTCGCAGACGTAGCTCCCGTCGAAGTTGTTGACCGGAATGCGCAGCCTCGTCCCCACGGGCACACCGGCGGTGAGCGGGGATCGGTCCGAGGCGACCACGAGATCCACCGGTCGGCACATGAAGCGGAGCGCCCGGTTCTTCTGGAGCGCACCCGGGAGCAGGCCGGCCTCGGTCAGCACCTGAAAGCCGTTGCAGATGCCGACGACCGGCCCCCCCGAGGCTGCGAAGGCGGCCACCGCCTCCATGACGGGCGAGAAACGGGCGATGGCCCCCGGGCGCAGGTAGTCGCCGTGGGCGAAGCCTCCGGGCAGAACCACAGCGTCGACCCCGCGCACGGTCGCCTCCCCGTGCCACAGCAGCACCGGCTCGGCGCCGACCAGCGCCAGGGCCTGGGCGACGTCGTGCTCGCAGTTGGTGCCGGGGAAGACGACGACGCCGGTCCGCTCGGCCATCAGGCGCGGGCCGGCTCGACGGTCGCCGAGACGTCCTCCATGACCGGATTGGCGAGCAGCCGGCAGGCCAGCTCGTGGGCCCGCTCGGCCGCCGCCTCCTCGGTGGCAGCCTCGATCGCGAACCGGAACGAGCGGCCGGTCGTCATGGCCGAGACGTCGTCGAACCCGAGGGCGGGGAGCGCACGCTCGATGGTGGCACTCTCGGGGTCGGCGATCCCCGCACGCAGACGAACCTCGACGTGCGCGTCGAACCTCATCTGACCGTCATCCCACGCCGCCTGAGCACCTCAGGCCGGACCGTACCAGTCGGCGAACGAGCGACCGGTCACCCCTTCGTAGGCCGCGATGTAGCGGGCCGAGGTCGCCTCGATGACCTCGGTTGGAAGTGCCGGGGCGGGCGGGCTCCGGTCCCAGTCCTGGCCCGAGGCCCAGTCCCGCAGGGGCTGCTTGTCGAAGGCCGGCGGGGTGCTGCCGGGGACGACCGCGTCGGCCGGCCACAGCCGGGACGAGTCCGGCGTCACCACCTCGTCGCACAGCACGAGCCGTCCCCCGATCCGCCCGAACTCGAACTTGGTGTCGGCCAGGATGAGGCCGGACTCAGCGGCCCGGGCGGAGGCCCGCCGGTACAGCGCGAGACACGCCTCGGAGAGCTCGGCGGCGGTCGCCGCGCCCACGATCTCGGCGGCCGCCGCGAGGTCGATGTTCACGTCGTGACCGACGTCGGCCTTGGTCGAGGGCCCGAAGATCGGCTCGGGGAGCCGGTCGGCCAGTTTCAGGCCGGTCGGCATCGGGACTCCGTGGACCGTCCCGGTCGCCTCGTACTCGGTGAACGCCTGACCCGCCAGATACCCGCGCACGATGCACTCGAGGGGCAGCATCTCGGCCCGGCGGACCAGCATGGCCCGCCCGGCCACCCCGCCCAGCGCCGCGAGGTCCCCGACGGCGTCGGCGATCTCGCTCGGATCGGCCGAGATGAACGAGTTCTCGACGATGTCGCCCGTCTCCTCGTACCAGAACGCGCTCATGGCGGTGAGGACGCGGCCCTTCTCGGGGATCGGCTCGGCGAAGACCACGTCGAAGGCGCTCACCCGGTCCGAGGCGACCATGAGGAGCGTCTCGGGACCGGCGTCGTAGAGCTCTCGCACCTTGCCCGAGCGCAACAGCCTGGGTGCCATGCTCAGAGGGCTCCCGGCTCGATCTCTTCGAGCGCCGCAACGGCTCGGCCCGAATGGCGCAACGCTCTTCGCAGATCGAACGCTGCGTCGAGTTGGTCGGGGCCGAGGGTCACCTCGGGGTCCTCCTCGAGGACGCTGCGAAACGACCGGCGCGACTCCCACGCCAAGCGGGCGTCGCGCTGGACGATTCGATACGCGTCGTCGCGCGTCGACCCAGCGGCGACCAGCGCAAGGAGCACCGACTGGCTGAACACGAGCCCGAGCGAGCCCTCCAGGAGGTTCTCGAGCGCCCGGTCGGCGTGCACCACGAGGCCCGCCACGAGGTCGGTGCACTTCCGCAGGAGGTACAGGGCGAGCGCGGTGGCGTCGGGGATGACCACGCGCTCGACCGAGCTGTGCGAGATGTCCCGCTCGTGCCAGAGCGCCACGTCCTCCAGCCCGGCGAGGAGGTAGCCGCGCAGCACGCGAGCCAGGCCGCAGAGGCGCTCGGCCAACACCGGGTTGCGCTTGTGGGGCATCGCCGAGGAGCCCTTCTGTTGGGCCCCGAAGGCCTCCTCGGCCTCGCCGACCTCGGTGCGCGCCAGGTGCCGGACCTCGGTCGCGATGAGCTCGACCGTCGATCCGACGGCTGCGCAGGCGTAGAGGTACTCAGCGTGGCGATCGCGGGAGAGCACCTGGGTCGCCGGGACCGGCTCGAGGCCGAGAGCCCGGCAGACCCGGTCCTCAACCTCGGGCTCGATGTTGGAGTACGTCCCCACCGCGCCCGAGAGCTTCCCGACCCCGACGCGGCGTCGCGCCGAGAGCAGTCGCTCGCGGTCCCGGGCGACCTGGAGGGCCCACAGCGCGAACTTGGCCCCGAAGGTCGTGGGCTCCGCGTGCATGCCGTGGGTCCGCCCGGCCACCGGGACCTCGGCCAACTCCCGGGCCCGGGCGACCAGGGCCCCGAGCAGGCCGTCGGCCGCCTCGACCAGCAAATCGGAGGCCTGGACGAGCGCCACGCTCAGCGCAGTGTCGACCACGTCGGAGGAGGTCAGCCCGTAGTGGATCCACGCCCCCTCGGGCGTCCCGATGCGGTCCTGGACCACGTCGACGAACGCCGCCACGTCGTGATCCGTCGCGCGCTCGCGCTCGGCGACCGCCTCGACGAACCCGCCGTCCGCCTTGGGCGCTCGGGACCGGACGGCCCTCGCGGCCGCCTCGGGAACGGCCCCGGTCGCGGCCAGGGCCTCCACCGTCAGGAGCTCGACCTCGAGCCATCGGGCGAAGCGGGCCTCGTCGCTGAACAGTGCGGTGACGTCCGCCGGCTCGTAGCGCGGGATCACGGCGACACCGCCACCGCGTCGACGCTGCCGGCGATGTCGTGCCGGTAGTGCATCCCGGGCCAGTGCACCCGCCGGGCGGCCCCATAGGCGCGCTCGCGCGCTGCGGCCAACGTCGGGCCCGTGCCCGTGAAACCGAGCACCCGACCGCCGGCCACCCTGAAGGATCCGTCGGGGCCCCGGACCGTGCCGGCATGGACGACGCTCGCCCCCTCGACGGGCTCGGCGAGCTGGCCGTCCTCGCCGAGGCCCTCGATCGCGTCGCCGTACCGGGGCGCCTCGGGATACCCCGCGGCGGCGGCCACGACGCACACGGCCGCATCGGGGGTGAAGGCGGGGGCGTCGCCACCGAGGCGGCCCTCGGCCACCGACAACAAAAGGCCCACCGGATCGTCCGCGAGCCTCGGCACGAGGACCTGGGTCTCGGGATCGCCGAAGCGGACGTTGAACTCGAGCACCACCGGGCCCGACGAGGTGACCATGATGCCCCCGTAGAGCACGCCGCGATAGTCGATGCCGCGTCGCACGAGCGCGGCCACGAGCGGCTCCACCGCCCGGTCCATGACCTCGCCGACCAGGGCGTCGTCCACCTCGGGCGGGGGGGAGCACGCGCCCATGCCCCCGGTGTTGGCGCCAGCGTCGCCGTCGAAGGCCCGCTTGAAGTCACGCGCCGCGGCGAGCGGGATGACTCGCCGCCCGTCGCACAGTGCGTGGATCGAGCACTCGAAGCCCACCAGGCCCTCTTCGATCACCACCCGGCGGCCGGCCTCGCCGAAGCTCTCACCCGAGAGCTTCGCCACCACGTCCGCCTCGGCCTCCTCGCGGCTGGCGGTGACGAGCACCCCCTTGCCTGCCGCCAGGCCGTCGGTCTTCACCACATATGGCGGATCGAGCGTGTCGAGGAACCGCCTGCCCGACTCGGGATCCTGGAAGGCGCCGTAGCGGGCGGTGGGCACCCCGGCCTCCTCGAGCACCCGCTTCATAAAGGCCTTCGAGCCCTCGAGCATTGCCCCGTCGGCCCCCGGGCCGACCACGGCCAGGCCCTCGGCCCGCAGGCGATCGGCGAGGCCCGCCACGAGCGGCGTCTCGGGACCGATCACCGTGAGCCGGGCCGCGACCTCGTGGGCGGGGGTGTCGGTCACCGTGATCCGGTGGCCGGCCACCTCGGCCGTCATGCCGGGGTTCCCCGGGGTTACCACCACATCGGCGGATCGGGCGAGGGCCCGGGCGAGCGCGTGCTCCCGGCCCCCGGACCCCACCACGCAGACGGTCAACGGCGTCCCGCTCAACGCGTCGCGAACGAGACGAACTGCTCGCGCTCGGGACCGACGCCCACCGTCTTCACGGGGACCCCGATCTGCTCGGCCAGAAAGCCCACGTAGTCCCGGGCCGCGCGCGGCATGTCGTCGGGGGAGGTCATCTTGGAGAGATCGGTCAACCAGCCGGGCAGCTCCTCATAGACCGGGGTCGCTCGGTGCAGCGTGGACTGGTGGTACGGCAGGTGCTCGTAGCGGACCCCGTCGGCCTCGTAGGCCACGCACACCTTGACCGTCTCGAAGGTGTCGAGCACGTCCAACTTGGTGAGCGCCACCTCGGTGAGCGAGTTCAGCCTGACCGCCTGACGGAGCATGACGGCGTCGAACCAGCCGCAGCGGCGGCGACGACCGGTGTTCGTGCCGAACTCGTGGCCCCGCTCGACCATGAGGTCCCCGGCGGCGTCGGTGAGCTCGGTCGGAAACGGGCCGGCGCCCACCCGCGTCACGTAGGCCTTCGCGATGCCGACGATGCGGTCGATGTCCCTCGGGCCGAGGCCCGAACCCGTGCACGCCCCACCGGCCACCGGG
Organism: Acidimicrobiaceae bacterium; assembly: GCA_027315315.1. Taxonomy (GTDB): domain Bacteria; phylum Actinomycetota; class Acidimicrobiia; order Acidimicrobiales; family RAAP-2; genus Palsa-461. The sequence goes on along the minus strand of DAHUYG010000049.1, from coordinate 91,353 downwards.
TTCGACGAGGTCACGAACGGGTAGGTGCCGTGATCGAGGTCGAGGAAGGTCGCCTGCGCCCCCTCGAGCAGCACGTGGTCGCCACGGGCGAGTGCGTCATGGAGCATGCCCACCGTGTCGGCAACCATCGGGATGATCCGCGGTGCGTACCGCTCTAGATAAGCCGTCGCGATCTCGTCGGCCGACAGCGGGAGGCGGTTGTAGACCTTGGCCAGGACCGCGTTCTTCTCCTTGAGGGCGACGTCGAGCTTCTGGCGGAAGATCTTCTCGTCCATGAGGTCCTGGACCCGCAGGCCGACCCGCGCCGCCTTGTCGGCGTAGGCCGGGCCGATCCCCCGCCGGGTCGTGCCGAGGGCGTTCTTCCCCAAGAACCGCTCGGTCACCCGATCGAGCTCCCGGTGATAGGGCATGATCAGGTGGGCATCGCCGCTCACGACGAGCCGACTGGTGTCCACGGCGCGCGAGTTAAGGGCGTCGATCTCCTCGAGGAGCACCGCAGGGTCGACGACCACCCCGTTGCCGATGACCGGCGTCGTCCGGCTGTAGAACACCCCCGAGGGGACAAGCTGGAGGGCAAAGGCCTCGCCGTCGATGACGATGCGATGGCCGGCATTGTGGCCGCCCTGATAGCGGACCACGAAGTCCATCTCGGCCGCGAGCAGGTCGGTGAGCTTGCCCTTCCCCTCGTCGCCCCACTGGGTCCCGACGACCACGGTTGCAGGCACCGCCCACCCTCCGTCAACGGCTAGGGATTACGTCTCACTGTATCCCGGCCACGGGACCCGGGAAGCCTGGTCGGAGCCCCTACGATGGCCCCGTGGAGTTGGCGCTCACGCTCAACTCGAACGGGACGCTGTTCACCGTCGTCGCACTGGCCCTGGCGGTGCTCTTCGGGGTCATGTCCGGCGTCCGGGCCTCGATGTTCCGCCGCCAGTTCGGTCGCAACCCCTGGGGCATCCATCCGAACGTCTGGCTGGCGATCGGGTTCGTGTTCGGGATCATCGGCATGTGCCTGGCCTTCCTCGCCTGCGCCACCACCCGGGTAGGCGCCGGACCCCTCGCGCCGCCGCCCCCCCGGCCGCCGGCGACCAATCCCTACGCCGCGGGTGGCGGATGGGCACCGGGCCCGGCCGAAGGCCCGCCGGCGGGCTGGTACCCGGACCCCTCGCAGCGCCACGAGTACCGCTTCTTCAACGGCCACGACTGGACCGCCGACGTCGTGGACTCCGGCCTCCACTCGAGCGAGCCGCTCCCGGCACCGCCGGGGTCCGCCGCCCCCGGCTGAGCCCTGGTCCCCACGGCCCGTCCGCGGGCCGGCGATCAGCGAAGCACGAGAGCGTCGCCCTCCACGTCGACGGTGATCGTCGACCCCTCGGCGTAGCGACCGCCAAGCAGCTCGAGGGCCAGGGGGTCCTCGACCTGTCGCTGGATGACCCGGCGCAGCGGCCGGGCCCCGAAGTCCGGGTCGTAGCCGGCGTGGGCCAGCCAGGCCTCGGCGGAAGCGGTGACGCTCAGCGAGAGGCGCCGGGCGGCGAGCCGCTTGCGCAACCGCCCCAGCTGGATCCCGACGATGACCTTCAGGTCGTCTTCGCTCAGCGGGCGGAACCGCACGATCTCATCGATCCGGTTGACAAACTCGGGCTTGAAGAAGTCGGCGGGGTCCCCCGGCAGATTCGAGGTCATGATGAGCACGGTGTTGGTGAAGTCGACCGTGCGACCCTGTCCGTCGGTGAGCCGTCCGTCCTCCAGCAGCGCGAGGAGGACATTGAACACGTCGGGATGGGCCTTCTCGATCTCGTCCAGCAACACCACCGCGTAGGGCCGCCGGCGCACCGACTCGGTGAGCTGGCCGCCTTCCTCGTAGCCGACGTAGCCCGGGGGCGCACCGACGAGCCGCGAGACGGTGTGCTTCTCCATGTACTCGCTCATGTCGATGCGGACCATGGCCCGATCGTCGTCGAAGAGGAACTCGGCCAGCGCCCGGGCGAGCTCGGTCTTGCCCACCCCGGTCGGACCGAGGAAGAGGAACGACCCGATGGGGCGGTTCGGGTCCGAGAGCCCGGCCCGGCTCCGGCGGATGGCGTTGGCCACGGCGCGCACCGCCTCGTCCTGACCGACCACGCGCTGGTGAAGTGAGTCCTCCATGCGGACGAGCTTCTCGACCTCGCCCTCCATCAGGCGGCTGACGGGGACGCCGGTCCAGCGGCTCACCACCTCGGCCACGTCCTCGGCGTCGACCTCCTCCTTCAAGAAGCGCTGCCCGCCCTGGAGCTTCGCCAGCTCGGCGGTGGCCCCGTCGATGCGGCGCTCGAGGTCCGGCACCTCGCCGTAGCGCACCGCCGAGGCGCCGGCCAGGTCACCGTCGCGCTCGAGGCGGTCGGCCCGGCCCTTGGCCTGCTCCAGCTCGTCCTTCAGGTCGCCGATCGCCTCGATGGCCGCCTTCTCGGCCTGCCAGTGGGCAGTCATGGCGTTGGACCGCTCGTTCAGCTCGGCCAGCTCGGCCTCGAGCCTGGCCAGACGCTCGGCCGAGGCCTCGTCGGACTCCTTCTCGAGCGCCACCCGCTCGATCTCGAGCTGGCGGATCCTCCGGATGACCACGTCGAGCTCGGTCGGCATCGAGTCGATCTCGATCCGCAGGCGGCTCGCCGCCTCGTCCACCAGGTCGATTGCCTTGTCGGGGAGGAACCGCCCGGTGATGTAGCGGTCGCTCAGCACGGCCGCCGCGACGAGCGCGGCGTCCTGGATCCGAACCCGGTGGTGGTTCTCGTAGCGCTCCTTCAGCCCGCGCAGGATGGCGACGGTGTCCTCGACCGAAGGCTGGTCGACATAGACCTGCTGGAAGCGCCGCTCGAGCGCGGCGTCCTTCTCGATGTACTGGCGGTACTCGTCGAGCGTCGTCGCCCCGATGAGCCGGAGCTCGCCCCGGGCGAGCAGCGGCTTCACCATGTTCCCGGCGTCCATCGCGCCTTCGGCGGCCCCCGCGCCGACCAGCGTGTGCAACTCGTCGATGAAGGTGACGACCTGGCCGTCGGAGTCGGTGATCTCCTTCAAGACCGCCTTCAGCCGCTCCTCGAACTCACCGCGGTACTTCGCCCCGGCGACCATCGAACCGAGATCGAGCGCGACCACCCGCTTGTTCTTGAGCGTCTCGGGCACGTCGCCCTCGACGATCCGGTTGGCGAGCCCCTCGACGATGGCGGTCTTGCCGACGCCCGGCTCACCGATCAGGACCGGGTTGTTCTTGGTCCGACGGGACAGGACCTGGATCACCCGGCGGATCTCCTCGTCGCGCCCGATGACCGGGTCGAGCTTTCCGCGCCGCGCTGCCTCGGTGAGGTCCCGCCCGTAGCGCTCGAGGGCCCGGAAGGTGTCTTCGGGGGTGGGCGACGTGACGCGATGGCTGCCACGCACGTCGCGCAGCGCGCTCAGCAGGTCGTTGCGATCGATGCCGAGCTCGTCGGAGAAGGCGAGGAGGAGGTGCTCGATCGAGAGGTAGTCGTCGCCCAGGTCCGCCCGGAGCCCGTCGGCCCGCTCCAGGCCCTCGCGGGCCTCCCGGCCGATCGTCGGCTCGGCACCGCCCGTCGTCCGTGGCAGTCGGCCGAGGGCCTCCGACAGCCGGCTCGACACCGCGTCGGGCGAGGCCCCGACCCTCGTGATCACCGGTTGGGCGATCGTCTCGGCATCCGAGAGGACCGCTGCGAGGAGGTGCGCCGGCGTGATCTCGGGATTGCCCCGAGCTGCCGCGTCGCGCGAGGCGGCGGAGAACGCCTCCTTCGTCCTTTCGGTCCAGCGTTGGGGGTCAAGGGGCAACTGCGGTCATCCTCTCGTCGGCTTCGGGGTCAGCTCCGCGCGCGGTTCCTCGCACTTCGGTAGGGAACGAGTGACTGGTCGAAGGGAACCAGCTCCCGCCGGTAGTGCCGATGCGCACGCTCGAGCGCCTCCCGGGCCTCGTCGCGCATCTGGTCGATCTGGGCGTGCAGCCGGCGGACCTCGGCCTCGAGTTCGAGGATCCGGCGCACGCCCTCGAGGTTCAGGCCCTCGCCGGTCAACTCCTGGATACGCCGAAGCCGGGCGAGATCCCGGTCGCTGAAGCGCCGGGAGCCGCCGGGCGTCCGCACGGGGTCGAGCAGGCCCTTGCGCTCGTAGATCCGCAGGGTCTGGGGGTGCACCCCCGCCAGCTCGGCGGCGACGGAGATGACATAGACGGCGCGCTCGCCGTTCCCCGCCGAGGTGTGCGACGACGCGGCCATCAGCTCACACCTCCTCGAGCTGCTCGCGCGGCGCAGGGGCCGTCACCTTGGCCAGCGATTCGACCGCAGCGCGTTGCTCCTCATTCATGTCGGTGGGCACGAGGACGTCCACCTTGACGAGGAGGTCCCCCGGCTTGGCCCCGTGCCGACCGGCCGGGATCCCGTGGCCCCGGACGCGCAGCGTCGTCCCCGGGGCGGTGCCCGGGGCGACCCTGACCTTCACGGGCTCGTCCAGGGTGGGGACGGTGATCACCGTGCCGAGCGCAGCCTCGGGAAACGTGATCGGCACGCTGTAGGTCAGGTTGGCGCCGCGCCGCCCGAACTTCGGATGGGCTCCGACGTGCACGGTGACGTAGAGGTCGCCCGGAGGGGCCATCCCCTGGCCCGGCGCGCCCCGGCCCTTCACCCGGATCCGCTGCCCGTCGTCCACACCGGCGGGGATCCGGACCTTGACCTGGCGGTTGCGGCGCTCGGTCCCGGTGCCGTGGCACGTCGGGCACGGGGTGTCGACGAGCGTGCCGCGCCCGTTGCACTTCGGGCAGACCGTGGAGAGCGAGAAGAGCCCCTGGTTGTCGTCGAGCACCCCCCTGCCGTTGCAGCGGTCGCACACGTGCGTCGAGGTCCCCGGTGCGGCCCCGCTGCCGTTGCAGGTGTGGCAGCGCTGGTCCTGGGGCACGTTGACCGAGGTGGTGGCACCGCGCACCGCGTCCTCGAAGGAGAGGTGCAGCTCCGCCTCGACGTCTGCGCCGCGGCTCGGGCCCGGGGTCCGCCGGCGCCCACGCCCGAAGAGCCCCCCGAAGAGGTCGCCGAGGTCGCCCACGTCCTCCATGCGGAACGTGCCCCCCGACCCGGGCCTGCCGAAGCCTCCCGCCATCGGTCCGAGGCGACGCGCCTCGTCGTACTCCTTGCGGGTCGCCGGGTCACCGAGGACGTCGTGGGCGGCCGAGATCTCCTTGAACCGATCCTCGGAGCCCGGATTGGCGTCGGGGTGGTACTGCTTGGCCAGCTTGCGATAGGCGCGCGCGATGTCCTTGTCGGTGGCCGTCGAGGGCACACCGAGGACCTGGTAGTAGTCCTTCTCGAACCACTCGCGCTGGACGGGCACCTCAGCCCCTCACGCGGACCATGGCCGGCCGAAGCGTCTGGCCGCGCCAGCGATAGCCGGCGCGGAGGACCTCGTCGATCCTGGCTCCACCGGCGCCTTCAGCGCCCTCGTCCTCGGGGGCGTGTGCGACCGCGTCGTGCACGCCCGGGTCGAAGGCGACCCCGGGTTCGTCAACCCGCTCGAGACCCTCCTTCGCCAGGGAGTCGAGGAGCTGCGCCCGCGCCTGGCGGAGCGCCTCGCCCTCGGTGGACGGTCCGCCTTCGGCATCGGTCTTGTCGAGGTGGGCGACGGCGAGATCCAAGGTGTCGATCACCGGCAGCAACTTGCTCACCAGCTCCACCGCGGCGCGACCGCTCTGCTCTTCTTGTTGGCGGAGGATCCGCTTGCGGTAGTTCGCGAAGTCGGCCTGGCTGCGCTGGAGCGCGTTCAGGTACTCGTCGCGCTGCGCGGTGAGCGCGGCAACGTCGGTCAGTATCTCCTCGGCGCCCGCCTCGACGGGACTCGACGGCGCCTCGGCGGGCGGGGCCTCATCGAAGGCGACATCGGCCTCCTCGGCCCCACCCTCGGGTGAGGCCGAGACGCCGTGCTCTGGCTGCCGGCTCACTTCTCGTCGACGATCTCGGCGTCCACGACCTCTTCGTCGGCGGCCTCACCCGGCTGCTCGGAGCCGCCCGACGCTCCATCGGAGGCGTTGGCCTGGGATGCCTGTTCGTAGAGTCGCTGGGAGAAGCCCTGGCTCGCAGTCATGAGTGACTCGGTCGCGGTCTTGATCGCCTCGATGTCCGAACCATTGAGCGCGTCCTTCACGCCCTGCAGGGCTCCGGCGACGGCCTCCTTCTCGGAGCCGTCGATCTTGTCGCCCTGCTCTCGGAGCAGCTTCTCGGTCTGGTACACGAGGGTGTCGGCCGTGTTGCGGACCTCGGCCTCCTCGCGGCGGCGACGGTCGTCCTCGGCGTGCGCCTCCGCGTCACGGACCATCCGCTCGATGTCGTCCTTGCCGAGCGCCGACTGACCAGTGATCGTCATCGACTGCTCCTTGCCGGTCGCCTTGTCCTGGGCCGCCACGTGGACGATCCCGTTGGCGTCGATGTCGAAGGTCACCTCGATCTGAGGGATCCCCCGCGGCGCCGGCGGCAGGTCGACGAGCTGGAACTTGCCGAGCGTCTTGTTGTACATCGCCATCTCACGCTCGCCCTGGAGGACATGGATCTCGACCGAGGGCTGGCTGTCTTCGGCGGTCGTGAAGATCTCGGAGCGCTTGGTCGGGATCGTCGTGTTCCGCTCGATCAGCCGGTGCATGACGCCGCCCTTGGTCTCGATGCCCAGGCTGAGCGGGGTCACGTCGAGGAGGAGGACGTCCTTCACCTCGCCCTTCAACACCCCGGCCTGGACGGCCGCGCCGACCGCGACCACCTCGTCGGGGTTCACACCCTTGTGCGGCTCCTTGCCGGTGAGCGACTGCACGAGCTCTTGGATCGCGGGCATCCGGGTCGAGCCGCCGACCATCACCACGTGGTCGATGTCCGAGGTCTTGAGCCCGGCGTCCTTGATGGCCGCCTCGAAGGGTCCCCGGCACTGCTCGGTGAGCTCGTGGGTCAGCTCGTTGAACTTGGCCCTCGTCAGCTTCTCGTCCAGGTGCTTGGGGCCCTCGGAGGTCGCGGTGATGAACGGCAGGTTGATCTGAGTCTCCTGCACCGAGGACAGCTCGATCTTGGCCTTCTCGGCACCCTCCTTCAGGCGCTGGATGGCCATCTTGTCGTTGGAGAGGTCGACGCCCTCCTTGTCCTTGAACGACTTCATCAGCCAGTCCATGACCTTTTGGTCCCAGTCGTCGCCTCCGAGATGGGTGTTCCCCGAGGTGGACTTGACCTCGAAGACGCCCTCGCCGATCTCGAGGACCGAGACGTCGAAGGTCCCGCCGCCGAGGTCGAAGACGAGCACCGTCTGGTCCTTGTCCTCCTTGTCGAGGCCGTACGCGAGGGCCGCCGAGGTGGGCTCGTTGATGATCCGGAGCACCTCGAGGCCGGCGATCTGCCCGGCCTCCTTCGTGGCGGTCCGCTGGGCGTCGTCGAAGTACGCGGGAACCGTGATCACGGCCTGGTTGACGGTGTCGCCGAGGTACGACTCGGCGTCACGCTTCAGCTTCCCGAGGATGCGGGCCGAGATCTCCTGGGCCGTGTACGCCTTGCCGTCGATGTCGATCGTCCAACTCGTGCCCATGTGACGCTTGACCGAGCGGATCGTCCGCTCCGGGTTGGTGATCGCCTGACGCTTCGCGACCTCACCGACGAGGATCTCGCCGTTCTTCGCGAACCCGACCACCGACGGGGTGGTCCTGCCCCCCTCCGCGTTCGGAATGACGACCGGCTCGCCGGCCTCCAACACGCTGACGACCGAGTTGGTCGTCCCGAGGTCGATCCCTACCGCCTTGGCCATGATTTGTCTGCCTCTCTGTTGTGATTCGTTTGCGAACTTGGCCGGCATCTCGCAGCCGGAGTACCACCACTATAGCAAACTTGAGTGTCATAGTGACAAGATTCTTGTTGAGTACACCCTTACGCTCGCGACGGTTGCACGGGTGCGGGCACGACGGGCCCCCGAGAGGCGGCAGGGCACAAATCCCCAGGTGAGAGGAGGCTGGCACAGCCGACGGGGCGACCGGTGCCGATGACAGGCCCGACGGGTCGGATCGCGATGGCCCCGACCGTCGGGCCAATGAGGCCTTCGTCGAGCTTGAGGACAGCCGGTACGCTGCGGCGGTGAGCCACCTCGTGCTCCTCCGCCACGGCGAGTCCGTCTGGAACGCCGAGAACCTCTTCACCGGCTGGGTCGACGTCGGGCTCAGTGCGAGGGGCGAGGAGGAGGCCAGAAACGCCGGACGGCTCCTAGCCGCCGAGGCCGGCCTCGACCTGCGGATCCTGCACACCTCGGTCTTGACCAGGGCGATCGTCACCGCAGAGCGGGCCCTCCGCGAGGTCGGCCGCAGCTGGCTGCCGGTTCGACGGCACTGGCGACTGAACGAGCGGCACTACGGCGCGTTGCAGGGCCTCAATAAGAAGGACACGGCGGCCAAGCACGGCGAGGCGCAGGTTCACCTCTGGCGCCGCAGCTACGCCGTCCCGCCGCCGCCGCTGCCCGACGGCGATCCCGGACTCCCGGGTGCCGACCCCCGGTATCGCGACGTCGATCCCTCCGAGCTCCCCGCCACCGAGTGCCTGGCCGACGTGGTCGAGCGGGTGGTCCCCTACTGGGAGTCCTCGATCATCCCGGACCTCCGGGCCGAGGCCCCCCTCGGGGGGGCCGTCCTCGTCGTGGCGCACGGCAACAGCATCCGAGCGCTCCGCAAGCACATCGAGGGCATCGGCGACGACGAGATCGTCGGGCTCGAGGTGCCGACCGGGATCCCGTTTTGCTACGAGCTCACCGACGACCTCTCCGTCGAGAGCGCCGGATACCTCGGGGACCCCAAGGCGGATCTGGCGGCGGCTGACGCGGTGCGCCGCCAGAGCCAGCTCTAGGGCGGCGGGCTAGAGGGCGTCGGGCCCTCGCTCGCCGGTCCGCACCCGGATCACCGTGTCGACGGGCACGACCCACACTTTCCCGTCCCCGATCTTCCCGGTGGCCGCCGTGCGGACGACCGTGTCCACCACGTCCTCGGCCTGCGCGTCGTCGACGAGGACCTCGAGACGGATCTTCGGGACGAAGTCCACCTCGTACTCGGCGCCCCGATACACCTCGGGGTGACCACGCTGGCGGCCGAACCCGTGTGACTCGGTCACGGTCATCCCCTGGACGCCCATGTCCTTCAGGGCCTCCTTGACCTCGTCGAGCTTGAACGGCTTGAGCACCGCTACGACCAGCTTCATGTCGCGTTCTCCTTCTGCTCGTAGTTCAGGTCAGACGACGACCGTCGACCCTGATGGCGGTTCGGGTTCTCGTTGGGATGCTAAGGCTCCCGAAGAGGAGACCTCCCCGGCCATGGACAGGGTCCCGATGCGCTCGGCAAAGGTCGCCTCGGGGAAGGCCTCCTCGTCGTGGATCGCCAGGTCGCCGACCTCGAGGACCTCGTCCTTGTAGCGCAGCCCGCGGAGCACCAGGCCGATCAGCTTCATCAAGATGAAGGTGACGAGCGCCGACCAGAGAACCACCCAGATGGCCGCCCGGAACTGCTCCCAGAGCTGGTGCGCCGAGCCGGTGTACATGAGCCCGGAGACCGAGAAGGGCACGCAGGTCTTGGTCGAGGTCGCGTAGGCGGCGGCGCTGGTCGAGACGACCTGCCCGGCTGCGTTCAGATGCCCGCACCCGTACTCGAGCATGTTGGGGTCGCCGAAGATCCCGAGCAGCATCCCGCCGAAGAACCCGGCGATGCCGTGCGTGTAGATGACCCCGAGTGCGTCGTCGACCTTGGAGAACGGCCGCACCTTGGACAGGTAGTTCCAGGCGACCCAGACGACCGCAGCGCAGATGCCGCCCACTGCGATGGCTCCCCAGCCGTTCACCCAGCCAGCACACGGTGTGATGCCGACGAGACCGCAGATCATCCCGTTGACCCCACCGAGGAACGTGGGCTTCTTGCCCTTGGTGAGCCAGGCGTCCATGCCCATCCAGACCAGGACACCGACGGCCGTGGCGAGGTTCGTGTTGACGACGGCGGCCGAAGCCGACGCCCCGGCGTAGTAGGGGTCCCCGCCGTTGAAGCCGTTCCAGCCGAGCCACAAGATGCCCGCTCCGACCGCCGCCATGACGAGGTTGTTCGGGATGGCGTGCTGGCGATCTCGCAGGAGACGGGGACCGAGCACCCAGGCGGCGACGAACCCCGAGACGCCAGCGGACATGTGGATGACGAACCCACCGGAGAAGTCGAGTGCCCCTTCCTGGGCGAAGTAGCCGCCGCCCCACAGCAAGAAGGCGTCGATCGCGTAGACGAAGGTCGACCACAGCGGGACGAGAAGGCACCAGGCGCTGAACTTGATCCGCCCGAGCACGCTCCCCATGAACAGCAGCGGTGTGATCGCTGCGAACACGAACTGGAAGTAGGCGAGCGACGTCGTCGGAAAGTGGAACGGGATGACCGTGTTGGCCGCCGAGACGGCCTGGCTGGTCTCGTTCGTGGCGTTGGTGATCTGCCCCGGCTTGCCGACGAGGTTCTCGAAGAAGTGTTTCACCCACCCCACGCCGGAGAGTTGGGTCTGGACTCCGTTGTGGACGCCGCCGCCGAGCGACGTCGAGCCGAACCCCATCTTGTAGGACCACAGCACCCAGCACACGAGCACGAGCGAGAAACCGGCGAACATCATCGCCAGTACGTTGACCGCCCACTTCTTCTGGACGATCGACGCATAGAGGACCGCCAGTCCCGGAAGGCTCATGAGGCCGACGAACGTGGCCGCCACGATCTGCCACGTGTTGTCGCCCGTGTTCAGGTAACTCGGATACGGGACGGGTACTGCTCCCGCTAACAGATGCACCACCGCTCGGGTCTCCTCTCGCACGATTCGTCCGGTGGCCCCACCCAGTTCGCACCAGGTGCGCCAGACCACGACGGACGGTCGTCTGCCGCCGACAGGATGCCGGGCGGCGGTTTCGGCATGGTCACGTCCGTGTTTCCGGCGCGTGAACTCGCACCTTGTCCCGGCCTCGTCGCCGCCGTTCGGCTTACGATCGGGCGATCGGAACGCCCGGTCAGCCCACGATCCCGCCGAGGGCGGACCGCGATGTCCCGGTTGCCCGCCTTCGGGGCGCCGGGGTCGCCGTCGACCCGCGCCGGGTGGTCCAGGCGTTGGCTGCCGTGTGCCTCGGCGCCGTCGCGGTGGTCTGCACCATCCTCTTCGTCGCCGGCGCCCACAACAACGCCCAGATCGACGAGCTGCGTAGCCATGGGGCCCGGGTCGAGGTCAGGGTCTCGAGCTGTCTCGGCCTGCTGGGCGGGAGCGGGAGCAACGCGGCCGGCTACTCGTGCCAGGGCGCCTACACATACGGCGGGCGGCACTTCGAGGAGGCCATCCCGGGCAACGTCGAGAGGACCCCCGGCACGACCCTCGTCGGGCTCATCGCACCCGGCGACCCCGAGCTGCTCTCTACCCCCTCACAGCTCCGCTCGGAGCACTCCTCGTGGCGCGTGTTCATCGCGCCGTCGGTGCTCGCCCTGGTGCTCCTCGTGGCGCTGGGTGCGCTCGCACTTCGACGGCGTGCCAGCCGGCCGGCGCGCTCTTAGGCGGGCGGGGTGTAGCGCTTGTTCGGGCGGGGGCGCGACGTCCCGCCGGTGCCGCCGGTCGAACCGGTCGCGTCGCGGACGGCCTGGTGCGCCCGATAGGCCCGGACGAGGAGCCACGCCCCGGCGAGGAGGAACGGGACACCGAAGCCCCAGTAGTGGAGGTTGAAGACGCCGAGGCCGTAGAGCGCCATGGCGATGCCGAGGAAGAGCCGCTTGCGGTACCAGGCCGAGGCCAACATCGCGACCGCCACGGCGAGAAGTACCAGCTCAAGGGCATGATAAGTGCCGACACTGCCGTGAGCGGGGTTCGGGTGGCCGTTGCTTAGGTATGCCGCCGGATTGTGGTCGATGAGATAGTTCGCGATGAAGAACCCGATCGCGGCGGCCAGCGGCGCTGCGATCAGGCCCAGGAAGCGCTCCCGGTCGTCGGCGAAGCGCTCGGCGTTCTGCAGCTCCTCGACGCTCGCCGGCTTGGGCGGCTCGGCCGTGGATTCCTGGGACGGCTGCGGGTCCTTCAAGACGGCCGCGCGAAGCCGCTCGCCGACCGGGGTGTCCTCCCGACCGTGGAGCAGTCGTTGCCAGATCCCGCGCCGCGGACCGGAGTTCTCTCGATCGCCTCGGAGGGCCATCCCCGGGAGGCTACCGCGCGGCGCGTCTTGCGCACGTCGGCCCCGGAGCGATGCCGGACCCCGTTCGCCCCGTGTCATGGGTCGATGCCGCGGCTACCCTTTTGGCCATGCCTCGAGCCATTGCCAAGGAAGTCGACCTGTCCAAGATCTGGCTCTTCGCGCCGTGCTCGGCGCGCGACCTGCGAAAGGTGCGCCAGTCCCTCGACGAGATCACGGTCGAGGCCGGCGAGGTCCTCTGCGAAGAGGGGGCCGCCGGCCACGAGTTCTTCCTGATCGTGAAGGGGACCGCCGTCGTCAAGAAGAAGGGTCGGAAGGTCACCACGCTCGGCCCGGGGAAGTGGTTCGGCGAGCTCGCCCTTCTCGACCGGCAGCCCCGCTCGGCGACCATCATCGCGGAGACGGACATGGTGCTCCTCGTGCTCGAACAGAGGCACTTCCTCGGGCTGCTCGACTCGATGCCGTCGCTCTCCCGCAAGATGCTCGCCGCCATGGCGACGCGCCTGCGCGAGGCGGACGCCCTCGCGTTCGCGGGTTAACGGTCGGCCAGACGATGGAGCTCGGGCGCGCAATCGAGTTCGCGCGTGCGAGGCACCAGGGGGTCGTCGTGTCGCTGCGGCGCGACGGTCGGGCCCAACTGTCCAACATCATCTACTTCATGGAGCCGGACGGCTCCACGCGGGTGTCGGTGACCGACGACCGGGCAAAGACCAGGAACTATCGCCGAGATCACCGCTCGCAGCTCTACGTGCCCGGCGACACCTTCTGGCAGTACGTGGTGCTCGACGGCACGGTCCAGCTCAGTCCGGTCGCTGCCGACCCCCACGACGACGTCGTCGACGAGCTCGTCGAGATCTATCGGGGGCTGCGGGGCGAGGACCACCCCGATTGGGACGAGTACCGACGTGCGATGGTGAACGACCGCCGACTCGTGTTGAACTTCCGCCCAGTCTCCGCCTACGGCCAGCTCCCCGCCTGACCCGTCGTCTCGCAGCACCTCGCTGAGCCGCGTCCTTGCCGCCAAGCGGGCGGCGGGCTCAGCCGGCCGGGCCGGAGAGAGACTCCTCGACCAGCTGGGAGAGGTCCAGCACCCTGACCTCCTCCTCCTTGGCGTTCGCGCGAACGGCGTCGTCGAGCATGATCATGCAGTAGGGGCAGGCGGTAGACACCACATCGGCACCGGTGGTGAGGGCCTCGTCGGTGCGTTCCATGTTGATGCGCTTTCCGATCGTCTCCTCCATCCACATGCGGGCGCCGCCGGCGCCGCAACAGAAGCTCTTCTCGCGACACCGCCCCATCTCGACCTGGCGGGCGCCGGGAATCGAGTCGATCACCGAACGCGGCTGGTCGAACACCCGGTTGTGGCGGCCGAGGTAGCACGGGTCGTGATACGTGACGGTCCCCTGGTAGCCGCGGCCCGGGCTGAGGCGGCCGGACGACACCAGGTGCTCAAGCAGTTGCGAATGGTGGATCACCTCGAAGTGTCCGCCGAGCGCGGGGTACTCGTTCTTGATGCTGTTGAAGCAGTGGGGGCAAGTCGCGATGATCTTCTTCGCCCCCACGCCGTTCAGGGTCTCGATGTTCGCCTTCGTCTGTTCTTGGTACAGGTACTCGTTGCCGAGCCGTCGGGCAGGATCGCCGGTGCAGGACTCCTTCGGTCCGAGGATGGCGAACGTCACGCCGGCACGGTGCAACATTCGCGCGGTGGCCTGCACCCCCTTGCGGGCCCGCTCGTCGAGCGCTCCGGCGCAACCGACCCAGTACAGGTACTCGACATCGTCGGGGATGGAATCGGTCACGACCGGGATCTCGAAATCGAGGCTCTCGGTCCACTCGGTCCTCTTCGAACTCCCGAGGCCCCAGGGGTCCCCCTGGTTCTCGATGTTCCTGAGCATGAGCCCGGCCTCGCTCGGGAACCGCGACTCCATGAGCACCTCATAGCGCCGCATATCGACGATGGCATCGACGTGCTCGATGTCGACCGGGCACTCCTGGACGCAGGCGCCACATGTCACACACGACCACAGCACGTCGGGTTCGATGGTGTTGGGCACGAGGGTCTCGAGCTCGCCCGCCTGGTCCCCGTCCTTCGCAAGCAACCGGGACGCCTGGGAGAACATGTTGTCCCGGAGGTTCATGATCACGAGCTTCGGCGAGAGCGGCTTCCCGGTGTTCCACGCCGGACAGACCGACTGGCATCGACCGCATTCGGTGCAGGTCACGAAGTCGAGCATCTGTTTCTGCGTGAAGTGCTCGATGAGACCGGCGCCGAACACCGTGTCCTCGGTCACGTTCTCCATGTCCATGTCGGGCGTCTTGTCGAGCGCACCGAGGGCGATGGGGCGCCGCGAGAGCGCCACGTTCAGCGGCGCCGTCGAGATGTGCAGGTGCTTCGAGTAGGAAACGAACACCAAGAACCCCATGATCACGCAGATGTTCGCGATGACGAAGATCGTCTCGAGGTCGCTGTTCACGCCGGCGCCCAGCGGGTGGAGCGCCTTTCCGACCACGTGGGACGCGAATGCCCACCACGTATAGGGGAAGTCACCCGTGTTGGATTGGGCACCCCGATAGAGAAGGAGGGTGACCATCACCATTGCGATGAGCCCGAGCGTGATCCATGCCGCATCGGTGTGCGATCCATAGAACCTCGAGGCGCGCTCCCTCCTCGCAGGGGCGTTCTTGATCCGGATCACCGAGAACACCACCAGGGCGACCAGCACGGCGACGGCGAAGAAGTCCTCGATGAACCCGAGCACGGGATTGTGTCCGAAACCCCAGATTGCGAACTTCTTGTCGAAGAGGTCGCCGTAGGCCTCAATGATGGTGAACAGCAGGAAGGTGAAGCCCCAGAACGTGAAGGCGTGGGCGAGACCAGGGACGGTCCAGCGGAGGAGTTTGCGTTGCCCGCCGACCTCGACCAGCTCCGCCTCGGCTCGGGAGCGCAGGTTCTTCAGTCTCTCGGGTGCCGGCCGGCCGGAGCGAACCAGGCGGGAGATATGCCAAAAGCGGTGCCCGGCGGCCGCGAGGGCCAGGCCAGTCGCGCTCAACCCGATAACAATCCTGACCAGCATGTATAGGAGACCAATCTCGCTCGTGCAGGGTGAGGTGGCAGCTCTTGTCGGGCACCCTCTTCCCGACGCAACCAGCGCTAAACGATAGTGTGACAACCGCTCGCGGGCGTAGTTCAGCGGCAGAACATCAGCTTCCCAAGCTGAGAACGCGGGTTCGATTCCCGTCGCCCGCTCTCGGCAAACATCGCAGGTCAAACCAGGGATCTGCGGCGTATCGCTTGAGGGTTGGTTCGCGCGCAACGGCTGTCGTGCCACCCACGTGCCACAGAGAGAGGCGCGTTCTTAGCTACAGAAACTGAGAACGGACGTGAGATCTGCTCCCTGTCGCTGCGATTCCGAGCTGACCCAATGGCGCGACGTCTCGAGACGGCGTCGTCGCCCCTAACCGGCAGCGAGAAGGACGGGGCACCTTTCAGCTTGACCCATCGGACCTCGCCGTCGAGCACAATGAGGGAGTGGACGCTGACCAACAGGTGGATCTGAGTGAGTGGCGTCCCGAATGGGCTGCAGACTTCGAGGCACTCGCTGAGCTACTCCGGCGCAGCGATGGACGGATTCGCCGTACGGATTGACCACATCGGATCGACGTCGGTCCCCGGACTTTGGGCCAAAGACGTGATCGACGTTCAGGTCGCGGTGCCTGAGCTCGACAGTGGTCGCATCGTTCGCGCGCTCGATCCCTTGGGGTTCGCACAGAGGACGGACCCGTGGAATATGCGAGACCACATCCCCGCGGGGTGGATCGGGAAACCGGAAGCATGGTCGAAGTTGGTATTCGCACCCCCCGAGCGGATTTCGGCCGATGTGTATGTACGGCTCAAGGGGTCCCCAAACGAGCGCTATGCCTTGCTGTTCTGAAATTTCCTGAGGTCCAACAACGAGGTTCGAGGCGCATGGGCTCGATTCAAGACCGTGCTTGTTTTGGTAAGGCGACGCGGACACTCTCGGATTATGGAGCGGTCAAGGATCCACCGACCGATGTTCTTATCGCCCTCGCTGAACGATGGGCGATCGAGACAGGTTGGAAGGTCCCCAAGAGCTGACGGTTCGCTGGCAGGGCTGGCTCAAGCGGTCAATTCGCCGTGGCTCCCGGCATAGGTCCAGCGGGCACCTAGACACGCTGCGTCTGAGGTCATTTCGTGCCACACGCGACAGCAAAAAGGGGCTTGGCCTCAAGGGGTGACCGCGACATCTCCTGAACTGGAGGTGTCCAATGGGACGGCCTGGCCGGTGGACCGCAGTGCAGCTCGAGGCTTCGATCGAGGCAGTGGTTGCGGGAGCGAGCTACGAGGCGGCGCAGCTGCTGACCGGCGTGCCCCCCACGTGCCCTTCGGGGGTCCGCGTTCTCAGCGCCTCGGGCCGAACACGCAACCGGGTCCGCAGCCACGTTGCCCGTCCGCGCCGCGTTCCCAATGTCGGGGCAGGCATCCAGGCAACTTGCGCAACGAAGTCGCGGTCGTCGTCGTAGATCCGTTGCCCGCCTATGCGTCGTAGCCGAATCCCGCCTCGGTGCGCCGCGAACGCAGCCGACGGACAACCCACCAGGCGATCGCGGCGACGACCAGCACGCCGATCGCGAACGACACCGGCGTGAACGCCGATGAGACCGAGTTCCAGCTGCCGGCCACCTCGTAGCCGGCGAGCGCCAACGCGAAGGTCCAGGGGAGGCTGCCCACGGCGGTGAGCACGGTGAACTGCGCGACGGGCATCTCGGCGATCCCCGCGGGGAGGCTGATGAACGTGCGGACGATCGGGATGACGCGCCCGATGAGAACGGCAAAGCGTCCGCGCCTCGCGAAGAATCGCTCGGCCCGGTCGAGGTCGTGGGGGCGCAGCAGGACGTAGCGACCCCAGCGCTCCACGAGGGGACGGCCGCCCAGACGCCCGACCGCATAGGCGATGAGCGCACCAACGACGTTCGCGGCGGTCCCAATAAGCGCGACGTCCACCACATTCAGATGGCTGTGCACGCCTGCGACGGTGATGCCGGCCGCGAGCGCGCCGCCGAGCAGCATGACCGCCTCGCTCGGGATGGGGACGCATGCCGATTCGAGCACCATGAGGAAGAAGACAGCGAGATACCCGTGACGGGTCAGTTGGCTGACGACGAGGTGTTCCACTCGCACTCCGGTTCGGATCGGCACGGCCCGTCCCTCTCGGACGGGCCCTCAGGGCCAAGCACATGGTGCCTCTCGGGACCGCCCGACAGGTGCATATCCCGAGGTCCCACGGCCGAGCGCACAAGGGTATCCGCCAACCCGTGGTTGCGCCCGTCACGCCCAAACCCGGCCCGCCAGGACCCGGCCAGCGACCGATTTCCGCTCGGCCTCACCCGGCCCGCGGACGGCCTGTCAGGCAAAGAGGTCCTCCTACGCGGCCTCGTCCCAGGCATTGGCCATCCGATCACCGCCGGGGGATCACCGACGGCGGTCCCTCGGACGCTCGCGGCGTCGCGCCTCGTTTTCATGTCACGCATCGCAGCCCTCCGCCTCCTCATGGTGGGGAACCAGCGCTCCCTCTTCCCTTGCCTGAGGAAGGGCGCTGGGCGGGGGTCGACGGCCATTCGACCACCCCATGCCCGACGACCGGTCCGCTGCCCAAGCGGACCGACGAGGGCGTCCTGCAGGTCCACCAGCGAAACGACCTTGTCAGCGCGGGACTCCCGTTTGGAGGGCTGGCCGCCGGGTATCCGCGAGTCGTGTCGAAGAATCCGCACCACAACGCTCTCGATGTGCTCGAGCACGAGGACCGACAAGTCCTTGAGACGCTCGGAGCCATCGATGTCACGCGCGGCAGCGGGACGCACCTCCACGAGTCGGTTGAGGATCGGGCCCTCTACGGCGACCTCGTGAAGCGGTTGATCCGGGAGGCCGGCACTCGGGAAGCCGCGCAGGCCGATGTCGTCAGTGGCCTCGGCGAGGAGCCGGGTCTCTCGGACGTCGCGACGGCGATGGAGACGCACGCGAAGGAGCGACGGCCCCACCTCGACGCAGGCGAGCGAATGTCACGAGGGGTGCCGGGCATGGTCCTGAACACCGGCCAGGACTTCGACCCGGAGCTACGGGCGCTCGCCGAGGTGATGCGCGAGGAGATCCGTTGGGAGCTCGACGACGCCATCCCGGCGATCCGCCGAAGTCTCTCGAGGGAGGCACACGACGAGCGATTCAGCTCCGGTCGCTGGGTCCGACGCCACGCGCCGACGAACCTCGATCCCGGCGGGCCGCTGTGGCACGAGCGAGCGCGGATCGTCTCGTTCTTCCGGACGATTTTCGATCGTGCCCGCGACTACCCGACCGCCGCCAAGCGCGCCGAGTGACCCTCAGCCGGGCGGGGAGGCCGCCCGTGCCTTGCCGCCCGGCGCCGAGACGATCATCCGCAAGAGCTCGCGCGTGATCCGGGGCTCCAGGCCCTCGGTGTGGCCCTTGTCGAGGCGGACCACATCGGCGATGACGCGCCCGTCGCGGGCCCCGGGGAACACGTAAACCTCGGCGGTGCCCGGGCGGGGCTTCCTTCCCCAGCTGAGCGTGGCGTTGTCGTCCCAACGTCCGTCGTGGATCTTGCCCGGCGCCTCGTCCACCACGTCGGGAAGACGCACCCTCGGGCCGGCCCCATAACGCTCGGCCCACGGCGAGGTCTCCGGGAGCGATGCGATCTCGTGCTCGCCGGTGGCGAAGATGAACGAGAGATCGGCGGTGGGGAACGGGGGCGGGCCGGCGGCCCGCTGGCGCGCCATCCATTGCGACATCGCCGCCCGGTCGGCCTCGCTGCGCGGCGGACCGAAGTTCTCGGCCCGGGACGCAGGACCGATCCGGCCGCCCGAAAGGCTGAGCCAACCATCGACCCGGTCGGCGAAGTAGTCCGTCGACAACAGCCGGAGCGAGGTCATCCCGCCCTGGGAGTGGCCGACGAGCCAGAAGGCCCGGACCCTGTCGAGCCCAACGCGCTCGAAGAGGAGCTCGACCACGTTGCGAAGGTGTTCGTCGTCGGCCTCGGCCGCCCAGTGCCGGCTCGGCTCCGTGGTCATCGCCGTCGGCGTGGCGACCACGAGGCGGAGCTCGTCGACGTAGTCGTACGCCGGGAAGTACTCGCGCTGCCACGTGCCGTGCGACCCACCCCCGTGGAGGCTGAGCAGGACGGTGACCTCCTCCCCGTCATGCAGATCGCCGGGGAGGTCGATGAAGCACTTCCGGTCGGTCGCCTGATCCAACATCGTCTCGGTCGCCATCGGGCTCCCCTCTCGTCCACCGGCGGGCCAGACGATACGTAGGGAGAAGACCGCGTGCAATCGTTCTCATGACGCTGGGTGCGCCGGCGGGACATACTTCGACCGGGCCGATGAAGCTGAAGCTGGACCTGCACGAGATCTACAACCACGGGCACGACATCGACCGCGCGCTCCAGGACATCATCGACGAGGCTGTCGCGAAGAAGGCCACGCTCGTGGAGATCATCCCGGGCAAGGGCTCCGGCCAGCTGAAGAAGCACGTCCTGCGCTTCCTCGATCAGAAGGAGATCAAGGCGCTCTACCAGCGCGTCGAGAAGGACTCGCACAACTTCGGGCGGGTCTTCGTGCACTTCCGCTGGAAGTAGCCGGCCCGCGGGACCACTCGTTCGGGCCCGGACGCGCAGTTGCCGCCGGTTCCCCGGCGGCAACTGCGACGTCAGGCTGACGCTTCGGGCGTTACGCCGTCGAGGAGAGCTCGCGCGGTGGCAGCGAGGCCTTCCCGGTGTACTTCTTCACCGGTCCCTTGCCCGGGCTCGTGACGAAGGGCCCGGCCAGTGTCGTCTCACCGGGGAACGAACCGGTCGGCGTGACGATCGGCGTCGCGCTCGGCGAGATCTGCACCACCGAGTCGCCCTCGTAGCCGAAGTGGACGTTCGAGGTGTAGCTCAGCGGGACGAGACCCGGGGTGACGAACTTCTTCCCGGAGCGGGCGATCGCGTTCACGAGTCCCTGGCGGGTCAGGTTCTTCCCGGCGGCCTGGAGCGCCTGGACGAACGTGTAGCCGAGGGCCAAGCCGTACTCGGTGTTGCCGTCGAGCCCGTACTTGGACCAGATGTCCGGCGCGTATTTCTGCAGGAGCTTGCGGTCGACCGCGATCCACGGGTTGGACGAGTCGTTCTCGGCCGGCAGGTAAGCGTTGGTGATGGCGCCGTCGAGGAGGCCGACCGCCGCGCTCGCCTGGGAGCTGCTGCCGCCGCCCTGGCTCGTGAACGAGGAGAGCAACGGGCCGACCGTCGGAGGGTCGGCCCCGACCGCGTCGATGACGAACTGCGGCTTGTAGCCGATCTCCGCCGCCGGGAGCAGGGCCAGTGCGGTGGCCGCCGGGACGGTCGCGAGGACGACCACCTGCGCGCCGGCGGCCTGGAGGGCGGACATCTGCGTGGTCAGCGGACCGGACAGCGTCGCCACGTCATAGGTCTGGCGTGACACGACCTGCGAAGAGGGGATCTCCATGTCGAGGCCCTTCACCACGTCCTGGCCGAACTCGTCGTCCTGGCTGAGGTAGCCGACCTTCTTCCCGGCGAAGTGCTGCTTGATGTACAAGCCCAGGATCTTCCCGTCGACCGTGTAGGGCGGCTGCCATCCGGTCGTGTACGGGTACTTCGGGTTCGTCCAGCAGTTGCATCCCGACTCGACGAACAGCTGCGGCACCTTCTCAGCGTTCAAGAACGCCTGCACCGACGCCTGGGTCGGGGTGCCGAGCGATCCGACGTCGGCGAAGATCTGGTTCTGGAGCACCAGCTTGCGGGTCTGGGTCGTCGTGTTCGACGGGTTGTAGCCGTCGTCGACGTAGTCGTAGTGGATCTTGCGCCCGTAGACGCCCCCGTGGGCGTTGACCCACTGGAACACGGCGTTCATCGCCGGAGCGATCTCGTCGTACCCGGGCGCTGCGGCACCCGTCAAGGGGACGGTCGCACCGATGGTGATCGAGTTCGAGGTGACCCCCGTCGTCGGTGCTGCCCCGGCCGAACCGCTCCATCCCAGCCCCGCTGCGACCATCGCCAGGATGGTGGTCGCGATGGCCGACCTTCCCGCCCACCCGAAGGCCCGGCGGCGTGACGTCAATCTCATCCCCTGCTGTCCTTTCCCGGCGTGTCGGTCCAGGGTCCCTGGGTCCCAATCAGTCGATGCTGGTTGCGGCCCGATCGGACTCGGGGCCATCACGGTCCTGTTTCGATACTGGTTGGTCTTGTAACGTCACAGAAATGTTACCGGCCGGTTTCGGTCCTGTCGAGACCGTCACCAGGCGGTGCCCCAGCCACCGCAGCCCGCCCTGCACGCCGGCCGGCGCCGCCAGCATGACGACAATGAGCACGGCCCCGAAGATGATCACCGCCAGGTTCGCCCCCACCAGGTGGTTCGCGTGGAACGCATTGGCGATCGACTGGGACCACTGGTTGGGCAGGTAGACGACGAGGATCGCTCCCCACCAGGCCCCGGTCAGGGTGCCGGCCCCCCCGAGGACCATTCCCGCCAGGAGGTAGATCGAGAGCGAGAGCGGGAACTCACCGGTGTTCACGACGCCGGTAGACAGGACGAGGAGCGCACCCGCGAGGCCGGCACAGGCCGACGAGATCACGAAGGCGATCACCTTGGTCCGGGCCACGTGCACGCCGGCGAGCGACGCCGCCACCTCGTTGTCGCGGACCGCCCGGAACGATCGACCGAACCGGCTCGAGAGCACATTCGCCAACAGCACGACGACCAACAAGGCGCAAAACAGCTGGATCCAGGTCAGCCACCTCTGGGGATCGATCGAACCCGGCGCGTTGGGCGGCAACGTGATCAGGCCCTGGTCGCCGCCGAAGAAGCTCGAGTACTTGTCCGAGAGGAACGGCAGGGCGAGCGCCAGCAGCAGGGTCATGCCCGCCAGATACGGGCCCCGCAACCGCGTCGCAGGCACCGCGATGATGAGCCCGACGAGCGCGCTCACGGCCACCGCGATCAGCAGCTGGAGGACCAGATTGATGCTCTGGTGCACCTCGAGCTCGCCGAGCGTGTACGCCCCGACCGCGAGGAAGGCCCCCTGTCCGAGGGAGATCTGGCCGTTCACACCGGTGAGCACGCTCAGTCCGGCGATCGCGATCGCGTAGACCCCGACCTCGCCGAGCTGGAAGTCGTTGAAGTCGCTGAGCGAGATCGACAGCACGTAGAAGAAGGCCACGCCCACCGCACCGAAGAGCAGGTGGCGGAGCAGGGGCTGGCGTGGCAGCCGGGCCCACCCCGGGAGCCGAAGCTTGATCACGTCACACCCTCCTCGCCGTGGGCCGGGCGAAGAGGCCCTCGGGGCGGATCATCAGCACGACGATCAGCATCACGAGAGCCCCGATGGGCTCCAGGGCTCCCCCGAGATAGCCCCCGACGTATGCGAGCGCCAGGCCGGTGACGAGGCCGCCGATCACCGCGCCGAGCGGGCTGTCGAGCCCTCCGATCACCGCCGCGGTGAACGCGTACACGAGGATCAGGTCCATGAAGGTCGGCGAGAACACGCTGGTCGGGGCCACCAGGAGGCCGGCCAACGCCCCGGCCACCGCTGCGAACGACCAGCCGAGGGTGAGCAGCCAGCTCACCCTCACCCCGAGGAGCCTGGCCGCCTCGGGGGCGAAGGCCGCCGCCCGCATCCGCAGCCCGAGCGTCGTGAACCGGAACAGGAGGGCCACGAGCACGACGAGCGCGAGGACCGCCACGACGATGAAGACGTCGAAATGGGAGAAGGCGATCGAGGTGTGCCCGACCACGAGGCCGCTCTGGGAAAAGGCGGCGGGGAAGCCGCGGTTCGAGTTGCCCCAGATCGCACCGGCGAGTCCCTCGAGGAGGATCAGCAGCCCGAAGGTCACGATCACCGCGTTCAGGGGTGGCTTGTTCTGGACCGGTCTGATCAGCACCAGCTGGACGACGCCGCCCAGCACGAGCCCGCACGCCAGCGCCACGACGAAGGCCGGCCAGTAGCCGACGCCCTTGCCGAGGACGCTGAAGGCGATGAACGTCGTGAGCATCGCCATCGCGCCCTGGGCGAAGTTGATGATGTTGGTCGCCCGGAAGATCAAGACGAGCCCGAGGGCGACCGAGGCGAAGATCAGTCCCTCCGAGACGCCCCCGAGCGTGATGTTCCAGAACAGCCGCACGTTCGCCCCCTCAGAACCCGAGAAAGTGATGACGGAGGTCGGCGTCGTCCGCGATCGCCGCGGCGGTGTCCGAGACGACGACCGAGCCGAGGTTGAGGACGACCGCCCATGATGCGATCGACAGCGCGCTCCGGGCGTTCTGCTCGACGAGGAGCGTCGTGATGTCGCCGCCCTTGCTGAGATCGGCGAGCACGGCCATGAGCCCGGCCGTGACCAGGGGGGCGAGGCCCAACGAGGGCTCGTCCAAGAGGAGGAGCGATGGCCGCGAGACGAGCGCCCGGCCGATCGCGAGCATCTGGCGCTCGCCGCCCGAGAGGGTCGAGGCGTGCTGCTTC
The DNA here is from genome assembly GCA_027315315.1 of Acidimicrobiaceae bacterium. Taxonomy (GTDB): domain Bacteria; phylum Actinomycetota; class Acidimicrobiia; order Acidimicrobiales; family RAAP-2; genus Palsa-461. The sequence goes on along the minus strand of DAHUYG010000049.1, from coordinate 67,619 downwards.
GCCCTCGTGGCCAGGGCCGGGAAGATCTCATAGATCTCCGCGATCCTGCGGAGCCGGTCGCGGCGCCCGTAACGCCAGACCGCACCGAGCTGGAGGTTCTCGGCCACGGTCATCTCGGCGATCACCGAGCCGCCCTCCGGCACATGGGAGACGCCGGCCCGCACGATCCGTTCGACCGGCAAGCCGACCAGCTCACGATCCGAAAAGCGGACCGAGCCCGACTGGGCCTTCACCAGACCCGAGATGGCCCGCAAGAGGGTGGTCTTGCCCGCCCCGTTCGCCCCGAGCACCGCGGTGATCGAACCCTGGCGGGCCTCGAGGGAGACGCCCTTCAGCGCCGACACGGCCCCGAACGACACAGAGAGCTCGGAGATCTCAAGCACCCGGGCCACCCTCGGCCGTGCGGACCTCCTCGCCGAGGTAGGCCCGGGTGACCTCCGGGTCGGCCCTCACGACGTCGGGGTCGCCCGAGGCGATGACCCGGCCGAAGTTGAGCACGACGATCCGGTCGCACGTGGACATGACCAGGTCCATGTGGTGCTCGACGAGAAGGACCCCCATCCGGTCCCGGAGCCTGCGCAGGAGTTGTCCGAGCTCGGCCATGTCGTCGGACGAGAGCCCGCTGGCCGGCTCGTCGAGGAGGAGCAGCGTGGGGTCGGCGATCAGGGCGCGCGCGAGCGAGACCCGCTTCTGGACGCCGTAGGGCAGCGCCGTGGGCATCTTCCAGGCGTGCTCGGCGATCTCGAGCTCACCGAGCAGCTCGAGTGCCTGAGCACGCAGGCGCATCTCCTCTCGGCTCGACCGGGGCAGGCCGAAGACCGCCGAGGCGAACCCGCTGCGCGTCTTTCCCTGGGCGCCCAGCATGACGTTCTCCACCACGTTCAATCCGGGCACGAGACCGACGCCCTGGAGCGTCCGTGCGATGCCGAGCTTGGCCAGGACGTGCGGCTGGTGGCGGCCCATGGCCTGTCCGCGGTAGCTGATCGTGCCCGAGTCTGGCCTGATGAACCCGCAGATCACGTTGAAGAGAGTGGTCTTTCCGGCCCCGTTGGGGCCGATCACGCCCACGATCTCGCCCGAGCCCGCAGAGAGCGACACCCCGTCCAGCGCCGTCAGTCCACCAAAGGTCACCCCGATGTCACTCAGCACGAGGCTGTCGGTGGATGCGTCGCTCAATATCCCCTCCAGAACCCTGCGCCGACCTGCGTGCGCCGTCCCGGGCGCCGACGCTCGAGCGCGCTCGCCGTCTAGCACCGCCGGTCGCGCGGCCCCCACCCCTGGGCTCGCAGCAGTATGGGTTACCGCGGCGTCAGATGCAATCGACGATCGATCGCGTCGCCCGATGCCCTAGGACCCCAGCTTCCGGTGGTCCCAGCTGACGACCCGGTCGGGGCGGATCCGGAATCCGACGCGCTTGTGCAGCATGGCGTCGACCTGACCCCGGTGGTGCCGCTCGTCGTAGGGGGCGACGTGACGCTCGAACACGCTCACCCCGATCGCGAACAGCTCGTCGGGGTCCTCCACGAACTCCACCCGGCCGACGAGCTCGACCCCGCGCAGCTCGTCGTAGCGCTCCCCGTCCTCGACGAGGCAGGTGATCCGTGGATCGCGCCGCAGGTTGCGCACCTTCTGGGACTTCGCCTTGGTCTGGACCACCACCTCGTCCCCGAGGAACCCGTACCACATCGCCACCGCGTGGATGGTGCCGTCGTGATTGAACGTGCACATGGTCATGGTCCGGGCCTCCTCGAGCAGGCTGCGGACCTCCTCTTCGGACATGGCGACCTGAGCCCGGCGCTTGACCCCGTCCCCGTAGCCCGCGGGCGTCGTCGTCACCCCGGACACCCGGCGCCTGCGGACGACCGGTGGAGCGCCGGTTCCCAACATTTCATCTCGGGGTCACCTCAGGTTTGCGGTCGGATCGCGGGTCGTTCATCTCCCGCTCGTACGGTACCTGTTGATGGCCACGAGCTGCGCTGACGACAATCAGTCAGTCGAGCGCGCCCAGCCATGGGCCGTCCGGGCAACGTGGAGCCCGGGCGCCCTGGCGACGACGGGGACCGCCCCCCCTCCCCGCTCGTCGCCCACCTCTCCGATGCGAGCCGGAACCGAGCGGTGAGCGTCGTGGCCGAGCCTCGCGACGGCCAAACGCTGCGCGACTCCCGGCCGGTGGTCCTCGTCGTCGACGACGAGGAGTCCTATCGTCAGGCGCTGTCCTCCGGCCTCTCCCAGGAGGGGTTCGCAGTCGAGTGCGCCGCCGACGGGCACGAGGCGCTCAAGCTGTTTCACCGCGTCCATCCCGATCTCGTCCTCGTCGACGTGATGCTCCCGGACCAGTCCGGCGTCGAATTGTGCCAGCGCATGCGGGCGCTCGCCCCGGTCCCGATCATCATGGTGACGGCGAAGGACTCCGAGGTCGACGTCGTGCTGGGCCTCGAGCTCGGTGCATCGGACTACGTGGCCAAGCCCTTCCGCCTAAGAGAGCTGGTCGCCCGTATGCGCGCCGTGCTCCGCCGGGGTGGCGTCTCGAACTTGCTCCCCCACGACGACGTCGTCCAGGCCGGCCCGATCCGGCTCGACAACGGCCGCCGCGAGGTGACCGTTGACGGACAGGTCGTCGAGCTCTCCCGCAAGGAGTTCGATCTCCTCGCGCTCCTCATGTCGCACGCCGGCCAGGTGGTCACCCGGGATCGCTGCATCGACCGGCTCTGGTGGGACCAGGATCTCGCCGACACCCGGACCCTCGACACGCACATGAAGCGGCTCCGTCGCAAGATCGAGCGCGACCCCGCCAACCCCCGCCACCTCGTGACCGTGCGCGGGGTCGGGTTCCGCTTCGAGGGTTAGGGTCGGCGCGACCGGGCCCGCCGGTGGCCCGCACGGTACGCTCGTCGACGTGCGCAAGGGGGAGTTCGTCGAAGACTTCGAGCTGCCCGACGAGACGGGCAGCTCCCGCCGGTTGAGCGACCTGCTGGCGACGGGGCCGGTGGTCCTGTTCTTCTACCCGGGGGCCATGACCTACGGGTGCACCAAGGAGAGCTGCCACTTCCGAGACGTCCGGGCGGAGTTCGCTGCTCTGGGCGCCCAGCCCGTCGGCATCAGCGCCGACCCCGTCGAGAAGCAGAAGAAATTCTCGGACATGCACTCCTTCGGCTACCCGCTGCTTTCCGACGTCGAGGGGAAGGTCGCTCAGCAGTTCGGGGTCAAGCGCAGGATCGCGGCGCTCGGCAACCGTCGCGTGACCTTCGTCATCGACACCGACCGCCGGGTGCTCGAGGCGATCCACTCGGAGATCGCCTTCGCCTCGCACGCCGACAAGGCGCTGCAGGTGCTCCGCTCCCGTGCCGCCAGTTCCTGAGGAGACCGCCGGGCTCGCGCTCACCGACCGCTCGACGCTGCGGCGGCTGAAGGAGCGTGGCACCCACGAGAGGGCGGTGGTCGAAGCGATCCTGGACGAGGGGCTGCTCTGCCACGTCGGGGTCGAAGACGGCGACACCCCGGTCGTGACTCCCATGGCCTACGCGCGTGTGGGCGAACGGCTCTACCTCCACGGGGCACCCGGCAATCGGACGCTACGGCTGCTCGCGAGCGGCGTCCCCGCGTGCATCACCGTGACCCTGCTCGATGCCCTGGTGCTCGCCCGCTCGGCCTTCCATCACTCGATGAACTACCGCTGCGTGATGCTCTTCGGGAGCGGGTGCCCGGTCGAGGACGACGACGAGAAGCTGCTGGCGAGCGCAGCGCTGCTCGACCACATGGCGCCGGGGCGCAGTGCCGACGCGCGGCCGCCGAGCCCCTCCGAGCTGCGCTCGACGCTGATCGTCCGGTTCCCGATCGACGAGGGCGCCGCCAAGATCCGCACCGGTGGCCCGAAGGACGAGGAGGACGACCTCTCGAGCGCCGTCTGGGCGGGCCAGATCCCCTTCGAGGCGGTGGCGCGACCTGCGGTCCCCGACGACGACCTGCCGGCGACGAGCGTGCTGCCCCCCTACGCAGCCAGCTACCCGGCGCGCCGGCGCCGCACGTAGCCGGCCGTCGGCGACACGCTCGTAGGCTGCGCCGATGGCGCGGCGGATCCTGGTCGACCCGGCGCCGCTGCGCGAAAGCCGGGACTTCCGGCTGCTCTTCATCGGGCAGCTCGTCTCCACCGTCGGCTCGCAGCTGACCGTCGTCGCGATCCCGTTTCAGGTCTACGCGCAGACCCACTCGTCGTTCCAGGTCGGGGCGATCAGCATCGTCCAGCTGATCCCGCTCGTCATCGGCTCGCTCATCGGGGGCTCGGTCGGCGACGCCATCGACCGCCGTCTTCTGCTGCTCGTCTCGAGCGGCGCGCTCGCCCTCTCGAGCGGCGCACTAGCCATCAACTCGCTCGGTGCCCACCCGGCGCTGTGGGCGCTCTACGCGATCAGCGCCGTCGCCGCCGGCCTCACCGGTTTCGCCAACCCGGCCCGCAACTCGATCGTCCCCCAACTGGTGGGGCACGCCAACCTGGTGGCCGCGCTGTCGTTCCTCCAGGTCCTCTACCAGGTCGGCTCGGTGGCCGGACCGGCGGTTGCCGGCGTGCTCATCGGGCACACCGGGGTGGCATGGGTCTACGGCATCGATGCGATCACCTACCTGGGCGCCATCGTCGTCACGGCGATGATGCGACCGATTCCCCCCGTCGCCGGCGCCGACCCGCCCGGGCTGCGCTCGATCGTCGACGGCGTCAGGTTCCTGCGCGGCCGCCAGGTGATGCAGGGTGCCTACCTCATCGACATCAACGCGATGGTCTTCGGGATGCCGAGGGCGCTCTTCCCCGCGATCGGGCTGACCGTCCTCCACGGCGGGCCGAGCGTCGTCGGCTACCTCTTCGCTGCCCCCGGCATCGGCGCGCTGCTCGGCGCGCTCACCACCGGCTGGGTGAACGCCATCGACCGGCGCGGCCGCGCCGTCATCCTGGCCGTCGTCATCTGGGGCGCCGCCATCACCGCGTTCGGGTTCTGCCGCGTGCTGTGGATCGCCGTGGTGCTCCTGGCGGTCGCCGGATGGGCCGACGTCATCTCGGCGGTGCTACGCAACACGATCTTTCAGACTATCGTCTCCGAGCAGTTACGTAGCCGGATCATCGCCATCCAGCTGGCGGTGGTCCAGGGCGGACCGAGGGTCGGGGACCTTGAGTCGGGCGGCGTGGCCTCGCTCGCGGGGACGCAGTTCTCGGTCGTCTCGGGTGGGATCGCCTGCGTCGTCGGTGCGGTCGTCCTGGGCCTGACGATGCCGGTGTTCGCGAGGCACCGGGCAAGCGGCCTCGCTCCACCGTCGGCTCCGGGCGACGCCATGTCGCTCGGCCCGGTCTCCGAGGACGGCCTCGCCAAACCGTGAACGGCCCCCCGGAGCGACGGGTGGACGTGGCCGGTGTCAGACCCTCGACATGTTCTCGAAGCGCGCATATTGGCTCAAGAAGGCGAGGTGCACCGATCCGGTCGGCCCGTTGCGGTGCTTGGCCACGATGACCTCGGCGTCCCCCCGACGCTCGATCGGAATGTCGGGGTCGTATTGCTCCTCGCGGTAGAGGAACAGCACGACATCGGCGTCCTGCTCGAGCGAGCCCGACTCGCGCAGGTCCGACAGCATGGGGCGCTTGTCCTGGCGGGACTCGAGGCTCCTCGAGAGCTGGGACAACGCGATCACCGGGGTCTCGAGCTCGCGAGCAAGGATCTTCAGGCTCCGGCTGATCTCGGCCACCTCGACCTGACGGTTCTCGGCCCGTGCTCGGCCCGACATGAGCTGCAGATAGTCGACCATCACCACGCCGAGCTCGCCCTCGCTCTTGCGGAGCCGCCGCGCCCTTGCCCGGATGTCCATGACGGTAAGTGCCGGATTGTCGTCGATGAAGATACGGGCGCTGTCGAGCCGGCTCACCGCGACCCCGAGCTTCTGATAGTCGGCGTCCTGCAGCCGCCCCGTGCGGACGCGCTGACCGTCCACCCTGGCCTCGGAGGCGAGCAGCCGCTGGCACAGCTCGAAGTGCCCCATCTCGAGGGAGAAGAGAAGGCTGGGCTTCTGGAGGTTGATCCCGACGTTGGCGAGGATCCCCAGCGCGAAGCTCGTCTTACCGACCGCCGGTCGGGCTCCGACGATGGTGAGAGTCGAGGGTTGCAGTCCGGCCAGGATCTTGTCGAGGTCCGTGTAGCCGGTTGCGATCCCCGTCAGATCGCTGCCGGCGTGACCGAGCTCCTCGATGCGGTCGAGGGCCGGCAGGAGCACCTCGTGAAGGGACTTGATCGTGTCGGTCGTCCGCCGCTGCGCGACGCCGAAGACCTTCGCCTCCATCTCGTCGATCGCACCCTGGACGTCCTCGGGTACGCCGTAGCCGATCTCGGCGATCTCGCCGGCAACGCCGATCATCCGGCGGAGCAGCGCGTGCTCCTCGACGATCCGGGCGTAGTGCGCGGCGTTGGCGATCGAGGGGGTGTTCGCCTGGAGCGACACCAGCATGGCGGGATCCCCGACGGAGTCGATTAACCCCGATCGGGTCAGTTCGTCTCGGACGGTGATCGCGTCGATCGCCTCGCCCCGCTCGAACAGGGCGACGATCGCGCCGAAGATGTGTCCGTGGGCGGGCTTGTAGAAGTCCTCCGCCCCGCAGATCTCGATGGCCGCCGCCGTCGCGTCGGCCGAAAGGAGCATGGCGCCGAGGAGCGACTCCTCGGCCTCGAGGTTGTGGGGCGGGATCCTCGCCACCCCGACAGACGGCCGGATTGGACGGGGCCGTGCGTCGTCGAGGGCCTGCACCATGGTCCTCACAACCTGATCCCTCCAGCCTGTGAAGGGATAGACGGAAAGCCTGGGGATTTTGCGGGTGAAACCCCAGGTCGACCCTGTGGCCAAAGCTGTGGACATCTCGGCGGACCGGTGGACCACGGGCGGGGGAGCCCCAGCAGCGGGCATCTGGGGCGTCGGTGGGGCACGGTGCCAACCGTGACCACCGGGTGTGACATCGGGGCCGACGGTCCGATCGGACCCTCGGCTCAGCTGGCTGCGGTGACCTCCACGGACACGCTCACCGACACGTCGCCGAAGAGTGCGATCGGCACCTCGGTCGTACCGACGGATTTGATCGGCTCGGCGAGGGCGATCGCCTCGCGGTTGAGCTCGACGCCCTTCTGGGCGGCGATCGCCTCGGCAATCTCCTGGGAGCCGACCGAACCGAAGAGCCGGCCCGTCCCCCCGGCGCGCGCCTCGATCGTGATCGTGGCGTCGCGCAGGGCTTCGGCCTGCACGCGGGCAGCCTCCTCGCTCTGGGCGTGGCGCAGGTCACGTGCCCGGCGCATCGAGCCGGCCTGGCCCTCCATTCCCACCGTCGCCCGGAGCGCGTGCCCCGAGGGGAAGAGAAAATTGCGCGCGTAGCCGTCGGCGACGTTGACGATGTCCCCTCGCCGCCCGATTCCCTGGACGTCGTCGCGAAGCAGGACACGCATCAGGTGGTCTCCTCCTCGCTCACGACGGCATCGACAGAGGGCGTCTCGGCCTCCGGTGTGCCAACCCCGCTGGCGTCCATCTCGGTGGCTGCCTCGACATCGGGGGGTGCCTCGGGTGCGGACTCCTCGGCGTCGCCGCCGCGTGGGCGTCCACCCGGTCCGCGCCCACCCCGTCCGCCGCCACGGGCGCCGGGGCGCTCGGTGACGGTGCGCTGGGTGTAGGGAAGGAGCACGAGCTCACGCGCCGTCTTGATCGCGAGGGCGATGCCGCGCTGGTGCTGCGCGCAGTTCCCGGTCACCCTTCGGGCCCGAATCTTGCCGCGGTCGCTCATGTACTTGCGCAGCATGCCGACGTCCTTGTAGTCGACCCACTCGATGTTGTCGCGGCACAGCGCGCAGGGCTTCTTCTTCACACGGCGCCCGGCATCCTTGGTCGCCCGCCGGGTGCTCGTGGTGCGGAGGTTTCCTCTTGCCATCAGAAGGGCTCCTCTTCTTGGGAGTAGCTCGGCTGGGCCGGCGCCCGCGACTGCCCGCCGCGCGCCGCGCCGTCACTCGGCCCCCGGCGGTCGTTCTTCGTCACCTGGGCGGTCGCCCACCGCAACGAGGGTCCCACCTCGTCCGCGACGACCTCCACCTTGGATCGGCGCTCGCCCTCCTGGGACTCCCAGGAGCGCTGTTCGAGGCGGCCGGCGACCATCACCCGCGCGCCACGCGTCAAGGACTCGCTCACGTTCTCCGCCATCTCCCGCCAGCACACGACGTCGAAGAAGCTCGTCGCCTCCTCCCATTCCTGGGTCTGGCGGTTCTGCCAACGGCGGTTGACGGCCAGCCCGAAGGTGGCGGTGGCCTGCCCCGTGTTGGTGAACCGGAGCTCGGGGTCGCGGGTGACGTTGCCCACCAGCACGACGGCATTGTCGGTGGCCATGGTTTCTCTCCTTCTTCGCGTCGTTCCGGCTCAGCCGACCGGGCTGGCCGAGGGTTCGGGGGCGTCCAGCCCCCGCGGACGGCCGGCGACCCGGTCGGGCAGCCGGATGACCTTGTGACGGATGACCTCATCAGCGAGTGACAGCAACCGGTCGAGGGCGTTGACGGTCTGGGGCTCCCCCGCCAGCTCTATCAGGACGTAGTAACCCTCCCGCCGGTGCTTGACCTCGTAGGCGAAGGGCCGACGGCCCCAGCGCTCGACGGTGCCGGGGTTGCCGCCCGACGAACGGATCGTCTCGAGCGTCCGGTCGACCACGCCCTGGATCGCCGACGGATCGGCGCCGGCGTCGAAGATGACCATGGCTTCATAGGGCCGCATCCGGCCTCACCTCCCTCTGGACCGGCGCCGGTTGGCTTCCGGGCCCCGCACGATGCGGAGCAGGGTGATCGGTCGCGCCCCGAGGGGCGCCGATCGGCGTAGGAAAGCCTACTCCACCACCCGCCCCCGCCGGCCGGCCGGTGCGGGTCCGAGGCGCCGCCGGTCCGTGGCCCGCCGGGGGTCCGGGTCAGCGGGCCGTGCCGTCGGACCCGATGGCCTGGCGCAGCTCCTCGGAGGACTCGTAGCTCTCCGCCTCGGTCGGGAAGGCCCCCGAGCGCACGTCGGAGGCGAAGGCGGTGAGCGCCTTGGTCGCGTCCTCGGCAAGATTGGCGTACTGGCGGACGAATTTGGCCACCCGCTTCGTGCCGAGTCCGAGCACGTCATGGAAGACGAGCACCTGCCCGTCGCAGCCGGGGCCCGCACCGATGCCGATGGTCGGCACGTCCACCGCCTTGGTGACCGCCGATCCGACGGCGTCGGGGACGCCCTCGATCACTATCGCGAAGCAACCCGCCGCTGCGATGGCCGTCGCGTCGGCGATCAGGGCAGTCGCCGCGTCCACCTCGCGGCCCTGGACCCGCATCCCCCCCATTGCATGCACCGACTGCGGCGTCAGCCCGATGTGCCCCATGACCGGGATCTCGGCGTTGACGATCGCCTCGATGGCCGGCACACGCTTTCGACCTCCCTCGAGCTTGACGCATCCGGCCCCGGCGCGGATGAGCCGGGCGGCGTTGGTGACGGCCTGCTCGACGCTCACGTGGTAGCTCATCCAAGGCAGGTCGCCCACGATCAGACAGTCGGGCTTGGCCCGGGCGACCGCCGCCACGTGGTGCTCCATGTCCTCGATCGTCACGTGCAGCGTGTCGTCGAAGCCAAGGACGTTGTCGCCCACGCTGTCGCCCACCAGGAGAAGATCGACCCCCGCCGCCGAGACGATCGATGCGCTCGGTTGGTCGTAGGCGGTGAGCATGACCAGGGGCTCTGCCCCGGCGCTGCGCTTGCGCGTTCGGATCGTCCGGGCGTTGGGCCGCGGGCTCACCGCGCCCGCCCGGTCCGCCACCCTTCTCGCCCTCCCCCGGCCGGGTACTTGCGCGTGAGGTGGTGCCACGCACACTCCGGGCAGACCTCGACGTCGTAACAGAGCACCGGCTCACTGCGGCGGCGAAGCCGGTTGAGCTCCTTGGAGCTGCCCGGGCACAGGCCGCCGGGCGGCAACCGGGACCCGAAGACGTAGGTCACCTCGACGGTATCGGCGGCCTCGCAGATCGGGCAGCGCTCTTCCAGCGGCTTACCGACGTTGCGGGCGGCCCGGAGCAGCTCGGGGTGGGCATCGCAGACGTCCTCGCGCCCGAGCCTGCCCTTCTGGACGTCGCGAACCACGGCGTTGCGCACGAGCCGGTACTCGACATCGGCCTCGCTGGGGACGTCAGCCGCCTTCGGCGCGCCGGGGCCCTGGGACAACGTCATGGACAGACAGGCTAGCCCTGCCCCCCGTGGCCGAGACCTCCACCGGGGGCGATCGCCCCGACCCCGAGGCGACCCGAGGGCCGGCGGCGAAATGCCCGCCCCAGGTCGGCACGCGGGGGTGGGTCGACCGTCCGCACCGGGCGCCATACCTCCCTCGCGGCGTCCCAGCGCATCCGCCGCCCGCAATGGTCGGCCTGGGTGCCGGGCCAGCGTTCGCACCAGGTGAACTGGCCCGAGCGCGGTTGGGCCTCGGTGGACAGCCGGCCGTGGCATCCCCAGGTGGGGCAGTCCCAATCCATGCCACTGGGAACTGCCCAAACCCACCGAAATCACGCCCATCGGGGGAAATTCGCGCTTGCGTCGTTATATCGAAGCGATATAGTCCTCGCGATGTTGGATCTGGCGCTCCTGGGCCTGTTGGACGAGGGACCCCAGCACGGCTACGAGCTCCGCAAGCGTCTCCGGACGCAGTTCGGTCTGCTCGCCAACGTCTCGTTCGGATCGATCTATCCCGCCCTCTCTCGGCTCGAGGCGAGCGGAGCGGTGGCCACCGTCGAGCCGGCGCCCCAGCTCGCGGTCGCCCCCCCGACGGGCTCGTTGAGCGGAGAGCGGGCCGCCATGCGGGCGCGGCGACGGACATCGTCGCGGGGGCGCCGGTCGCGCAAGGTCTACCGGATCACCCCGACCGGGCGTCAGTTCTTCCTTGCCCGGCTGACCGACCCGGCGGCCGACGACGCCCGCAGCTTCACCCTTCGCCTCTCGTTGGCCCGCCACATGGAGCCCGCCGACCGGCTCGGGTTGATGGAGCGCCGACGGGCCCAGCTCATCGGCCAACAGGCCGAGATCCCCCAAGCCGACGACGGAGCGCTCGACGAGTATGCGCGTTCGGTCGCGGAGCACATCGCAGAAGGGGTCGAACAGGACATCGCCTGGCTCGACCGTTTGATTGAGGCCGAGCGTGCCAACGGTGCATCGGCGGATCCCGACCGGCGGAAGAACCGTCGCTCGGCATGAAGGGAGACAGCACATGACGGCCATCCGCCTTGCCATCGCCGGAGTCGGCAACTGCGCGAGCTCGCTGATTCAGGGGATCTCCTATTATCGGGACGCCGAACCGGGCGAATCGGTGCCCGGGCTCATGCACGTCGTGCTCGGCGGCTACCACGTGCGCGACGTCGAGCCGGTGGCCGCCTTCGACGTCGACGCGACAAAGGTGGGCGTCGACCTGTCCAAGGCCATGTTCGCCGGGCAGAACAACACCATCCGCTTCGCCGACGTCGGCCACCTCGGGGTCACCGTGCAACGGGGCCCGACGTTCGACGGGCTCGGTCGCTACTACCGCGACGTCGTCGAGGAGTCACCGCTCACGCCCGTGGACGTCGCCCAGGTGCTGCGCGACACCCGGGCCGACGTGCTCGTCTCGTACCTCCCGGTCGGCTCCGAGGAGGCCCAGCGCCACTACGCCCAGGCCGCCATCGATGCCGGCGTGGCCTTCGTCAACGCCATTCCGGTGTTCATCGCGTCGGACCCCGACTGGGCCCGCGCCTTTCGCGACGCCGGCGTGCCGATCATCGGTGACGACATCAAGAGCCAGGTCGGCTCGACCATCGTCCACCGCATCTTGACCAGGCTGTTCGAGGACCGGGGCCTCGTCCTCGATCACACCTACCAGCTGAACGTCGGCGGGAACATGGACTTCCGCAACATGCTCGAGCGCGACCGGCTGGAGTCCAAGAAGATCTCGAAGACCCAGGCCGTCACGAGCCAGATCGAGCACACCCCCCTGCCCGCAGACGACGTCCACATCGGGCCCTCGGACCACGTGCCCTGGCTGGCCGACCGCAAGTGGGCCTACATCCGCATGGAGGGGCGCAACTTCGGGGACGTGCCACTCAACCTCGAACTGAAGCTCGAGGTGTGGGACTCTCCCAACTCGGCCGGCGTCATCATCGACGCCGTCCGCTGCGCCAAGCTTGCGCTCGACCGCAACATCGGCGGCCCGCTCGTCGGTCCCTCGGCCTACCTCATGAAGTCCCCGCCGGTGCAGTACCACGACGAGACGGCGCGCGTGATGGTCGAGCAGTTCGCGGCCGGCGCCGAGCAGCCGGTCTGGCCCGAGGACTGAGGCCGTTCAGGACCCGTCCTGGGCGGACCACCACTCGCGCAGCCGGCGCTCCGCCTCGGCCTCCCCGAGGGGGCCCTCGTCGAGCCGCAGTTCGAGCAGGAAGTCGAGCGCCCTTCCGACCGCCGGTCCCGGCTTCACCCCGAGGAGCTCCATCACCTGGTTCCCGTCGAGGTCAGGGCGCATCGCGTCGAGCTCCTCGCGCTCGCGCAGCTCGACGATCCGACGCTCGAGTTCGTCCATCCGTCGGGCGAGCGCCCGCGCCTTGGCGGCGTTGCGCGTCGTGCAGTCACACCGGGTGAGCTCGTTCAGCCGCTCGAGCAGTGCGCCGGCGTCGCGCACGTAGCGGCGGACAGCCTTGTCCGTCCAGCCCATCTCGTAGGTGTGGAACCGCAGGTGGAGCTCGACGAGGCGGCTCACGGTCTCGACGTCCTCGTTCGGGTAGCGCAGGGCCTCCATGCGCTCGCGGGTCATCCGGGCGCCCACCACCTCGTGGTGGTGGAAGGTCACCCCACCCCCCGAGAACGCCCGGGTCTTCGGCTTCCCCACGTCGTGGAAGAGCGCCGCCAGCCGCAGAACGCGGTCGGGGCTCGTCTTGTCGACGACCGCGAGCGTGTGCGCGAGCACGTCCTTGTGCCGATGTATCGGGTCCTGCTCGAGTGCGAGGCCGGGGAGCTCGGGGAGGAACTCGGAGGCGAGCCCGGTCTCGACCACGAACCACAGTCCGATGGATGGCCGCTCCACCATCACCAGGCGGTCCAGCTCGCCGCGGATCCTCTCCGCCGAGACGATCGACAGTCGGGCGTGGCCGGCCTTGATCGCCGCGACGAGGTCCTCCTCGGGCGCCAATCCGTAGCCCGCCACGAACCGGGCGGCACGCAGCATCCTGAGGGGGTCGTCGCCGAAGGAGACCTCCGGGCCGACCGGCGTCCGCAGCACGCCGGCGGCGAGGTCGTCGAGCCCGTTGAAGGGATCGATCAGCCTGAGATTGGGGAGCCGGAGCGCCATCGCGTTCACCGTGAAGTCGCGCCGGGAGAGGTCTTGGTCGATGTCCTCGCCGAAGGTCACCTCGGGCTTGCGGGAGTCCGGGCTGTAGGCCTCGGCCCGGTGCGTGGTGATCTCGTACGCGCGGCCGTCCTTCGAGCACCCGATGGTCCCGAAACGGGCTCCCTGGCTCCAAAGTGCGTCGGCCCAGCCCGACACGATCGCCTCGATCTCCTCGGGGCGTGCCTCGGTCGTGAGGTCGATGTCGTGCTTGTCGGGATCCCGCGAGGCATCGCCCCCGGGGAGCAGGGCGTCGCGCACCGATCCCCCGACCAGGTAAAGGCTCCGGCCAGCGCGCTCGAAACGGCCGGCGAGCTCCTCTGTGGCCTCGACCAGATGCCCAAACCGCTCCGGAACGGTCGGCGACACGCGCCCACGGTACCGGAACCCGGTCGGGGCACCGGTTAGCGTTGCTCGGTGCTGTTGCGCGGTGTCCGTTGCGCCCTGGCGGCAGCGGTCGCAACTCTCTGGCTCCTCGTCGTCTCGCCGGTGGGCGTGTCGGCGGCCGCCTCGGTGGGGTCGACGCCTTCGCTCACCCTGCTCTCCCAGACCCCCACCGTCGCGCCGCCTGCTCCTGGGGACCCGGCGACCTTCGCCCTGGCCGTCAGGGTCGCTGGGTCAGCGCCCTCCGGCGCGACACTCGGGCTCTCGTTCTACGAGAAGCTCAGCACCCAGTCGGGATTCGCCGAGACCCTGACCGGCACGCCGAGCGGTCTCCTGCACACGGTGGCGCCCCAACCTCTCGCCAGCCTCAAGCGCGCCGGGGGGGGTGAGCAGATCGACGTCACGGTGGTGGCCGGGACGACCAGCGCTCCGTCCGGGTCGGCCACGCTCAACGTGTCGGACCTCAGCCGCTGTCCCCCGCTGACCGATCCCGAGGAGTGCTCGGGTGTCTACCCCGTGGTCGTCCAGCTCTTCGATTCGAGCGGGTCGCAGATCGCGCATCTGAACACGTACCTCGTCTACGAGGAGACGAGGAGCGCATCGCCGCTGGTGTTCAGCTGGGTGGTGCCGATGGGTGCCAACGTCCGCATCAGGTCCGACGGGCCGATCACGGACGCGATCCCCCCCCTCGGCGCGGCACGGGTGAGGGACCTCGCTGCGCTCAGCCAGGAGCTGGCCGCCAACCCCGGCGTCCAGGCGACGGTCGCCCCGAGCCCGGCCGTCGTCGAGCGCCTCAGGGATGACCCGTCCCCCGAGGCGGCGAGCGCGCTGCGCGGCCTGCGGACCATCGCCCTCGAGGGCACCCACCGATTGCTCGCGCAGCCCTATGTGCCGGTCAACCTCGCACAGCTCGCGGCGGCCGGGGTGCCGAGCGAGATCCAGGGCCAGAAGAACCGGGCGTCAGCCGTGATGGCGCCGATCACCGTTGGCCTGAGCGCGGCCCAGGCACCCTCCTGGCAGACGTGGGTCGCGACCGGACCGGTCGGGCCCTCGATTGCAGCGGGCATGCGCGACGTCGGATCGGATTCGCTCGTCCTGCCGGACACCGCGTTGGCGAGCGCAACCGAGGAGGACCACGCCACCTGGACCCAGCCCTTCTCGCTCACCCTCGGGCACGGCGAGTCGGTGACGGCCGCCGTCTCCGATTCGATGCTCTCCAATCTCTTCACCTCCCACCCGGCCGACCCCGTCCTCGAGGCCAACGAGCTCCTGGCCGGCCTGGCGTTCATCCAGTCCGAGTTGCCGAGCGCCGGCGGACGGGGCGTGATCGCGGTGCCCCCGCCCTCGTGGAACCCCGACCCGCGCTTCGCCGACGCACTGGTCTCGGGGCTGAGCAACAATCCCGTGGTCTCGACGGCCACCCTCAACGGCTACTTCAACGAGATCCAGATCGGTGCGAACGGCGCGACGACCACGCGGCGGCTGAACGACGGCGCCGACCAACTCGTCTCCAAGGCGGAGGCCGCAGCGATCGCGACCGCCCGCACCGAGATCAGCGGGTTCGTCGACGCCGTGCAGGGTCAGCCACCGATCGAGAACCAGCTCGAGGACGTCCTGCTCAGCGCCGAGTCCGATCAGCTGAGCCCCGACCAGCAACGCGCCGCCCTGGCCGTCTTCGAGCGGCACTTCGACGCCGAACTCGGCAACATCCAGGTCGAGAAGAACTCCATCACGCTCACCGCGCAGACGGCCGCCATCCCGATCACCATCGTGTCGAGCGCGCACTACGCGCTGCGGGCGAACCTCACACTCTCCAGCCCCAAGCTCGAGTTCCCCGGCGGCCCGACGCGCGACGTGCTGATCGACCACCCCACCAACTCGGCCCAGGTCCAGGTCCTGGCGCGAACCTCGGGTGACCTCCCTTTGAGCTTCACGCTCAGCTCGCCGAACGGGCAGCTCGTGATCGAACGGGGCCGCTTCACGGTGCGATCGACGGCCACCTCCATCGTCGGCATCATGCTCACCCTGGTCGCGGCGGCGGTGCTCATCGGCTGGTGGGGCCGGACCTGGCTGAAGGGCCGCCGCGAGCGGAGGTCTCGGGTCCAGCGGGGTGCGCCGGCGTGAGCGAGACGGTCCGGACGTCGGCGACGAGCGCCGGAGGGTCGCTCACAGGACGAAGCCTGCAACGCGCGACCGCCGCGATGGCGCTCGGGACCGGGGTGTCCCGCCTCACCGGCGTGGTGCGGATCTTCGCCGTCGCGTATGCGCTCGGCTTCCACCATCTGGCCGACGCCTACAACCTGGCCAACACCACGCCCAACATGCTCTACGACATCGTGCTCGGCGGCGTGCTGTCGGCGACCTTCATCCCGGTCTTCGTCGACCGCCTCACGACGCGCTCTCCCGCTGAGGCATGGCGGGCGATCTCCTCGGTGGTCACGCTCGCGCTCGCAGTGCTCGCGGCGGCGACGGTGCTCTTCTGGGCGCTCTCGCCCTACGTGATCTCGGCGTTCACCGCCTTCGGCCACAGCTCGGGGATCTCGGCCGCCGAGTTGGCGCGGGAGCGGGCGGTGGCGACGAATCTGCTGCGGTGGTTCGTGCCCCAGGTCTTCTTCTACGGAGCCATCAGCCTCATCACGTCGCTCCTGAACGCGCGCCAGCGCTTCGGCACCCCCACCTGGGTGCCCATCGCCAACAATCTCGTGAGCATCGCCGTGCTTCTCTGGTTCCGCCAGGTGGAGGCGCACCCCTCCCTCGGAGCCGCCCTGCACGACGGCCGTCAGCTGGTCCTGCTCGGTGCGGGCACCACCGCCGGCGTCGCCCTCCAGGCGCTCTTGCTCATCCCGAGCTACGCACGGGCCGGTCTCGGGCGGGTCCGCTTCCACTGGGAACCGGGCCACGAGGCTGTGCGCACGGTCGTGCGCCTCGGGCTGTGGACCTTCGGGTTCGTGGTGGCCAACCAGGTCGCCCTCTACGTGGTGCTCGCCCTGGCCGTCGGGGCCAAGGGCAACGCCACCGTGTCGTCATACACGTACGCGTACGCATTCATGCAGATGCCCTTCGCGATCGTCGCGGTGTCGGTGATGAGCGCCGTCACGCCGGACCTGTCGCGCCTGTGGGCACTGCACGATGTCGCCGGCTTCCGCCGGAGGTTCACCCAGGGGCTCCGGGCCGTGCTCTCCATCATCCTGCCGGCCACGGTCGGCATGCTCCTGTTGGCCAGGCCTGCGGTTGCGCTCCTCCTCGGGCACGGCGCCTCCAACGCCCAGGAGACCGCCGACACCGGTGCCTCGCTCGGCATCCTCGCCGCCGGTCTTCCGGGGTTCTGCTCGTTCCTCTTCGTGGTACGCGCCCTGCAGTCGATGCAGCGCACGAACGTGGCGTTCTGGCTCTACGTGCTGGAGAACGGTCTCAACATCGTGCTCGCCCTCGCGCTGGTCCACTCGATGAGCGTGCGCGGGCTCGCAGCCTCGCTCTCGATCGCGTACAGCGTCGCGGCGCTCGTCGGCGTCGGCGTGCTGCGCGGCTGGATCGGCAACCTGGGCGGGCGACGCTCCTGGGCACCGCTCAGCGGCTCGGCCTTCTCGACCCTCGTCATGGGCCTGGTCGTCCTGGTGGTCTCCAACCTCTCGGGGGCCTCGCACGGTTTCGGGCTGTCGGTGCGCGTGCTCGCCTCGGTCTTTGCCGGGGGGCTCTCCTACCTCAGCGCCGCGATGTTCATGGCGGCCCGGGACCGGCGCGGCGATCCGCCCTCCAGGCACCCGCCGCCACCCCGGACGTGGTGAGCGGTTGGTGGCAGACTCCTCTCCTCCCCGAGGCAGAGAGGTGCCCATGGCCCGTGTCCGAATCGTCACCGACAGCGCATGTGACCTGACCGATCAGCTTGCGGCGGACAACGGGATCGTCATCGTCCCGCTCAGCATCCGGTTCGGAGACGAGGAGCTCGTGGACCGCCGGGAGCTCGACGCCGCGGAGTTCTGGCGCCGGTGTGCCTCAAGCCCGAGCCTCCCCGAGACCGCCGCTCCCCCGCCGGGCGAGTTCCAGGCCGCATTCGAGGCGGCCCGGAACGAGGGCTACGACGCCGTCGTCTGCGTCACGATCTCGGCCGACCTCTCCTCTGGGACCTTCCAGTCGGCGACGACCGCAGCCGCCGCGATGGGGGGCTTCGACGTGCGAATCGTCGACACCCGCTCGGTCACGATGGGCCAGGGTCTGGTCGCCCTGGCGGCGGCCGAGGCCGCAGCCGGTGGTGCCGATGTGACCGCGGTGGCCGAGCTGGCCGCCGCCACCGCCGCGCGGACCCACGTGTATGGCACCATCGGCACCCTGGAGCACCTCCAGCGGGGCGGCCGGATCGGGGCGGCCCGCGCACTGCTCGGGTCCATGCTCTCGATCAAGCCCGTCATCCAGGTCCAAGACGGGATCGTGGCCGAGGAGTCCAAGCAGCGGACCCGGTCGCGGAGCCTCGAGTACCTCGCCGGCAAGGTGCGCAGCCATGCACCGCTCGAGCGCCTGGCGGTGTGCAACGGCGCCGCCACCGACATCGACAAGTTCCTCGGCCTCCTCGAGGGGATCGAGATCCACAAGGGCGGGATCGTCGTCGTCGACCTCGGGGCGGTCGTCGGCACCCACGCCGGGCCCGAGACCATCGGCGTGTGCCTGGAGCTGCCCGCCTGACCAGCGGCGGAGCCGCGGAGGCGGGCGGCTAATCTCGCCCCATGGCGCCTGACACCCCTGCGCCCCCGAGCTCCGAGGAGTGGTCGGACCGCGCCGTCGACGCGGTGGACATCGTCGTCGACGTCGTGCACGACAAGGTGGTGCGCCCGGCGCTCATCGCCGGGCGGGCGCTCGTCTTCGGCGTCGTCATCGCCCTCGTGTCCCTGGCGTTCTTCGTGCTGCTCGCGGTCGCCGTCGTCCGGCTACTCGACGTCTACGCCTTCGGCGGCCGGGTCTGGGCGTCCGACGCCCTCTTCGGGATCCTCCTCCTCGGGGGCGGCCTGGCCCTGTGGTCGATGCGGACCCGCCGTGGGGCGTCGGGGGACTGAGCGGGCCAGGGATGACCGAGCACCGCAAGGTCCTCATCGCCGGCTCCGGGCCGGCGGGGCTCACCGCCGCCATCTACTCGGCGCGCGCCCAGCTCGCCCCGGTCGTGATCGAGGGTGAGCCCTCCTCCACGAGCGACCAGCCCGGCGGGCAGCTCATGCTCACGACCGAGGTCGAGAACTACCCCGGATTCGAGGAGGGGATCCTCGGGCCCCAGCTCATGGGGTCCATGCGGGCCCAGGCGGCCCGGTTCGGCGCCGAGCTCCACACGGCCAAGGTCAGCCGGGTCGACCTGTCGGCCGGCCCCCCGTTCCCGGTCTGGGTCGGGGCCGACGACGGCGAGCCCGCCTACGAGGCCGAGGCGCTCATCTTGGCCATGGGCGCCCAGTCCCTCATGCTCGGGGTTCCGGGCGAGGAGCGGCTGCTCGCCCACGGCGTCTCTACCTGCGCGACCTGCGACGGGTTCTTCTTCCGTGGCCAGGACATCGCGGTGGTGGGCGGTGGGGACTCGGCGATCGAGGAGGCCCTCTTCCTCACCCGGTTCGCAAGCTCGCTCACCCTCGTCCACCGCCGGGACCAGCTGCGGGCGTCGAAGATCATGCAGGACCGGGCCCTCGCCAACGACAAGATCCACATCCGGTGGAACTCGAGGGTGCTCGAGGTCCTGGGCGACACCAAGATGCACGGCCTGCGCGTCGAGGACACCGTGACCGGCGCCCAGGAGATCCTGCCGGTGTCGGGCCTGTTCGTCGCCATCGGTCACGCCCCGAACAGCGGAATCGTGAAGGGCCAGGTCGAGACCGACGACATGGGGTATGTCAAGACCCTGGGCGGCTCGCTGACCAGCGTCGAGGGGGTGTTCGCCTGCGGTGACCTGCAGGATCACTACTACCGTCAGGCGATCACCGCGGCCGGTTCGGGGTGCATGGCGGCGATCGACGCCGAGCGCTACCTCGAGGCCCGAGGCTCCTGAGCGGGAACAACGCCGGGCTGCACGGCGTTGGTGATCGCGGGTGGCGGTTCGGCCGGATCCACGAGAAACACGGCCGAGGCGGCCAGAGGGAGGACAGATGAGCGGGAAGATCGTGCAGCTCGACGACGCTACGTTTGACGAGCATGTCAAGGCCTCCGAGGTTCCGGTCTTGGTCGACTTCTGGGCCGAGTGGTGTGGGCCGTGCAAGGTGATCGCTCCGATCCTCGAGGAGATCGCCGAGGAGCACGCGGGCAAGATCTCGGTCGCGAAGCTGAACGTGGACGACAGCCTCGACGTGACCCGTCGCTACGACGTGATGAGCATCCCGACCCTGCTCCTCTTCAAGGACGGGGAGGCGAAGGCTCGTCTGGTGGGGGCGAAGCCCAAGGCGCAGCTCCTCCAGGAGATCTCCGCATACCTGTAGAGGTCGAGCGCGTCCTGCCGATCTCGGAGGGCGCATCGGGAGCCGTCGTCTCCAACCTGCGGCTGCGGCTCGGGGGCCTCGGCTTCAGCACCGACGAGGACGAGCCCGGACTCTTCGGCGCGGCCACCCGGGCCGCGGTCGAGGCCTTCCAGCACCGACGCGGGCTGCGCGTCGACGGCGAATGCGGGCTCCAGACCTGGTCGACCCTGGTCGAGGCCGGTTTCCGGCTCGGTGAGCGCGTCCTGTGCCGGCGCTCCCCCATGCTCCGCGGCGACGACGTGGCCGAGCTCCAGCAGCGCCTGGGCGCGCTCGGCTTCGACAGCGGCCGCGTGGACGGGATCTTCGGCGACCTCACCGAGACCGGTGTCCTCGAGTTCCAGCGGAACGTCGGCCTCGTCGTCGATGGTGTCGCCGGAGCCGTCACCGTCGGCGAACTCCTCCGCATGCGGGCCGCGCACCGGCGCACCGAGCTCATCTCCGCCGTCCGCGCCCGGGAGGTGCTCCGCAGCGCGCCCCACACCCTTGTCGGCCGGCACGTCG
The DNA here is from genome assembly GCA_027315315.1 of Acidimicrobiaceae bacterium. Taxonomy (GTDB): domain Bacteria; phylum Actinomycetota; class Acidimicrobiia; order Acidimicrobiales; family RAAP-2; genus Palsa-461. The sequence continues at coordinate 46,856 of DAHUYG010000049.1, read as the reverse complement.
CCATCGGCGAGCCGGGCGGCCTGGCTTCGACGCTCTCCTCCTTCCGGCGCTCCCTGATCGCCTCGGGCGCCCGCGTCACCGCCATGCACCATCCCGACGACTCGATCCAGGCACGCGAGGCCAACGCCGGGGAGGCCGACGTGCTCGTCGGGCTCCGTCTGGACCCGGGCGCCGAAGGGTGCGCGACCGCGTACTACGCCGGATACCGGACCGAGTCCGAGGGCGGACGGCGGCTGGCCGAGATCGTCCAGGCCACCGTGCCGGGCGCGCTCGACATCGCCGACCGGGGGGTCCGGGGCATGTCCGTTCCGCTGCTCCGGGAGACCCGCATGCCGGCGGTACTGGTCGAGCTCGGCCCGGTGGTCGCGAGCGAGCGGCCCGGAGAGCTGGCGGCCGCGTTGGCCGAGGCGCTCGAGGCCTGGTCCCGGACCCGTTGGGAGTGACCAACCGGTGACCAGAGGGGCGATCGTCCGACGGCCCGCCGAATAAAACCTCAACTACACGACGAGCGAAACAATCCACAACGTCATGCACAGGTTGTGGAAGAAGCTGAAGATTCGCTTCACGGTTCCCGGGCCTGAAAGGGTGCCGGGGGACTTCAGGTGGCCGTCGAGCCCACCATCGTCCGGTAGATGCGCTCGAGATCCTCGAGCGTGGCGAACTCGACCACGAGCCTCCCCCGCCGATTCCTCATGTCGACCTTGACCCTTGTGTTGAGGAAGGCCGCCAGCAGCTCCTCGAGCTCGAGGAGGCCGGGCTCGGGAAGCCGGCGCGGAGCTCCCGGGCGCTTGGTAGCACCTTCGGTAATACCAGCCGCCTTGGCGGCCGCAGATACGCGTTCTTGCAGCTCACGGATCTCGTCTTCCACCGCCCGGACCGTCAGGCCCTCGGCGATGATTCGGGTGACGAGCGCCTCTTGGAGCGCCCGGTCCGGCGTGGCGAGGAGGGCCCGGGCATGCCCGGCGCTGATCGTGGAGTCCGCGAGCGCCCGCTGGACCCCGGCCGGCAGCTGGAGGAGCCGCAGGGTGTTGGTCACGGCGGCGCGGCTCTTCCCGACCCGCTTGGCGACCTGCTCATGGGTGAAGGTGAAGTCGTCGATCAGCTGTTGGTAGGCGGCGGCCTCCTCGAGCGGGTTGAGGTCCTCCCGGTGAAGGTTCTCGACCAAAGCCTGCTCGAGGCTCTGGACGTCGCCGGCGTCGGACTGCGCAAGCACCGGGATGGTCTGCAACCCGGCACGCCGGGCGGCCCGCCACCGCCGCTCCCCCGCTATGAGCTCGTAAGTGTCGGGCTCCTCTGGAAGCTCCTTGACTAGTACGGGCTGGAGCACGCCCAATTCCCGGATCGAGGCAGCCAGCGCCGACATCGCCTCCTCGTCGAAGTAGGTGCGCGGCTGGCGAGCGTTCGGCCGAATGTTGGCGATCGGCACCTCACGGAGCGCCGACCTCGGCTGCCCCGGAAGCTCGGTTGGGATGAGAGCCCCGAGACCCTTACCCAGACCGCTTCGGCGCGCCATCGCTCACCTCCTTTGCCAGTTCCCGATAGGCGATGGCGCCCCGGGAGCTCGGATCGAACACCGTGATCGGTTGGCCAAACGAGGGCGCCTCGGAGAGCCGGACCGTCCTCGGGATGATGCTGCGACAGACCACGTCCTTGAAGTGTGTCCGGACCTCGTCGGCAACGTCGATCGCCAGACGAGTTCGGGCATCGAACATCGTGAGGACGATGGCACTGATCTCGAGTCCCGTGTTGAGGTTCGAGGCGACCAGTTGGACGTTGCGCAGAAGTTGGCTCAGACCTTCGAGCGCGTAGTACTCGCACTGGATCGGGACCAGGACCTCGCTCGCGGCCGCGAGGCCGTTGATGGTCAGGAGGCCAAGCGAGGGCGGACAGTCGATCAGCACGAAGTCGAAGTCGTCGACGACCGTGTCGATCGCCCGCTTGAGCTTGAGCTCGCGACTGAAGGCGCTCACCAGCTCGATCTCGACACCCGCAAGGTCGATCGTGGCGGGGGTCACGAAGAGATTCTGGACACTCGTCGGCTCGATGCAGTCTTCGATGGGTGCGTCCCGCATGATCACGTCGTACATCGACGATTCGAAGTTCCTGGTGTCGATCCCCAATCCGCTTGTCGCGTTGCCCTGTGGATCGAGATCCACGACCAGAACCCGGTAGTCGAGCTCCGAGAGGGCAGCGCCAAGATTCACGGTCGTCGTGGTCTTTCCCACACCACCCTTCTGATTGGCGATGGCGACGACCCGCGGGAGGGGGCGTCTTCGGCGAACCCCGTTCGCCGAAGGGATGTCCTCCAGCTTGCTCATCGCGGCCTGGGCCCGTTCTGCGAAGTTGTCCTGCGAGGTCGAGCGCGCATGGGCCGGGGAGCGCTCTGGGGCAGCAGCAGGTAGAGGCTCGACCACTGGTTCCACCACCTCGGCCTCGGCGATGTCCCCTTCCACGTTGGCCGGTCGAGAGGCCGCGACCGTCGCCTCCTCATTCGGTTCCCCCTCGGGGACCGCGAATTCGTGCTTGGCCGGCGCGACTGATTCCGGCTCCTGGGTGTGAGATCGACCTTCCGTGGGGCCGTCTTCCCCTGCGCTCTCCACCTCGGGGTGCTCCGGGGGAGGCTCGTTTCCAGGCCCTCGGTCTTCGAAGGGTATCGAGCCTGGCTCCGAACTTGGGGTTTCGGCGGGTTCTTCGAAGAACCGACCCTCGACCTCGGGATCCGGAGCCGGAGGGGGAGTTGGCGCTGGCTTGTTCTTGTTTCGACGCAGGAAGGGCATCAGGAAATCTCTGCCAGCCTTGGCACGATCTCAATCCTCGCTTTATGGATGGCTCGGGTCAAGGCCATTTCGGGTGCATTTGTCACTGTTTCACGTGAAACGGTCCGGCAGAGGTGGCTATCAGCGCCGTGCCGGCCGCCCAGACCCGCTTCTGGCGCCACAATCCCTTCCTCGCGTTGGGCCGGCCAGCCTGGGGCAGACCTGCCCCGCCGAACCGAGCCCGAACGCCGGGGGACCCACACATGCGGCGCGATGGCTTCGCCGGTTCAGCTCGGCGAGCTCGGCCATCGCCTGACCCCCAGGGCGGTGCATCGAGGGTTGAGACCGGGCCGGATCGACCGTTCCGCATCCTCGCCCGGGTGATCCGCCCGGAGACCCTGCAGCCCGAGCGAGTGCCGACCAAAGGGACCATTCCAGTGCCGGGGCCAGGGGAGCCGGCCCAGTTGGAGAACGCCGGACTTGACCTGTCACGGCGAGCCCGATGCCTGAGGGGACGACCCACCCCCGGTCGGCGTTGGCGATGGCCGGGTATCAGGGGGCGTATCGTTCCAAGCACGACGCCGTTCAGTACGGGCGGGCGGGCGGGCCGCTCGTGAGGCGCGCCGCGCCCGTCCTGGGCCTTCAGCCGAGTCGTTCGCCAAGGGCGACGATGATGCCCTCTGGACCGCGGAAGTAGCAATGCCGATAGATCCCTTCGTAACTGGGCAACCTCGCCGAGGAGCTTGCCGCCGCGGCCCTGTAGACGACCGACCGTGTCGTCAATGTCATCCAGGGCGAACTTGCGATGCAGACCCAGCACGTTCGGCGGCGGATTCGGGGGCTCGGGGACGGACGCGGCGGGGGTGAGGTATCTGGTGAACTCCTCCTTGCTGCGGCCGTCTGGGGTCCGCGTCATTGCGATCGCGCTCCGAACGCCGTCGAGCCCGACGGTTTGGTAGGCCCAAAGGCCCTCGATCTGCGCCCTGCTCTCCAGCTCCATGCCGAGCTCAGCGAAGCGCGCGACTGCATCGTCAAGATCGGCGACGACAACATTGTCCATCCGCTCAATCGCCACACCCTCAGGTTAGGGCGCTGGGTGATCGGGGGCCCACACCCACGGACTCCCTCTCCGGTGAACCCTGAGGTTCTGCCGATTCAGTGATCTGTCGTTGGAGCGCGGAGACACCCCACTGTGGACATTCGCGGGGCCGGCCGACCCCTTGGGCTGGCCCACCCCCCTCGGGAATGTTCCACGTGAAACGCCATTAGAACAGCGGCCGCTTTCGGGGAACCCCAACACGCCGTGGGTAGCGGGCCGGACAAGGCGCCTGTGCCACGAGGACTGCATATCCGCCGCTGTCGGATTCCAACCGGAGCCCCAGCATCTCGATTCCCGCTGCCGGCCATCGAAGCTCAGCTGCCACGGCCGGGGGCTCCGAGACGACAAGCTGCCCACGGGGGCTGAGGAGAGGCGCACCGCATTCGGCGGTCGTGCTCGGTGTCCCAAATGCACGCGCCACCACGAAGGAAAACTGGCCACGAAACCTTGGATCTTGTCCCACGATCTCCGCCCGTTCAGCGAGCACGGTCACCTGGTGCTTCATTGCACAATGCTCGATCGCCGCGTGGAGGAAGGCGGCACGCCGACTCGAACCCTCGACGAAGGTGAAACTCACACCTGGGAGGACGCCCGCCAGGATGAGGCCCGGGAGCCCGGCCCCGCTTCCAAGGTCGGCGATCTTGTCGAGGGTTGAGGGCTGCGCGCGTTGCGCGCGTTCGATCGCCTCGAGAAAGCCCAGCGCGTGACGAACGTGAGGCTCGATCGAACCGGGTCCGATGAACCCCTGTGCCTGTCCGTCGGCAAGCACCTCGTAGACGGTTGCCGGCACGTCCGCCGGCTGAGGCTGCACCTAGCCGGCTGGCGCGATCACCACGTGTCGAGCCGCGTCCTCGCCCTCGGAGCGAGTGGCAAGGCCCTCGATCTCGTTCACCGTGTCGTGCACGACCTTACGGTCGGCGGGGGACATCGGTTCGAGCGACCGCTCCGACCCCGACTCCAGGACTTCCTCCGCGATCTGCTTCGTGAACCTCTGGAGTGCGGCGACCCGGCGCTGTCGGTACCCGGCGACATCGACCACGATCCGATCGGTCCGCGTCGGGAACCGGTGCTGGACCACCGTGCGCGTGACGTCCTGGAGAGCAGCCAGGGTGGATCCCCGGGGGCCTACCAGCAGGCCGAGCTCATCCCCATGTGCCGCGACTTCAACGGTGTCTTCGTCCAGGACCCGTGTCTCCACGTTCGCCTGGTAGCCATAGACATCGAGCAAACCCTCAATAAAGGTCCTCGCGGCCTCAGCCTGTTCCTCTAGCGTGACACCCTCGGCCATGTCGGCCTCCTTGTCCTGTCGATCTTGCACTGCCTCCGAACGCTCCTCGGATGGGCTCCCGTTCGTCGCGGCGGCCCGTTGCCCGCCCGAACCCCTCGAACCTCGGGAACGACGCCGCCCGCCACCCTCGGCCCCGTTGCCCGAACCTCTCCGCTCGGATCCACCGGCCTGGGCCCGCTCCGCCGGTCTAGTCGCCGTTCCCGAAGGCTTGCGACGCTCGCCGTTCCGAGCGGGGGCCTGCTCAGTCCCTCCGCCGCGCCGCTGTCGTCGTTGGCGCTTGGGACGGGGACCGACCGGTTGCACGCGCGCCCGCACCCTTGCCTCGCCCCGCGTCCTGCCGAAAAGGCCGACCTTCGGCTCGGCCAGCACGAGGATCTCCGCGTCGGCCTCGGACACGCCGAGCTGCTCCAACGCAATTTCCTTTGCCTCTTCGAGCGTGGCGCCCGAGATCTCAACCCACTCCACGAACTAACGCGCCTTTCGCGGTCGCTTTCCCCGGGCGCGGGGATGCGCCGGCTTAGACTTCGCACCATTGGTATTACCAGATCCGTTGACCGAGGTCTTCCCGTTCCTGGCAGCCATAGGCCGCCGTGTGGGCGACGGAGCGCCGTTCGTCTTCGCGGCCGGCATCTGTGCCGCGGCCGGACCGGTCTCCTCCACGAGCGCCGCCGCCGCGACTTCGGGCAACGCGCCCTTGGCACCGCCGATCGACCGCTCGGCCCCGGGAGCCTGGATCATCCCGGTCCGGTACATGACGTCCTGTGTGCCGATCCGGATCAACGTGGAAACGATCATATAGATGACAACTGCAGCGGGAACTAAGAAGTAAATGTACGCAAACAGAATCGGCGTCACCTTTTGCATTGTCTGCATCTGCTTGTTCGGTACCGCCTGCGTATTACGCGCGTTCATCTGCCGCATCTGGAAATATTGGAGCCCCACCGCCAACGCAACCATGGCGAAGAAGGGGATCCGCTGTACGGCCGAGAGCCCGTGACCAAATGGCTTGTTGGCCAGGTCCATGCCGAACGACAACATGTGGCCGTGCGCTGCGACCAGGTTGACGTACAGATGGTGGGTCAGGCTCACCGAGCTGGTGTGGGCCGGCTGTTGCGGGATGTACCTCGGTTCGACCACCTGTTTGGTGATCGTGTGGGATACACCGTTCACGATGCGGGTGGTCTTGATCGTGACGACGTTCGTCAGGCCTTTGATCGTGTCGTAGAGGAGGATCAAGAAGGGCATTTGCAGGAACATCGGCAGGCAGCTTCCTGCCGGATTTATACCGCGTTCCTTGTAAAGGGCCATCAGCTCTTCGTTGAGCTTCTGGCGGTTCTCTGCCCCCTTGTACTTCGCCTGGAGCTTCTTGATCTCCGGCTGCATAGCGGACATTGCCGTCATCGAACGCTGACTCTTTACGGTCAACGGCGTCAGCAGCAGCATGATGATGATCGTGAGGAGCGCGATCGCAACGGCGTAGTTCGGGATGATCCCGTAGATGGCGGCGAGCGCCCACCCGATGGCGTCGAACAGCGGGTGGAAGAGCTTTCCAAGGTCGGCGAAGAGCGCGTTTTCGGCGATCATCGGCGTCGGTCCTGGTCAACCCGTACCGGGACGAGGTCGATCCCGCTCGGGCCGAGGGGTCGGCACCGCAGCAGGCGCCTGACGGCGAGGGCGGTCCCGTTGAGCGCGCCGTGCGCCTCGATCGCCTCTGCCGCGTAGACCGAGCACGAGGGATAGAAGCGACAGGGCGAAGGTCGCCCTGCGTGAAGACCCTGGTAGATCCGGATCAACCCCAGGAGGAGCCGTCGAGGAGCGAACCGCTCGGTCATCGCCGGAGCCCCTTCCTCGCCGCCGAGCTCATGGCCGAGCCTACTGTCGAGACCAGATCGGCAAAGTCGAGGTCTGCGGCCGCAGGGTCGGCGGCGACGAGGTAGATCCCGGGAACCGGAGGATGCAACCGGACCGCCTCGCGCAAGCGACGACGGACTCGATTCCGGTGGACGGCCTTGCCGCAACGTCTTCCAATTGCGTATGCGACCTGGGGAAACTCGTCTGTCGGCCCCGGGGGGAGCCAGCTGACGCGGAGGGGCCCCACGGCGGCGCGGCCGGCCGGCTTGCGCAGAGCGACGAAGGTGTCCCGGCGGCTCACGCGCCCGACAGGTCGGTTGCTCACGGCGACCTCAGACGGAGAGGCGGCGGCGGCCCTTGAGCCGCCTGGCCCGAAGGACCGCCCTGCCTCCCCGGGTCGCCATCCGCACGCGGAACCCGTGGGTCTTGGCTCGCTTGCGGGTGTTGGGTTGGTACGTTCGCTTCACTTCCGGTCGGCCTTTCGTGGTGCGCCGACAGCTCGTCGCCGCGGCCCGGGAGGGGATCGCTGGCCGGCGTGGAGCTGGCGGGCGCCGACAGCGAGTTGTTCGCCTCGATGCTAGCTGCGATTCGCAGATCGCCACTAGTCGCTGCCGTCGCGACGGTGTACGTTCGAACGACCAGGTGGTGACCTGTGTTCCACACCTGTGGACCACGCTGTGGACGGTCCCACCCGGAGGGGTGCGGAGGAGCAGGTGGAACAAACCAATGGGCTGTGGACGCGTTGCACCGCGTCCCTGCGGGAACAGGTTTCGGAAGCAACCTGGCAGATGTGGCTCTCGGGTGTCGAGCCGGTGGCCGTCCCTGATACCGGCCTCGAGGGGGTCCTCGTCCTCGGGGTCCCCAACTCCGCCGTGCGCGACCGGGTGGAGAGCCGCTTCGTGCCCTTGATCGAGGGGACCCTCGCCTCGATCGCAGGTCAGCGCGTCAAGGTGCGTCTCCAGGTCCTGAGCGAGGTCCCGCCGCCGGTCCCGCCGCCCGCACCGGCCCCCGTCGAGCTGAACGGTGCCCTCGACGGCCGGGGTGACGACGGCACCGGGGCACCGGCCCCGAGGGACGGCTCATCGGTCAGTCTCGACCCCCGGTTCAGCTTTGACACCTTCGTGGCGGCGTCCTCAAACCGGCTCGCCCACGCAGCGGCCCAGGCGGTGGCGGAAACCCCCGGCCGCTCGTACAACCCGCTGTACATCTACGGCGACTCGGGCCTCGGCAAGACGCACCTCCTGCACGCGATCGGCAACTACGTGCGGGAGAACTTTCCGAAGCGCACGGTCCTGTACGTGACCACCGAGACCTTCATGAACGACTTCGTCGACTCGCTCAGGTTGTCGACCACCATCGCCTTCAAGCGCAGATACCGCGAATGCGACGTCCTGCTCATCGACGACGTCCAGTTCATGGGCAACAAGGAGGGTCTCCAAGAGGAGTTCTTCCACACCTACAACGACCTGAGGGGCGCCGGAAAGCAGATCGTGCTGACCTCGGACCGTCCGCCGAAGTCCATCGAGACCCTGGAGGACCGGCTGCGCAGCCGGTTCCTCTCCGGCCTGATCACCGAGATCGACCCCCCGGACCTCGAGACCCGGCTCGCCATCCTCCGCTCGAAGGCCGAGGCCGACAAGGACGACATCCCCTACGACGTCTTGGAGTTCATCGCCACCCACGTCACCAACAACATCCGGGAGCTCGAGGGCGCCCTCATCCGGGTGACCGCGTTTGCGAGCTTGAACCACGAGCCGATCTCGCTACCGCTCGCCGAGCGGGTCCTCTACGACCTCGTCACCGCCGACGAGCCGCGGCGGATCACACCCCAGATGATCCTCGACGCAACGGCCAACCGTTACGGCTTCACCGTCGACGCGATCTGTGGCCCCAGCCGCACCCGGCCGCTCGTGACGGCCCGCCAGGTCGCCATGTACCTCGTGCGCAACCTGACCGAGTACAGCTACCCGGCCATCGCCCGGGTCTTCGGCGGCCGGGATCACACCACCGTCATCCACGCGGTTGAGAAGATCACCGGGCAGATGAAGGAGCGGCGACAGATCTACGAGCAGGTCACCGACCTCCTCCTGCAAATCAAGACCGGCCAGTGATCCCTGGGGACACGAACGACAAAACCTGTGGTTCGAGTGCCCGCCGTCTGTGGAAGAACCTAGGCCTATCCCCAGGGGCCGGCCGGCCCATACACCGGTCGCCCCGGCAATGCCACACTCGTCCACCGGGACAAGAATCCCGATATGGCTCCCGGCCTGGGGCGGGGGCAGACCATCCACAATCCCCAGCCGTTACTACCACTACTAAGAATTCAAATTTCTCTTGAACAAAGAAATAGTCGCACCATGGACAACATGAGCCGGGAAAGGACGAATCGGTGAAGTTCCGCTCTGAGCGTGATGCGTTGGTCGATGTGCTGTCCACGGTTGGTCGGGCCGTCGGGGGCCGGGGGGTCTCCTCGGTCGTGCTCTCGGGCGTCTTGTTGGTATGCGAGGGGAACCGGTTGACCGGCACCGGCACGGACCTGGATCTCACGATCCGGATGGAGCAGGAGGTGATCGGCCTCGAGGACGGATCGTGTGTGGTTCCGGCGCGACTCGCGACCGACATCGTGCGGTCCCTGGAAGCCGGAGCAGTCACCTTCGAGTCGGGCGAGGAGCGGGTAGAGATCTCCGCGGCGCGCTCACGCTTCGGTCTCCGCACGTTCCCGGTGGTCGAGTTCCCGACGGTGGCGCCGTCCGACGCCGGGGGCCACGTGGTCGGGAATGCTCTCGCCGAGGGGCTTCGACAGGTGGTCAGAGCGGCCTCGACCGACGACGCCCGCCCGCTCCTCACCGGGGTCCTCATGACCGCCCAGGACGAAGTGGTGCGCCTCGTGGCGACCGACTCGTACCGGCTGGCCCTCCGCGATCTCCGTGACACGAAGGCCATCCCCGACGCGCCCGAGGTGCTGGTCCCGGCCCGGGCCCTGGCCGAGCTGCAGCGACTACCGGGCCTGGGCGACGAGGGCTCGGGCGGCATCGAGGTGACGGCGGGGACCCATGACATCACGTTCCGGGTCGGGACGGTCGAGATACGGACGCGACTGCTCGACGGGTCCTATCCGGACTACCGCCAGCTCATCCCCCACGAGTACCCGAACCGGCTGCACGTCGGCAAGGAGTCCCTCCTCGGGGCCCTGAGACGGGTTCGGCTGCTCGTCCGGGACAACACGACGCCGGTGCGGCTGTCGATGCGCCAGGGCGGGGTCGACCTCTCGGTCGTCTCCCAGGAGGTCGGGGAGGCGAGCGAGACGGTCGACGGTGACTTCACCGGGGAGGACCTGGTGATCGCCTTCAACCCGTCGTACCTGATCGACGGCGTCGAGGCGGTGGCGGACGACGAGGTGATCATCGAGACCGCCGACCCGAGCAGGCCGGCCACCGTGCGAGCGGCCGAACGGGACGACTACCGATATCTGCTGATGCCGGTCCGGGTTTCGTAGTTCTCCCCGCATGCCGGCGGATCAGTCCGTTCTCGAGGGCGCCGAGTCCCCCGCGCTCGTGTTGACCGAGCTCTCGATGCGTGATTTTCGTACCTTCTCGATGGCCACCGTGGTCCCGGCCAAGGAGGGCACCACGGTGTTCACCGGCCCGAACGGCAGCGGGAAGACGACCGTTCTCGAAGCGGTGGCATTTCTGGGCTCCCAGCGCTCCTTTCGGGGAGCGCCCCGCGAGGCGATGATCCGCACGGGCGCCGAGCGCGGGTACGTCCGGGGCGAGCTCGACGACGCCGGCCGGCGCGTGACCGTGGAGACCGAGCTCACCCGGGGCGCGGGGGAGTCGAGGGCCCAGGTGAACCGGCAGCGGGCGCGCCGGGCGGAGCTCGCCGCCGCCGTGCCGGTGACCGTGTTCTCGCCCGACGACCTGGCGTTGATCCAGGCCGGGCCGGCCGGCCGCCGGACCATGCTCGACGATGCGCTGGCCAGTCTCGACCGGCGCCTCGCCGCCGCGATCGAGGACACCGAGCGTGCGCTGCGCCAGCGCGGCGCGTTCCTGCGCCAGGCCGGCGGGCGGGTCGGCCCCGACACCGAGGCCACCCTCGAGGTCTGGGACGACCGGCTCGCCACGGCCGCGACGTCCGTGGTCGGCGGGAGACGCAGCCTGCTACGTGAGCTTGCTCCGCTCGCCGAACGCGCCTATCTGGCACTTGCCGATGCGACCGGCCCGGCACACGTCGAGCTCTCCTACCAACAGTCGTGGGACGGCCCGCTCAGGGACGCGCTGGAGGCCCGCCGCAAGGAGGACCTCCGACGCGGCGCCACCACCGTCGGTCCGCACCGTGACGACCTGTTGGTCACGCTCGCCGGGCGCGACTCGCGTTCGCAGGCCTCCCAGGGCGAGCAACGCTGCCTTGCGCTGAGCCTGCGTCTCGGGATCCACCAACTGCTGACGAAACGGCTCGGCCGCCCGCCCATCTTGTTGCTCGACGACGTGTTCTCGGAGCTCGATTTGGCCCGGAGCCGGGCCCTCGTCCGGCTTCTCCCGCGGGGTCAGTCGTTGCTCACGACCGCGACGCCCCTGCCCGAGGGCATGGAGGTCGAGCGAATCGTCGACGTGGTGGGCCTCGCGCGATGAGCCGACGGGGCCGGCGGGATCTTGAGGGCCCGCGACATGTGCGCGAGTCCCTGGACGAGGTCGTCCAGGAGCTCGCTCCGCAAGGGGCGCGGGAGTTCGGGGCGGTCTTCGGACGGTGGGAGGAGATCGTGGGCCCGGCGCTCGCAGCGCACGTGCGGCCGGTCCGGGTGAGCGAGGAGACGCTCGTGGTGGCGGCCGACCACCCCGTCTGGGCGACCCAGGTGCGGTCCCTCGGGGCCACGCTCCTGGCGCAGATCGGTGCCGTCGCCGGGCGTGCGCCCGGGCGTCTCGAGGTCATCGTGAAGAGGTCTTGAAACCACGGCGCTCCGGCCCACCCCGGGCGGGCAAAACGGCGCCCTGAAGTGGGGTTCTGCCGGCCCGGAGGCCGCCTTCGGACGGGGTGTCGAGGCACCAGAGTCGGTGCGTGATCGAGTAGAATCATGAGCATCAGCGGACGGGAAAGAGGCCCGTTCGTGGTGTCCGGAACGCGCGCCGAGATCGGCCCCCGAGATTGGTCGCGCCCTTAGGTCGGAGTGTGGAGAGCGGGATTGCCTACGCGCAGTAGCGGGACTTACGACGCAAGTGCGATCACCGTTCTCGAGGGTCTGGAGCCGGTCCGGCTCCGGCCCGGGATGTACATCGGATCCACCGGCCCGAGCGGCCTCCATCACCTGATCTGGGAGGTCGTCGACAACTCGGTCGACGAGGCGATGGCCGGCTTCTGCACCCGGATCGACGTCACCCTGCTCGCCGACGGGGGTTGTCGGGTTTCCGACGACGGCCGGGGCATCCCGGTGGGCCCGCACGCCTCGGACCCGAAGCGCAGCGCGGCCGAGATCGTGCTGACGACGCTGCACGCCGGAGGCAAGTTCGGTGGGGCGGGCTACAAGGTGACCGGCGGGCTCCACGGCGTGGGCGTCTCGGTGGTGAACGCGCTCTCGACGCGCCTCAAGCTCGAGATCGACGTCGAGGGCAAGCATCACGTGCTCGAGTTCAAGAACGGCGGGGAGACGATCGGCAAGCTCAAGGTGACCGGACCGGCGCCGCGGGGTCGCACGGGGACCACGGTGACCTTCTGGCCGGATCCGACCATCTTCGAGGAGATCGAGTTCCGCGCGACGACGGTGCTCGAGCGGCTGCAGATCATGGCCTTCTTGAACAAGGGCCTCGAGATCCGCTTCAGTGACGAGCGCGACGCCGAGGGCCAGAAGACGACCTTCAAGTACAACGGCGGCATCGTCGACTTCGTCAAGCACCTGAACGCGGCGCGCGAGTCGTTGTTCCGCAAGGTGGCCTCCTTCGAGCAGTCCGAGGACGCCATGGAGGTTGAGGTGGCCCTCCAGTGGAACACCGGGTTCCACGAGAGCATCTTCTCCTTCGCCAACGGGATCTCGACGACCGAGGGCGGCATGCACGAGGAGGGCTTCAAGAAGGCCCTGACCAACGTGGTGAACCGCTACGCCCGGAGCAAGAACACGCTGAAGGAGAAGGACGACAACCTCCTCGGCGAGGACATCCGCGAGGGACTGACCGCGATCATCTCGGTGCGGCTCACCAATCCCCAGTTCGAGGGCCAGACCAAGGCGAAGCTCGGGAACGTCCCGATGCGCTCCCTGGTGGAACGGGCCACCAACGAGAAGCTGGCTGAGTGGTTCGAGGAGAACCCCCGCGAGGCGAACCAGGCGCTCCAGAAGGCCCTCCTCGCGGCGCGGGCGCGCGTCGCGGCGCGCCAGGCCCGCGACCTCACCCGGCGCAAGTCGGCGCTCGACGGTGCCGGGCTGCCCGGCAAGCTCGCAGACTGCTCCTCGCGCGACCCGCGGGAGTGCGAGTTGTTCATCGTCGAGGGCAACTCGGCCGGCGGCTCGGCGAAGGACGCCCGCGACCCGCGGACCCAGGCGGTCCTCCCCATCCGGGGCAAGATCTTGAACGTCGAGCGGGCCCGGATCGACAAGATGCTCAAGAACGAGCAGGTGCAGGCGCTCATCGCCGCCGTCGGGGCCGGCGTGGCCGAGGACTTCGACGTCACCAAGATCCGGTACCACAAGGTGATCCTGTTGGCCGACGCCGACGTCGACGGATCACACATCCGCACGCTCCTGCTCACCTTCTTCTTCCGCCAGATGCGTGCGCTCGTCGAGGGCGGGTTCGTCTACGTGGCCCAGCCCCCGCTGTACTCGACGCTCGTCGGCAAGGAGAAGCTCTATCTGCGTGACGACACGGCCAAGGAGCGATTCTTGGCCGAGAACCCGAATCACAAGGCGGACTTCCAGCGCCTGAAGGGCCTGGGCGAGATGGACTTCGGCGAGCTGAAGGAGACCACGATCGACCCCACCAAGCGGTCGCTCCTGCAGATCAACGTCGAGCAGGCGGCCCTTGCCGACGAGGTGTGCTCCATCTTGATGGGCGACGACGTCGAGCAGCGGCGCCACTTCATCCAGACGAACGCCAAGGACGCCCGCTTCCTCGACATCTGAGGTCCCGCACCATGCCGCCCCGAAAGTCCACCTCCAGGTCAGCCAAGGCCCCGGCGAGAGGCGCGTCCAACGGGCAGCACGCGAACGGCCACGGCGACGCCGAGAGCGCGGTCCTTGGGTTCATCGAGCCCATCGAGATCCAAGAAGAGATGGAGCGCTCGTTCATCGAGTACTCGATGTCGGTCATCGTCTCGAGGGCGCTGCCCGACGTGCGCGACGGGTTGAAGCCGGTGCACCGCCGGATCCTCTACTCGATGTTCGACCAAGGCCTGCGGCCCGACCGACCCCACGTCAAGTGCGCCGAGGTCGTCGGCCGCGTGATGGGTACCCTCCACCCCCACGGGGACCTCGCCATCTACGACGCCCTGGTGCGGATGGTGCAGGACTTCAGCATGCGCCTGCCGCTCATCGACGGCCACGGCAACTTCGGCGGTACCGGACCCGACGAGGGGCCGGCGGCAATGCGCTACACGGAGTGCCGGCTCGACCCGCTCGCCCTCGAGCTCATGGCCGGGATCGACGAGGAGACGGTCGACTTCGTCCCCAACTACTCGAACTCCGCCGAGGAGCCGGTCGTCCTCCCCTCGAGGTTCCCGAACCTGCTCGTCAACGGCTCGACGGGCATCGCGGTCGGCATGGCGACGAACATCCCGCCCCACAACCTGGGCGAGGTGATCGACGCCACCATGCACGTGATCGATCATCCCGATGCGAGCCCCGACGACCTGATGCAGTTCGTGAAGGGCCCGGACTTCCCGACCGGCGCCCTCATCCTCGGCCGCCAGGGAATCATCGACGCGTATCGGACTGGCCGAGGCTCGGTCCGCATGCGGGCCGTCGCCGAGGTCGAGGAGAACCGCGGGGTCACGACCATCGTGGTGACCGAGATGCCGTACCAGACCTCGGTCGAGGTCGTTGAGCAGAAGATCCACGACCTGGTCCGCTCGGGCGATCTCGACGGGATCGCCGAGGTGCAGAACGACTCGGCCGCCCGCAAGCCCCGCCTCGTCATCCGCCTGAAGCGGGACGCGAATGCGAACGTGGTGCTGAACAAGCTCTACAAGCACACCCCGCTGCAGACCACCTTCGGGGTGAACGCCCTGGCGCTGGTCGACGGCGTCCCGCGCACGCTCAACCTGGCCCAGATGGTCGGGCACTACGTGGCCCACCAGGTCGAGGTCATCACCCGCCGCTCCGAGTACCAGCTGCGCAAGGCCCGGGCGAGGGCCCACATCGTCGAGGGGCTCCTCAAGGCCATCGACATGCTCGATGCGGTCATCGCCACGATCCGGGCGTCGGCCGACCGCGGCGAGGCGAGGGCGTCCCTCATGGCCGCACCCTTCTCCTTCAGCGAGGAGCAGGCGAACCACATCTTGGACATGCAGCTCGGCCGCCTCACCCGGCTCGGCCGTTCCGAGCTCGAAGAGGAGATGGCGAAGCTCCGCGAGACCATCGCCGAGCTCGAGTCGATCCTGTCGGACGACGCGAAGCTGCGGGGCGTCATCAAAACCGAGATGGCCGCGATCCGTGAGCGGTTCGCCGACGAGCGCCGCAGCATCATCACCCACGACCCGGGCGAGCTCGGGATCGAGGACCTGGTCCAGGACCAGGAGATCGTCGTGACCATGACCGCAGCCGGCTACATCAAGGCGGTCCCGGCGACGGCCTTCCGTACCCAGGGGCGCGGCGGGCGCGGCATCCAGGGCGCGCGGCTGAAGGAGGAGGACCTCGTCACCCACGTCGTGCACACCACCTCGCACGCCCATCTGCTCTTGTTCTCCGAGCGAGGCCGGGTATACCGGTTGCGGGGGCACGAGATCCCGACCAAGGAGCGCACGGCCAGGGGGACGGCCCTCGTCAACCTGCTGCCGCTCGAGACCGGCGAGACCATCAAGGCGATCGTCCAGACGCGCGACTTCCCGGCCGACCACTACCTCATGTTCGCGACGGCGCAGGGGCAGGCGAAGAAGACCGCCTTCAGCGAGTACGACAAGTCACGGCGGGAGGGCTTCATCGCCATCAGCCTGCGGGCCGGCGACAGCCTGGTGCGGGTCATCGAGACGAGCGGCGAGGACGACATCTTCGTGGTGACCAAGCAGGGGATGACCATCCGGTTCACCGAGAAGGACGTCCGGGCCATGGGCCGGGACGCGGCCGGCGTCCGGGGCATCCGCCTTCGCGCCGGGGACGAGGTGGTGTCCTGTGACGTCGCGCGCGACGACGTCGACATCTTGATGGTCACCGACGCCGGTTACGGCAAGCGGACCAAGCTCGAGCGGTTCAACGCCCAGGCCCGGGGGGGCCAGGGGGTGCGGGGGATCAAGCTCACCGCGCGACGCGGCTCGGTCGTCGCCGCCTTCATGGTCCCCTACGAGGGGGACATCCTCCTCGTCTCTACTGGCGGGGTGACCATCCGCACCTCGGTGCGTGAGATCGCCTCCCAGGGCCGGGATGCGACGGGCGTCCGGGTCATGAACCTCGACGAGGGCCAGGTCGTCGCGGCCGTGGCACCGGTGCTGGCCGAGCAGGAGTAGCCGGTGCTGGCCGAGCAGGAGTAGAGGGCCTACTTGGAGGTGAAGGTCATCGTGAAGGGGGCCCCGGGGGGCACGTAGGTCCCGATGACCTCGTGCCCCACCTGGATCGCCATGCGGGCGGCGGTGGAGCCGATCTCCACGATGAGCTGGTGGTTCCCCTGGACCGACTGGGACTGCCCGCTTTGGACGATCCCCTCGAACTCGGGCTTGGTGCTGAGCGGCCCGGTGGCCTTGACCCAGGTGTCCCCGCCCGACGCGCTCACCTCCACCGTGAAGAGCGGGGCGGTGACCGAGAACGTGGCCTGGGAGGCGTTGGCCGAGACGAGGGTCATGGCGGGCCTTGCCGGAGCGGTGGCCCGTGTCGTGGCGTGGGTGGTCGAGGTGCTCGATGCGTTCCCGGTGGGGGTGGCGACGCCCCCGATCGAGTAGGGGATGTGCAGGTCGGCGAGCCAGTGCGGACGCACCCGGTTGATCACCAGCCAAGCGACACCGAGCGCGATCAGGATCGAGATCACGACGGCCAGGGCTCGGATGAACGACACGAGGAGGCCGTCGTTCGTGCGCCGGACGGCCGGCGTCCGGCCGGTGTCGGCCATCACGATGGGCACCGGCGCCGTCGTCGCGTGCCGGCCCTCGGCGACCTTCGGCAGGCCCATGGCCGAGGTCGGGATGCTCGCCGTGGTGGGCATCGACACCGGGACGGCGCGGGTGGACAGGTCGCCCGGCGCGACCGCGGACCCGGGCCGCGTGGTGGCCACGGTGTCGGTCATCACCGGACCGCCGTTCGTCGCGGCCACCGAGGCGGGTGCCGTCGGCCAGTGCTCGACGAGGGTCATCACGAACTGGTCGGCCGGGAGGTGCAAGAAATTGGCGTAGCGGCTGAGCGCTTTCAAGATGGCCACGCGGTCGGGCAGGCGGTCGACGGTCCCCGACTCGAGGTCGTGGAGAAGGTCGAGGGGGATCGAGGTCTGCTGGCTCACCGCAAACAGCTCCAGGCCACGGGCGGCGCGGGCCTGCCTGAGCACCCGTGCGAGCTCGGGGACGGACGCGGGTCTGGGCGCGGCCGCGCTGCGACGGGTCGTCCCGTCACGGTGCAGGATCACCCGGTCACCTCGTCGTTCAGAGCCCGTCCGTCGTCCGGCGGCGCGTCGACATTGTACTTGCTGACCAGCCAATTCATTCGTTCATGGGCGGGTCTCGCGACGCCCGGCAACGTCAGCCGGGCCGGCAGGTCACCTCCGCGTGCAGGACCGAGAACCAGCCGTCGGGCTCCTCGGCCCAGCGGAGCCAGGCGGCGGCGATCGAGTCGAGCGTGGCCCGGTCGGCGTAGCCGAGCTCCCCGATCCGGGCCGCAAGCGCGCTCAGGGTGACACGCTCGGCCCAGGTCTCGGCCCACCACCGCCGGTCCCCGGCCGTGGCGAAGCACCAGGCCGAGGCGGTGGGTTCGATGTCCGTGCAGCCGGCCGCCCGCGCCCAAGCGACGAGGTGGCGCCCGGCGTCGGGCTCGCCGCCGTTGGCCCGAGCGGTCCGACGGTAGAGGTCGAGCCACCGGGCGATCTCGGGCACCTCGGGATACCAGCCCATCGTCGCGTAGTCGGCGTCGCGCAGCGCGATCACGCCCCCGGGCCGGCACACCCGGCGCATCTCGACCAGTGCGGCCACCGGATCCCCGAGATGCTGGAGGACCTGGTGGGCGTGGACGACGTCGAAGGAGTCGTCGTCGAACTCCATCGCGTACACGTCACCGGTGACGAACGACAGCCCCTCGGGGGTCCCGGGCAGCCCGCGTGCCGAGCGCAGGGCCTCCTCGGATCGGTCCATCCCGACGACGCGCCCGGGGGCGAGCTTCGCGGCGAGATCGGCGGTGATGGTCCCGGGGCCGCACCCGACGTCGAGGAGGTCCATCCCCGGGACGAGCCGGCCGAGCAGGTACCCGGCCGAGTTCTCGGCGGTCCTCCAACGGTGGGAGCGGAGCACGCTCGCGTGGTGCCCGTGGGTGTAGCGGGGGGTCGAGATCGGTTCGTCGGCCACGAAGGCCTTCTTAGCCCCTACTCCTCTCCCGAGAAGCGCTCCCAAGCGCTCTGGCGGGTCATCCCGAGGGCCTCGCCGATCCTGGCCCACGTGGCGCCGAGCGCCCGCGCCCGCCGGACGCACTCGGTGAGATTCCGCTCGACCTGCTCGCCTGCGGCTGCGTACCCCGGGAGCATCGCCAGCAGGGCGTCGAGCGTCATGTCCCCCTGCCAGGGGAGCGGCCGGGGCGGGCCGCTCGGGGTGTCCGCCAGCACCGCGTTGCACAGACCCACGCAGGTGTCGCAGATGTACACCCCTGGACCGGCCACGAGCTTTCCCACCTCGGTGTTGGGCCTCGCACAGAACGAGCAGTTGGCGAGCAGGGTCTTGGTCTCCGACATGCGGATCCTCCTGTGTCAGGACAGACCTTACACTCCTGCGTCAGGAGAGTCCTGACACCCCGGCCGGCCCGCAGGTCGGAGGCGTGTCCGGCCAGCGGCGTCGAGCGGGGCGCCGGCCGACGGAGGTGTCGAACGAGCGGGGGTCTTGAGGTCGTTGACCTGACATTGGTCGACTGTCGTGGTGACCGTCGCTGAGAACCGAGGAATCCGCACATTCGCCTCCCTCAATCACCCGGACTTCACGGTCCTGCGATCCCAGCATCGTGGCGTCTCCGTTATCAGACGCAGGAAGGCGGCTACGACGTGTTCCCAGTTCAGAGGCACTATTTGGCACGAACAGGCATTCGACAATCTCTCGTGTATCTGAGTTCAAGTCCCTCCTCGCCCACCAGGGGACCTGACCCCTTTGCCCGGCAGCCAAGGCGGCCTCGGAAAGGACCGAGTGGGTTAGAACAATCCCTGAGGCAAATTCGCCTTGCTCGACTGGCAGGGGGATCACCCGCGGGATGACGCTCGCGACGACGATGCTCTCGCGGGACGCTCGAGAACATGCGCGAGGGCCCTCGGCTGGCGTCCTCTGTTACATGTAACTTCCTGGAGTGACCGAGAAGAAGGCGTTGTCCGTCCGAGAACGAGTCAGCAACCATCGCGCCCGCCTGCGCGCCCAGGGCATGCGCCCGATTCAGATCTGGGTCCCCGACGTCCGCTCCTCGCAGTTTGTGACCGAGGCACACCGCCAGTCGCTGATGGTGGCCGAGAGCGCCTTCGCCCGGGACGACCAGGCCTTCATCGATGCAATGAGTTCGGAAGAGGAGTGAGACGGGGAGAGATCTGGACCGCCGCTGGCGGATCTGGCTATGCCGGCAAACCACGACCCGTGATCGTCATCCAGGATGATCGCTTCGACGCGACTGACTCGGTCACCATCTGCTCCTTCACCGCTGACCCGACCGAGGCGCCTCTCATCCGGCTGCGGGTCGAGCCGGGAGACTCAGGTCTTCGAGAAGTCTCGAGTCTGATGGTCGACAAGGTCACAACGGTCCCCCGGAGCAGGCTCGGCGATCTGATCGGGCGTCTGGACGACGAGGACATGATGCGCCTTGGGCGAGCGATTGTCGTATTCCTGGGTCTGGCGGGTGCTTGAGCGGATCCGAGTCCCCGCAGAACCGGCGAACTGTGGCAGGTGGGAAGCGATGCGATGCGGCTTTATCGGGACCGGTGACATTCGATTTCTCCGGGGCACGGGTGTCGAACGAGTTTTTCAGCACGTCGCGGAGCGCCGTCGTCGTCTCCGAAGCCGTGCGAGTTCTTCGCTCGGATGGATTGCTGACCATCTTCGAGTATTGGGTCCCGGGACTCTCGGCCGAGCATTCAGCGCCGGAAGAATCGGACCGGACACTGCGGACCGCTGGCTGGACGAACAACGGCGCCGGTAGGCCCACGGCCAGTTCGTCGGCACGGTCCCGAAGGTCCTCATCGGGGCGGAGAAGCCTGGAAGCTGCGCGGTTCGGGCTACGCGGTAGGCGGCTTTCGCAATTCGAAAAGGGTCCTGGACATCGATGAGCGAAAGACCCCCTTCTGCTCAATCTGGTCGTGGAGATCCTTCAAGCGACGGCGGTATTGCTCGGGGCTGAAGTCGGGCACGGTCCAGATGACCTTGCGCAGGAAGAAGACCATTGCTCCGACGTCGAAGAACTCGAGCTTCAGACGCTCGTTCCGGCACTGGATGATCTCCAGGCCGGCTTCCTTGGCCCGTTCGGCCTCGGCTTCATGGTCCCGGCCGTTGCCGGCCTTAAGCCGTCCCATGAAGTACTCGCTGATCTCGACGTTGGTGCGCCCGCCGACGTGTTGGGCGAAGTAGGTCCCACCGGGTCGAAGCACACGGGCGATCTCGCCCCAGTGGACCCTGGCGGGGTGGCGGCTGGTCACCAGGTCGAACGCCCCGTCCGCGAAGGGAAGGGGTGCGTCCTCCGCCACGGCCACGACCACCGCTCCGAGCGGATGGAGCAGACCGGTCGCCTTGGCGACGTTGGGCGCCCAGCCCTCAGTGGCCACCAGGGTCGGCGGGAAGTTCTCCGCTCGGGCGCCAGCTAGGACCTCACCCCCTCCTGTCTGCAGGTCCAAGGCGGCGGTGGCCGAGGCGAGCTTGCCGGCCAGGAGTCGCTGGTAGCCCCATGAGGGTCGCTCCTCTGTCGCCCGGCCCTCGAGCCACGAGAAGTCCCAGCCGTCGGTCGGGACCCTCAGGGCCTCGTCCAGAAGATTCTCGAATGACCGGGGCACGGCTGTATCAAATCATTCTGTCCTCGGGGCCACGAGCCGTGGCATCTGACTCCGAGCGCGGGCGGCGCAGCCGGGCCCGGCGCGCCAAGCTGGGGGTCGTGCGTGCCGCAGTGGTTCCCCGACACGGCCCGGCCGAGGTGATCCAGGTTCGCGGGGACTGGCCCGAGCCGGGTCCACCCGGTCCCGGCGAGGTGCTGGTGGCCGTCCAGGCGGCCGGTCTCAATCCCAGCGACACCAAGATCCGGGCCCGAGGACGCCCGGGCGGGGTCGACCTGCCCTACGTCGCCGGCCGGGAGGCGGCCGGGCGGGTGACGGAGGTGGGTCCTGGTGTCGAGGGGCTGGAACCGGGCCAGGAGGTCTTCGCCTTCTTCGGCTGGGGCGCCCGTCCCGGAGGCCATGCCGAACGCCTGGTGGTGGCCGCCTCATCCCTCGCCCTCAGGCCGCCGGGGGTTCCGGTGCACGAAGCGGCCGGGCTGCCGCTGGCGGGTCTGACCGCTCTCCAAGGCCTCGAGGCTCTGGGGGCTCAGGCGGGGGAGCGGGTCCTGGTGACTTCCGGCTCCGGCGGGGTCGGCCACCTGGGCGTTCAGATCGCGGCGGCTCTGGGCTTGGAGGTGATCGCCACCGCTGGGCCGGCCAACCTGGACTTCGTGGGGGGTCTCGGCGCCGCGGAAGTGCTGGACTACCGGGACGAGGACCACCGCCAAGGGCTTCGGGGAATTCCGTACCTGCTGGACAGCGTCGGGGCCGCCAACATCGAGTCGTACCTGGGTTGCCTGTCTCCAGGGGCGAAGGTGGCGGCGGTGGCCGGCGTGCCGGGCGATCTGGCCAACGGGATCACCGTCACCCCGATCCGCTGTGAAGCCAGCTCCGAGCGTCTGACCCGCCTCTCGGAGCTGATGAGGGCGGAACAGTTGTTTGTGGCCGTGCAGGACGTGTTTGCATTGGACCGGGTAGTCGAGGCTCACCGCCACCTGGAGGACGGCCATGTCCGAGGGAAGCTGGTCATTGCCATAGCTCCATGAGGGGATGGTCGCTGGAGTCCATCGCCGTACACGGGCACCTTGCGACCACTCAGCACGTCAGCCAAGAGTCCGTGGCCGGTAGAAGATCGGCAAAGAGGGCACCCTCGGCACCCCTCTCTACCAGGGATTTCTTGGTGGGCGAGGGGGGACTTGAACCCCCACGTCCTTGCGGACACAGGAACCTGAATCCTGCGCGTCTGCCTATTCCGCCACTCGCCCCGAGCCGGTTCAGGCTAGTCAAGCCTCCCTGGAGGGCTCCACCCCGGTGAGCAGGGCGGCCGCGACGTCGCGCATCGGGAATTGGGGCCCCGGCCGGTAGGATGTCCGAGACCATGGGACTCCAACAGTTCGAGGACCGACTCGAGCGCATCGTGGAAGGAACATTGGCCAAACCCTTCCGAAGCAGCCTCCAGCCGGTCGAGATCGGGCGTCGCCTGACGAGGGAGATGGACCTCCACAGGCGCGTTGGCGTGCGCGGCCTCATCGCGCCCAATTCCTTCGCCGTGACCCTCGCCAAGCCCGACGTGGACCGGTTCGCGAACTTCCTCGACGCGCTGGTGCGGGAGCTCGCCGAGGCGGCCCGGGAGCACGCGCGCAACGAGCAGTACACCTTCGTCGGCCCGATCGAGGTCCAGATCCTGGAGGGCCCGAGGCTCCGGGCGGGCCGCTTCAGCGTGGAGGCCGAGGTGATCGAGGGCCCCGACGGCCTGGCGCCGGCGGAGCTCGTCCTGCCGGGGGGCGGCCGGGTGCAGGTCGAGACCGAACCCCTGGTGATCGGCCGGATGCCGGAGTGCTCGATCGTGCTGAGCGACCCCAACGTCAGCCGCCGTCACGCCGAGGTGCTCCGGATGAACGACGCGTTCGTCGTCCGCGACCTCGGCTCGACCAACGGGACCAAGGTCAACGGGACGCCGATCAGGGAGAGCTACCTCTCGACGGGTGACAACATCACCGTGGGCTCGACGACGCTCGTCTTTGAGATGCTCTGAGGGTGGGTGGCCCGTGCTCCTCCTAGGCACGAACTACTCGGCGATCATCCGACCACTGCAGTGGCTGGTGGTCATCCTCATCTTCTTGTTCTTCCTCCGGGTGGTCCGGGCCGTCTTCGTCGAGGTTCGCCCGGCCGGTCCCACCCGGGCCCAGCGGCGGGCCCAGCGGCGGGCCGACGATGAGGACCGCCGACCGCTGCGCGAGACGCGGTCGCGCCACCAGCTGCGCCTCGAGGTCATCGAGCCCACCGAGCGCGAGGGCACCGTCTATGACCTCGACGGCGAGGTCACGGTGGGCCGATCGAACGGGTGCGGGATCCCGACGACCTACGACGCGTACAGCTCGACGGTGCACGCCCGGGTGTATCGCAGCGGCGGCCAGGTCTGGGTCGAGGATCTCGGCTCGACCAATGGCACGTTCGTCAACTCCGAGCGCATCTCCCAGCCGTCTCGCCTGGCCAAGGGCGACATCCTGCAGATCGGGGCCACGGTCTTCGAGGTTCGCCGGTGACGGTGCTGCGTTCCGGGGTTGCCACCGATGTCGGGCGGGCCCGGGATAGCAACGAGGACCGGGCCGCCGCCGGCGACACGCTCTTCGCGGTGGCCGACGGCATGGGGGGTCACGTCGGCGGGGAGGTGGCGGCGCGGCTCGCAATCGACACCCTCCAGGGCGCGTATGACAGGAACCCCACGGTGGCCGGGTTACGCGAGGCGTTCGTCGCCGCCAACGCGGCGATCTGGGAGAAGAGCCTCGAGGTCGAACAGCTGCGGGGGATGGGCACCACGCTCACCGCTGCCGGGTTGACCGTCGGCTCCGACGGGCGTGACGTCATGTGCCTGGCCAACGTGGGCGACTCGCGCGCCTATCTCATGTCGGGGGGCCTGGTCCGCCAGATCACCGCCGACCACAGCCTGGCCGAGGAGCGGGTGCGCCACGGCGAGATGACCGAGGCCGAGGCGGAGGTGCATCCGCACCGTCACATCCTCACCCGGGCGCTCGGCGTCAGTCCCGAGGTCGACGTCGATTTGTGGGAGCTCCACGTCCACACCGGCGATCGGCTCCTGCTCTGCAGCGACGGCCTGACCAACGAGGTGAGCGTGGCCCAGATCGGCCAGGTCCTCGAGTCGGTGCGCGACCCGCGCAAGGCGGCCCGCGCGCTGGTGGACCGGGCCAACGCGCACGGCGGCAGCGACAACATCACCGTCGTTGTGGTCGACGTCCTCGTGGGGGAGGACGCGAGCCGCGAGCCCTCCGAGGTGGCCCGGGTGCCGGTCCCAGGGACGGTCAACGTCCCGCCGGCCGTCCCCCCCGGCGACCCGCAGATGCCGACGCGCACCCACCCCGGCGGGGACCCGATCACGGCCGTCGTGCCGGCGGTCGGCGGCGGTCAGGGTCCGACAGCGCAGCGCCCGAGCGGGGAGGCCTTCGTCGCCTCGCCTTCGTCGGTGCAGACGCTGCCCCCGCGCGAGTACCGGAGCGAGCCGAGGCTGGCGCCCCCGCCCAGGGAGACCCGGGCGGAGCGCCGGCGCCGCCTGGGCATCCCGCGCCGCATCACGCTGCGGGTGGTTCTCTTCTTCCTCCTCGTCCTGGCCGTTCCGGCCGGCGCCGTGGCCGTCGTCCACTGGTACGCGATGGACAACTGGTACGTGGCCATCGACCACGGTGACCTCGCCGTCTACCAGGGCCGCCAGGGCGGGTTCCTCGGCTTCGAGCCACGGCTGCTCGACCGGAGCGGCGTCACC
This sequence comes from Acidimicrobiaceae bacterium, assembly GCA_027315315.1. Taxonomy (GTDB): domain Bacteria; phylum Actinomycetota; class Acidimicrobiia; order Acidimicrobiales; family RAAP-2; genus Palsa-461. The sequence goes on along the minus strand of DAHUYG010000049.1, from coordinate 21,781 downwards.
ACCACCGAGGTCCTGCCGAGGAGGCTCGCAGCGCTGCGCGCCACGGTGGACGAGCCGTCGCTGCGGGCCGGCGAGCAATACATCGCCAACCTCCACCAGGAGTTCGTGACCCAGCAGAACGCCGCGCCGACGGGTGGCGGAGGGTAGAGGTGCGCCCGGATGCCAGCGGACCCACTTCGCCCGTGACCAGGTCTTCGATCGCCCCGGTGCGGTGCTCCGGCTACGCCAAGCGGCGGGTGACGCCGCGTAGGCTCTGAGCGCCATGCAGCCCGTCGAGACCCCGCGCGTCTTCTCGGACCGCTACGAGCTGACCCACCTGATCGCGCGGGGCGGGATGGCCGAGGTCTACCGGGCCCGCGACCGGCTGTTGGACCGCCCGGTCGCCCTCAAGGTGCTGTTCCCCGAGCTCTCGGTCGACCGGGCCTTCGTCGAGCGCTTCCGCCGGGAGGCCCAGGCGGCGGCGAAGCTCTCGCACCCCAACATCGTCCCGGTCTTCGACTGGGGCGAGGACGCCGGCTCGTACTTCATCGTGATGGAGTTCGTCGACGGGCGCCCGCTCTCGGCGGTGCTGCGCGAGTCGGGGCCGATCGAGCCGGGCCGGGCGGCACAGATCACCGCCCAGGTGGCGGCGGCGCTCGCCTCGGCGCATCGCCACGGCGTCGTGCACCGCGACATCAAGCCCGGCAACGTGCTCATCACCAACGAGGGCCAGGTGAAGGTCACCGACTTCGGCATCGCCCGAGCGGTTAACACCGAGGAGAGCCTCACCCAGACCGGCGCCGTGATGGGCACCGCCACCTACTTCTCGCCCGAGCAGGCCGAGGGCATCGGCGTCGACGCCCGCACCGACATCTACTCGCTCGGGGTCGTCCTCTTCGAGATGCTCACCGGCCGGCCGCCGTTCCTCGGCGACACCCCGGTGTCGGTGGCGTCCAAGCACGTGCGCGACGTGCCGCCGACGCCCCGGGAGCTCCTCGACACGGTGCCCGTCGAGCTCGAGGCCGTGACCATGAAGGCGATGGCCAAGCTTCCCGACCAGCGCTACCAGAGCGCCGAGGACTTCCGGGCCGATCTCCTGCGCTTCGTGGAGGGCCAGCCCGTCCTGGCCGGCCCGTTGGACGGGAACATGGACGCGACCGGGGTGATGGGCGCCCTCGGCGCCACCCAGGCGATGGGCGCCGTCGGGCCGGCCACCCAGGCCTTCCAGTCACCGGCGGCCCGCAGGCGGGAGCGCTCTGAGCGCCGGCGCCCGTGGGGATGGCTGATCCTGCTCGGCGTCCTCCTCGTGGCGCTCGCCGTCGTCGCCTATCTCCTCGTCAGCACCTTCACCGGCGGGTTCTCGCTGCCCAACGTCGTGGGCAAGCCGGTCAACCAGGCCGAGCACATCCTCACCTCGAAGGGCCTCGTCATCGGCACGACGCACAACGTCGCCAACCCGGCCAAGTCCGGCACCGTGCTCAGCACCGATCCCGCCCCGGGCTCCCATGTCTCCCAGAAGGCGGTCGTGAACCTCGTGGTCAGCGCCGGCGAGGCGAAGGTCCAGGTGCCCAACGTCGTCAACTACGAGCTCGGCGCGGCCGAGGCGCTGCTCCAGAACGACCATCTGAACTCGACGGTGAAGTTCGTGAGCAGCGGGGGTCGCCAGAACTACGTGCTCTCCCAGTCGCCGGCCGGCGGCACGACGGTCCGCCGCGGCTCCTCGGTCACGATCTCGGTGCCGAAGCCGACGAACCAGGTCGCGGTGCCCGACCTCATCGGGCTCACCCCACCGGAGGCCTCGGCGCAGCTCACCGGGGCCGGGCTCACCGTCGGATCGCAGACCAACGCCTGCTCCAACTCGGTGCCCTCGGGCGAGGTGTCGGGCTCGAGCCCGGCGGCGAGCACCCAGGTCGGCAACGGGACCGCGGTCGCCCTCACGATCTCCTCGGGCCCCTGCCAGGTCGTCATCCAAGACGTCCAGGGCAAGAGCGAGAGCGCGGCGACGAGCGTGCTGCAGGGGCAGGGCCTCACCGTCCAGTCGGCGACGACGCAGACCTGCGACCCCGCCAACCAGGGAAACGTGGTCGCCCAGAGCCCGGGGGCGGGCACCCAGGTGACGTTGCCGGCGACCGACACGATCACCGTGTGCGAGGCCACCCCGGCCACGACGACCACCTCGAGCACCACCACCACCACGGTGCCCTAGGCAGCGCCGCGCCCCATGACCAAGCACCGCCCAGCCCGGCACATCCTCACGCTCGGGCGGGGTGTGGCGGCGGGTCTCCTCGCGGCCGCGGTCGGGCTCGTCGCGGGGGCGCCGGCGTCGGGGGCCCGGGCCGCCGACCATCCGCTCGCGCGCACCTTGGCCAAGGCCCTCGACGCGTCGCGAGCGCAGCGCTCGGTGTACTGGACGGGGACCACGTCGGCCAACGGCGCCACGGTGGTCGAGCGCACGAACGCCGGGGTGTCGCGGGGGACCCAGACGGTCACGATCACCGTCGGGGCCCGCAGCGCCGGTACGATCGAGATCGAGCTGTTCGGCGACACCGTCTACATGCGGGGCGACAGCGCCGACGCCCTCTTGTTCCAGGGGTTCACGCCGGCGGCGGCGGCGGCCGAGGTCGACCAGTGGATCTCGATCCCCTCGAACCAGCCCTTCTTCCAAGGGATCGCCGCTGGGTTGACCGTGAAGAGCACCGTGCAGGAGCTCGACCTCACCGCCCCGCTGCACCGGGCGCGGCGCACGAGCGTGCTCGGGCGTCGCGTGGTGGGCATCGAGGGCACGCTCTCGCTCGAAGGGGTCACCGGCCCGGCCACCTTGTACGTCCCGAGCCAGGGCAAGCCCCTGCCGGTCGAAGAGACGATGTCGGGGGGCGGTATCGGGCTCGTGACCCTCGGCCGCTGGGGCGAGCCGATACGTCTCGGGGCGCCCCCGAGCGCGGTGGCCTTCCAGCCCTCGTGGGTGGAGCCCACCGGGGGCGTCGCCCCCTCGACGCCCTCGCGGCCCGTCGCCGTCTGAAGGCGGGCGTCAGGCGGCCAGCTGGCCGAGGAAGTTCTCGAGCAGCCGGGGCCCCGAGGCGGTGAGGATCGATTCTGGATGGAACTGCACCCCCTCGACGGCGAGCGCGCGGTGCCGGAAGCCCATGACGACGCCGTCGTCGGTGCGTGCCGTGACGGTCAGCTCCTCGGGGACGCTCTCGGGCTCGATCACGAGGGAGTGGTAGCGGGTCGCCACGAAGGGGTTGGGGAGCCCGGCAAAGACCCCGGCGCCGTCGTGGTGGATCTCGGAGGTCTTGCCGTGCATGAGGGTGGGGGCCGAGACCGTCTGGCCGCCGAACACCTCGCCGATGCACTGGTGGCCGAGGCAGACGCCGAGGATCGGGATCTTGCCCGCGAAGGCCGAGACGACCTCCATCGACACGCCGGCGGACTCGGGCCGGCCGGGCCCCGGCGAGATCACGATGCCGTCGGGGGCGGCGGCCGCGATCCCCGCCACGTCGATGGCGTCGTTTCTCCGGACCACCGGCTCGGCGCCGAGCTCGCCCAACTCCTGGACGAGGTTGTAGACGAACGAGTCGTAGTTGTCGATGAGCAGGACGCGGGCCCCCACGGTGGCGCCATGGTAGCGGCGCCCTGCCCTCGGTAGTCTCGGGGCGATGGCTCCCAAGACCTCCGGATCAGGCCGCGCCCAGCCCAAGGCGGCCCGCCGCGTCGGGCGCTACACGCCGCCCGAGCAGAGCGGCCGCTACACCCGGCCGGTCCCGAACAAGGTCCGCCGGAGCGCACCGTGGTTCGGCCCGCTGATCATCTTCTTGATGGTCTTCGGGATCCTGATGATCCTGCTCAACTACCTCGGCGTCCTGCCCGCCTCGGTGTCGGTCTGGTACCTGATCGCAGGCCTCGTGATCATCCTGGTCGCCTTCATGATGGCGACGCGATATCGCTGAGGGCCCTCAGCCCATCCGCTCGATGATGCAGGCGTTGGCGAGCCCGCCGCCCTCGCACATCGTGAGCAGGCCGTAGCGGCCGTCGGTCCGCTCGAGCTCGGTGAGGAGCGTGGCGAGGAGCTTGGCGCCCGACGCGCCGAGGGGGTGTCCGAGGGCGATGGCGCCGCCGTTCACGTTCACCTTCTCCATGTCGGGGTGGAGCTCCTTCTCCCAGGCGAGCACGACCGAGGCGAAGGCCTCGTTGATCTCCACCGCGTCGATATCGTCGATCGTGAGCTTGGCGCGCTCCAAGACCATCCTCGTGGCCGGGATCGGGCCGGTCAGCATGGAGACCGGGTCGGCGCCGGTCACCGCGAAGGCCACGAAGCGGGCGCGGGGCGTGTAGCCGAGGGCCGACGCCCGCTCCTCGCTCATGATGAGGGCGCCCGAGGCGCCGTCGGTGATCTGCGAGGAGTTGCCTGCGGTGATCTTGCCGTCCTCCTTGAAGGCGGGCGTCAGGTTGGCCAGCGTCTCGACGGTGGTGTCGGGGCGGATGCCCTCGTCGGCCCGGAAGATCTCGTCGGTGTCCTTGCCCTCGTCGTCGCGGACCGACACCTCGATGATCTCCCGGTCGAAGCGGCCCTCGGCCGTCGCCCGCGCCGCGCGCTGCTGGCTCCGGGCCCCGAACCGGTCGAGGTCCTCGCGGCTGATGCCCCACTTGTCGGCGATCATCTCGGCCCCGATGCCCTGGCTGACGAGGCCGCCGACCTCTGCGTAGCGCGCCTGGACCCTCGGGCCGAAGGGGAAGCCGAGCTCCCGGACGATCGACGATCCCATGGGGACCCGGGTCATGACCTCCACGCCGCCGGCGACCACCATGTCATAGGCGCCGGCCATGACGCCCTGGGCGGCGAAGTGGACGGCCTGCTGGGACGAGCCGCACTGCCGGTCGATCGTGGTGGCCGGAACCGACTCGGGCCAGCCGGCGGCGAGCACCGCCGAGCGGCCGATGTTGAGGGACTGCTCGCCGACCTGCATCACGCAGCCGGTGATGACGTCGTCGATCTGGGCCGGGTCGAAGCCGTTGCGCTCCTGGAGGGCCTTCAGCGGCTCGGAGGCGAGGTCGACGGCGTGCCAGTTGCGCAGCTTCCCGTTGCGCTTGCCTCCGGCGGTCCGAACGGCGTCGACGATCACGGCGGTGGTCATGGAATCTCCTCCCGGTCCGACAGGGGGCCTGGTCGCGGCCTCGCCATGCTAGTTGCCATCCCGGCCGGCGGCCCCCTGGAAGGGCCTCGGCGACCCGGCAACGGCGTCGGCCGGCCGGCGCGTCGCCCTGTAGCCTCACGCCGATGAGCGACCCGACTGCGGCCCGCGCGCCGCGCGACATGGACCGATGGCTTGGCGACGGTGGGATGAAGATCATCGGCGCCGTCGGGGGCTCGCTCGAGTCCTACGGCGTCGACGGCGAGGATCTCGGCTGGGTCGCGGGCTCGTTCTCCCCGACCGAGCTCGCGTGCAACCTGGGCGGGATCGTCCAGGCGGGGGTGCACTCGCTGCTGCTCGACGCCTGCATCAACTTCGCCATCAACGCCGCCCTGCCCCGCGGCGACCGGGCGCGGGCGACCCTCGAGCTCAAGACCGAGACGATGCGGCCGGCCGTGCCCGGGACCACCTATCGCCTGCGCGGCGAGGTGGTCAGGATGGCCAAGCAGGTGGCCTACGGCGAGGCCACGCTGCGCGACCCCGAGGGCCAGCTCTTCACCCGCGCCACCGGCACGTTCCTCCTCCAGCGCGCCGCCGAGGGCGCGTAGGGGTCAGTTCCCGATGTGGTCGGCCGGCACCGTGCCGAGTCGGCCGGCCTGGAAGTCCTCGAACGCCTGGGCGAGCTCGGCGCGCGTGTTCATCACGAAGGGCCCGTAGGCGGCGACCGGCTCCCGGATCGGGGTGCCGCCGAGGACGAGCACGTCGAGCGCGGAGGCGCCCCCGTCCTGGGTGCCGTCGGCCTCGAGCACGATCGCGTCGCCGGCCCCGTGGACGGCCAGCTGGCCCATCTCGAAGGGGCGCCGCTCCCCGCCGACCGTCCCGCGCCCTGCGAGCCCGTAGGCCAGCGCGTTGAACCGGGCCGGCCACGGGAGGACGAGGCGCGAGCCCGGAGCGAGGGTGGCGTGCACCATCGCGATGGGGGTGTGGGTCAGGCCCGGCCCCTTGTGCCCGGCGACCTCCCCGGCGATGACCCGGACGAGCGCCCCGCCGTCGCCCGACGCGAGCAGCACGGCCGCGCCGGGCTCGATGTCCTGGTAGCGGGGGTCGACCCACTTGGAGGCGGCGGGCAGGTTGACCCACAGCTGGATCCCGTGGAAGAGGCCGCCGCTCACCACGAGGGACTCGGGCGGCCGCTCGATGTGCAAGATGCCCGAACCGGCGGTCATCCACTGGGTGGCGCCGTCGGTGATGATCCCCCCGCCGCCGATCGAGTCCTGGTGCTGGAAGATGCCGTCGATCATGTAGGTCACGGTCTCGAAGCCCCGGTGGGGATGCCATGCGGTGCCCCGGGGCTCGCCCGGCCCGTAGTCGACCTCGCCCATCTGGTCCATGTGCACGAAGGGGTCGAGGTCGGCCAGGGCAACCCCGGCGAAGGCCCGCCGCACCGGGAAGCCCTCGCCCTCGAACCCCGAGGGCGAGGTGGTCACGCTCCGCACTGCTCGGAGCGTTGTCTGCCCGGGATCGGGCTCGGCGATCCGGGGCAGCACGAGAAGGTCGGGGGCGGTCACTGCGGGCATCTCACACCTCTCGATGCATTACGAACAGGGCGTCCAACGCCGCAGCGGAGCCCGCCATTCCCCGCCCGGCGCGCGCCCCGGTAGCGTTGCTCCCGAGAGGGGGCGCGGTGGGGAACGACTGGGCGCGACCGGTGGTCCACTGGGAGATCGTCGCGAGGGACGCCGAGGCCCAGTCCCTCTTCTACGGCCGGCTCTTCAACTGGTCGATCGGCGAGGGACCGATCGCGCAGATCCCGCCGGGCATCGGCGGGCCTGAGCCCGGCCCGGGCGGCCACATCCGCCAGGGGGATCGGCCGGGCATCGCCCTCTACGTCCAGGTCCGCGACCTCGCGGCGTCCCTGGCCCGGGCGCGCGAGCTCGGTGGGAACGTCCTGAGCGACCCCTTCGACGTCCCCGACGGTCCGACGATCGCCTTCATGGAGGACCCGGAGGGCAACCCCCTCGTGCTGGTCCAGCAGTAGGGGGTCGGGCCCTCAGTCGATCGGCTCGTAGCGGTCGATCTCGACGCTCGTCGGGTCGAGCATCGCCATGAACCGCCGCACGTGGGGGTCGTCGTCCCAGCGGCGCGAGCAAGCCCGCGACGCGTCGGCCGAGGCCCAGAGGTCGACCACGATCCATGATCCGTCCTCGCCCCGGGCGGTGGTCCGGCGCAGGAGCCCCGGCTGCTGGTAGGCGAACTCCTCCTGGAGCGCCTTGTCGGCGGCCAGGAAGTCGGCCTCCGAGGTCCCCTCGGCCAGCCGGAAGCGCATCGTCTCGATCACGCCGACCAGGGTAACGAGTGAGCGGCCGCCGGCCCAGGCCGGTCGAGGCGTGCGGGCGACGAGGGCGCCGCGCGCCTCGGGTCGCCCGGATTCCTGGCACGGCGCGCCGAGCGGGTGTAGGACGGCCCATCCGAGACGACGAAAAGGGGGAGCCGTGCCCTGGGTCGACGTGCAGGGGACCGACATCTACTACCACGCAGAGGGCGAGGGGCACCCGCTCGTCTTCCTCCACGGGATGTCGTCGTGCGGGGAGGCGTGGTTCCAGCAGTTCGAGGCGTTCGCGCACCGCTTCCGGGTGATCGCCTACGACAGCGTCAACCACGGCCACTCGTCGAACTCGCCGCGCGACGAGCCCGAGCCAGACCGGGTCGACGAGCTCGAGGGGTTCCTCGCGGCGCTCGGCGTCGAGCGGCCCGTCCTCGCTGGCAACTCCATGGGCGGCGCGACGCTGCTGCGCTGGGCCACCCGGCACCCCGGGGACGCCCTGGCGCTCGTCCCCTCGGGCTCGGGCGTGGCCCGCTCGGGCGAGGGCGAGGGCGAGGCCGAGATGGCCAGGCGGCTGGCCAAGCCGCTCGGCGACGAGACGATCTTCTTGCCCTTCGGCGACTCGCTGACCGAGCGCCTGAGACAGGAGCGGCCCGTGCTCTACGACCGCTACTTCCGGATCCGCTCGACGGCGACCCGCATCGAGGCCCTGCGCCACCCGCGCGCCCGGACGGCGCGCAACCCGTCGCGCGACGAGCTGGCCGGCGTGGTTGGTTCGATCACCTCGCCGATGCTCATCGTCGTCGGGGGCGTGGATTGGGCGCTCCCGGCCGCCGAGCACCTCCACGAGCTCGTGCCCGGGAGCCGCCTCGAGGTCGTCGACGGCGCGCCGCACAACGTCTACTGGGAGGCGGCCGACGAGTACAACGCGGCGTTGTCCAAGTTCCTCGACGAGGTGCTCTAGGCGCTCACCTCGGGGAGCCGCACCCGCTCGGGCAGGTGTAACGCCAGCAGCTTGCGGGTCACGTCCCTCGGGATGTCGCGGCGCGTGAGCAACGAGACGCCGACCATCGTGGCGAAGGCGAGCGGCACGGTCCAGATGGCCGGCTCGCCGAGGAGCACGGCCGGCCAACCGGTCTTGCCGATGCCGGCGATCGTCAGGATCACGCCGAGCGACGACGCCCCGCCACCCAAGGCGAGCCCCCAGATTGCGCCCTTCCAGGTGAGCCCGGGCCACCAGATGCCGAGCAGGAGCAGGGGACAGAACGAGGAGGCGGCGATCGCGAACGCCCAGCCGACGAGCACGTTGATGGCGATGCCGCCCACCACGAGCGCGCCGAGCGTGACGACCACCCCGGCGGCGACGGCCGAGATCCGGAACGTCCGCACGCCGCGCCCCAAGAGGTCGTGGGAGACCGCCCCGGCCATGGAGATGAGGAGCCCCGAGGAGGTCGAGAGGAACGCGGCGAACGCGCCGGCGGCGGTGAGCGCGGAGAGGACGACGCCGAGCGTGCCCGCAGCGGCGAGCCGGGGGAGCACGAGGACGACCGAGTCGGTCTGCCCGCTCGTGTAGAGCTGCGGGGCCTCGAGCCGGCCGAGGAGGGCGAAGATGGCCGGGAAGACGTAGAAGCAGGCGAGCAGGAGGAGGACCACCGACGTCGTCTTGCGCGCCGCCTCCCCGTCGCGGTTGGTGTAGAAGCGCACGAGGATGTGGGGCAGGCCGATCGCGCCGAGGAACGTGGCCAGCACGACGCCGTAGGTGGACGCAAGCGGGTGGATGACGTGCCCCCCGATCCGCACGAGGGGTGACTCCCACTGTCGGTAGGAGAGCAGCGCGTCGGACGAGACGGTCGGGGCCGGGGTCCCCGCCGGGAAGCTCAGCGTGGTCCCCGCGCCGATGCTGTGGTCGCCGGGGCCGAGCGCGAGCGTGCCGTCCCGCCGGATGCCGTCCACCGTGCCGACGGCCCGCACGGTGACCGCCCGCTGCACCCGCATCGACTCGGCGTCGGGAAACTCGACCCTGGTCGCCTTGTGGAACACCGGCGGCGCCGCCCCGTGCACGGGGGTGAGCGCGGGGTGCTGGACGAGCAGGAGCAGCACGAGGGCGGGCACGGCGATCGCCACCAGCTTCAGCCAGTACTGGAAGGCCTGCACGAAGGTGATGCCTTTCATGCCGCCGCTCGCGATGCCGAGCACCACGACCACCCCGAGGACGACGACCCCGATCCACGACGGCCCGCCGACGGCCTCCTGGACGGTGAGCCCCGCCCCCTGGAGCTGGGGCAGCAGGTAAAAGCCGCAGATCACGAGGACCATGACCGTCGCGGCGCGCCGGAGGAGGGGCGAGTCGAGTCGGCCCTCGGCGAAGTCGGGGATCGTGTAGGCCCCGAAGCGGCGCAGGGGCGCCGCCACCGCGGCCAGCAGCACGAGGTACCCCGCGGCGTAGCCGACCGCGTACCAGAGCGCGCCGAGCCCGTCTTGCAACGCGAGGCCGGCGATGCCGAGGAACGAGGCCGCCGACAGGTACTCCCCGCAAATCGCCGACGCGTTCAGCGTCGGGGGCACCCGGCGGGCGGCCACGAGGAAGTCGGCCGGCGTCCTCGCCACCCGCACGCCGCGCGCCCCGAGCACCGCCGTGACGACGGCCACGGCGACGATGGCCCCGAGGACGAGCGGCTCAGTCATCGCGCTCCTCGAGCAGCTCGGCGAAGCGCTCCTCGACCCGGCTGGCCCGGCGCCGGTACCAGAAGCCGAGAATGACGAGCGGCGGGTAGATGCCACCCCCGAGGACGACGAAGGTGAGCGGAAGGCCGCCGACCGACGCGTGGGCGAGGCTCGGGACCAGGACCGCCAGCAGCGGATAGAGGAGAAGGAGCGCCGCCGCCGGGACGAGCACGGTTACCGTCGCGCCGAGCTGGGCCCGGATGAGCGAGCTGAGCAGCGTCTTCGCGTAGTTGTCGGGTTGATAGAGGTCCCCTGCCGCCGGCGACTGACGGACGGCGGGGGAGTGCCGGACCGGGGCCCGGACGACCTGGCGCTCGGTCACCGGCCGGCGGGTCGTGCGTGGCGGACCAGCCGGTCCCGCAGTTCGCGCAGGTGCCGGCGGCTCACCGGCAGCTCGGTGCCGGCGACCTTCACCGAGGTCCGCGCGCCGTCGGTGCGCAGCTCCTCGATGTCGTGCAGGGCCACCAGGTAGCTGCGATGGATCCGGACGAACCCGGGCCACTGTTCCTCGAGCCACGACATCGACGCCCGGAGCAGGTGGCTCGGCCCGTCGCGTAGGTGCAGGCGGACGTAGTCCCCGGCCGCCTCGACCCAGCTGATGTCCTGGCGCGACACGATGATCGTGCGCCCGGCGAACTCGACCGAGACGGTCTCGAGCTCCTCCACGACGGGGCCGACGACCCGGTGCAGGACCCGCTCCAGGCGCTCCTTGTTGACCGGCTTCAGGAGGTAGCCGGCCGCCCCGACGTCGAAGGCCTCGAGCGCGTGCTCGTCGTGGGCGGTCACGAAGACGACCGCCGGCGGCTGGGAGAACCGTCCGAGCACCCGGGCAAGCTCGAGCCCGTCGAGGCCCGGCATCCGGATGTCGAGGAGCACGACGTCGAAGCGGTCGTCGCGCAGACGGCGCAGGGCCTCGGTGGCGTTCTTGGCCACCGCGATCGGCCCGACCATGTCCGAGTGGTGCAACAGGTAGGAGAGCTCGTCGAGCGACGGCGTCTCGTCGTCGACCGCGAGGATGGAGAGCACCATCAGACGTGCACCCCGGCGTGGAACTTCGGGATCCGCATGAGCACCCTGGTGCCGGCCCCGACCGCGGTCTCGATGGTGAGGCCGTGGTCTTCCCCGAACACCGCCCGCAGCCGCTCGTCCACGTTGTGCAGCCCGATGCCCGGGGCCTGCGAGGTCCCCGACAGCACCCGGCCGAGGTAGGTGGGATCGGCGCCGACCCCGTCGTCCTCGATGCTCACCACCGCCTCGTTGTCAGCGTCGGCGATGACGATCGACAGCTTCCCGGCGCGTTCGCTCGGCTCGATGCCGTGGCGGACGGCGTTCTCCACCAGGGGCTGGAGCACGAGGGAGGGCAGCACGACGCTCAGCACCTCGGGGGCGACCCGGAGCGTGATCGACAGGCGGTCGCTGAAGCGCGCCCGTTCGAGGTCGAGGTAGGTGTCGACGAGGCGGAGCTCCTCGGCCATCGTCACGAACTGGCCGTGGCTCCGGAAGCTGTAGCGCGTGAAGTCGGCGAACCCGATCAGGAGCTCTCGCGCCCGCTCGGGATCCGTGCGGACGAACGACTCGATCGTGCTGAGCGCGTTGTAGACGAAGTGCGGCGAGATCTGGGCGCGCAGGAACCGCAGCTCGGCCTGGTCGGCCCGGCGACGCGAGCGGTCGAGCTCGGCCAGCTCCAGATGTCTCGAGACGAATTGGGCGACCTCCCCGGCCAGGCGGAGCTGGCCGGCGGAGCTGGCCGGGCCCATCGCGGCGAGTGCCCCCACGACCACTCCGTCGACCTGGATCGGCACGACCACGCCGGCCTGCAACGGGCAGGCGGAGTCGCCGCACGCGTGCTGGTCGGCCGCGAGCGTCTGGGGCCGACCCCGCGACATCGCCGTCCGCATCGGGGCCTCGAGGAGCGCTGCGTGCTCCTCGTCCACGTTCTCGGTGGCGAGCGTCCCGCCGAGGTCGGCCAGGGCGGCGCCCCGCGCCCCGAGGAGGGTGCGCAGGTAGGGGACGGCGCGTGCCGCGCTGTCCTGGTTCAGGCCCGCCCGCAGGGCGGGCGCGGCGAGGCTGGCGGTGTGCAGCGCCTCATAGGTGGCGCGCTGGGTCGGGGTCCCGAGATGGCGGCCGCCCCGGAGGGCGAACCACGCCACGCCGCCGATCGCCAGGATCGCGACGATCAGCGTGAGCCACAGGGCGTCTCTCATCCATTCCCCCCGGCCAACCACCGCGGTGGGGACCGCGTCGGGGAAAGTCTGCCACGGGCTCCGCCGTCCGGGCCGGGCCGTCCGCTCGTCGCTCCAAACAGACCGCTCGGCGGCCGCTCGGCGATCCTTGGGGCCGCTCGCCGACGATGCCTTGCCACCCGGACCCGCCGGTCGCAGTATCCGCCTTGGTTGCCGGGCCACCGGCAACCAATGACGCCGGCCGTTCGGCCGGAGGGGGTGGGAGACATGTCCATGACGATGGGGGGCGAGCGGTCCGCGCAGCAGGTCGAACTGACCGCGGTGCCGGCGATCGCAGACCCAGCGCCGCTTGGGCTGGCGGCCTTCGCGTTGACGACGTTCCTGTTGTCGGCGGCGAACGCCCACTGGATCCGGGGGACCGGCAACGAATGGCTCGGATACGCCTTCGGCTACGGCGGCCTGGTCCAGCTCCTGGCCGGCATGTGGGAGTTCAGGAACCGCAACGTGTTCGGCGCCACGGCGTTCTCGACCTATGGCGGATTCTGGATCGGTCTCGGCCTGTGGGCCGAGCTCGTGGCGCCGGGCGCCAAGTCCGTGGCCATCGCCAACAACGACCTCGGCTGGATCGTCCTCGGCTTCCTGATCATCAACACCTACCTGCTGCTCTGGAGCGTCTTCGTGTCCCATGCGGTCTTCGCGGTGTTCCTCACCCTTGAGATCACCGAGATCCTGCTCGTGATCGGGAACTGGAGCTCCTCGGGGGCCTCGACCCTGAAGGTCGCCGGGGTGCTCGGCGTGATCACGGCGGCGGTCGCGTGGTACACCTCGGCTGCGGGCGTGTTGAACGGGATGGCCGGGAGGCACGTACTCTACGTAGGCAAGCCGCTGCAGCTGCGGCGAGCGGACTGAACCATGGCCGAGGAAACCGCCCTTTCCGCCCTTCTCCACGAAAACCGCAGGTTCGAGCCCCCATCGGACCTTGCGGCGGCGGCGAACGCCCAGCCGGGCATCTATCAGGAGGCTGCCGAGGACCGGCTCGGGTTCTGGGAGCGCCAGGCGCAACGGCTGCAGTGGGAGACGCCCTGGACCCAGGTTCTCGACTGGTCCGACGCCCCCTTCGCCAAGTGGTTCGTGGGCGGTCGGCTCAACGTGGCGGTCAACTGTGTTGACCGCCACGTTGCAGCCGGTCTGGGCGACCGGGTGGCCTTCCACTGGGAGGGGGAGCCGGGCGACACGCGGGCGATCACCTACGCGGACCTCCTCGCCATGGTGTCGAAGGCCGCCAACGGCCTCACCTCGCTCGGGGTAAGGGCCGGCGACAAGGTCGCCATCTACATGCCGATGATCCCCGAGACGGTCGTCGCCATGCTGGCGTGCGCCCGGCTCGGTGCCCCGCACACGGTCGTCTTCGGCGGGTTCTCGGCCGAGGCGCTGCGCGACCGCATCCTCGACTGCGACGCGCACACCGTCATCACCGCCGACGGCGGCTATCGCCGCGGCGCAGCCACGGCGCTCAAGCCGGCGGTGGACGAAGCGGTGAGCAACTGCCCGGACGTGACCACGGTGCTCGTGGTGAGGCGGACCGGCCAGGACGTCGAGTGGCACGAGGGCCGCGACCACTGGTGGCACGACGCGGTCGACCCGCAGCCCGAGACCCACGAGGCCGAGGCCTTCGACTCGGAGCACCCGCTCTACATCATGTACACGAGCGGGACGACGGCGAAGCCGAAGGGGATCTTCCACACCTCGGGCGGCTACCTGACGCACGTCGCGGCGACGCACTACTACATCTTCGACCTGAAGCCCGAGACCGACATCTTCTGGACGGCGGCCGACATCGGCTGGGTCACGGGTCACAGCTACATCGTCTACGGCCCGCTCGCGAACGGGGCGACCTCGGTCATGTACGAGGGAGTCCCGGACGCGGGAGGCCGGGACCGCTGGTGGTCGATTGTCGAGCGCTACAAGGTCACGATCCTCTACACGGCGCCGACGACGATCCGGACCTTCATGAAGTGGGGCGAGGAGCACCCCCACGCCCACGACCTGTCCAGCCTCCGGCTGCTCGGGTCGGTGGGGGAGCCGATCAACCCCGAGGCCTGGATCTGGTACCGGACCCACATCGGCGGGAACCGGTGCCCGGTGGTCGACACGTGGTGGCAGACCGAGACCGGCGGGATCATGATCACGCCGCTCCCGGGCATCACCGCGACCAAGCCCGGCGCCGCCATGACCCCCTTCCCCGGCGTCTCGGCCGAGGTCGTCGACAACGCAGGCAACGCGGTCGGCAACGGCGAGGGCGGCTATCTGGTCCTCACCGAGCCATGGCCCGGGATGCTTCGGGGCATCTGGGGCGACCCGGACCGCTACCGGGAGACCTACTGGTCGCGGTTCCCGGGCCAGTACTTCGCCGGCGACGGCGCAAAGAAGGACGACGACGGCGACCTGTGGCTGCTCGGCCGCGTCGACGACGTGATGAACGTCTCGGGCCACCGGATCTCGACCACCGAGGTCGAGCACGCGCTCGTGGGATCACCCCTCGTGGCCGAGGCGGCCGTGGTGGGGGCGTCGGACGCCACCACCGGGCAGGCCATCGTGGCCTTCGTGACCCTGAAGGGGGAGGCCACCGAGGGCGACACCGCGCAGGTGGTGAGCGACCTCCGGGACCTGGTCGCCCACACGATCGGGCCGATCGCGAAGCCGCGCCAGATCCTCCTCACGCCGGAGCTGCCGAAGACCCGCAGCGGCAAGATCATGCGGCGGCTGCTCCGCGATGTGGCCGAGGACCGGCCGCTCGGCGACGTGACGACCCTGCTCGATCCGACCGTGGTCAACGCGATCAGGGACCGGATCACGACGGCGCCCGAAGAGGAGTAGCCGGCGCTCGCCACGGCGGGCGAGGCCGCTCTGGCCCCTATAGGAACACGCGAGGAGCTCCGCGTGGAGGTCCGCGCCCGCCGTGGCGACAGAGGGCCTCGAGCCGAAGTCCCCGGGGCGCTGAAGAGCACGGGTCCGGCCCGAGGCGACGCACAGCGTCGCGAAGAGCAAGGACGTTCCGCCGCCCGACCCGATCGTCGTTCGTCGTCTTGATGTGCATCTGGTTGCTGGTCGGCTATGCACCGCTCGCTCACTGGGTGTTCAGGCCGCAGGGCTGGCTTGCGAAGCAGGGGTCCTCGACTTCGCCGGCGGCACGGTGGTGGAGGTCAACTCGGGGTTCTCGACCCTCGCGCCCGTGGGGACGGTGGTGATCGGCCTCGCGGCCGGGCTCGCCTGTGCGATGGCGGTCCGCATGAAGTTCTGACTCGGCTACGACGATTCGCTGGATGTCCTCGGGGTGCGCGGGTCGGGGGGCTGGTCGGGATAGTCCTCCTCGGGCTGTTCGCCACGAGGTCGATTGATCCCAACCGCGCCAACGGGCTCTTCACGGGGGTGGTCCGCACCTACTCGGCGTGGAGTGTCTGGCCGCCGTCGTCGCCGTGGTGTTCTGTTTCAGCACGAGGTGGCTGATTGCGAAGGGCTCGACCTGACCCTCGGGCTGCGGGTCACCCCGGAGGCCGAGTCCACCGGGCTCGACCTGACCCAGCACGCCGAGAGCGCCTAATCGCTCGGGCGCATGGGCCGCATCGGGAGCTGATCGGTCCGTCTCCCCCCTACGATTCGCCGTACCAGCGAGGCACCGGTCGCCGGGGGCTTGGCCGCCGGTGCTCGATGCCGGATCGCTTGCCGCATCACCGGGAGGAGGCCGCTTGATCGAGACCCGTTCGGTCGAGGTGTGCCCGACCTGCGGGGTCCACTGGCACCGGGAGAGGCAGCCGGCTCGGTGTCTCGATCCCGCTCACGAGCACACGATCGTCGAGGTGCACGTGCACCGATCGACGGTGCGACTGCCCGACGGCACCGCCGTGGCCGCCGTGTCGTTCGACCCGCTGGATCCCTACTCGCGGACGCGGGACCCTCGCTTCGGTCTCTACCTCGACCCGGCCTGGCACCCGCCGTGGCCCCACGGGCTCTTCTCCTGGCCCGACTTCGGCGTCCCGGCCGACCCGGGCGAGCTCGAGCGGGCCCTCGGTCGCCTGCTTGCCCGAGCCCGGCAGGGCGACGAGGTGGAGCTGGGGTGCCTCGGCGGCCACGGCCGCACCGGCACCGCCCTCGCCCGTCTAGCGGTGCTCTGCGGTCAGCCCCCGAGCACCGCGGTCCAATGGGCTCGCGAGCACTACTGCGTCCGGGCGGTAGAGACCCACGAGCAGGAGGCGTTCGTCGTGACGTTCTCCGGCCAGTGACCAGCCCCGGTTAGCTTGGCCTGATGGGTGACGGACTGCCTCGCCGCGTCGAGAAGCCGTGGGGGTACGAGATCTGGTGGGCCCACACCGAGCGGTACGCCGGGAAGATCCTCCACGTCGACGCGGGCCACCGGCTCTCGCTGCAGTACCACGAGGTGAAGGACGAGACCTGCTACGTGCTTTCGGGGAAGCTCCTGGTCGTCCAGGGCGACTCGATCGACGATCTGAGCGTCCGGACCGTCTCGGAGGGCGACGTCTGGCGGAGCATGCCCGGAACGGTCCACACGATCGAGGCGATCGAGGACGCGGACGTCCTCGAGGTCTCCACCCCCGAGCTCGACGACGTCGTCAGGCTGGTCGACGAGTACGGGCGAGAGGGGACGACAGCGCCCTGAGTGCCCCCGGGCGGGGTGTCGTTGGGTCCAGAAGCCCCGGGCGATGCGCGTGGCGGACGCCTCTCTCGGCACAGGCTCTGCCTGAGTAGGCGCGCCGACGCGGACGTCCTGGGTGGGCCAACGCGGTCCGGACCGCCCGCCACGGAAAGGGTGTAGGGTCGAACTGCCTTCGACAGTGTGGGTCCCGGCTGTACCGCTTTGCCGATCCGCTCGGAGGTGCCCCATTGCCGTGATCGTCACCGGCGTCGTCCCTCGGGGTCGCACCAATCCTGTGGCCGCTCGGCGACACCGTGCTTCGCACCGTCGGTCTTCTTGACGGCTCGAACCTGTGACGCACCATCGTCGGCGGACAGCAGGTGATCGACGGGTTCGGGGGCCCACCGGCAAGCACCGGACGGGTCCCCGATCCCCGGATGCTCCGTCCACGACGTGAGCCGGCGCCGCCGGAAGCTCCTATGGCGTGAAGGGGCAATCCCTCGTGTCCGATGCAGCCGGAAAGCGAGCCTCAGGGGATCGTCCTCGTGGCGAGACGCAGTGCCAGGGAAGGGAGATTGAACATGACTGAACACCAAGAGCAGGCCAGATGGAGCGTCGCCGATTGGCACGGCAAGGTCCTCGTCGATTGCAACGGGGAGAAGATCGGGAAGCTCCAGGACGTCTACGTGGACGTCGAGACCGACGAGCCGCAGTTCGGCACGGTTAAGGAGGGTCTCATCGGCCGTCACCTGACCTTCGTTCCGTTGGGCGGCATTCAGATCGGTCCGGACGACCTGATCGTCACCGTCACCAAGGAGCAGGTCCGGTCGGCACCCGCCATCGAAATCCACGGCGAGGAGCTCTCCCAAGCCGACGAGTCGGCCCTGTATCACCACTTTGAGCTGAACTACACGCCGATCGACACCGAGAGCGGCCGCCGCTTAGCCCGCCGCTGAGTCGATGGGCGACGACGTGCTCCGGCCCGGGACGAACGGACCCGACGCCGGACCGCTCGCCGCACGGCCGAAGCCGGAATGAGGCTTGGGCCGCCGAAGACGCCGAAGTGGCGGATCAAGACCACCGAGGTGTTCCGGTGGGCACGGACCCCGGGACCGAGAGAGACGAGGCCGTTGGCCATGCCCGAGACGAGGCGGTTGCTGCGAGCTGCGTGCTCACGAGGGAGTTCCGGGGAAGCCGCGTGATCATCGATCCCGTCGCCTGGCAGGCCCCGCGCGTCGTGGTTGGAGCGAGGGAGCTTGGGGTTGCTCCGCCCGCCCGCGTCGATGCGGTCCCAGGAGAAATTCGGGTTCGCCCCGAGGTGTTCTCGGGCAGAGTGGAGATGCCCCCTCGTGCCCCCGCCCCCGCGTTCTCGATCAACCGTGACCGGTTCGATCGATCGATCGTGCACATGCCGTCTCCTCGGGCTGCGCTCCGCCACGCCATCCCGACCGTCTTCGAAGGGCTCGTCGCACCGATCGCGCTCTTCTATTCGGCCCTCGTGCTCGGTGGGCTGCGCTGGGCGCTGGTCGCGTCTCTGTCGTGGTCCTATGCGGCCCTCATCCGGCGGCTCCTCCGGGGCGAGCGCGCCTCCATGGTGCTCATACTCGGCACCTTGTTGCTCACCGTGCGAACAGCGGTGTCCTTCGCGACCGGGAGCGCCTTCATCTACTTCGCGCAGCCGCTCATCGGCACGGTCCTGATCGCCCTGATTCTGGTGGTCTCGGCGGTCGTTCGCCGCCCGTTCACCCACCGGTTCGCCCATGACTTCTGCCCGATCGACCCCGAGCTTCTCCTCTTGTCGCGCGTCCAACGGTTCTTCATCCGCATCTCGCTCATGTGGGCGGCCGTGCTGATGGTCAACTCGGGTCTGGTGGCCTGGCTGTTGATCACCTCGTCGCTCCAGACCTTCGTGCTCGAACGGACGGCCATCACGTGGAGCCTCACCGCCGCAGCAATCTTCTTTTCGATCTTTGGCTTCAGCTCGACCATGCGCCGTGGTGGCTATTCGCTTCGATGGGGTTCAGCGCCCCACGTGCCAACGTGACCAGCGTGGCGGCACCACCTTGGTGCCACCGCGCCATGACCGGGATGCATCGATCCAATGCCAGGTGCGGAACCGGCGAGGGAGCGTCGACGCATGGGCCCTACCCATTCGGGACTTGGAGGACCATGGGAGCACCGCCTTTGGCGGGTCAATCCGGCGCCGCCCGCCCCCTTGTCGGCGTGGGCGGTGTCGCCCCGCCCTTGGGCGGGCCTGTCTCGGGTCGGAGCCCGGTGTCGACGAGGTCTTGGGCGACGTCTCGGAGCTTTCGGTTCAAGTGCTGGGAGGCTCGACGCAAGATGTCGAAGGCCTGGTCGGAAGCGATTCGTTCCCGTTCCATCAGGATCCCCTGGGCCTGGCCGATCAACTCGCGGCTGCCCAGTGCGGCCATGAGGTTCTCGGCGCGGCGCTCCTCGTCCTCGTGGGAGCGAGCGGTCGAGAAGGCGAGCCCAGCCAACGCCGCCAACACGACCCCCTTTGCGCGGTCGACGGCTCCGAAGGCGGCCGGAAAGCTTGCATACAGGTTGAGCGCTCCCGGGCCGGTGCCGCTGACCAGCGGAAGTGCGAGCACACTGCGTATCCCCGCGGAGTTCGCCGGGGGCCCGAAGCGGGGCCAGCGGGGATCGTCGGAGAGGTCCTCGGCATAGACGAGGAGGCCCTCGCGCATCGCGTCCAGGCACGGACCCTCGCCGTGCTCCTGTTGCAGCGTGTCGAGCTCGTCGACGACGCGGTCCGTATGGATCGGGGACACGACAGCGCCGTTCTCGACAAGGATCACTCCGGCGAAGTCGCAGCCCTCGATGGTGGCCACCGCCAGCTCCACGATCTTGGTCAGCGTGTCGATGACCCGGCCGGCACCGAAGAGCAGCCGAGCCGTCTCGGAGAACGAGGCGGCGAGCTCTGAGGTCGGGTGCGCCTCCTCGATTGCCCTGGCGGCGGCGGCCCGATTGTCGGTGGTATCCATGCGCACAGCGCTCCTTCCCGACGAGTATCGCGCCGGGCGGACCTTCCCAGCTCGTCTGTAGCTCGCGCACGATCGTGTAGAGTCGGGTCACTTCGACAGTGAGGGTTGGGAAGGGTCGGCCAGTTCCGATCGCTGCGTCCCGGAGGCTGCGACTTCGTGTCGAGTTCCCCGCTGTCCATCAAAAAGAGTCGTCCCGCCTTCGGGTTGGCGACGCCCTCGCACGCCGATCGGCCCGCCCGCGACCGTCGACGTGCTGTTTGCCGGTCCGGCCCCTCCCGAACCCGAGCGAGGGCCCCGAGATGAGCGTTTCGGCCGACTTCGGTGGCGCTCAAGCGGTGCTCGCCGTCGAAGGCGAGGTCGACCTGATCTCGGCACCCCAGCTCGGCGTCTTCTTCGACGCGGTGACCGCCAGTGGGTACCCATCGGTCGTCTTGGACCTGACCGGACTGGACTCCATCGATGCGGCCGGGCTGACGGTGATCGTCAGCGCCGCGAGCAGCCTTGTCGCCTCTGGGGGCCAGCTGACGATTCGGACCTCGCTGAGCGAGATCGCCTGGGTTCTCGACACCAGCTGGTTGGCCGCGATGATCAACCTGGAGCTCACCGGGCCGAACGGGGAGACCCGCCCCGACCAGGCGGCACCGGCCTCGGCGACGTCGCTCAGGGTGGCACTTCCCGGGGCGACCCGGCACCTCAGTGGGATCACGCCGATCCCGACTGACGGGCGGGTGCTCGTCGGTGCCCTCAGCTTGGTGGTGGCGCTGGCCCGGGCGCTGGTCAACCGCGCCGACGGAGCGAGCGTGACGCTTCGTCAGCATGGCCGCCTCTCGACGGTCGCCGCGAGCGATCAGACCATCTTGGACATGGACGCCGAGCAGTACGCGGCGGGGGAGGGCCCGTGCATCGACGCGGCGAACGTCGGGCGCTCGTTCCACGCAGAGGCGCTCGACATCGAGCAACGATGGCCTTCCTTTACGCCCAAGGCACGGGCATTGGGGATCCGCGCCGTCCTCTCGTCCCCGCTCCTGGCGGGGGATGGCCCGGTCGGAGCGCTCAACATCTACTCGCGTACGGCGAGGGCCTTTGAGGCGCACGAGCAGGAGCTCGCCACCGTGTTCGCCACCGAGGCATCGGCAATCCTGACGGCAGCCGACGCCGACCTCACCGACGATCAGACGGCGAACCGGATCAAACGGGCGCTGCGGATGCGCGAGATCATCGCCGAGGCGCAGGGGATCATCATGGAACGCGAGGACATCGGCGAGAACGAGGCCTTCGATGTCATGCGACATGCATCTCAGTCATCCGGCAAACCCCTGAGCGAAGGGGCGCGAGAAGTGGTGGATTCCACCCGGCGCAAACCGCCTGGACCCGGCGAGGATGGTCCAGGAGACCGTCGTGGCTAACGCTTCAAAGAGCACGCTCAACGAGTACCGGGAACACGCTCTGCTCTCTCACGGGGAGCTCTGGCTGCGGTATTTCGAATTGGGTGGCATGAGTACGGCACTGGAGTTGGAGGCCTTCCTCTACGGAGCGCTCGAACCGGATCGCCACGATCGCGATGTCATCGCTCATGCGCTGAATGAACGGTTCGTCGAGCTAGGCGGCAACCATCCGGTCCCGTACTCCGAGGACACTGAGAGCACGTAAGTCGTCATTGGTTGACCCTGTGTCTCGCGCTGCTTCGTCCGCCAAATGTCATCACGAAACCCAAAATGGCAATAGAGAAGGAACGAGCTGCGACCTCGATCGCGCTGAAGTAGACGCTCCCGACCCGATTGTCGAGC
>DAHUYG010000046.1 GCA_027315315.1 Acidimicrobiaceae bacterium | reverse complement strand
TGCACCGCGATCACCGTCGCTGCGCTGAGCGCCAGCGGCCCCCGAAGACGTAGCCGGCCGCCGATGCCGGCAGGGTCGCCAAATACTCACTGATCGACGGCGACATGCTGCTCCGCGATGTCGACCGCCGTAGCGTATTCATCGGCCCCGGCCTCCCGGATCACCCTGTAGCCCAGGCTTCGGCCGTTGCAACCGCAAGAATCGGGGGAGCGCGCCCCAGTAGTGGATCTACGCGATGGTCACCGGTGGGTGCTCGCCCCACGTCTGCGCGCGGAGAGCCGGGATTTCGCGCGCGGTCACCCGAGGACGTCGATCATGATCTGGCGCATGATCGGTCCGGCGACGGTGGCGCCGTAGGTGCCGAGCCCTTGTTGGGGAACGACCACCGCCACGGCGCTCTTGGGGTTGTTGGCGGGGGCGAAGCCGATCATCCAGTCCGCGATCGACGTCGTCGGTGTGCCCACCTGAGCGGTGCCGGTCTTGACGGCGGCATCGAGGGAGGCCGGGAAGTTGTCGCCGCTCGCTGTCCCGCCCGTTACGACGGCCTGCATCAGCGGGATGATCTGGGCGGCCGCCGTGGGGGACATGGCCTGCTTCCAGATCGAGGGCTGGTAGGTCTGCACCACCTTGCCCTGCGAGTCGGTGACCTTCGCCAAGAAGTGCGGGGTCATCTCGGCCCCGCCGTTGGCCACCGCACCGGCGATCATGGCGTTCTGCAGGGCCGTGATCTCGACGTCCTGCTGGCCGAAGGCCGAGTAGGCCTGTCCGGGAACGCCCGGGTTGCCCCCCGAGCTCATTGCGGCGGCCGTCGGATACTGCGAGGGCTGGACGGCATGGCCGACGGTGTTGTTCTCGGGGGCGATGTCGAGCGGCGGGCGCTCGTTCATCCCGAAGAGACCGGCCTCGTTCGCGAGGTTGTCGGCCCCGAGCATGAGGCCCAGTTCGGCATACCCCGGGTCGCAGGAGGCGGGCAGCATCTGGACGATGGTGCCGCCGCACGGCGTGGCCAGCGCGGCCGTGTCGGCGTCGTTGCAGATCGACTTGTTGGTCTGGGGGATCGCCTGGCAGAGCGAGATGGGGTAGTTGTAGGTGGCGAGCGAGGGGTCGAGGTTGTAGATGGCTGCGGTCGTGATGACCTTCGCCGTCGATCCCGGCTGGATCGGGTAGAAGGTCGCGAGCGGGAGTACCGGGCGGTATCCCTCGGGGTCGGGTTGGTTGATCAGGTTGGCGGCCGCCGTCGCGGTCTTGGCGTCCGGGGAGGTGAGGGGGGTCGGGTCATAGGTGGGCAGCGACGCCATCGCGAGCACGGCGCCGGTGTGGGGATTGAGGATGACGATCGCGCCATCCTTGTTCGGCCCGGGCAGGCTCTCGAGCTGATTCATCGCGTCCTGCTGGTAGGTCGGGTTGACCGTGAGGGTGATGTCGTCGACCGTCGGCGGGGGCGGGTTGAGGAGCTGGCTCAGGGTCTGGACCGACTGCTTGTGCAGTCCGAGCTGCGCGCCGTAGAAGCCCTCCACACCGGTGTCGCAGCCGACGGCCGGCACGGCGTCGTTGCAGAACCCGACGATCTGGGCGAAGAGCGACTTGGTCGGGTACTCCCGCATGAACTGGAAACGGTTGGAGCCGCTCGGTGCGACCCGCACCGATTGGGCGAGCACGGTGCCGTCGGCGGCAAGAATCTCGCCCCGCTGGTTGTCGAGGTTCACGACGCTGTTGACGGGGTTGCTCGGCGAGTGCGCCAGCGCCGAGGCCCGGCGGAACTGGATGTTGGCGAGCTGCACGATCACGAGGCCGAAGCACAAGATGAACACCACGCTCAGCCAGCGGATCCGTCGGCCCATCGAATGCTCCCTTCTCCGTGATCTGGCTCAGCGTCTTGTGGGGAATCGGTGCATGCGGGCCCGACGACCGGCGCGGTGGACCATCCCGAGCGCCGCAAAATGCTCCCACGACGCCCCAACGCGCCATGGTCACCGGGCACCACCTGGGACGTTAGGGCCTTCGGCCGCCCGTGTGACCGGGCCCGTTCCCGAGCAACGCTCCACGCCCCGTATCGGTCCGCGGGGGCGCGACCGGGCCCCGGGCGCCTAGTCGAAGACGATGACCGATCGGGCGACCTCGCCGCCTTGCATCGCGGCGAAGCCCTCGTTCACCTGGTCGAGGGAGATGCGAGCGGAGATGAGGTTGTCCAGGTCGAGGCGGCCCTGCAGGTAGAGGTCGACCAGCCTCGGCATGTCGACCCGGAACCGGTTCGAACCCATGAGGGAGCCCTGGAGCTTGCGCTCGGCGATGAGCGAGAGCCCGGGCACCTCGACCTTCACCCCGATCGGGAGCAGGCCGACCACCGTGGCGGTGCCCCCGGAGCGCAGCATGCCGAACGCCTGCTCCGCCGTCGCCT
This sequence comes from Acidimicrobiaceae bacterium, assembly GCA_027315315.1. Classification (GTDB taxonomy): domain Bacteria; phylum Actinomycetota; class Acidimicrobiia; order Acidimicrobiales; family RAAP-2; genus Palsa-461. The sequence goes on along the minus strand of DAHUYG010000046.1, from coordinate 24,933 downwards.
TGAGGCCGATCGCCTCGAACGCGTGGTGGACGCCGCCCGAGGTCATCTCGATCACGGCCGCCACTGCGTCGTGCTCCGAGGCGTCGACGGTGTCGGTGGCGCCGAACTGCTTGGCCAGCTCGAGCTTGGACGCCACCCGGTCCACGGCGATGATGCGCCCGGCGCCGACCAAGCGGGCGCCCTGGATGCAGTTGAGGCCGATGCCCCCGCAGCCGATGACCGCCACGGTCTCGCCCGCCCGCACCGCGGCGGTGTGGATCACCGAGCCGACGCCCGTCATCACCCCGCAGCCGATCAAAGCGGCGCGGTCGAGGGGGATGTCGTCGACGATCTTCACGAGTGCGTGCTCGTGCACCAGCATGAGCTCGGCGAAGCTCGAGAGTTGGTACCACTGGTTGATGGGCGTCCCGTCCTCGAAGCGCAGCCGGGACGGCTGGTCGGGGGCCCGGCGCATCTCGGTCGACTGGCAGCGGTTGGGGTAGCCGCTCAGGCAGTGCTCGCAGTGGCCGCAGAAGACCGAGAGGCAGCTGATCACGTGATCCCCGGGCTTCACGTCGTGGACCTGGTCGCCGACCGCCTCCACCACGCCGGCGGCCTCGTGGCCGAGCAGCGCCGGCAGGCGCCCCGGGATGGTCCCGTCGATCGTGTGGAGGTCGCCGTGGCAGAGCCCCGCGGCGGCCGTGCGGACCAGCACCTCGCGGGGTCCGGGATCGTCGACCACGACGTCGGTGATCTCGAGCTTGCCTGGGCTGGTGTGGAGAATGGCGCCGCGCATGGCCCACTGTCTATGCCGCCCAAGGCCGGCGCGCCAGGCGGTCGCTTGTAGCATGACCCGATGCTGAGCCCAGAAGAGCTGCGCTCGCGCGCCGGCGAGTTCGGGTGGTTCCACAAGATCGACCTGGGCCAGGGGGTCATCACCCCCGGCCAGTCGACCGGGCCATACCTCGGTCCCGATCTCATGCCCGACATGAGCGGGAAGTCCGTCCTCGACATCGGCGCCTGGGACGGGTACTACTCGTTCCAGGCCGAGCGGTTGGGGGCGTCGCGGGTGACCGCCCTGGACCACTACGTGTGGGGCGTCGACCTGGCCGCCCGCCAGGCCTACTGGAACGAGTGCGCGGCGCGCGGCGAGCTGCCCGACCACGGTCGCGACGCGACCGACTTCTGGCAGCCCGAGCTCCCGGGCAAGCGGCCCTTCGAGTTCGCGAAGGAGATCTTGGGCTCCAAGGTCGAGCCAATGGTCGCCGACTTCGCGACCGCGGACCTCTCGAGCGTCGGTCACTTCGACGTCGTGCTCTACCTGGGCGTCCTGTACCACATGAAGGAGCCGTTGACCTGCCTCGAACGCCTCCGCTCGGTGACCGACGAGGTGGCGGTCATCGAGACCCAGGCCGTGGCGATCGACGGGCTCGAGTCCCAGAACCTGATGCAGTTCTTCGGGGGGGAGTTCATCGGGGACTACGGGAACTGGTTCGTGCCGACCATGGACGCGCTCCGCCAGCTGGCGCTGGCCGCCGGGTTCAAGCGCGTCGAGCCGGTGGTCAGCCCGCCGGCGGCGCCCCCTCGGTCCCTCGTCACCAACCTGCGGCGGGCGCTCGGGCGCGGGCCGGCGATCGGCCCGACGACGCACCCCGCCTTCACCTACTACCGGGCGGTCGTCCACGCCTTCGTGTAGTCACGCCCGCCGCCAGGCTCCCCGAGTCCGACGGTCATTGCGATGCTCCCCGTCCGTGGGCCCGACCCGCGGCCTCGCCATGGTCGTTCCGGCCGGGCACCCCTCCGGCCCGACCACCCCCGTCCCCGAGTGAGCCCGGCCGCCCGGTCCTGATCGTGGCGAGGTCCGAGACGCTCTCCGCTCGCGAGGCCCGCTGGTTGGCGATCGCCGCCCAGGGGCTCGGCTCGCCGCTTGATCGCGGACCGGGCCGGGCACCGGGCGCCGCCCGCCTCGCCGGGCTGCTCGGTTCGGTCGGGACGATCCAGCTCGACGCGGTCAACGTGTTGGAGCGGACCCAGTATCTCGTGCCCTTCAGCCGGCTCGGCCCCTACGATCGCCGGCTGCTCGGTCGGATGAGCGGGCCCGGTCGTCGGTGGTTCGAGTACTGGGGGCACGCCGCGTCCCTGCTGCCCGTCGAGCTCTACTCGTTGTTCAGGCCGCGGATGGAGGGCCGCTCGCGCGACCTCCTCCGGCATCCCTTGGCCGAGGAGCGGCGTCGCCGCTGGCGAGCCGAGCACGCCGGCTACCTCGAGGTCGTCCTGGCCGAGATCGCCGAGCGGGGGCCGCTTGCCGCCTCGGAATTGTCGGACCCGAGGCGGCGCGTCGGGGAGTGGTGGGAACGGCGGAGCGACGGTCGCCGTGCGCTCGAGTCGCTCTTCACCGACGGCGTGCTCTCGGCCTGGCGGACCGACAACTTCGAGCGCGTCTACGACCTGACCGAGCGGGTGATCCCGGCCGAGGTCTTGGCCGAGCCGTCGCCCGACCCCGAAGAGGCCGATCGTGCGCTGCTCGCCGTCGCCGCCCGCTGCCTCGGCGTGGCCACCGTCGCCGATCTCGCCGACTACTTCTGGCTGAGCGCGCCGCTCGCGAGGCCCCGGGTGGCCGAGCTCGTCGAGGAGGGCCGGCTCGTGCCCGTGGCGGTCGAGGGGTGGAGGCACCCGGCCTACGCGCCGGCGACGCCCCGCCCGCGGCCACCCCGGCGGCGCCACGCCACGCTGCTCTCGCCGTTCGACTCGCTCATCTGGCGCCGGGAGCGCACCGAGCGGCTCTTCGGGTTCCGCTACCGCATCGAGATCTATGTGCCCGCGCCGAGGCGCCAGTTCGGCTACTACGTGCTGCCGCTGCTCCGGGGCGACGAGCTGGTGGCGCGCCTGGATCTGAAGGCCGATCGGCGCGCCGGGGTGCTCCGGGTCGCGGCGGCCCACGGCGAGCCCGGGGCCGACCCCGACGCAGTGGCGCGCGACGCGGCCACCGAGCTCGTGCGCCTCGGCCGGTGGCTCGGCCTCGGCCGTGTGGTGGCCGTGGACAAGGGCGATCTCGGGCCGGCCCTCGCCGGGGCTCTCGAGTGTCCGAGCGACGACTGAGCGGGGCGAGCGGCCGGCCGCTCAGCCTGGGTTCGCCCACAGCCACCCGGCGAGCCCGAGGCCGGCGCCCGCGACGAGGAGGCGGAGCAGCGTGGCCCGGACGACTCGGGTGATCGAGGGGCCGACGACGCTCCCGGCGGTCAGCCCGATGAGGAGCGGCCAGGCGGCGGCCCAGTGGACGGGGCCGAAGAAGGCGAAGGCGATGCAGGCAAGCAGGTCGGCGAAGCCGAGGAGCACGTTCTTGAGCGCATTGGCCCGCGGGAGGTCGTCCTCGACGGTGAGGAGCAAGAGTGCGAGCACCATGATCCCCGAGCCGGCGCCGAAGTACCCGCTGTAGAGCGAGATCGCCACGAGCCCGAGCGGGAGCGCGAACCTGCTCGAGGCGCCGGCGTTGGCCCCCCGGCGCCGGGCGACCCACGGCTGGGCCAGCAATCCGAGCGCGGCGGCGCAGAGCAGGTAGGGGATCAGCCGGGCGAAGAGGCGGTTCGGGGTCGAGAGGAGCAGCGCCACCCCGCCGGCGGTCCCGAGGGCGACGAGGGGGGCCCAGCGCCGCAGCCGGGCCAGCTGGCCGCGCAGCTCGGGGCGCGAGCCGATCGAGGCCCCGGGCAGGATGCCCAGGGTGGCGAACGTGTTGGTCACGTTCGCGGCGAGTGGCCGGATCCCGACCGCGAGCAGCGCCGGGTACGAGACGAGCGAGGTGATCCCGCCGGCCGACCCGATCATGCCCGCGGCCACGCCCACGACCCCAAGGAGCGCGGCTTTGGCTGCCCAGGGCACGCCCGGACGTTAGAGCGCCCCGGCCGTCGGTCACCGGCCCGGCCCCGGGCGCCGGTACCGTGACCACGTGGACGCCGGGGAGGACCCCGCCGCTTCGGAGCCCCCGGAGGACCCCGAGGACTGGAGCGACGAGCAGTGGATCGAGTGGCTGAAGGCCACCGACGACGAACCGCCGGCCGAGCGCGGCCCGGTCACGACCGGTGGGCGAATCGTGCACAGCTCGGCGGGATCCGTCCTCGGCGAGGCGATGCTGGCCGTGGGCCGGGTCATCTTCGGCCGCCAGGACGCCGAGGTCGTGATCGTGGCCGAGGGGAAGTCCGAGCCTGGCGAGGACGAGCCCTTCACCGTGCACCTCGATCCCGAGCACCCCGAGCGGTCGAGGGCCGTCTTCAAGAAGGACCCGCCCGAGCGCTGACCCCGGACCCCCGGGCCCCGCTCAGGGTCGGTAGGGCACCGGAGGCGCCCCGAGCTGGGTCGCGAGGACCCGCTGGGCGTCGTGGACGAACTCGACGACGCGCGCGCGCGTCTCGGCCGGGTCGATGATGTCCTGGCCCGTCGCCTCGGCCGTGCGGAACGGCGAGGCGATGGCCTCGAGGCGCGCCTCGATCTCCATCCGGGTCGCCTCGGGGTCCGCCGACTCCTCGATCACCCGGCGGTAGGCGGCCGAGGCGCCCCCGCTGATGTGCATGGAGCCCCAGCGCGCCGATGGCCAGGCGTAGCGCCGGAACATCCCCGAGGGGCGGTGGTGGCACTGCCCGGCCACGCCGTAGAGGCGCCCGACCACGACGGTGAGCCATGGCATGCGGCTCATGCAGGTCGCCCAGACGAGGCGGGCGCCGGCCCGTTCGATCCCCGTCGCCTCGGCCTCCGGCCCGACGAGGAAGCCCGGCTCGTCGGCGAGCGAGACGAGGGGGAGGTGGAACTGGTCGCAGAGCTGGATGAGACGGACGACCTTCTCGCCGGCGGCCACGTCCGTGGCGCCACCGAGGTGCGCGGGGTTGTTGGCCATGACCCCGACCGGGTAGCCGTCTACGCGCGCCAGCCCGGTGACCCGCGAGGCGCCGTAGTCCGGGGCGATCTCGAACAACGAGCCCTCGTCGAGCACGCCGGCCAGGAGGCGGTGGACGTCGAAGGGGAGCCGTCGGTTCTCGGGCACCACCGCCCGCAGCTCGTCGGCGGCGATCTCCGCCAGCCCGCCGCCGTCGTCCCGGGGTGCCGGCTCGTCCACGTTGGAGGGGAGGTAGGAGAGAAAGGCGCGCACCTGCGCGATGGCGTCCTCCTCGCTCGTCGCTGCGTTGTCGACCACGCCGCTGCCCCGGGTGTGGATCTCGGCGCCGCCCAGGGCCTCCTTCGCGATGTCGAGGCCGAGTGCCGCCTTCACGACCGGCGGACCGCCGGGGAACAGCTGGGCCGTGTCGCGGACCATGACGTTGAAGTGCGCCAGGCACGCGTCGACCGCGGGCAGGCCGGCCACCGAGCCCATGACCGCTGAGACCACCGGCACGTGCTGGAGCAGCCGCACCTCGCTCGCCGTCCACGCGTTGCCGTCGGGGAGGTAGGTGCGCCCGAGGCTCTCGAAGCTTGCGACGCTGCCGCCGCTCGCATCGAGGAGACGCACGAAGGGCACCCGCCACTCGAGGGCGCGCACCGCCGGGCGCGACTCGGATCCGATGCCCGCTCCGGCCGAGGTTGCCGCACCTCCCCGCACGGTGAAGTCGCCGGCGGTGACGACGAGGGTCCGCCCCTCCACCTCGCACATGCCGTTGACCTCGCCCTTCGGCGTGAAGGCGACCAGCTGGTCGCCCTCGTAGGAGGCCCGGCCGGCCAGGATGCCGAACTCGCGGAAGCTTCCCGGATCGGCAAGCAGGTCGATCCGCTCCCGGGCGCTGAGCTTCCCCTGCTCGTGATGGCGCTGGACCCGCTCGGGTCCCCCCATCGCCAGTGCGGCCTCCCGACGGCGGCGGAGCTCCTCGAGCTCCCTCTCCCAGCCCATCAGGCGCCTTGGGGGTGGGTGGCCGGTTCGGCGCCGGGGTCGGCGATCACCGAGCGGGCGAGCAGCGCCGCCAGCGCCTCCTCGTCGTAGCCGAGCTCGCGGAGCACCTCGCAGGTGTGCTCGCCCGCCGCAGGCACCCGGCGTCCCCGGTCGGTGTCGGCGAGTCCGAAGGCGACGGGCGGCCCCGGGACGCTGACCTCTTGGCCGCGCGGCGTCCGCACCTTGGTGAGCGCGCCCCGCGACCACAAGAGGGGGTTGCGCACGGCCTCGCCGACCGAGTTGACCGGCCCGCAGGGCACCCCCACCGCACGGAGCGCTCGGACGATCTCGTCCCTCGAGCGGGTCCGCGTCCATCGCGCGACGGCCTCCTCCACGAGCGGCCGCCCGTCCTCCAAGATGAAGCGCCGGTCGGCGGCGAGCACCCAGTCGGGCAGCTCGGTGGCCTCGCAGAACGCCCTCCAGGCGTCGGGCGCGAGCGGGGCCACGTAGACGAGCCCGTCGGCCGCCGGGAAGGTGTTGGCAAAGGCGATCGTCACCATGTTCCCGCTCGGTTCGGGTTCCACGCCGAGGTCTAGCGCCTCGCCCACGTGGTGCGCGAGGACGCTCGTGTAGCCGTCCAGCATGCTGAGGTCGAGCATCGTGCCTCGGCCGGTTGTCGCCCGCTCGGTCAAGGCGAGGAGGATGGCGATCACCGCCTGCATCGCGGCGACGTGGTCGGCGACGAAGGGACCCACCATCGTCGGGCCCGTCTCGGTCGTCCCGGTCACCGAGGCGACCCCGCTCATCGACTGGATGATCCCGTCGTACGCGCCGAAGGAGCGTTCCTCGCCCGTCGTCCCGAAGCCGGTGATGTGGGCCATGACGATGCCGGGGTTGCGCGCCGAGAGGACCTCGTAGCCGACGCCCAGGCGGTCGGGCACCTCTGCGCCGAAGTTCGTCACGACGACGTCCGCGGTGTCGGCCAACCGGAGGAACGCCTCGCGGCCCGCCTCGGCCTTGAGGTCGATCGCGATCGAGCGCTTCGCCCTGTTGTGGGCGGCGAAGTACAGGCTCTCGCCACCGATGTGGGGGAGCGCGAAGCGGGTCTTGTCGCCACCGAGGGGCTCGACGCGGATCACGTCCGCGCCGTGATCGGCGAGGATCTGCGCGCAGTGCGGAGCGGCGATGGCCAGCCCGAGCTCGAGGACGCGCACGCCGGCGAGTGCTCCTTCCCCCACCCCGGCGATGGTAGCCCGGGGGGATCCGCCCTCCCCGGGGCCCCGGCGGCGCAGGTCGCGGCGGAGCGCCGCCTCCATGGAGCGACGCCGCGCCCGCCCACGGCGTTGCCGTAGCGTCCTTGGGCATGGCGAACCAGGCGCAGAAGGCCGAGGCGTTCCTCGCCTTGCATCAGGGATCTGGACCCCTCCTCATGCCCAACCCCTTCGATGTCGGGTCGGCGCGCATCCTCGAGTCGCTCGGGTTCCCCGCGCTGGCTACGACGAGCGGCGGGTTCGCTGCGACGCTCGGTCGCCTCGACGGCTCGGTCTCCCGCGAGGAGGCGGTGGCGCACGCCGCAGAGATCGTGGCCGCGGTGGACGTGCCGGTGTCCGCCGACTTCGAGAACTGCTTTGCAGAGGATCCCGACGGCGTGGCGACGACGGTCGAGCTCGGCATCCGGGCGGGGCTCGCAGGCTGTTCGGTGGAGGACTTCTCGGGCGACCCCGGCGCGCCGATCTACGACCTCGCGCTCGCCGCCGACCGGGTGAGGGCCGCGGCGCAGGCCGCCCACGGCGGGGACGTCCACCTCGTCTTGACGGCCAGGGCCGAGAACCTCATTCACGGGATCGACGACCTCGCCGACACCATCGCCCGCCTCCAGGCGTTCGAGGAGGCGGGGGCCGACGTGCTCTTCGCACCCGGGCTCGTGCGGCCCGAGGACATCGGCAGGGTGGTGGCGAGCGTCGAGCGACCGTTGAACGTGCTCGTGATGCCCGGAGCCCCCTCGGTCGCCGAGCTGGCCGAGCTCGGGGTGGCCCGCATCTCGGTCGGCTCGCGGTTCGCCTGGGCCGCCTACGGTGGCCTCGTCGAGGCGGCCCAGGAGCTGCTCGGCCCGGGCACCTACGGCTTCAGCGGGTCGGCGGCGCGCGGCGCGGCCGCGGCGAGGGCGGGATTCGAGAGGCCCTGAGCGGGCGGGGGAAGACCGAGGGCATCTTCGTCTTCGGGATGTAGTTGTGCCAGATGTCCTGGGTGGTGCTGAGCGCCCGGGGGCTCGAGGTGTATGCGTCGACGACGTAGTCCGACGCCCAGGGTGGGAGGTAGGTCGCCGTCCCGACCGGGGGGAAGAGCGTCACCGTGACGCTGCGATGAGCCCCGATGACGACGGGACGGCCGTGGGCCGGCATCCAGAAGCCGGTCGGGTGCGGCTCGCCGACATCCACCATGAAGTGCGGGGTGAGCGTGGCACCGGTGTTGTTGGTGGCCGTCACCGTGACCGCGAACATGTGCTGCTCGGAGGGCCCGATGACGGCCGAGTCGAAGGAGAGCGTCATCGGCGCGCCGGTGAGCGAGAGCGCGCTCAACGCGACCATCACGAGGGCCGCCGCGCCGAGCACGACCTGTGAGGAACCCAAGCGGCCCCACCGCCGGGCCGGCAGGGGGGCGGAAGCCGGGTCGACGGTGAGGAGCGCGATCAGCGCGGCGGGGAAGAAGTCGATCAGGTACCCGGTGAAGCTGCGTGGCGAGACGAAGAAGGGGATCGGGAGCAAGAGGAGCCAGATCCGCTTCAGGAGCCGGTACCAGGCGACGTAGGCGGCCAACACGCCGAGCAACGCGACGAGGCTCGCGTCCATGAGGAGGGACAAGTCCGCCCCCCCGGTCAGTCCGTGCACGGCGAGGGAGACGAGCCCCTGGCCGTCGGCCACGAGGGGTTGGGACAGGGGGAGCAAGGTCCCGTGCCACCACTGGTCGGCGCCCCAGATGATGAACGGGAGGTTGATCGCCGCGAAGACGCCGAGCACGATCGCGAGGTAGCGGGCCACGACCGGAAGCGGCGAGCGGCCGTCGCGCCTCGTTTCGATCCAGATGCCCACGACGAGGAACGGCGCGAGGAACCACGGTGTCTGCTTGATGGCGCACGCGACGCCGAGGGCGATCGGGCCGAGCCACCGGGCCACGCCGGCCACCCTCGGGCGCCCGAAGCGGTCCCAGTGCCAGAGCGCGAGGACGACGAAGGGCAAGAACATCGCATCGGTGCCGCCGCCCGAGAAGATCCCGGTGAAGATGCCGGTCAAGGTCACGAGCACGGCGATCCAGCGCAAGAACCGGGGGAGCAGGGCGAAGAGCAAGATGGCCGTCGCCAGCCACGCGTAGAGGTCCATCCAGTCGACGACCTCGTGGTGGAAGCCGAGGGCGAAGGCCGGGGCGTAGACGAGGAACGACCCGGCGGGGTACGACACGCCGGCCACATGCCCGCCGTTGAGCGTGTAGGTCCAGAAGTAGGCGGCCGTGTGCAGGAATTGCCCCGCCGCGCCTAGCGAGGTCGCATAGGGGTTGTCCCCGTGCACGAGGACCCGGGCCGCCACGTGATCGAGCGCCGCCGAGTCGGTCTCGTAGTAGATGCGCGTATGGATCGCGACCGCCGCCGGCGCGGTCACCACGACGAGGGCGCTCGCCATCGCGAGCCCCTGGTGGGCCCACGAACGGGGGCTCTCGGCGCACCAACAGATCGCGAACCCGCAGAGCGCGACCGCGACCATCGTCGGCGCCAGCACGTCGATGACCGGCCAGGAGGCCCACGAGCCCCAGAGATTGACGCCGCCGACGAGGATCCCGAGCCAGACGAGGCTCCAGATCGCGCGCTCGAGCAACCCGATCCGCTCGGTCGAGGCGAGCTCGGCGTGCCCGTCGCCGCTGGTGGGCTCCGGCCTCGTGGCCGAGACAAGGCCGAGTCGTCGTCGGAGCAGGGAAAGGCGGTCGAGCGGGCTCATGGGTCGGGTTCGGACATCGAAGAGCCCGATGGCCAGAGTCTGTCATCAGCGGCCCGATCCGACCGACCAGGCCGGACGGGAAGGCCCAGGTAAACTGCGAGTTTCACCGCGGCTGCCTCATGAACGGCGTCTCGGCGAGCGCCACCCGACACCTTGCCAACTGGGACTTTGACCGACCATCGCGAGCCGAGGGAGGCCCCCGGCACAGAAGCGGACGCGGCCCTGCGCCGGCGCCTCGTCGTCTCGACGCTGGCCGGTCTCCTCGGCTACGTCGGCATGATCCTCACCGGCACCCGGCTGGCACCGCTGCCGAACCCTCCGACGGGCACCTGGTGGTTCTCGCTTCCCGCGGGGCACGTCGGCCTGCTCCGGGTGCTCTTCTACGTGGCGATGGCGCTCGCCATCGCCGGCTGGGTCGGCGTGGGCACCGTCGCGTGGCGCGGCCAGCTGTCGGTGCGTGCTGCGGTCGTCGTGCTCGTCGTCTGGTCGGTGCCCTTGCTCCTCGGGCCACCGATCTTCTCCAAGGACCTCTACAGCTACGTCGGGCAGGGACTGATCGCGCACCGCGGGCTCAACCCCTACACCAAGGCCCCGGCGGTGCTCGGCAACGGTCCGCTGCTCAACTCGATCGCGAGCGTCTGGCGTCATTCGCCGGCACCCTACGGCCCGTTCTTCGTCGAGATGGCGCGGGGGATCACGGCGGCGGTCACCTCCTCCATCGTCAGCCAGGTCATGGCGATGCGGGCCCTCGAGATCGCAGGCATGGCGCTCATGGCGATCTTCCTCCCCCGGATCGCGGCGCGTCTCGGGGTCGACCCGGGGACGGCGCTATGGCTCGGGGCGCTCAGCCCGCTCGTGCTCTTGAGCTTCATGGCATCGGGCCACAACGACTGCCTGATGGTGGGGCTGGTCGTGGCCGGTGTGTCGCTCTCGCTCGACGGCCGCCGCTCGCTCGGCCTCGTGCTGTGCGCGCTGGGGGCGCTGATCAAGGCGCCGGCCGCCGGCGCCGTCGTCTTCCTCGCGATCGACGAGCTGCGGGCCTCGGGCTGGGCTCGGCGCACCTGGTGGGTGCTCGGCAAGGTGGTCGCGCTCCCGGTGGCCACGGTGCTGGCGGTCACGCTCGCCACCGGGCTCGGATGGAGGTGGCTCGAGCCCTCCAACCTGAAGATCCCGGCCGAGCTCCACATCGACGCCACACCGACGGTTTCCCTTGGCGTGGCGATCTCCCGGATCCTCTCCCTGCTCCACGTCCATGCCTCCCAGGCCGGGACGGTCTCGGCCGTCCAGACGGCGGGCGGCGTGCTGGCGGTGATCGGCGGCATCTGGCTCCTCGTGCGGTTCCGCCGGGAGAACCTGGTCCGGGTCCTGGCGGCCCTGCTGGTGCTCGTCGTCCTCGCCGGGCCGACGCTGTGGCCCTGGTACCTGACCTGGGGACTCATCCTCCTGGCGGCCACCAGGTCCCAGCGTTCGCGCATCCTCGCCGCCGCCGCCGGCGGCGCGATGTTCCTTGCCGGGCCGGTTGGGACACCCCAGCTGGCGGGGTATTGGTTCTGGGCCGTCTCGGTGACCGCCGTGACCGGCTGCGCCTGGTTACTCTCCCGGCAGCGCTGGCGTTCCGCGCTGTTCGAGGAGGGTCCCGAACCGACCCGGCCATGACCACCCAACGTTCGAACCTCCCAACGACTGCGCCCGGCCCCCTCACGGGGCTCGTGGGGCGGCCCGACGTCGCGCCCGCCTGGTGGGGCACGCTCGGCCGGCTCGGGACCCGGGCCTGGCGGACCGGCTGGCGCCCCGGCCTTATCTACCTCGTCTCGCGCGCGGTGGTCCTTCTCACCATGGGCGTGGTCGCGATCATCGGCGGGGGGAGCCTGGGCGGCCGCATCGACCGCTGGGACAGCGTCTGGTATCTGCGGGTGATCACCCGATGGACCGACAAGGCCCTCCACGGCGTCGTCATCAACGGCTACCCGAGCCACCTGCCGGTCGTCCACGGCCACGTGGCGGCCAACACGATCGCGTTCTTCCCCGGCCTCCCGCTGCTCGTTCAGGGCCTGTCGGAGTTGACCGGGCTGTCGCATTTCGCCGCCGGGGTGGCGGTGTCGAGCATCACCGGACTGACCGCGACGATCGGCGTGTGGATGCTCGTGCGCGAGTACGCCGGGGAGCGGGCCGCCAATCGGGTGACGTTGCTGTTCGCGCTGTTCCCGGGCTCGTTCGTGTTCTCGATGATCTACTCCGAGGGCCTCGTCGTCACCGGGGTGGCGTTCGGGCTGCTGGCGCTGATGCGCCGCCGGTGGGTGCTGGCGGGGCTCGCAGGGTTCGTGGCCAGCGCGGCCGCCCCGATCGCGCTGGCCTTCGTGGTCAGCTGCGCCTGGGCGGCCCTCGTCGCCATCCGGCGCGACCGGGACTGGCGCTCGCTCGCTGCGCCGGTGCTCGCACCGCTCGGGTCGGTCGCCTACCTCGCCTGGACCTGGCAGCGCTTCGGGGTCCCCTCGGCGTTCACACGGACCGAGCGGGGAGGCTGGAACAGCTTCTTGTCGATCGCCTACCCGTTCCGGATCGTCGGGGGGCTGATCGCCCACCCGCTCACCAGCTTCGCCAACGAGCGGCTCGTCTTCTTCGGCGTCATCTTCGTGGTGCTCGCGTTGATCGTCGCCGTGCGGGATCGCCAGCCGGCCGTGATCCTCGCCTACGGGATCACCGCCGCGCTCCTCGCGCTCATGACTGCCCCCGTCGGCCCGAGGCCGCGGATCGTGCTCGACGCCTTCCCGCTCATCCTGGCGCTCGGCCTTCGCTACCGCGAGGGCTGGAAGTACCAGCTGGCGACGTTCGTCTCGTTCGCCGCCCTGGTCGGCTTCACCGCGTATCAGATCGGGAGCTGGGCCGTCTTCCCCTGATCGCCCGCTCGATCGAGCGCCTCGGTCACCCGCCGGGCGAGATCGGGGACGTCGATCGGGGCGCTCGTGTCCACGACGATGACCGGGCCCGCCGCCATGGGCCGGCCGAACTCGGCCAGGAACTCCGACCCGACCGTCGCCAGGACGTGGGCACGGTGGTGCGCGGGATCCCTCGCCCGCTCGGCGTAGCGACGGGCCGCCTCCTCGGGCGGACAGGAGCAGTGGACTTCGACCACCCGCCCCTCGAGGGCTCGTAACCTGGCCTGCTCGCGCTGGCTGTCCGGCCGGAAGTTCGCCTCCACCACGACGTCGCAGGGCGAGGCGGCCAGGGTCCAGAGCGCCTCCATCGCGGCCCCGCCGACGAGGCGCGACCACCCGAGATCGCCCTCGGGCGGGCCGAGGGCGTCCCAGATCGCCTCCTTGATGGCGTCCTTCGCGAGCAGTGGCCAGCCGAGCATGTCGGCGAGCGCCCTCGCGAGCGTGGTCTTGCCCGCACCCGGGGCTCCCGAGACGATCACAACCCGTCGCGAGGACGGCTGCACTCGGTCCGTGCCCGGCTGCATCGGGTCCACTGTGCACCACCTCCCGGCGGGGTGCGACCCGGCCCCCTCACCCCAGGGCGGCCGCCGGGACGAACCGGCCGTCCGCCAGCACCGGCACCACCGCGCTCACGTCGTGCTCCGAGGCGTAGGTCACGTCCTCCTCGTGGCCCTTGGCGCGCAGCTCTCGAGCCGATCCGCACGCCGCGAGGGTCCGAGCCAGCCCCCGGGACTCGGCGGCGAGCCACGCGTCGACGGCCGACTCGGCCTCGGGAGAGCGCGAGCCGGGGAGCCGGCACAGGAGCGCCCCGGCACCGAGGAGGTCCTCGACGCAGGGCCGCAGCGACCCGTCGGGCCAGCGCTCGCCGCAGGCGACGACGGTCAGTGGGCCCTCGAGTGACCGCACCCGCTCGGCGACCGCCCCGGCGTTGCAGATGCACGAGGCGAAGACCCTGGAGCCGGCCTCGGCCGCGACGGTGGCCCAGGTGGAGCCGTCCTGGGTGTGCCAGTCGGTCGTCGTGGGCCCGGTCGTCATGGTTCTAGTGAATCCCACGGCCGGCGCCCGGAGAACGATGGTGCCGGCTCGCGCACGGGCAGGGCCGTGCGCGAGGAACGCGCTAGGAGGCCTGGCGAACCTCGCGGGGCCGGTAGGTCACCGCCTCGGGGACCGGCCGCGTCCCGACCCGCCGCATGCGGGCCAAACGGGCGGCCGGCCCGAACTCGGCCCGCGAGCGCGTGTCACTTCGCAGTGCGCCGAGCGAACGCTCCATCCGCCGACCGATGGCCGCCCGTCGGATCGCCTCGAGGGCGCTGAACACACCCGCGGCGCCGACAATCAACGCGAGGACAATGAGCAGTTGCATGGCGAACTCCCTTCGACCGCCACTTACCCCTGGGCGCTGATCGACACACATCTGCGGTGATGACCCAGGTCACGAGCGGGGCCGAGGAGCGCCCGGGGGGACCGGTGGCGCGCCGCGGGGTCGGGCCGATCAGATGGAGGACGTGCCCATCGCCATCGCCCACCGCGGCGACCCGGTCCTCCAACGCGAGAACACCATGGCGGCCTTCCGGTCCGCCATGGCGGCCGGAGCCGACATGGTCGAGCTCGACCTCCAGCGATGCGGGGACGGCGAGATCATCGTGCTCCACGACGCGACGTTGAGCAGGCTCTGGGGCGTCGAGCGCGCGGTCGCCGACCTCGATCTCGCGCAGGTCCGCGCCATCGGCCAGCCCGGATCGGGCATCCCGACCCTGCGCGAGGTCTTGGAGGAGGTCGCCCTCCCGCTGATGGTCGACTTCACGGCGCAAGAGGTCGTCGGGGAGGCGGTGCGCGTCGTGCGGGAGCGGCGTGCGATGGATCGGGCCCTCTTCGTCACCGGCAATGTCCCAGCCCTTCGCTCCTTGCGGGCGATCGCGCCCGAGGCGCGCATCGGCGTGACGTGGGGTGCCCCCGAGCTCCCGGCGGCTGCGCTTCTCGACGAACTGCGCGCCGAGTACTGGAACCCCGCCTTCGTCCTCGTGAGCCCCGAGCGTGTGAAAGCGATGCATGCGCTCGGTCGCCGGGTCTCGACCTGGACGGTCGACGATCCGGGCGACATGGCGCGGATGGTCGCCGCCGGGGTCGACGCGATCGTGAGCAACCGGATCGCCGAGCTGCGCCGCGTCCTGTCGGCCGACACCTGACCCCGACGACGTGCCCCTTGCGGGTGTCCTTGACGCAACGGGCTCCAGATGGGAGCTTTATCAGAACGCTAAAGACCCCCGCGTCGGGGGCGGAGAGACCCGGGGGATTCGATGCGGAGCGGTACGCGGAGCAAGTCGGCTCGTTGGAGCGCCCTCGGGCGCTTCGCGCTCATGGTGAGCATGGCCCTGACGCTCGTCGGCGTGGTCGGCGGCTCGCCGGCCTGGGCGAAGGCCAAGGCGAAGCCGAAACCGATCCCGATGAACCTCGAGATCTACCAGGGCTCGTACTACACGTGGCTCGCCTACCTCGCCCAGGCCAAGGGCTTCTTCGCCCAGAACGGGATCGATGCCACCATCATCCCGATCACGGCCGGCGGACCGGTGGCCTTCGCAGCCCTGGCCAACGGCGGCGCGGACGTCGCGATGGGCGACCTCTCGCTCGCCGGCCCGCTGCTCGAGCACGGCCAACCGCTCACGGCGATCTCGGGCGCGGTCGCCGCCGCTTGGGAGCTGATCGCACCCAGCAACTCGTCGGTGCCCGTCTCGTACCCGGCGGGCATCAAGGCGCTGCAGGGCCAGCCGGTCGGCGTGGTCGCCCTCGGCTCCTCCTCCTATGACTACCTCCAGCTGCTCGTGAAGGCGGCCGGGCTCGGGGCGAGCGGGGTGAACTACACCGCGCTCGGGGGACTCGTCGCGAACTTCGTCAGCGCACTCGGCGCCAACCGTGTCGCGGCGGCGATGGTGTCCCCCGACGCGGCCTACTACCTGACCCAGGACCTCGGCGACAAGCTCGTCTTCAACCTGAACGACCCGGCCGAGCTGAAGAAGGTGGGGGGCATCCTGGGCAGCGTCGCGGGCAAGAGCGACGGCCTGATGTGGGCCCGGACGCCGTGGCTCACCGCCCATCCCGGCGCGGCCAAGGATTTCCAGCTCGCGATGGAAGAGACCGACGTCTGGATGCACAACCCGAAGAACCTGAACCAGGTCATCTCGCTGCTCGGTGCCGAGCACGACCTGGCGACCTTCGAGCAGGGTCCCGGGGCCAAGAAGTTCTTCGCCTACGCGCTCCCCGACATCATCTCCTACGTCCCGAAGGGATCGGCCAAGGCCTACATGAACTTCTGGGTCAAGTCGGGCCTCCTCGCGAACTCGATCCCCCAGAAGCAGTGGTTCTCCTCGACGATCCCCTCCAGCGCCGCACAGGTGGTCGGCGCCGTGAAGGCTGCCGGGAAGGGCTCGTTGGGCAAGAAGGCGTGACCGAGGCGGCGTTCAAAGGCACCGGCCTCGCCTCGGGTCAACAGGCACCGGGGCGGGCCGGCGGCGGGGGTGCCGCGGGCGTGATGTCCCAGAGCGACTTCGCCATCTCGGTGCAGGCCTTGTCGCACGCGTTCGCCGGTGCCGACGGGCGCGCCGCCCCCGTGCTCCGGGACATCAACCTCCAGGTGGCCAAGGGCGAGTTCATCGCCATCGTCGGGCCCTCGGGGTGCGGCAAGACCACGCTCATGAACCTGGTGGCCGGCCTCGAGCCGGTCCAATCCGGCATGGTGAGCGTCGACGGCCACGTGCCGAGGGTCGGCGACCGTCACGTTGGCTATCTCTTCGCCCGAGACGCCCTGCTGCCGTGGCGGACGGTCCTCGGCAACGCCGCGCTCGCCATGGAGATCGGCGGTGTCGACAAGGCGGAGCGCAACGAGCGGGCGATGTCGCTCCTGGCCGATGTCGGCCTCGACCACGCCTCGCACTCGTATCCGGCCCAGTTGTCCCAGGGCATGCGCCAACGGGTCGCGATCGCTCGGACGCTGGCCACGACGCCCGACCTCTTGCTGCTCGACGAGCCCTTCTCGGCCCTCGACGCCCAGACCAAGCTCCTCCTCCAAGACACCTTCGCCCGCCTGTGGGCGCATCTGTCCTCCACGGTGATGCTCATCACCCACGACCTCTCCGAGGCGATCGCGCTGGCCGATCGCGTCGTGCTCATGAGCGCCCGCCCGGGGAGGATCAAGCGCGTGTTCACCGTCGAGCTGCCGCGGCCCCGCTCGATCATCGATCTGCCGAGCGAGCCTGCGTTCCACCGGATCTACGAAGAGCTCTGGCAGGAACTCCGAGAGGAGGTCACCCGATGAACGCACCCCGAGAGGTGGCGCCGGTCTCGGAGGGCTCGCTGCTCGAGCGCGAGTCCGAGGAGGACTACGACGCCCCCTTCTTGAACGAGATCACGCGGGCGAAAAAGAAGGTCCGGCGGGATCGGATCGTCTCGCGGGGTGGTCAGCTGCTCGTGCTCGTCGTGATCTTCGGGTCCTGGCAGCTACTGGCGCAGAGCAAGGTCATCGACCCCTCCTTCGTGAGCGAGCCCACCCAGTTCTTCCCGTCGTTCTGGCACGGTGTCGTGAGTGGCTCGCTCATGAACCTGCTCGGAAGGACCCTCTTCGAGACCTTCATCGGCTTCGCGCTGTCGGTCGTGCTCGGGCTTCTCGGCGGCTACGTGATGGCCGAATTCAAGGTGGTCGACAGCATCGTTCGGCCCTTCATGACCGGGTTCAACTCGATCCCACGGATTGCGCTGGCACCACTGTTCGTCCTGTGGTTCGGGCTCGGGTCGCTCAGCCGGGTGGTGCTGATCATCAGCCTGAGCTTCTTCATCGTCGCCTTCAACACCTACGCCGGTCTCCAGGGGGTGCACCGGGACCACCTGCTGCTCGCCCGCGCCCTCGGGGCGAGCCGGGCCGAGCGGTTCTTCAAGTTCGTCCTCCCCTCGGCGGCGCCGGCCATCTTCGCCGGGTTGCAGCTCGCCCTCACCTATGCGTTCCTCGGTGCCGTGGTGGGCGAGATGCTCACGGGCAGCGCCGGCCTCGGGGGCTACATGGCCCTCGAGATGGGGACCTTCAACACGACCGGATTCTTCGGCGCCCTGGTGCTGCTCATCATCGTGGCACTCGTGGTCTCCATCGCCATGCGGGCCGTCGAGCACCGAATGCTGCGCTGGAGGACGGCGGAATTGCATGGGACGCAGGCCTGAGCGAGGTTCGACCGTCGGCAATGGGAAAGGGATCGCCGGTGCCGCTGTCGCCACCGATCCCGCCCGCAGCAAGGGTGCGACCCAGAGCCGCGCCGCGACCGAGCAGGCCCTCGAGCAGGCCGCGCTCGAGCTCCTCGAGCAAGAGGGGGTGCTCGCAGGGCTGAACCTGCGGGAGGTCGCCGAGCGCGCCAGTGTGAACCGCGGTCTCGTCTACCACTACTTCGGCTCGCGCCAGCGGCTCCTGCGGGCCGCATTGGGCCGGCGTTCGGAGGCCTTCCAGGAGGACATCGACGAGATCTGGGTGCTGCCCTTCCACGAGCGCGGCGAGATGTACCTCACCATGGCGCTCAAGCACCAGAGCGCGATCACCTTGAAGACGATCCTCATGCTCGACCGCGACGAGCGCGTCCGCATGCTGCCGCTGTGGCCGCGCAGCCAGGAGACCCATCTGCGCGACATCGCGGTCGGGAACCTCCCCCCGGACACCGACATCGAGGCCATGCAGGCCGCACTGGTGTCGCTCGTCACCGGGTACATCCTCCAGAGGGAGGCATTCGCGGCGGAGCTCGGTCTCGACCTCGACGAACTCGACTCGAAGGTGGCCGCGATGTTCTCGAGGGTGCTCGACGGCATGGCGGGCCGCCCGAAGGATGCCGACCCCTCCCCATAGCGCCTCGGGACGGGGCGCGCGGCGGTCGCGACCGCGAGGAAGCAAGCGGAGGGGGGTGCAGGCGCCGTTCAGGCGGCTCGGAAGTAGTGGCCCAACTCGAGGTCCTCGAGGAGCGTTGGGCCACTCGGCGCCCAGCCGAGGAGATCCCGGGTGATCGACGCGTCGGCGGCCGCCTCGAGCATGACGATCGGTCCGAGGTGAGAGAAGTGCTCGACCGCGTCGGCGGCGTCGATGGACTCGACCGGCACCGACAGGTGGCGACCGATGCTCTGCGCGATCAGCGCGAACGGGACTCCGACGTCGCCGACGGCGTGCAGCACTGATCCCGCCGGGGCCGACTCGGCCGCCAAACGGGTGAGACGGGCCGCGTCCGAGAGGTGCACGGCCGCCCAACGGTTGGCGCCGTCGCCGACGTAGGCGGACCGGCCGCTCTGCCGGGCGATGGTGACGAGGGTGGCCACGAAGCCGTGGTCGCCGTCGCCATGGACCGTCAGCGGATAGCGAAGGACGGCCGAGCGCACGCCGATGCCCCGGAGCGAGAGGGCGAGCAGGGCGGTGGCGTGGCGCAGCCCGGCGGGGATCGATCGGACCTCGGGTCGCGCCACGAGCCCGTCGTTCTCGGTGGCGAGGCCGCTTCCCGTGACGCCCGCCAGGCCGGAGGCCAACACGAAGGGTCGCCCGGACCCGGCGAGCGCCGCACCCATCGCCTCGAGGGCCCGCCGGTCGACCGCGGCCGCGGTCGCGAACCCGCCGCTCCAGGCCACGTCGTGTCGGAAGGCGAGGTGGATCACGCCGTCGCTCGCGGCGGCAGCATCGGCGAGGGCGGCGAGGTCCTCGAGATCGCCCCGAACCGGGACGGCGCCGGCGGCCTCCAGCCTCTCGGCCGAGGCCTCCGATCGGGCCAGACCGGAGACCCGGTGGCCGGCGCCCAACAGCTCGGCCACCGTCGCCGACCCGATCCAACCGGACGCACCGGTGACGAAGAAATGCATGGGGACCTCCTGATGTCAGTAACTGCCATCAGGCTAGGTGGCATGTCAGTGACTGTCAAGACCGGTAGGCTCGGCGCCCGTGGGCCGATGGAAGCCGGACAGCCGTGGCCGCCTCGAGGAGGCCGCACTGACCCTCTACTCGCAGCGGGGCTTTGACCAGACCACGGCGGCCCAGATCGCCTCCATGGCCGGACTGACCGAGCGCACGTTCTTCCGGCACTTCGCCGACAAGCGGGAGGTGCTCTTCGGCGGATCGCCGATCCTTCGAGATCGCATCGTCGCCGCGGTGGCGTCGGCGCCCGAGAGCGCCGGCCCGCTCGACGCTGTCGGCAAGGGCCTCGACGCGGCCGCCGCCCTGCTCGGGGAGGGGCGGCGTGACCTCGCGCGCAAGCGGTTCACCGTGATCGCGAGCAATCCGGGGCTCCACGAGCGGGAGCTGGCCAAGCTGGCCGAATACGCGGCGGCGATCGCCGGCGTCCTGCGCCTCCGGGGGGTGGGGGAGCCCGAGGCCTCAATGGCGGCGGACGCCGGCATGACCGTGATGCGGGTAGCCCTGCAGGCCTGGGCCGACGACGACGAGCGCGGTCCAGAGCTCGGAGCGGTCATGGAGAACGCGCTGCGCAAGCTGCGCGCGCTCCGCTGAGTCGCACTCGAGCGCCAATCTCGAGGAGCCTCGCTCCTCCCGCCCGCCGGACCCGACGCGCCCCCAGGGCCGCCTGAGGCAGTGCCGGGCCGCCGGCGATCAGTAATGCCAGGGGAAGCGGGACCAGTCGGGGGTCCGCTTCTCGAGAAATGCGTCGCGGCCCTCCACCGCCTCGGGACTGCCGTAGGCGAGCCTCGTGGCCTCCCCGGCAAACAGCTGCTGTCCGACGAGCCCGTCGTCGATGAGGTTGAAGGCGTACTTGAGCATGCGCTGGGAGGTCGGGCTCTTGGCGTTGATCTCACGGGCCCATTCGAGCGCGACCCGCTCGAGGTCGCCATGGGGGACCACCTCGTTGACCGCACCCATGCGCCGGGCCTCCTCGGCGTCGTAGGTGCGCCCAAGGAAGAAGATCTCCCGGGCGAACTTCTGGCCGACCTGGCGCGCCAGGTACGCCGAGCCGAACCCGCCGTCGAAGCTCGCGACGTCGGCGTCGGTCTGCTTGAAACGCGCGTGCTCGGCGCTCGCGATCGTCAGATCGCTGACGACGTGCAGGCTGTGGCCGCCGCCCGCCGCCCACCCCGGGACGACGCAGATGACGACCTTGGGCATGAAGCGGATCAGACGCTGGGCCTCGAGGATGTGTAGCCGGCCGACCGAGGGGGTGTCATCGCCCGTTCCCTCGTAGCGGTAGCCGTCGGCGCCCCGGATCCTCTGGTCGCCACCCGAGCAGAAGGCCCACCCACCATCGCGGGGGGACGGGCCGTTGCCCGTGAGGAGCACGCAGCCGACATCTGGCCACTGCCGGGCGTGGTCCAGCGCCCGGCAGAGCTCGTCGACCGTGTGGGGACGAAAGGCGTTGCGCACCTCGGGACGGTCGAAGGCGATCCGAACGGTGCCCTGGTCGACGGCCCGGTGGTACGTGATATCGGTGGATTCGAACCCCGGGACCGGGGTCCAGGCGTCTTCGTCGAACAGTTCGGAGATCACAGGCGTCGAAGCCTAATGGGGCCCGATTGGGCGGCTCCGGGGCCGGCGCCGCGCCACCTCGCCAGCCCCGGCCGAGACGTCGCGCCCTCAGGAGTCCGGGTCAACTGCATCGCACCTTCGGCGATCGAGAACGACAAGATGCGCAGCTGGGCCAGCGCCGAGCAGCGCGAGGCCCTGGCCGCGAGCTTCCCCCTCGGCCGACTGGGCCAGCCCGACGATGCGGCCAACGCCGCGCTCTTCCTGGCCTCCCAGGCGTCCTCGTGGATCACCGGCGTCACCCTCGACGTCGCCGGCGGAAAGATCATGTTGTGAGCACCCAGGTCGGGCCGACGGCACCGGCGGCCACCCGAGGGCTGCGAGCTGCCGCAGTGGCTGGGCTCGTGCTCATCGCCATCGAAATCGCGCTCGGGGCCTGGTTCAACAGCGCGATTCTCCCCGCGGGCGACCGCGGAGCCAACCTGGCGTCCGGGTTCGCCCGAGCGTTCAGTGCCGGGCCGGCCGAACTAGCCGTCCACGCCGTCGTCGGCGTCGCGCTTTTCGCGAACACCGTCTCCTTGGTGATCCGGGCTCGACGCGCCCGGCGCCTCGACCTCGTCCTCCTGGGCGCGGTGGCCGTGATCGCCGTTGGTGTCGCCGGCGCCGCGGGATCCGCCTTCGTCGGGCACCAACGCTCGGTCGCCTCGATCACCATGGGGGTCCCAACCAGCTTCGACCTGATCTCACCCGCCCTCTACTTGCTCCGTTCCCCGTTCCCTCAGCCCACGGCATCGACACGATGACCACACCGCGCTGGCCGAGCACCTGGTCGCGTTGGCGCCGGGCATAGACCGGCTGGGCTTTGGCGGCGTGGTAGGTGGCGGGAGCGACCTGCAGCGCCCTGCGCCTGGGGTCGTGTCACAAGCGGTAGAGCTGCACGTCTGGGGACCCGAAGAGGTGCCGTCTCCGAGCTGCCCGTAGGCACCGAATCCCCAGGCGTAGACCTTTCCGTCCGAGCTGATGGCGAGTGAATGGATGTTCTTGCCGGAGGAGATATCGCCGGCTCGGCCCCATCCTCCTCGTCGACCCGGAGGCAACTCCTGTGGTCCCCGCCCCGGTCGCCTCCTACCTGTCCTCGTTGGCCAAGGAGACCCCCGGCTATGTGTTCGGCGGCCCCCTGGCGGTGCCGGCCCAGGTGATCGCGGCGATCCAGGCGCTGGTTGGCTAGTGCTTGGTCATGCCGGCGTGCGCGGCGATCAGATCCGGATGACCTCGACCCCGGGTATGGCCTCGTAGTCGTTGTCCTGGGTGACAACCGGGATCTGCTCGACGATCGCGGTGGCAGCCACGAGCGCGTCGAGGATCGGGACCCGGCGGCCCCCGGCACGCAGGGAGGCGACAATCCGGGCGAACCGACGCGCCACCTCGGTGTCTACGGGCAGCGGATCCCACGTCGATTCCACGGCGGAAAGCGTCGCCACTCGCGCCGCCCGATCATCGTTATCGGCCATGAGCACGCCGAGGGTCAGTTCGGCCAGCGTCACCACCGACACCTCCGTCTCGGTGACCCCCTCCAGCTCGCCAAGAGGTCGCCCTGATTCGGTAGCGACAAAGAACGACGTATCGAGCAGGGCCCTCACAGGTCTTCGGTTGTGTCAGCCAGCAGGCCCCGCACGTCCCTGAGTAGGCCGCGGTCGGCGGCGTGGCGTGAAGTTATGGCGAGCGCCTCGGCCGCCGGCACGGTCCGGCGGCGACGGAGCGGCACGATCTCAGCTACGGGGCGCCGGTCGACCGTTACGGTCAACCGTTCGCCACCTTCCACCCGCCGAAGCACCTCGCTGATCGTGTTTCGCAGGTCGCGGACTGAGATCGAGCTGCCCATAGACCCTTTGTAGCACATATAGCCACATGTGTACCGGGAGGCCACGGGGATCAGAGTCGTATGGCCGAGTCGACTCGCCCCTCGGCCACTGGCCACGAGGAGTGGTCCCGAACGGACCAGCGGTGGCTACATTTGCACCAGTGGTCAACATTGCGCTGGAACGAATCGAGGCGCTCGAACTTCTCGGGATGACCTTGGCGCACCTCAACGACGCCGAGGCGAGAGCGGACGTGTCATCTCGAGTACCGCTTCTGATGGCTATCCGGGACAAACTCGCCCGCGGACTCAGGGAGGAAGAATGAGCTACTCCGGTGCCGATGTGCACGCGGCGACCACGGCAATGGACAGGTATCGAGGTGGAGACGATGGCGAAATCGGCTCTGCCCTCGTCGTGGTCGGCCTCAGCGCAGAACGGGTCGAAAAGGAAGCGGCAATTCGCGACGACATGATTCGCGTCGCCCACCGGGCCGGCGCGTCGATCCGCCAACTCGCTGAAGTGTCGGGGCTCGGCCGTAAGTCTGTGACGGCCATCATTTCATCTGCCCATCGTTGACCGGCTGACAACAACATGCTGGAGCAGAGAGAAGCACCGATTGCTGGCCCCAAGCCGGCGATCGGTGTCGCGTCGGCGAGCAACTCCCCCCGCAGATTGGGGCGCCGGCCACCGCAGGCACCGGTGGTGAGCTGGTATCAGGACATCACGCCCAAGAATTTCACGGTGCGGCTTCGCGATGAGGAAGCAGCGAACGCCGAGGCTCTGGCCCGGGCTGAGGGTGTGAGCCTCAACGAGACGGTGCGCCGGGCGCTCGCCGAGGCGGTCGAACGGCGACGTGCCGACCCCGCCTTCAAGGCCAGAGTCCGTAGGATCATCAAGGAGGATCCGGAGTTGCTCGAGCGCCTCGCTCGGTGATCGTTTACTAGCTGGAGCTCGCCGACTACCTGACCATCGTGACGGAGGTGACTGGCCTCGACGTCGATACGGTCATCGGGGTCACGAAGATCGATCTCGCCGATTCGGCACTCCACGCCACAGGTTGGGCTGGGGCCAGAGCGACCTGTACCCGGACTTCGTCGACAAGGCAGCCGTTCTCCTCACCCGCCTCACGAAGAACCATCCTCTTCCCGACGGCAACAAGCGGGCAGCCTGGGTGGCCCTGAGGGTCTTCATCGAACTGAACGACTGGGAGTGGGCTCCCCACCCGTCGGTGAACGAGGCGGAGCGCGTGATGCTCGACGTCGTTGGCGGCACTTGGAGCGAGCGCGAGGTCGCCGAGTGGCTGGGTCCTCGCAATCGGACGGCGCGACTATCCGGCGATAGAGGGCGGGGTCAGGTGTTGGGCCGCCCGCACATAGGGGACACGCTCGCAATGCTGGCGCAACTGCAGCTCGCGCAACCTGCAACGGGGGCGCACCGGCCCAGCTCGCGAGGGGGTCCGGTCACCCACATGCGAGCGTCTCGGCGCTGGAGCTTCGAAGAGCACCGGAAGCCCGGACGTCAAGATATATTGATGGGGTGGACGCGATTGTCCTGGCGCGCGCTCGCAGGCACGGAGTGGCTGACCAAGACATTCTCCACGGGTACCGAAACCCAGTCCGCGTGTTCCAATTCGATGACCTCACGATGCTGATCGGAGCCGATGAAGCCGGCCGAATGCTTGAGATCGGGATGGCAACGGCCGAAGGCATCGAGTTTCATCGTCCACGCCATGCCCGCCCGCGAGAAGTTCCTGAGGTAACGATCATGCCCCGTTCCATACAAGACATCCTTGACCACGCCGACGAACTCGCCAAGCGCTTCGAGAACTACGAGCCGTCCCCCGACGATGAAGCTT
>DAHUYG010000034.1 GCA_027315315.1 Acidimicrobiaceae bacterium | reverse complement strand
AACCCCTCGGGGGTGTGGGGGGCACCGGTCGACCCCACCGTGGTTATCGCGCCGATACGGTGTTGGTCGCCCGCAACGTAGCCGTCGCGGCGCAGCGCCTCGAGGAAGGGCGCGCTCGTGCCGAAAAAGGTCACCCCGAGGCGCTCGGCCATCTCCCAGAGCCGCCCGGCGTCGGGCCACATCGGGTGACCGTCGAAGCACACGATCGTCGTGCCGATCAGCAGTCCGCCGACGAGGAAGTTCCACATCATCCAGCCGGTGGTGGAGAACCAGAAGAAGACGTCGTCCTCCCCGAGGTCGCAGTGCAGCCCGAGCGCCTTCAGGTGCTCGACGACGATGCCGCCATGGGAGTGGACGATCGCCTTCGGCGGCCCAGTGGTCCCCGAGGAGTACAGGATCCACAGCGGATGGTCGAAGTCGACCCCGATCGGTTGGAGCGGGGCAGGCCGTGCGACCAGATCGCTCCAGGTGAGCGTGGCGTGCGGAGCGCCTCCGGTGTCGGCATCGCCGCCGACCGAGACGACCGCCGAGAGGTCGGGCAGGGCCTCGACCAGCGCCCCGAGCTTCTCGCCGAGGGAGAAGTCCCGGCCGCCGTAGCGGTAGCCCTCGGTCATGAGGAGCACCTTCGGCTCGATCTGGCGGAAGCGGTCGACCATGGCGTGGGCCCCGAACTCCGGAGCGCATGCCGACCACACCGCGCCGATGCTGGCCGCACCGAGGAACGCCGCCACCGCGTGGATCCCGTTGGGGAGGACGGCCGCAACCCTGTCGCCCGGGGAGACCCCGAGCCGCCGTAGGCCCGCCGCCACGGCGCCGGAGAGGTCCAACAACTCCCCGTAGGTCATGCGCAACTGGGAGCTCGACTCGTCCTCGGCGATCACGGCGAGGCGGGACGCGGGCTGCCGCGCGACGATGGCCGCGTAGTTGATGTGCTGCCCGACGAACCAGCGGGCCCCCTCGACGCCCTCGGCTCGCCGCAGGACGTCTCGGTGCGCGACCTTCGGTCCGAGGTCGAAGTACCGCCACAACGTTCCCCAGAAGGCGGCCGGGTCCTCGACCGACCAGCGCCACAGGCTCGGGTAGTCGGGGAACCTGAGGCCCGAGTCGGACTCCAGCCAGCGGGCGAAGGCGGTCATGCGGGCCGCCGCGACCCGCGCGGGCCCCGGCGACCACAGGAGCGTCCCCTCCTCGACCCGTCCGGGCCCGTCGGCCGCCTCCGCCACGATCCACACCTCCGAGTCCGACCGCCGACCGGATCCGTCGTTGGGCCGGGGACCGGGGAACAAGGAGCCCGCCGGTGGCGTTGGATCCGGTGTTGCTCCTCGGACATGTTGTTGTCCGCTCCGGCGGACGGCTACACTCGATTCATACCACCCGCGCCTCGGAGCGCTTGCCAGGACGCCGTTCGCGGCCCGGGCACGGCTCCGGTGCCAGTGGCGAGGGGGTTCCGTCCCCGTGTCGTGGGAGCAACCCCACCCCCTGTTTTCCCCGCATCGGGTCGATGAGACCATGCGGCAGCAAAGATGAGGAGGCCGATGACTGCCGAACAGCAGCTCGAACGGTCCGTGCTCGAATCCAAGGAGCGAGAAGAGCTCCACGCCATCGCCCAGGCGATGGACCTGAAGACCACCACCCGGTCGAAAAAGGCGGACCTGATCGATCAGATCCTGTCGGCGACCGGTGTCGCCAACGGGTCGAACGGCGACCACGCCGAGTCGGCCCCCACCAACGGGGCAGACGGCGCCGCCAAGGCGAAGGCCAGGACCCCCACCCGGCGGGCAAACGGGTCGGCCGCCTCCTCGATGGAGGAGATCGAGGCCGAGCTCGACGCCGAGCTCGACGCGAGCGTCTCGAACGGCACCGCCCCGGCGCCCGAGGCCCGGACCGACGAGGACCGTGGCGCCCCGCCGGCCCGGATGCCCCAGTCCCAGCGCCAGGGCAACCGCCCGAACCACGGGAACCAGCAGGGCGCCGAGCCCGGCAATCGCCGCAACAGCAGGCGTCGACGCGGCCGCGAACCCCGCGGCGAGCGGGAGTTCCAGGGCGGGGCCAATCCCGATGCCCCCTACTCCGGCGAGCTCGTCGAGGTGCGAGGTCTTCTCGACCTGCGCGACGAGGGCTACGGGTTCCTGCGCTGCGACGGCTACCTGCCCTCGTCCAAGGACGTCTACATCTCGATCAGTCAGGCGCGGCGGTTCGCGCTGCGCAAGGGCGACTACATCGAAGGGGCATGCCGGCCGGCGACCAATAACGAGCGCTACCCGGCCCTCCTGCGGATCGACTCGGTGTCGGGGCTCGACCCCGAGGAGGCCCGTAACCGCCCCCGCTTCGAGGACCTGACCCCGCTCTTCCCCGACGAGAGGCTCAACCTCGAGCAGCCGGGCGACAAGGACAACCTCACCGCCCGCATCGTCGACCTGCTCTCGCCGATCGGCAAGGGGCAGCGGGGAATGATCGTCTCGCCGCCCAAGGCCGGCAAGACGACGGTGATGAAGCAGATCGCCCACTCGATCGAGGCGAACAACCCCGAGGTGCACCTCATGGTGCTGCTCGTCGACGAGCGGCCCGAAGAGGTGACCGACCTGCGGCGCTCGGTCAAGGGCGAGGTCATCGCCTCGACCTTCGACCGCCCCTCCGACGAGCACACGACGGTGGCCGAGCTTGCGATCGAGCGGGCCAAGCGCCTGGTCGAGATGGGCAAGGACGTCGTGATCATCCTCGACGGGATCACCCGGCTGGCCCGGGCCTACAACCTGGCCCAGCCGGCGACCGGCCGGATCATGTCCGGTGGTGTGGACTCGGGCGCCCTGTACCCGCCGAAGAAGTTCTTCGGCGCCGCTCGCAACATCGAAGAGGGCGGCTCGCTCACGATCCTGGCCACGGCCCTGGTCGAGACCGGCTCCAAGATGGACGAGGTCATCTTCGAGGAGTTCAAGGGGACCGGGAACATGGAGCTTCGGCTCGACCGGCGCCTCGCCGAACGTCGCCTGTACCCCTCGATCGAGGTGAACGCGAGCTCGACCCGCCACGAGGAGCTGCTCTTCGAGCGGGGCGAGCTCCAGCAGGTCTGGAAGCTGCGCCGGGTGCTGAACGCCCTGGCGGCCGACGGGAACGCCGCGCCGGGGCTCGAACTGCTCATGGACAAGATTCGCACCACGAAGTCCAACAGGGAGTTCTTGGCCGAGATCGCCAAGGGCCCGACCCCGAACGGCTGAGGGAATAGAAGCGAGCCGGGCGGCCTTGGACGGACCGCACGCGACCGGCCCCGCCGGTCGGCGAGAACGAGAGAGACGGAGGCACCATGAAGGCCGAGATCCATCCCGCATACGGAGAAGCCACGGTGCGCTGCTCGTGCGGTAACACGTTCGTGACCCGATCGACCAAGAGCGATCTGCACGTCGAGCTCTGCAGCGAGTGCCACCCGTTCTTCACCGGCAAGCAGAAGCTGGTCGACTCGGGCGGACGCGTCGAGCGCTTCCAGCGGCGCTACGGACAGCGCAAGGGCGCGGCGCGCACCCGCACCCCCAAGCAGTAGGAGGCAGCCGGCCAGACCGGCGCCCCCTCACCTGACCCGGTGCCCGAACCCCTCGACGCCCGCATGGCCCGGCTCGAGATCGAGTTCGAGGCCCTCGAGAAGGAATTGGCGGATCCCGCCACCTCGAGCGACCCGACGCGCCTGCGTGAGCTCTCCATCCGCCGCAAGGACCTCGACGAGGTGGTCACGGTGTGGCGGGAGCTCGAGCGCACCCGGGAGGACGAGGCGACCGCCCGGCAGATGACCGAGGAGGTCACGGGCGAGGACCGCGAGATCATGCGAGCCGAGGTCGAGCAGTCCGAGGCCAGGGCGGGCGAGCTGGCCGATCGTCTCCGCGGGCTCCTGCTCCCGAAGGACCCCAACGACGGCCGCAACGTGATCGTCGAGATCCGAGGTGCAGAGGGCGGGGAGGAGGCGAACCTCTTCGCCCGCGACCTGTTCACGATGTACTCACGCTTCGCCGATCGCCATCGCTGGGGCATGGAGGTCCTCTCCGAGAGCCCGACCGGGCGCGACGGTCTGAACGAGGTGGTCTTCGTCGTGAAGGGGAAGGACGCCTGGCGGTACCTCGAGCACGAGGCCGGCCCCCACCGCGTCCAGCGGGTCCCGGCGACCGAGTCCAAGGGCCGGATCCACACCTCCTCGGCGACGGTGACGGTCCTGCCCGAGGCCGACGAGGTCGACGTCGTGGTCGACCCCAATGACCTCAAGATCGACGTGTACCGCTCGACCGGGCCGGGTGGTCAGTCGGTCAACACGACGGACTCGGCGGTGCGGATCACCCACCTGCCGACCGGCATCGTCGTCGCTATGCAAGACGAGAAGAGCCAGATCCAAAACCGCGCCAAGGCGATGACAGTCCTGCGCTCCCGGCTGCTCAAGGCCGAGCAGGAGCGCCGGGCCTCGGAGGTCGCGGCGACGAGGCGCAGCCAGGTTGGCGGCGGCGGGCGCTCGGAGAAGATCCGCACCTACAACTTTAAGGAGAACCGGGTGACCGACCATCGGATCGGGCTCACGGTCTACAAGCTCGACCAGGTGCTCGCGGGCGACCTCGACGAGTTCGCCGAGGCGCTCATGGCCGACAAGCGCGCCCGGCAGCTAGATGAGCAAGACGGTGCCGGCGGCTGAGGCATTGGACGAGGCGGCCGATCGCCGCTCCGTCGAGCGATCGCTGGCGGCCTCGCTCGGCTCTGACCGAGATGCCCGCTGGATCGTCGAGGACGCGTTCGGAGGGGCCGGGCAGCTCGGCGAGCGGGAGGCGGCGGCGCTGGCGCGCCGTCTCGCCAGGCGTCGCGCCGCGGGCGAACCGCTCCAGTACGTGCTCGGCCACTGGCCCTTCCGGGACCTCGACCTCCTGGTCGACGGGCGGGCGCTCATTCCCCGGCCCGAGACCGAGTGGCTCACCGACATCGCGTTGGCCGAGCTCGACCGCCTGCTCGCGCTCGGGGCGATCCCCAAGCTCGTCGATCTCGGGACCGGGACCGGCGCGATCGCGCTGAGCATCGCCGTCGAACGCGCCGGGCGGGGGCTCGAGGTGGTGGCGACGGACGTCGATCCGGCGACGCTGGCGTTGGCCGAGGCGAATCGTGACCGGGTCGCGGAGCGCCACGACGCGGCGGCGGCGGTGCGGCTGGCGGCCGGCTCGTGGTGGGCAGCCCTCGGGGACCACGAGCGTGGCAGCTTCTCGCTGGCCGTCTCCAACCCCCCCTACGTGAGCCGCGACGAGTGGGCCGGTGTCGACGCCGTGGTGCGCGAGCACGAGCCGCCGGGCGCACTCGTGGCCGATGCGGGGCGCGACGGCACCCCAGGCCTCGGGGCGATCGAGGCGATCCTGGCTGGCGCGTCCGATTGGCTGGCCAGGCCGGCCGCCGCGGTCATCGAACTGGCGCCCGCGCAGGGGGGCGCGGCCCTACGGGTCGCGCGCGACGCCGGTGCCCGCCGGGCGATCGTCCTCGATGACCTGGCCGGTCGCCAGCGCGCCCTGGTGGCGCGCTTCGAGTGAGCGCGCCCGCCACGGTCGGCTTCGGCGAGCTCGGCCGGGTCATCGACGAGCTGCGCGCCGGGTCGGTGGTCGCAATCCCCACCGACACGGTCTATGGGTTGGCGGCGACGCTCGAACGGGCCCCGATCGCCGCGGTCTTCGAGGCAAAGGGGCGCCCCGGCGGCCTCGCCCTGCCCGTGCTCATCGGCGGGCGCGACCAGCTCGACCGGGTGGCGGCGTCGTTCCCGGCGGCGGCCTCCCGGCTCACCGAGCGGTTCTGGCCCGGACCGCTCACCGTCGTCGTCGGCGCCCGGCGCAAGATCGGTCGTCTCCTCGGGGGCGACGGGCGGACCGTCGGGATCCGTTGGCCGGACCATCCCTTCGTCGAGGAGCTCTGCCTCGCCGCCGGCCCGCTCGCCGTGACCAGTGCGAACGCCCACGGCGAGGTGCCGTGCACGACCGCGCCCGCGGTGTGCGATCGCTTCGATGCGTCCTCGGTCGCGCTCGTGGTGGACGGCGGTCCCTGTGCCGGCACACCGTCGACCGTCGTCGACTGCACGGCGGAACCGAGGTGCCTGCGCGAGGGCGCCCTCGGATGGGCAATCCTCGAGGCCGAGCTCGGCTGAGGCGGCCACCAGAGGGGTGGTCGTTCGAGGGGGACGGGTCGGTCCGCCTCGAACGATCGTCGCCGTCTTCAGTCGGCGAGATCGAACACGCCGTCGGCCCGCAGCGTGCCCGACCAGCCGGCCTCCTCGGAGGTGGTGAGCACGGACAGCTGTTCGGGGTCGGTGACGTTGCCCCAGGCGCGGGTCCCCGGGCCGACCCGGCAGGCGACGATGCCGCGTTCGGGAGCCCCGTCGCGGTCGTAGGCGACGGTGAACGTCTCGACCTCACAGGGGCCGGCGAAGTCCTCGTCGGCGTGCCACGTCTCGAGCTCGTCGACGGAGGACTGGACGTTTTCGGAGCGGAAGCCCCCGAACGGCGGCTCGGTCGAGTAGACGCCCACGGCGTGCTTGGTCGCGAACCATCCGAGCCCCGTGGCGAGGCCGATGCTCCCGGGCCGCTCACGGAGCGCGCCGGCGAGCGAGGCGATCCCGTGGGTCGTGTAGTTGTTCCCGGGGCCTCCGCCGAAGGTGAGCCCACCGGTCCGGGTCAGCCGGCCCACGTCCCCGTCGAGCGCGATGCCGAGCTCCCGGGCGGCGATCCGCACGACGCAGGGGAAGCACGAGTACAGGTCGGCAACGGCAACGTCGTCGATGCCCACGCCGGCGAGCCCCATCGCTGCTGCGCCCGCTAGGCGGATCGCGGGGGAGCGGGACAGCTCGGCCCGCTCGGAGAGGTACCAGTGGTCGTTCGCCTCGGCCGACGCGAGGGGGAAGATCCAGCGGTCCCTGGGTACGCCGGCCCCCTGGGCGGCCTCCGCCGAGCAGCACAAAAGGGCGGCGCCCTGGTCGACCTGGATGTTCGCAGTGCAGAGCTTCGGATAGGGGAAGCCGATCATCCGGTTCCTCGGGCCGGGCAGCACGATCTCTTCGGGCGTCAGGGCGGTGGGGAACCAGGCATAGGGATTGCCGGCGGCGACCTCCGAGAAGCGGGACCACAGCCTCCCGATGTGGCCGCGATGCTCGTCGAGGGACCAGCCCTCCGACATGCGCAGCGCGTTCTCGATCAGCGGGTAGACGTGCACCGGGATCATGAGCCCACGGGCGGCCTCGAGCTCGGTGGTCGGCGCCCGATCGGTCCCAAAGGGCGTGGCCGCAGGGGTGCCGGGGGCCTGCTCGGTCCACTCCACCCGGGTCCCGGCCCGGCGTGCGCTCGCCCGGGCGTACCCGCACTCGGCGCCGAGGACCAGCGCGCCGTCCAGGCGACCCGCGGCGATGGCCGAGGCGGTGTCGGCCATGAGGGCCTGGGGCGTGTTCCCCCCGATGGCGCTGTGCAGGCTCTCGGCCGGCGTGGCGCCGATGCGCTGGGCGAGGAGGGAGCCGGGGTCCGGCACGTTCCACTGCAGCGAGCGCACGACGCGGATGCTCCCGATCGAGGACAAAAGGCGCGAAGGGTCGCCGCCTGCGTCGTCGATGGCCGCCCGGGCCGCCCGCTCCATCAGCTCGAGGGGCTCGGGCGACTCGCCCTCGCCGCGATCGGCCGGGCGCACCGTCACCTGCCCCACGCCCACCAGCACCGGGGTCCTCGGGTCGAGCGCCACGGCGACGCAGCGTAGACCCTGGCCCACCAGGGGCCGGCCGGGGTGGTGGGTACACTCGGCGCATGGGTCGACTGCGCAGCACGCAGACCTGGAACGTCCTCCGTCGGCCGGCCCGGTGAGCGCTCCGGGCTCGCCCTTCGGCTCCTGGCTGGAGACGGATCCCGAGGTCGCGAGGCTGATCGGGGAGGAGTTCGGCCGCCAGACCACGACGCTCCAGCTCATCGCCTCGGAGAACTTCACCTCGCCGGCCGTGTTGGCGGCCACCGGTTCGGTGCTCACCAACAAGTACTCCGAGGGCTATCCGGGCGCCCGGTACTACGGGGGCAACCGGGTCATCGACGAGGTGGAGGACCTGGCACGTGAGCGGGCGACCTCGCTCTTTGGCGCCGAGCATGCCAACGTCCAGCCCCACTCGGGCGCGAGCGCGAACCTCGCCGCCTACCAGGCGCTCCTCGAACCCGGGGACACCGTGCTCGCCATGCGCCTCGACCAGGGCGGCCACCTGACACACGGATCCCCGGCGTCGATCACCTCCAAGATCTGGCGCTTCGTCGCCTACGGGGTCACCCCGCCGAGCGACGACCCCGACGTGCCGGGCGAGGTCATCGACTTCGACCAGGTGCGCGACCTCGCGAAGTCCGAGCAGCCGAAGCTGATCGTGGCCGGGTCGACCGCCTACACGAGGACGATCGACCCCGAGCCGTTCCGGCAGATCGCCGACGAGGTCGGTGCGAGGCTGATGTTCGATGCTGCGCACCCGGCCGGGCTGATCGCTGGCGGCGCACACCCGAGCCCGGTCGGCATCGCCGACGTCGTGACGTTCACCACGCACAAGACGCTCCGCGGCCCGCGGGCGGGGGCCATCTTGACCTCGGCCGAGCTGGCCAAGAAGATCGACAGCGCCATCTTCCCGGGTCTGCAGGGTGGACCCCTCGAGCACGTCATCGCGGCCAAGGCGGTGGCCTTCGCCGAGGCGGCGCGTCCGGAGTTCCGGCGCTACGCAGCCTCGGTCGTCGCCAACGCCAAGGCGTTCGCGGCGGCGCTCGCGGCCGAGGGACTCCGGCTCGTGTCGGGCGGGACGGACAACCACATGGTCCTCGTCGACCTCCGCTCCTTCGACCCCGATCTGACAGGCAAGGCCGCCCAGGAGGTGCTGGACCGCTCGGGCATCACCTGCAACCGCAACACCATCCCGGGCGATCCCCGCTCGCCCTTCGTCACCTCTGGGCTGCGGCTCGGCACCGCCGCCGAGACCACCGCCGGGATGGGCGAGGCCGAGATGGCGCGGATCGCGGAGCTGATCGGGCGCACCCTGCGTGGCCGCGACGACCCCGAGGCCCTCGGGGCGGTGCGTGCCGAGGTGGCCGAGCTCTGCGCGGCCTTCCCGCCGTACCCGGGCCTCGTCGGCTCGACGTAAGCGCCCGGAGCGGAGTCGGTCGTGCCGCCGCTCGCCTGGTACGGGATCATCCTCGGGATCGCCGCCGCGGTGACGGCGGCCTCGACGATCCCGGCGCGGCGGATGTCCTTGCGGGTCGGCTATGTGGCGGTGCCCGACGACCGCAAGGTGCACGAGAAGACGACCCCCTACGGGGGCGGCGCCGCGATGCTGCTCGGGTTCCTCGTGGCGGTGACCGTCGCCGCGCTCGTCCCCCAGCTCCACGACGTCTTCGCCAACAGCTCCGAGCCGCTCGGCGTCGTGCTCGCCTGCGCCGCGATCTTCGCCGTCGGGCTGATCGACGACATCAGGGACATGTCGGCCCCGGCCAAGATGGCGGGGCAGGTCCTCGCGGCCAGCATCTTGTACTTCCTCGGGGTGACGATGTACTGGGTCAAGATCCCCCTGGCCGGGCTGATCGCCCTCACACCGGGGGTGACCCCCCTCATCACGGCGCTGTGGGTGATCGCGCTCACCAACGCGATCAACCTGATCGACGGCCTCGACGGCCTGGCGGCCGGGATCGTGGCCATCGCCGGGGGCTCGCTCTCGGTCTACGGCCTGCGCCTGATGGAGCTCGGCGTGCTCCCGCTCTCCAACATCGGCCCGCTCATCGCAGCGATCGCGTGCGGAGTGTGCCTCGGGTTCCTGCCCTTCAACTTCCACCCGGCCCGGGTGTTCATGGGCGACGCCGGAGCGCTCCTGCTCGGGCTCATGATGTCCGCCTCCACGATGGTGATCGGCGGCCGGATCCTGGTCACGAGCGGCTCGACCTATTTCTTTTTCGCCCCCCTGTTCATCCCGGTCTTCATCCTGGGCGTCCCGCTCCTCGACGCCGCGTTCGCCTTCGTGAGACGGACCGCCCGGGGGACCGGGTTCCACACGAGGGACCTGGGGCACATCCACTACCGGCTGCTCAGCCTCGGCCACGGGCACCGGCGCAGCGTGCTGATCCTGTGGGCCTGGACCGCGGTGCTCTCGGGCTTCGTCCTGTTCCCGCTGTTCATCCCGCGGGTGAACGCCTTCATCCCCTTCGGCGCGGCCGTGCTCGGCGTCGGCCTCTACACGCTGTTCCACCCCGGACTGCGCCGGCGGGACCGCGACCCGACCCCGGTCGTGGTGGCCTCGTCCAACGGGGCGCCCCCGAGGCCGCAGGCCGACGGCACCCGGCTGGCCCCGGGCCCCCTCGCCGGAGGGGAGGACGGCGGGCTCCTCCTCGGGTCCCCCGGGCCCCCGCGGGGTTCGGCGAGCCCCGGTGGTGGCTCGCCGGCGCCCGGTGGCGTGCCTGACCGTTTTGCCGACCGAGGAGACGAGATGCGATGATGCCCCCGTCGACCGCGTCGTCCGGGGCGCGCCGGGGGCGCGGCGGCCGAGCTGTTGGACCTGCGTGACGTCTGGATTGCCGGTTGAACGACCTCCCACACACATCGTCTGACGCGGCTGGGGACGAAGCCGATGGGCGATCAGCAGGAAGAAAATGGGGGGACCCCCGATCGGGGTCGTGCGCGCACGCCCACGCTCGGCGACCTCTTCTGGGTGGGCACCGCCTGTGCCATCAGCGTGGTTGCCGGGATGGGCATCGGCTACCTGCTGGACGAGGCGGCGGGAACCACGCCCTGGCTGACCTTCGCGGGGCTCGCCTTCGGTATCGTTTCGGCGGTGCTGCTCGCCGTGCGCCAGCTCCGGCGCTTCGTGTAGCGGCACCCGGCCGGGTGGGGGTCTGAGGAACCGCCGTGCTCTTCTCCCAGGTGTCGCTCCCAGATCTGACCAAGATCTCAAAGCGCGCCGTCTTCGGTTCACTGGCGGTCGGCATCGTCGGCCTCGTCCTCTGCGTGGTGCTCGGCGCCGCCATGGTCGGTCTCGGCCTGTGCATCGGGATCGCGCTCGGTGTGGCCAACTTCCGCATGATCCAGGGCTCGGTCGCCCGGGCGGGGAACCGGCCCGGACCTAAGCGCCGTCCCCTCGCCATGAACACCGTGGGCCGGCTCGCCGTCATCACCGCGATCGCCCTCGGCCTCCTCTTTGTGAGCTTCGACCTCGGCTTCGGCCTGATGGCCGGGCTCGCCGTCTTCCAGTTCCTGCTGCTCTTCGCCGTGATCCGCTCGATCATCAAGACCGGCGCAGCCGGCAGTGGCCTCGGGGGCGGCTCGCTCCTCTCGGGCATCGGCGGGATGTTCTCGGTGGACGGGCTGGAGGACGTCGGCGGCGCGCCCGCGGAGACCTCGGGGATCGAGGGTCCTGGCCAGCCGGGGGCCGAGAGCTGATGTTTCCCCAATTGTTCAACCTCGCCACCAACATCACGGTCGGCGACCACGTCGTGCGCAAGGTGTTCGGCCTTACGCTCGACGTCGACACCATCTGGGCGACCGGGGCCGCCCTCGTCGTCGTCGTGATCCTGGTCGCCATGCTCCGACGCCAACTCGTGCGCGAGCGCCCGGGACGGCTCCAGGTGGCCTTCGAGCTCGGGATCGACGCGGTGACGCGGCAGGTGCAGGGCTCGATCGGGCCGGCGGGCCAGGCGGTCATCCCGCTCGCCGTCGCGCTGTTCATCTTCATCTTCGTGGCCAACACCTTCGAGCAGCTCGGCCTCGGAAGCCACTTCGAATGGCTGGCCGCCCCCACCGGTGACATCAACCTTCCGCTCGCGATGGCGCTGTTCGTCATCGTCCTCGTGCACATCTCCTCGATCAGGGCGCGGGGGATCCTCGGCTACGTGCGGCACTACGCGATGCAGCCCTTCCCGATCTTCTTGATGCCGGCGAATCTGTTCATCAACGTGGTCGAGGAGCTCGCGAAGCCCATCACGCTGGCCCTCCGGCTCTTCGGCAACCTGCTGTCGGGCACGCTCATGCTCTCGCTCATCGCCGCCCTCGGTGCCTGGAAGCTCTCGGGGGCCCCCGTGGGTGACGTCGTGATCGTGATCATCAACCCGGTCTGGAAGCTCTTCGACCTCTTCATCGGGGCGATCCAGGCGTTCATCTTCGCCCTGCTCACGATCCTCTACTTCGACACCGCGATGTCGACCGAGGCCCACTGAGGCGTTCTCACCCCTCTCAACGACACAAAGGAGACCAGCAAATGGCACACGACACGACCCAGCAGGCGATTCAGCTGGCTGGCGCGATGGTCGGTGGCGGACTCGCCCTCGGTGGAGGCGCCGTCGGCGCCGCCATCGGTGACGGCCTGGCGGGCAGCCAGACGATCGCCGGTGTCGCCCGTCAGCCCGAAGCCCAGGGCCGGCTGTTCACGATCATGTTCCTGACGGTCGGCCTCGTCGAGGCCATGTACTTCATCAACCTGGCGTTCACCGCGCTGTTCATCTTCTCCCTCTACAAGAAGTAAGAGGACGAGCGGAACGTCGATGGAGAGATCGCAGGCACCGGGCCGATCACGACCCGATGACGGGAGCGGCCCGGAACGATGATGGCAACCAGTAACTTCCTCGTGCCCAACGGCACGTTCATCGTGGAGCTGATCGGCTTCTTGATCGTGCTCGGCGTCGTGGCGCGCTATCTGTTGCCGCCCCTCAACCGGATGCTGCGGGACCGTCAGGAGCAGATCCAGGCCGAGCTGGCGGCGGCCGACCAGGCGCGCGCCGAGGCGTCGGCGGCCGAGGACGAGCGGCGCCAGGCGCTGGACGAGGCGCGCCGGCGCGCCCGGGAGATCGTCGAGCAGGCGAACCGCACCGCCGAGAAGACCCGCTCGGACGCGGTGACCCAGGGGCAAGAGGAGCACGACCGGATCATCGCGAACGCCGACTTCGAGCTCGCCCAGGCCCGGCAGCAGGCCCTCGACGAGGCGACCACGCAGGTCGGCCAGCTGGTCATCGAGGCGGTCGAGCGGGTGGTCGGGCGGGCCATGGACTCCGACGCCCACCGCCAGATGGTGAACGAGGCCATCGCCGCCGTGCAGGCCGAGGCCCCAGGGGACGGTCGAGGCGCGTGAACCCCGGTGTCGAGGGCTACAGCACGGCGGTGTTCGAGTCGGTCGGAGAGGAGCGGCTCGCCGCGCTCGCGTCCGACCTCTCCGCTGTGGAGCACCTCGTCGAGCACCAGAACGAGCTGCGGGCCGCGCTCAGCGACACGGCGGTTCCCCCGCCGTCGCGGCGGGCGATCCTTTCCGAGCTCCTCCGGGGCCGGGTGGGCGATCCGGCCCGCCGCCTGGCGGCATACACGGTCTCGGCCGTGAGGGCCCCCGACGTCATTGCCGCGCTGGGGTGGGTCACCCGCCGGGCGGCGGGGAGCCAGATGGAGCTCGCACCCCTCGGCCACCTGGCCGCCCGCCATCGCATCGGCGGCTATGCCAGCGCAATTTTCGAGACCGCCGAGACGGGGCAGCTCGAGGAGGTCGAGGACCAGCTGTTCCGCCTGGCGAGGATCGTCGAGTCGAACCCCGAACTGCGCGGCGCCCTGAGCGACCGTGACGTCCGGGTCCCGGCCCGCCTGGGTGTCATCGACGCCCTGCTCGAGGGCAAGGTGGAGGACGCCACGTTGCGGCTCGTCCGCTTCGTGGTGACCGGCGGGCGCGCCCGAGACTTCGTCGGCGCCCTCGACTGGCTGGTCGAGCAGACCGCGATCGCCCGAGGGTGGAGGGTTGCCCGCGTGCGGTCGGCCGAGCCGATCCCCGACGCCCAGGGCGAGCTGCTCGCCAGCGCGCTCTCGCACATGACCGGGAGCCCCGTCGAACTCCAGGCCACGATCGACCACGACCTGATCGGGGGTGCCGTCATCGAGATCGGCGACCTCCACGTGGACGCAAGTGCCCGCGGGAGGCTCGACCGCCTCCGCGACGAACTACTCCCGGTGGGCTCGGGACGCGAAGCCGACCGGCACGAACGACCAAGGGGAGCACAATGACCGAGTTGACCATCGACGCGGCGGACATCACCGCGGTCCGGCGCCGCCACGTCGAGGAGTACGAGCCGGGCGTCGGCGCCGAGCAGGTGGGGCGCATCGTCGAGGTGGGCGACGGGATCGCCCGGGTCTCAGGCCTGCCGAATGCGGCGGTGAACGAGCTCTTGGAGTTCGAGGACGGCACCCTCGGCCTGGCTCTCAACCTCGACGAGGACACGATCGGCGCGGTCGTGCTCGGGTCGGTCGACAGCCTCGACGAGGAGCAGATCGTCAAGGCGACCGGCCGCATCCTCTCGGTGCCGGTCGGTGACGCCCTGCTCGGACGGGTCGTGAACGCCCTCGGAGAGCCCATCGACGGCAAGGGGTCGATCGACACCAGTGAGACCCGGCGGATGGAGGTCCAGGCACCGGGCATCGTGTCGCGCCAGCCGGTGAGCGAGCCGCTCCAGACGGGTATCAAGGCCATCGACGCCATGACTCCGATCGGGCGGGGGCAGCGGGAGCTCCTCATCGGCGACCGGAAGACCGGCAAGACGACCATCGCCGTCGACACGATCCTCAATCAGCGCGGCCAGGGCGTGAAGTGCATCTACGTCGCGATCGGGCAGAAGAACTCGTCGGTGGCCCAGACGGTCAAGACCCTGGAGGACCACGGCGCGCTGCGCTACACGGTCGTCGTGGTGGCGGGGGCCGGCGACCCCGCCCCGTTCAAGTACCTCGCTCCCTACGCCGGGTGCGCGATGGGGCAACACTGGATGGAGAACGGTGACGCCGCGCTCATCGTCTATGACGACCTGTCCAAGCAGGCCGAGGCGTATCGGCAGGTGTCGCTCCTGCTCCGCCGCCCCCCGGGCCGCGAGGCATACCCCGGCGACGTCTTCTACCTCCACAGCCGGCTCCTCGAGCGGGCGGCCAAGCTCTCAGAGGAGCTCGGCGGCGGCTCGCTGACCGCACTCCCGATCATCGAGACCAAGGCAGGCGACATCTCGGCCTACATCCCGACCAACGTGATCTCGATCACCGACGGCCAGGTCTACTTGGAGGCCGACCTCTTCTACGCGGGCGTCCGCCCGGCGATCAACGTCGGCAACTCGGTGTCCCGGGTGGGCGGCGCCGCGCAGGTGAAGGCGATGAAGGACGTGTCGGGCACGCTCAAGATCGACCTGGCCCAGTTCCGCGATCTCGAGTCCTTCGCCACCTTCGGCTCCGAGCTCGACAAGGCCTCCCAGGCCCAGCTCGATCGCGGCTACCGCCTCACCGAGCTCCTGAAGCAGCCTCAGAACGATCCGGTTCCCGTCGAGGAGCAGGTACTCGTGGTGTACGCGGGCACCCGGGGCTGGACCGACGACGTCCCGGTGTCCGAGGTCCGACGGTTCGAGACCGAGATGCGCGAGTTCTTCCGGTCCAACGGCGCCGATCTGCTCGCCACGATCCGCGACACCGGCAAGCTCCCGGACACCGAGGCCCTCGACGCGAAGATGCGCGAGCTCCTCGACGGGTTCGACACGGGGTCCTCGGAGTGACCGATCCGAGCGGGCGCGTCCCGCCTTTGGGGGGCTGAGCCGTGGCAGGAGGCGTCGAACGGACCCTGCGCCGCCGGATCCGTACCGTGCAGTCGACGAAAAAGATCACCCGCGCGTTCGAACTGATCGCCGCCTCCCAGATCGTTCGCGCCCAGAACCGCATCGCCGCCAACCGCCCGTTCCGCCAGGGCATGCAGCGGATCGTGCTGAAGACGGCGAGAGAGGACCAGGGGGCCGAGTCCCTCGTCGGGACGCCCGAGGACCCGAGACGCGTCGGGGTGGTCCTCATCGTCGGTGATCGCGGGCTCTCGGGTCCGTACAACTCGTCGGTGCTTCGGGCGGCCGAGGCGGTGATGGCGCGACACCGAGAACGCGGTGCCGAGGTCCTCCTCTATACCGTGGGCCGCCGGGCCATCTCGTACTTCCGGTTCCGAGGGCGCGACGTCGAGCACGCCTTCATCGGGATGGCCGATCGCCCCACCTTCGAGGACGCCCGGGAGGTCGCGGCCCCCCTGTGGCACGCGTTCGACGACGACCAGCTGGACCTCATCGTGCTGGTCTCGACCCGTTATCACTCGGCCGGTCGTCAGACGGTGGGGGTGCACCAGTTGCTGCCCCTGCCCGAACCCGAGGAGGCGAGCGAGCCGACCGAGCAGGGGACGACCCAGGGCACCCCGTCGGGGGGCTACACCGAGTTCGAGCCCGACGGGGCGTCGATCCTGGAGCACCTCATGCCGCGCGCGCTCGAGTCCGAGCTCTATTCGGCCCTGCTCGAGGCCTCCGCCTCGGAGCACGCCGCCCGCCAGCGGGCGATGGCCGCCGCGACCGACAACGCGGACGAGCGCGTCCGCACGCTGACCCGGACGATGAACCGGGCCCGCCAGGACAGCATCACCACCGAGATCATGGAGATCGTGGGAGGCGCCGAGGCCCTCCGTTCGGCGAAGGGAGCCTGAGATGACGACGATTGAGGAGAGGACGCCGAGCACCCGCGGCTCGCTGGAGGACGGCCGCGTCGTCGGCATCGCCGGCCCCGTGGTCGACGTGGAGTTCCCCCTCCACGCCCTGCCCGAGATCAACCACGCCGTCGAGATGGAGGTCGAGCTCGAGGGGCAGACCGAATCGATCATCGCCGAGGTCGCCCAACAGATCGGTGAGGGCCGGGTGCGCTGCGTGTGCATGCGCGCCACCGACGGGCTCGTACGGGGCACGGCGGTGCGCAACCTCGGTCATGGCATGCGCGTCCCGGTCGGTGACGCGGTCCTCGGGCACGTCTTCAATGTGCTCGGTCAGCCGCTCGACACCGATCACATCGGCGAGCCCGACGACTACTGGGAGATCCACCGCAACGCTCCGGAGTTCGATGAGCTCGAGCCCCAGGCCCAGATGTTCGAGACCGGGATCAAGGTGGTGGACCTGCTCGAGCCCTACGTCCAGGGCGGCAAGATCGGCCTGTTCGGCGGGGCCGGCGTGGGCAAGACGGTGCTCATCCAGGAGATGATCCACCGGGTGGCGGCCCAGCACGGCGGCGTGTCGGTGTTCGCCGGGGTGGGGGAGCGCACCCGCGAGGGCACCGACATGTGGCTCGAGATGCAGGAGTCCGGGGTCATCGAGAAGACCGCTCTCGTCTACGGCCAGATGGACGAGCCCCCGGGCGTGCGTCTTCGCGTGGGGCTCGCTGCGCTCACGATGGCCGAGTATTTCCGGGACGTGAAGCACCAGGACGTGCTCCTCTTCATCGACAACGTGTTCCGGTTCGTCCAGGCGGGTTCGGAGGTCTCCACCCTGCTCGGGCGTATGCCCTCGGCCGTCGGGTACCAGCCCACGCTCGCCGACGAGATGGGCGAGCTCCAGGAGCGGATCACGTCGACCCGGGGCCACTCGATCACCTCTCTCCAAGCCGTCTACGTGCCCGCCGACGACTTCACGGACCCGGCGCCGTTCACGACGTTCACCCACCTCGACGCGACGACGGAGCTCGATCGCCAGATCGCAGCCCTCGGCATCTACCCGGCCGTCAACCCGTTGTCGTCGACCAGCAACATCCTGACTCCGGAGATCGTCGGCGAGCGCCACTACGGGGTGGCCCGCCGCGTCCAGGAGGTCCTCCAGCGATACAAGGAGCTCCAGGACATCATCGCCATCCTGGGCCTCGACGAGCTCTCCGAAGAGGACAAGGTGATCGTGGCGCGGGCCCGCAAGATCCAGCGGTTCCTCTCCCAGCCGTTCTTCGTCGGCGAGGTCTTTACGAACATCCCCGGCGTGTACGTGCCGATCGACGAGA
>DAHUYG010000029.1 GCA_027315315.1 Acidimicrobiaceae bacterium | reverse complement strand
CTCCAAAGACGACGTCCTCACCGCGCTCCCGGCAACGGGCAACGACCGGGTCCTCGCCGCCAAAGCGCTGCGGTCGCTGTTCAAGATCCTCAAGGGCCGGGGACTGGTCTTCGTCAACCCGACCGCCGCCGTGTCTTCCGGGCGTCACCAGCAGCGCCAACCGCTTCCTCTCGACGTCGAGACGCTCTGCGCCGGCCTCGACTCCGACGATCCAGCCCAAGGGGCCGCTGACCGCTCTTCTCGCCTTCCACGCGCTGCGTGCCGGAGAGCTCCGCCCGCTCAAACTGACCGACGTGGACGCAGGGCACCTTCACATCGCCGGCCGACACATCGTCCTCGCCGACCCGGTCCAGGCTCGTCTGGCCGCCTACCTCGACTACCGCAACACGAAATGGCCGTCCACCGCCAACAGCCCCTCTTCGTCAACCACCGCATCGCCTGCCGACTCGACCCGGTCGGCAGCCGATGGTTCGGGATCAAGCTCGGCATGGCCGCCCAGCTCATCTGAGAAGACCGGATCCTCGATGAGGCCCTGGAGACCAACGGCGACCTGCG
Source organism: Acidimicrobiaceae bacterium (assembly GCA_027315315.1). Taxonomy (GTDB): domain Bacteria; phylum Actinomycetota; class Acidimicrobiia; order Acidimicrobiales; family RAAP-2; genus Palsa-461. Next base: position 12,369 of record DAHUYG010000029.1, on the reverse strand, counting down.
CCGCATCTGCGACCTCTTCGGGATCGGCATCGACGCCGCCACCCGCCACGCCTACGGCCCTGACCCACAACGGTTCCCCACCGACCCGACCCTGCGGCCCTGACCGGCGCACCCATGCAGGCGGCCCGCTCGCGAGCCGCTCGAGGGGGGCCGGTCGAGCCATCATGGTCCGGTGGCAGACGACCGGGAGCAGCTGAGAACAACCTTCGACTCGGCCGCCGATCTCTACCAGCAGGCCCGGCCTGAGTATCCCAAAACGCTCTTCGACACCGTGGTCGACACGGCTGGGCTCAATCCAGGTGATCGGCTGCTCGAAGTCGGATGCGCCACCGGGAAGGCCACGATCCCCCTCGCCCGTCGGGGGTTTCGGATCACCTGCATCGAGATCGGCCCCGACCTTGCCGCCGCCGCTCGACGCAACCTCGCCGACTTCCCGCAGACGACCGTCATCGACGGAGCGTTCGAGACCTGGCGCCCACCTCCCGGTGAACACTTCGACCTCGTCTTCGCGGCGACGGCCTGGCACTGGATCGACCCTGATCTCCGCTACCGGCGTGCTTGGGAGCTGCTGCGCCCCGGCGGTCACCTCGCATTCTGGAGCGCCGCCCACGTCATCCCCGAAGACGGCGATCCGATCTTCGCCGGAATCCAGGACGTCTACGACGAGATCGGCGAGGGACTGCCCGACGCTTGGGTTCCCATCCGGCCGGGCCAGCTGCCCGACAGCCGAGACGAGATCGAAGCAAGTGGCCTCTTCGACGTCGTCGCTGTTCGTCACTTCGACTGGGAGAACAGCTACAACGCCGACGAGTACCTCCGCCTGCTCGACACCTTCTCCAACCACATCGCCATGAAGGCATGGCAACGGGATCGCCTCTACAGCGAGATCAGGCGGCGCCTCGCTCAACGGCCTGACGGCCGACTCCGTCGTCACTGGGGAGCTGCCGTGAGCATCGCCCGACGACGGGACCAACCGACGAGCCCCGACAGGGGCGAGTAATAGCGCCCTGGGCACCGATGCCCCTGCTCGGGACGTCACACGAGGGCTCCCCGAGTCGGCCGGGGTGGTGCTCACTGGATAGGCCGTGCAGGGGACCCGATGCTGGGAGGGACGTGCACATCCTCCTGATCACGCTCGACCAGTTCCGGGGCGATTGTCTCTCGGCCGCCGGGTCGTGCGCACGCCGAATCTCGACGGTCAGGGGGTGCTGCTGACGCGGCACTACAACCAGGCCGCTCCGTGCTCGCCCGGGCGGGCCTGCCTCTACACCGGCACGTACCAGATGACCGACCGGGTCGTCGGGAACGGGATGCCGCTCGACCATCGCTTCGACACAGTCGCGTTGGCGGCCCGACGGGCGGGCTATCGCCCCACGCTGTTCGGCTACACCGACCAGGGCATCGATCCCCGCTCAGCGACGGGCGGGCGACCCGCGGCTGTCGACCTACGAGGGGATCGCGCCGGGTTTCGAGGTCGGACTGCAGCTCACCGACCGTTCTCGTGGCCACGGACAGACCGCCAGGAGCCCTGGATCGAATGGCTCCGCGGACTCGGCTACGACCTCCGAGACTTCTTCGGGGGGCTGTCCACCGAGCCGGAGCGGCCGGCCGAGCACGGCGTCACGGCCTTCTTGACCGACCGGGTGCTCGAGTGGCTCCGAGGGCGGAACGCACCTTGGTTGGCCCACGTCAGCTACCTGCGCCCCCATGATCCGTACGCGGCAGCGGGCAGGTGGTCGACCGCCTACTCCTTCGACGCCATCCGCGATCCGGTGTCGCCACCTGAGCGCCCCATCCCGCCGACGGGCAGGCTGGCCGAGCAACGGGCCGCGAGCGACGACGAGCTGCGGGAGATCCGGGCCCGGTACTTCGGGACGGTCTCCCACGTCGACGAGGAGCTCGGTCGGCTGTTCTCGGGGCTGAAGGAGCTCGGCATGTGGGACGACACCTGCATCGTGGTCACCTCGGACCAAGGGGAGCAGTCCCATAAGTATGCGCATCGCGGTATAGTTATGACGTGAAGGTCGGCGTGGTCGGGGGATCGGGATTTCTCGGGCTCGAGCTGTTGCGGCTGTGCGCTGCGCATCCCGAGCTCGACGTCGTCACGGCCATGGGGGCCAGCCAGGCCGGGACCCGGGCGGCGGACCGCTATCCGTCGCTCGCCGCCGCCTATCCGGACCTTGTCTTCGAGGCCACCGCCGTCGAGCCGCTCGTCGGGCTCGACCTCGTGTTCCTGGCGATGCCGCACGGCGAGTCGCAGTCGATCGTGCCCGGGCTGGTGGGCAAGGCGGGTGCGGTGGTCGACCTCGCGGCGGACTTCCGATTGCACGACGCCTCGGCCTACGAGGCGTGGTACGGGCATCCGCACGCGGCGTTCGGGCTCGTCGGCCAGTTCGCGTTCGGCATCCCCGAGCTCTTCCGGGACGACATCGTGGGGGCCAAGGCCGTCGCAGCGGCCGGTTGCTACCCGACGGCCGCCGCGCTCGCGCTGGCCCCGCTCATCGGGGCCGGGCTGGTCGAGCGCGACGGGATCATCGTCGATGCGGCGAGCGGGGTGTCGGGGGCGGGCAGCGGGCTTACCCAGGCGACCGCCTTCTCGACGGTCGACGAGGACTTCCGCGCCTACGGCGTCACGACGCACCGTCACACGCCCGAGATGGAGCAGATCCTCGGCGCGTCGGTCCTCTTCACCCCGCACCTCGCGCCGATGAGCCGGGGCATCCTCGCCACCTGCTACGCCCGGCTGGCAGAGCCCGGGACCACGAGCGAGGAGGTGCTCGGCGTGCTCCGGCGCGCCTATGGGTCCGAGCCCTTCGTGGTGGTGACCGACTCGCCCCCGTCTACCAAGGCGACCGCCGGCTCCAACTGCGCGCACGTCAGCGCGACGGTGGACGAGCGGACCGGCTGGGTGATCGCCATGGGGGCGCTCGACAACCTGATGAAGGGCGGATCGGGCCAGGCCGTCCAGTGCGCCAACCTCCTCCTCGGGCTGCCCGAGGAGACAGGCCTGCCCGTGGCAGGCCTCTTCCCGTGAGCGTCACCGGACCGGCGGGCTTCGTGGCGGCCGGTGGCGCCGCCGGCATCAAGGCCGGTGGCGCCCCCGATCTCGCCATCGTGGCCACGGCGGACGGCCGCCCGGTGCCAGCGGTCGGGGTCTTCACCACCAACCTGGCACCGGCCGCGCCGGTGCTCGTGAGCCGGGAGCACCTCGCAGCATCCGGAGGCCTGGCGGCCGGGGTGGTGCTCACCTCGGGCAATGCGAACGCCGCCAACGGCGCGGCGGGAAAGGCGGCCGCACTGCAGCTCTGCGAACTGGTCGCCGAGGAGCTGGGGGCTGTGCCCGAGCAGGTGCTCGTCTGCCAGACCGGCCTCATCGGCGTCCCCTTCCCGATCGAGGTCGTGAGCAAGTCCGTCGGGCGGGTCGCTGGGACGCGGGGGCCCGACGAGTCCGACGCATCCGCGGCCGCGCATGCGATCCTGACAACCGACACGGTGGCCAAGCAGGCGCTGGTGGCCGGGCCGGGCTTCTCGGTCGGGGCGATGGCCAAGGGCGCGGCGATGCTCGCACCCGACATGGCGACGATGCTCGCCGTCGTGACGACCGACGCCCAGGTGGGGCCGGCGGACCTGCGCGCTGCGCTGGTCGACGCCGTCGGTCCGTCGTTCAACTCGCTCTGCATCGACGGGTGCACGTCGACCAACGACACCGTCCTCGTGCTCGCGAGTGGGCTCGCCGGGCCGCCGCCTGCCGGCTGCTTCGAGGATGCCCTGGGCGAGGTGTGCGCGTCCCTGGCGCTCCAGATGGCCGAGGACGCCGAGGGGGCGACGAAGGTGGTGCGGATCGTCGTGAGCGGTGCGGCCACCGATGGCGAGGCGCACCGGGCCGCCCGCAAGGTCGCCGAGTCCCAGCTCGTCAAGTGCTCGTTCAACGGCGAGGACCCCTACTGGGGCCGGGTGCTGAGCGAGCTCGGCACCGCCGGGGTCGCCCTCAACCCGGACCTCGTGCGGATCTCCTATGGGGGAGTCACCGTGTGCGAGGGCGGGATCGCAGCGGGGCACGACGAGCATGCGGTCCGGGTCCACATGGCCGGGCGCCACCTCGAGCTCCGCTGCGAGCTGGGCTTGGGGGAGGGATCAGGCGCCGTCGTCACCACCGATCTGGGCTACGGCTACATCGACGAGAACCGGACGACGTCGTGAGCACGTTGCGCCGCGCCGACCCGGCGAGCGTCGCCAACCTCCTGGTCGAGGCGCTGCCCTATATCAGGGAGTTCTCCGGCCACGTCGTCGTGATCAAGTACGGCGGCAACGCGCTCGCCGCGTCGACCGACCAGCTCGGCGACGAGGTGGGCGAGCCCCCGACCTCGGGCACGCTCGCTACCTTCGCCCAGGACGTGGTGCTCCTCCGCTCGGTTGGCATGTTGCCGGTCGTCGTCCACGGGGGCGGTCCCCAGATCGGCGAGATGATGCGCCGCCTCGGAAAGGCGGTCGAGTTCCGGGACGGGCGGCGGGTTACCGACGCCGAGACCCTCGACATCGCACGCATGGTGCTGGTGGGAAAGGTGAACCGCGAGATCGTCTCGGCCATCAATGTGCACGCCCCCTTGGCCGTCGGGCTCTCGGGGGAGGACGCCCATCTGATCACCGCCGAGCAGCGCTCGGCCCAGCTCGGTTTCGTGGGCGACATCCTGCGGGTCGATCCGACCATGGTCCGGGGCCTGCTCTCCCAGGGGCTGATCCCCGTCGTGGCGACGGTCGGGATCGGCGCGGGCGGCCAGGCCTACAACATCAACGCCGACACCGCCGCCGGGGCGATCGCGGCGGCGCTCGGCGCCGACAAGCTCGTCTATCTGACCGACGTGCCTGGCGTGCAGGCCGACCGCAACGACCCCTCGAGCCTCATCGGCCAGCTCGCTGCGAGCGACGTCGAGCGGCTGATCGCAGAGGGGGTCGTCGACGGCGGGATGATCCCCAAGGTCGAGGCCGCAGCCAAGGCGGTCCGCGAGGGCGTGCGCCGGGCCCATGTGCTCGACGGGCGGGTGCCCCACGCACTCTTGGTCGAGCTGTTCACCGACTCGGGCGTCGGCACGATGGTGTCGCAATGAGCGCCGACCAGGACCGCTCGGCGCTCATGGCCACCTACGCCCCGGCCGAACCGGTGTTTGTCCGGGGGTCGGGGACCGAGCTCTTCGACGAGGAGGGCCGCCGCTACCTCGACTTCATCGGCGGGCTGGCGGTCGTCTCCCTCGGCCACGCCCACCCGGTGGTGGCGGCCGCCATCGCCGAGCAGGCGGGGACCCTCAACCACGTGTCGAACCTCTACCGCAACGCCCTCGCGCCCGAGGTGGCGAGGACGATCGACCGCCTCGTCGGTGGCGGCGAGCGGCAGGCGGGCGGGCAGGTGTTCTTCTGCAATTCGGGCGCCGAGGCCAACGAGTGCGCGATCAAGCTGGCGCGCCGGTGGGCCGGGGCGGGCCGTCACGCCGTGGTGGCGACGCTCGGGTCGTTCCACGGGCGGACGCTCGCCACGCTGGCGGCGACCGGCCAGCCCGAGAAGCACGCGCCGTTCGCCCCGGTCCCCGAGGGCTTCACCCATGTGCCCTTCGGTGACCTCGGGGCGATCGCCGACGCGCTCGGGTCGGTCCCGGCCGGGGCCGTGCTCCTCGAGCCGATCCAGGGCGAGGGCGGGGTCAACGTCCCCTCGTCGGACTACCTGGCCAAGGTGCGCGAGCTCTGCGACGAGCACGCCGCCCTCCTCATCGTCGACGAGATTCAGACCGGCCTCGGGCGCACCGGGCACTGGTTCGCCTTCCAGGCTCAGGGTCTCGAGCCCGACATCGTGACCATGGCCAAGGCGCTCGGCAACGGCATGCCGGTCGGGGCGTGCTGGGCGCGGGCCGAGGTGGCTGCGGCCTTCGGGCCCGGCGACCACGGGTCGACCTTCGGCGGCCAGCCGCTCGCCCTCTCGGCGGTTCGGGCGACCCTGTCGGTGATGGAGGAGGAGCGCGTTTGTGCCCGTGCCGAGCGCGCCGGGGCGAGGCTCGCCGAGGGGCTGGCCCGGCTGCCAGGGGTGCTCGAGGTGCGCGGGGCGGGCCTCCTGCTCGCGGCCAGGCTGGCGGGCGAAGACGCCAAGGAGGCCTCCGCCCGGGCCCTGGCGTCCGGCCTGCTCGTGAACGCGGTGCGCCCGGACTCGTTGCGGTTCGCCCCGCCGCTCCTCGTGTCGGACCAGGAGATCGACGAGGCCCTTGGGATCCTCTCGGGGGTCTTGGAGGAGGTGGGAGCGTGATGCGGGTGACCAAGCACCAGCGCCAGCACCGGATCGCGAAGTTCCTCGAGGCGTGGCCGGTGACCAACCAGGCCCAGCTCGTCGAGCTGCTGGCCGAGGAGGGGATCGAGGCCACCCAGACCACGGTCTCGCGGGACTTAGAGGAGCTCGGGGCGGTCAAGGTCCGGCTGGCGGGCGGCGAGAGCGCGTACGCCCTGGCCGAGCTGCCCACACAGCAGATCGTGAGCGGGGAGCACCTGCGCCGGGTCCTCGGCGAATGGGTGGTCGAGCTGGCCGCCTCGGGCAACCTGGTAGTGCTGCGGACGCCGCCGGGCTGCGCACACGTGGTCGCGTCGGCGCTCGATCGGAGCGCACTGCCCGGGCTGTTGGGCACGGTGGCCGGTGACGATACGGTGCTCCTTGTGGTCGCCGAAGACGAGGGCGGCTCGGCGATGGTCGAGCGGCTCGGGGGCCTGATCGAGCCGGCCCGGGCGGGCAACGGGGCGAGCGGACAATCGAGATCGGCGGGCCGCAACGGCGCGCCCAGTGACCTACGGAGGAGATGACGGTGGCCGAGCGCATCGTGCTTGCCTACAGCGGCGGACTGGACACCTCGGTCGCCGTGCGTTGGCTGATCGAGCAACACGGGGCCGAGGTGGTCGCGGTCGCGGTCGACGTCGGACAGGACGACGACGCCGACGCCGCCTCGTGGGAGGCCATCCGCCAGCGCGCCCTCGCGGCTGGAGCCGTCGAGTCGGTGGTGATCGACGCCAAGAAGGAGTTCGCCGAGGAGTTCTGCGTGCCGGCGGTCCTGGCGAACGCCAAGTACGAGAACAAGTACCCCCTCGTCTCGGCGCTCTCGCGCCCGTTGATCGTCCGGCACCTCGTGGCCGAGGCCCGCAAGCACGGGGCCGACACCGTCGCCCACGGTTGCACCGGCAAGGGGAACGACCAGGTCCGTTTCGAGGTGGGCACGCGCTCGCTCGCACCCGATCTGGACGTCGTCGCCCCGGCCCGCATGTGGGGGATGTCGCGCGAGGACGCCGTCGCGTACGCCGCCAAGTGGGAGATCCCGATCGAGACGTCGATCGAGAAGATCTACTCGATCGACGAGAACCTGTGGGGCCGCTCGATCGAGTGCGGCGCCATCGAGGACCCCTGGGCGAGGCCGCCCGACGACGCATACACACTCACCAGGATCACGACCGACGAGCCGGCGTCGGCCGTCGTCGGCTTCGAGTCGGGCGTGCCGGTCTCCCTCGACGGTGAGCGCCTCGACGTCGCCACCATCATCGGGCGGCTGGGAGCCCTCGCCGGCGCGCGGGGCTTCGGGCGGGTCGACGCCGTGGAGAGCCGCCGGGTGGGTATCAAGAGCCGTGAGATCTACGAGTGCCCGGGGGCGCTCGCGCTGATCGCCGCCCACGCCGACCTGGAGGACATGACGCTCGAGCACGACATGTCCCACGAGAAGCTCCGCCTGGAGCACCGCTGGGCCGAGCTCGTCTACGACGGCATGTGGTTCTCGCCGCTGAAAGAGGCGCTCGACGCGTTCATCGCTCGCTCCCAGCGCCACGTGACCGGAGAGGTGCGTCTGCGGATCGAGGCGCCCGGGCTCTGCACGGTCGAGGGTCGCAGGAGCCCAGTCGCCCTCTATGACCCCGAGCTCGCCACCTACGACTCGAGGGACACCTTCCGGCATCAGGACTCGGAGGGCTTCGTCCGGATCTTCGGGCTGGGCGTCGCTAACTGGGCGGCGCGTCAGGAGCGGGGCGAGCGGCCGTGACGCTGTGGCAGGGCCGCTTCGCCGAGGAGATGGCCGAGGTGGTCTCGGAGTTCACCGTGAGCGCCGGGTTCGATCGGGTGTTCGCAGCCGAGGACCTCGAGGGGTCTCGAGCGCACGTGAGGGGCCTCGGGCGCAGCGGCATCCTGAGCGAGCAGGAGGTCGAGATCCTGCTCGCCGCGCTCGACCGAGTGGGCGAGGAGGTGTCCGGGGACCGCTTCGTGTTCGCGCCCGAGGACGAGGACGTGCACACCGCAATCGAACGCCGGGTGACCGAGCTCGCCGGCGACGTCGGCGCCAAGCTGCACACCGGCCGGAGCCGCAACGACCAGGTCGCGACGGACCTCCGGCTGTGGTGTCGCAGGCGCCTGACCGGGCTGGCGACCGACGTGATCGCGCTCCAAGAGGTCCTCCTCGGGCGCGCCACGGACGCCGGCGATGCCTACCTTCCGGGATACACGCACATGCAGCGGGCCCAGCCGGTCCTCCTGGCCCACCATCTCCTGGCCCATGCCTGGGCGCTCGCCCGGGACGTCGACCGCCTGATCGCCACCGTCGAGCGGATGGACGTGTCGCCCCTCGGGGCCGGTGCCCTGGCGGGCTCGTCGCTTCCGCTCGATCCGGACTTCGTCGCCGAGGCGCTCGGGTTCCATGCCCGCTTCGAGAACTCGCTCGACGCCGTCTCGGACCGGGACTTCGCCGCCGAGGCGCTCTTCGACATCGCGCTGCTCGGCGTGCACCTCTCGCGCATGGGGGAGGAGATCGTCCTGTGGTCGACCGAGGAGTTCGGCTTCTGCACCCTGGCCGACGCGTATGCCACCGGCAGCTCGATGCTGCCCCAGAAGAAGAACCCCGACGTGGCCGAGCTCGCCCGGGGGAAGGCCGGCCGACTGATCGGGCATCTCACCGGTCTCCTCGTTACCTTGAAGGGGCTCCCGCTCTCCTACAACCGGGACCTCCAGGAGGACAAGGAACCCCTCATCGACGCGTTCCAGCAGGCGAGCGTCGCGCTGCGCGCCCTGGCCGGGCTCTTCGCCACGGTCGAGTTCCACCAGGACCGCATGCAGGCCGCGGCCGACGGGTCCCTGGCCGCAGCGGTGGACCTCGCCGAGTACCTCGTCGAGCAAGGGGTGCCGTTCCGCAAGGCCCACGCACTGGTCGGCGGCCTCGTCCGCGACTCGATCGAGCGCCACGTCCCGCTGGCCGAGCTCGTCCAGGCCCACCCTGACCTGGGCGACGCCGGCGCCAAGCTGCTCGAGCCGGGCGTCGCGGTCAGCCGACGCACCACTCCGGGGGGAGCGGGCTCCGAAGCCGTCGCCGAACAGGTCGAGCGCTTCACGCGGCGCCTCGACGTCGACCGGACCCGGCTCGAGGTGATCTCCGGCGAGGCCCAGCAGGTCCCCCACGCCACGTGATCGGACGGCGGCGGCTGGTCCCCATCTCGCGTCGCCTGCTCGCCGGGGATCCCCTGGATGTGGCGCCCAGGCTGCTCAACACGCTGCTCGTGTGCGGCGAACGCGTCGTGCGCATCGTGGAGGTAGAGGTCTACCGGGGCGCCGACGACCCGGCGTCGCACGCGTTCAGGGGTGCGACCAAGCGCAACGCCACGATGTTCGGCCCGGCGGGGCTCCTCTACGTGTACTTCACCTACGGCATGCACTGGTGCGCCAACGTCGTGTGCAGGCCCGAGAAGGTGGCCGGAGCGGTCCTGCTGCGCGCCGGCGCGCCCCTGTGCGGGCTCGAGGAGATGGCGGCGGCCCGACCTGCGGCGCGCCGGGAGCGCGACCTGTGCAGCGGGCCCGCCAAGCTGTGTCAGGCGCTCGGGATCACGGGCGCGCACGACGGGGCCGACCTCTTGACGGGCGACCTCGGCATCCGGCTCTGCACGGATGGGACCGAGCCGCCGCAGGACCCCGGGAACGGCCCTCGTATCGGGATCACGCGGGCGGCCGAGCTTCCGTGGCGCTGGTGGGTGCCCGGCGATCCGAATGTCTCGGTGCCCGCCGGGGCGCGTCTCCGGCAGCCCGCGGGGGTCGCCGGCGCACCCGTTGTGTCCTGACTCCTCAGTCGGGGATGCTGATCGCCTGCAGCTCGACGTACTCGTCGAGCCCGAAGAGGCCCGACTCGCGCCCGAGCCCCGACTGCTTGAAGCCACCGAAGGGCGCACCCCGGCCCCGGCCACCGGCGTTCACCCGGACGTTGCCCGTGCGCAGGCGCCGCGCCACCCGCTCGGCCCGGGCCTTGTCCGAGGACCAGACCGCGCCGGACAGGCCGTAGATGGTGTCGTTGGCGATGCGCACCGCGTCGTCCTCGTCCTCGTAGGGGATGACCGAGAGGACCGGGCCGAAGATCTCCTCCTGGGCGATCGTCATCGAGTTGTCGACGTCGGCGAAGACCGTCGGACGCACGTAGTAGCCGGTCGGGAGCTCGGCTGGGGGCTCCACGCCACCGGTCAGGAGCCTCGCCCCCTCGGCCACGCCCCTCTCGATGTAGGAGCGGACTCGGTCCCGCTGGACCGACGAGACGAGCGGCCCGAGCTGGACGTCGCCCTGGGGGTCGCCAACCGTGGTCGACTCCGCGATCGCCTTCACCTTCTCGATGATCTCGTCGTATCGGTTGCGGGGCACGAGCATTCGCGACAGCGCCACACAGATCTGGCCCGAGTTGACGAAGCAGGAGCGCACCCCGGCCGCGAGCGCATCGTCGAGATTCGCATCGTCGAGGATGATGTTGGCCGACTTGCCCCCCATCTCGAGCGCGACCCGCTTGACCGACTCCGCCGCGATCGCGGCAATCTGCTTGCCGGCGCGGGTGGACCCCGTGAACGAGACCATGTCGATCTCGGGGTGGCGGACCAGCGCCTCACCGATCACCGGGCCGACGCCGCTCACGAGGTTGAAGACCCCCGGCGGCAGGCCCACCTCCTCGGTCGCCTCGGCGATCGCCCACGCGGTGAGGGGGGCGACCTCGCTCGGCTTCAGGACCACGGTGCATCCGGCGAGGATCGCCGGTGCGATCTTGTTGATCACCTGGTTCAGGGGGAAGTTCCACGGAGTGATGGCGGCGACGACGCCAACGGGGGCCCGCACGACGAGGTTCCCGCCGATCCGCTCCTCCCAGGTGAACTGCTCGGCCAGCTCGGCATGCCAGCCCAGATGGGCGAGGGGGCCGGCCACCTGCATGCTGTGCGCGAGCTTGAGGGGGGTCCCGACCTCGGCCGAGATGGAGGCGGCGAGCTCGTCCGCTCGGGCGCTCAGGACGTCGGCGATCCGGCCCAGGTACTTGCCGCGCTCGGCCGGGGGGACGGCCCCCCACTCCTCGAAGGCGGCCCGGGCGGCCCGGACCGCCTTGTCGGCGTCTCCGGGGGTGCCGGAGGGCACCTCGGCGATGACCTCCTCGGTTGCCGGATTGACCACCGGGATCCGCCCGGCCGACTCGGGGTCGATCCAGGCGCCGCCGATGAAGATCTTGGAGAACTTCCCGTCCATGTCCCCTCCCTGATGATCCGGGCAACCCCGAGGTCCAGATGGCCTCAGCGACCACCCCGTTGCAACTCGTCTGGGTCCTGGTATAGTGGCTCTCCCGCCGCCAAAGGTCGGTCCCCGTCGGAGGACCGGCGGCGGCGGGATCGAGCCCAAAGCGGGAATTCCCGCCTCGGCTCGGACGGTAGGCACCAACGCCTAAGGTGGGTGCCCCGGTCGTTCCTTGAAAACGGAAGAGCGAGAGCCAAAAGCCAGTGCGGGCAGCACTGGGGCGTTTCGGCGCACCAGTGCTGGCTGTCAAGCAATAAATCAATGGTGAGCGGGTCCTCCTCGGAGGTTCGCTCACTCGTCAGCCGGGGCGAGTCACCCCGGCTGGCTCTTCGATTTTCGGGAGGTCCTTCGGGGCCGAGCGAGAGTCTCGATGGAGAGTTTGATCCTGGCTCAGGACGAACGCTGGCGGCGTGCCTAACACATGCAAGTCGAACGCTGTCCATTCGGTGGCAACACCGATGAAGACGGAGTGGCGAACGGGTGAGTAGCACGTGAGCAACCTGCCCCGAAGACCGGGACAACACCGGGAAACCGGTGCTAATACCGGATGCCCCCACCGGGCCGCATGACTCGGTGAGGAAATGGATTCCGCTTCGGGAGGGGCTCGCGGCCTATCAGCTAGTTGGTGGGGTAACGGCCTACCAAGGCTTCGACGGGTAGCTGGTCTGAGAGGACGATCAGCCACACTGGGACTGAGACACGGCCCAGACTCCTACGGGAGGCAGCAGTGGGGAATCTTGCGCAATGGGCGAAAGCCTGACGCAGCAACGCCGCGTGAGGGACGAAGGCTT